>CALUOR010000006.1 GCA_944322285.1 uncultured Bacteroides sp.
CGGCCGCGCCGATGGTACTGCGCAACAGTGGGAGAGTAGGTAGCCGCCGTCTTTACAGAGAGTCCCTTCACCGGAGTCACCGGGGAAGGGACTCTTTTTGTTTATATATTTATATACTTATGCCGCTCCGGCTGTAGCATATTACATATATGCTTTTGATGCTCTTCTCCCCTTATAAAATGTCGCTTTTCCGCCGAAAAAAGTAACGATTTAGTTTGTTTCTTGGAAATTAATCTATATCTTTGCGGCGTTTTAACAGAAAAGAAGATTAAAAAGATGATTCAGAACTCTACATATATTCTACTGGGTGGTATTATTATCCGACTGGCAAGGCTGGGTGGAAGTGAGCATCGTGCGTGATTATATGTAGTAAATGAATGACGGATATATATGAAGCCTTTCTCACTTCCCGGTGCGAAAGGCTTTTTTGTTGGATACAAACTATAATACTGATAAGAGAAATGAGCGACAGATTATTCATCTTTGACACGACACTCCGGGACGGTGAACAGGTGCCCGGGTGTCAGCTGAATACGGTAGAGAAGATTCAAGTGGCCAAGCAGTTGGAGTTGCTGGGCGTGGACGTCATCGAGGCGGGGTTCCCCATCTCCAGCCCGGGCGACTTCAACTCGGTGATTGAGATATCCAAGGCGGTGACGTGGCCCACGATATGTGCCTTGACGCGCGCCGTACAGAAGGACATCGACGTGGCGGCGGAAGCCTTGAAGTACGCCAAGCACAAGCGCATCCACACGGGTATCGGTACCAGCGACGAGCATATCAAGTATAAGTTCAACAGTAACCGTGAGGAGATTATCGAGCGTGCGGTGGCTGCCGTGAAGTATGCAAAGAGATATGTGGACGACGTGGAGTTCTACGCCGAAGACGCCGGACGCACGGACAACGAGTACCTGGCGCGCGTCATTGAGGCGGTCATCAAGGCGGGTGCCACGGTGGTGAACATCCCCGACACGACGGGCTACTGCCTCCCCTCCGAGTATGGCGAGAAGATTAAGTACCTGATGGAGCACGTGGACGGCATCCACAACGCCATCATCTCCACGCACTGTCACAACGACCTGGGCATGGCCACGGCCAACACCATGGCGGGCGTGCTGAACGGTGCGCGGCAGGTGGAAGTCACCATCAACGGCATCGGCGAGCGGGCAGGCAACACGTCGCTGGAGGAAGTAGCCATGATTATCAAGTGCCACAAGGACATCGACATCGAGACCAACATCAACACGCAGAAGATTTACCCCACCAGCCGCATGGTGTCCAGCCTGATGAACATGCCCGTGCAGCCCAACAAGGCCATCGTGGGGCGTAACGCCTTCGCCCACAGCAGCGGCATCCACCAGGACGGCGTGCTGAAGAACGTGCAGACCTACGAGATAATCGACCCGCACGACGTGGGCATCGACGACAACAGCATCGTCCTCACCGCCCGCTCCGGACGTGCCGCCCTGAAAAACCGCCTGCACATCCTCGGCGTCAACCTCGACCAGGAGAAGCTGGACAAGGTATATGAAGGCTTCCTGAAACTGGCCGACAAGAAGAAAGACATCAACGACGACGACATCCTCGTATTGGCCGGCGCCGACCGCACCCAGAACCACCGCATCAAGCTGGACTACCTGCAAGTGACCAGCGGTGTAGGTGTACATTCCGTGGCCAGCCTCGGTCTGGACATCAGCGGCGAGAAGTTCGAAGCCTGCGCCTCGGGCAACGGCCCCGTGGACGCCGCCATCAAGGCGCTGAAGAAGATAATCAACCGGCAGATGACACTGAAGGAATTCACCATCCAAGCCATCAGCAAGGGCAGCGACGACATGGGCAAGGTACACATGCAGGTGGAGTACGACAACCACATCTACTACGGCTTCGGCGCCAATACGGACATCATCGCCGCGTCGGTAGAGGCGTACATCGACTGCATCAACAAGTTCAAACTGGATTGATTTGTAAAGAATGATGCTTTCCTTGGGAAATGCCGTTCCTCGCCCGCTTCCTCCACAATACCCCCGTCAGAAGGTATTGTAGCGGGGGTAAAGACCGGGCGTTGACACTTAGCACAAGTGTCGCCGACACTTAGCACAGGTGTCCGTGACACTTAGCACAAGTGTCCGTGACACTTATCAGAAGTGTCAGCCACCTTCAAGGGAGATTTCAACGATGGGAAAGAATGTAATGAATATTTATTGTTAGAAAATATAGAGACAGATGAATACACTATTCGACAAAATCTGGGACACCCACGTGGTGCAGCAGGTGGAGGACGGGCCTACGCAGCTCTACATCGACCGCCTCTACTGCCACGAGGTGACCAGTCCGCAGGCCTTCGAGGGGATGCGGAAAAGGGGGCTGAAATGTTTCCGTCCCGACCACATCTATTGTATGCCCGATCATAACACGCCGACGCACGATCAGGACAAGCCGATAGAAGACCCCGTGTCGCGCACCCAGGTGGACACCTTGGCCAAGAATGCCAAGGACTTCGGCCTGACGCACTTCGGCATGATGAACCCCAAGAACGGCATCATCCACGTGGTAGGTCCCGAACGGGGACTGACCCTGCCGGGCATGACCATCGTCTGCGGCGACTCCCACACGTCCACGCACGGAGCTATGGGCGCGGTGGCCTTTGGCATCGGCACCAGTGAGGTGGAGATGGTGCTCGCCTCGCAGTGCATCCTCCAGGCGCGCCCCAAGACAATGCGCATCACCGTGGACGGCCGTCTGGGCAAGGGCGTCACGGCTAAAGACCTCGCCCTCTACATGATGATGAAGATGACCACCAGCGGCGCCACAGGCTACTTCGTGGAGTATGCGGGCGAGGCCGTGCGCAGCCTCACGATGGAAGGCCGGCTGACGCTGTGCAACCTCTCTATTGAGATGGGCGCGCGCGGTGGCATGGTGGCACCCGACGAGACGACCTTTGAATATATTAAAGGTAGGGATTATGCCCCGAAAGGCGAGGCGTGGGACAAGGCATTGGCTTACTGGCGCACGTTGAAGAGCGACGACGATGCCGTCTTCGACAAGGAAGTGCGCTTCGATGCGAAGGATATCGAGCCGATGATTACTTACGGCACCAACCCCGGCATGGGCACGGGCATCACGCAGTCTATTCCTACGTTGGACGGCATGGGCGAGGCGGCGCAGGCCTCCTTCCTGAAGTCGATGGACTACATGGGCTTCCGTCCGGGCGAACCCTTGCTGGGCAAGAAGATAGACTACGTGTTCCTGGGCGCCTGCACCAACGGCCGTATCGAGGACTTCCGCGCCTTTGCCTCCATCGTCAAGGGACGCCGTAAGGCCGAGAACGTCGTCGCCTGGCTCGTCCCCGGCTCGTGGATGGTGCTGGACGAGATTAAGGCCGAGGGTCTGGATAAGGTGCTGGAGGAGGCAGGCTTCGAGATACGTCAGCCCGGCTGCTCGGCCTGCCTGGCCATGAACGACGACAAGGTGCCTGCGGGCAAGTATGCCGTGTCCACCAGCAACCGCAACTTCGAAGGCCGTCAAGGCCCCGGCTCGCGCACGCTCCTGGCCAGTCCGCTGACGGCTGCCGCTGCCGCCGTGACGGGGGTGATTACTGACCCGAGAACATTATTATAAATTCATGGCACACGGATGACACAGATGGTACAGATTTACACAGATTTTTTTTTATATATCTGTGGTCATCTATCTAATCTGTGTCATCTGTGTGCCAACCAACAGCATAAAACTATGAAACAGAAATTCGACATCATAACCTCCACCTGCGTCCCCCTGCCTTTGGAGAACGTAGATACCGACCAAATCATCCCCGCCCGCTTCCTGAAAGCCACGACGAGGGACGAACGTTTCTTTGGCGACAACCTCTTCCGCGACTGGCGTTACCATCCCGACGGCACGCTGAACACGGACTTCGTGCTGAACAATCCCACGTACAGCGGCTGCATCCTCGTGGCGGGCAAGAACTTCGGTTCGGGCAGCAGCCGCGAACATGCCGCCTGGGCCTTGGCGGGCTATGGCTTCCGTGTGGTCATAAGCAGCTTCTTCGCCGACATCCACAAGCAGAACGAGCTGAACAACTTCGTCTTGCCCGTCGTGGTGGGCGAGCCTTTCTTGCAAGAACTCTTCGACACCATCGCCGCCAATCCCAAGGCCGAGGTGCGTGTGGACCTGCCTAATCAGACCGTCACCAACCTTTCTACCGGCCGCAGCGAACGCTTCGACATCAACGCCTACAAGAAGCATTGCCTGATGAACGGGCTGGACGACATCGACTTCCTGGTGGAGAGCAAGGATAAGATAACTGAGTACGAACTACATGAACTATCATGAGAACGCAGAATACGCAGAATGCGCAGATGAACGCAGACTATTTATTTAAAGAGAAAACAGATAAGATTATTTCAGCGTTTTATGAGGTATATCATATTCTTGGAGCAGGTTTCTTAGAACGTGTATATCAAAATGCGCTTTATTATGAATTGCTTGACCGAGGTTTTAAATGTGTTGCCCAACAGAAAATGCAGGTTTATTATAAAGACCGTATTGTGGGTGACTATATAGCTGACATGTTGGTAGATGATTGCATTATATTAGAGTTAAAAGCTATAGATGAACTGAATGTAGGCAATGAGTACCAGTTGCTGAATTATCTACGGGCAACCGGTCTGCAGTTAGGTCTCTTATTAAATTTTGGTAGGCGTCCTCAGGTAAAGCGTATAGTGAACACGAAAAAATTAAATCTGCGTTCATCTGCGCATTCTGTGTCGTCTGCGTTCTCTGAAGAAGATATAGAAGAAGGTTTATGACACATCCCATCATAGAAATCATGGACACCACCCTGCGCGACGGCGAGCAGACCAGCGGCGTGTCCTTCATGCCTCACGAGAAGCTGATGATTGCCCGCCTCCTGCTGGAGGAACTGAAGGTAGACCGTGTGGAGGTGGCATCGGCCCGCGTGTCCGAAGGCGAGTCGCAGGCCGTGCGGATGATATGCGACTGGGCGGCAAGGCGCGATATGTTGCCCCGCGTTGAGGTCTTGGGCTTCGTGGACGGACACCAATCCGTCGACTGGATACGTTCTGCCGGCTGCCGTGTCCTCAACCTGCTGTGCAAAGGCTCGCTGAAGCATTGCACCTGCCAACTCAAGAAAACGCCGGAGGAGCACATTGCCGACATCCTCCGCGTGGTGGAATATGCCCAGGCGCAGGACTTGGAAGTCAACGTGTACCTGGAGGACTGGAGCAACGGCATGAAGGATTCGCCGGAGTATGTCTTCCAACTCATGGACGCCTTGTGTGCCACGCCCATCCGCCGCTTCATGCTGCCCGATACGCTGGGCATCCTCAATCCTCTGCAAGTCATCGAGTACATGCGCAAGATGCTGAAGCGGTACCCCGGCAAGCACTTCGACTTCCACGCGCACAACGACTACGACCTGGCCGTCTCCAATGTCCTGGCCGCCGTGCTGAGTGGATGCCGGGGACTGCACACCACCATCAACGGCCTGGGTGAACGCGCCGGCAATGCCCCGCTCGCCTCCGTGCAAGCCATCTTGAAAGATCACTTCGAAGCGGTGACACGCATCGACGAGAGCCGCCTGAACGACGTGAGCCGCGTGGTGGAGTCGTACAGCGGCGTGGTCATTCCGCCCAACAAGCCCATCGTAGGCGAGAACGTCTTCACCCAGGTGGCGGGCGTCCATGCCGACGGCGACAACAAGAGCAACCTCTATTGCAACGACCTCCTGCCCGAACGCTTCGGCCGCAAGCGCGAGTATGCCCTGGGCAAGAACTCGGGCAAGGCCAACATCCGCAAGAACCTCGAAGACTTGGGCCTGGAACTGGACGAAGAATCCATGCGCAAGGTGACCGAACGCATCATCGAGTTGGGCGACAAGAAGGAACTGGTGACGCAGGAAGACCTGCCCTACATCGTCTCCGACGTCCTCAAACACGACGTCCGCAGTGAGCGCGTCAAACTGAAGAGCTACCTCGTCAACCTGGCTTACGGCCTGAAGCCCATGGCCACGCTCAAGATGGAAATCAACGGCAAGGAATACGAGGAGAACTCCAGCGGCGACGGTCAATACGATGCCTTTGTCCGTGCCCTGCGCAAGGTCTACAAGGTGACGTTGGGCCGCGACTTCCCCATGTTGACCAACTACGCCGTCACCATTCCGCCCGGTGGACGGACGGACGCCTTTGTGCAGACGGTCATCACCTGGAGCTTCCGGGGCCGCGTCTTCCGCACCCGCGGACTGGACGCCGACCAGACGGAGGCGGCCATCAAGGCGACGATGAAGATGCTGAACCTCATCGAGGGAGACTTTTCCGCCCCTTAAGTAGGTGCCTGAAAAAAGACAACTGTTTTTATACAAAAAGACAGTTGTCTTTTTCTGAAAGGACAACTGTCTTTTTTAAAGGTCTGATTAGCCTGTTATTTGCCTTGCTCTAATTGCAGCGTTTTGGTAGGCTGGTCGCAAACTTCCGTCGGGCCAAAGTATTGGATAGGACCGGGATAAACGTAGTCCGTTTCCTTCGCCCATTGGTCACGCTGAGCGGCAAATGTCTTGAACGGCGCGCCATCCAGTTTCACCAAAGCCTTCTGGATAACCGGCTTCATCTCGCCGTGGCGACGTTCCATGTTCATCATCATTGTGATGGGCACGCCGCCTGCAATCCATTGGTCGGCAGGAGCGGTCGTATTGCGAACGGACGACATGTAGCCCGTCTTGCCATTGCCTATCAGAGCGGCGGCCGTATAACCTAATGAATAACAATAGTCGGCATCGAAGTTTGAAGGAGCGGCGCAACGGCCTTCGTAGCCGAAGAAGTGGTGCTGGGCGGAGAACTTGCCCGTGTATTTGCCTTCCTCTTTCCACTGAGCCAGCTTCGTGGCTACCATTTCAGAGAGTAATTTTTCGGTTTCGATGAGTGATACCTGTACGTTGCCGTGCGGGTCGCGGTCTAATGTCAGTTGGCGGGCAACGCCTTCGGGCAGGCTGGCATATACGGCAGAGTTCTCCGGAGAGAGCTTGCGGATGATGTAGTCGCGTTGAGCCGAGCGTTTTACTTGCGAGAACTCTACGGCATTGGCGGCAAGGAAGTCGTTCAGTTCGGCAATCAGACGCTTCATGGCAGGAATAAATTCAATCAAACCTTCGGGGATGAGCACCGTACCGAAGTTGTTGCCCTGTGCGGCGCGGTCGGCAACAATCTGAGCGATGTAAGTCACCACGTCATCCAATGACATGTTCTTGGCCTCAATCTCTTCCGAAATCAGGCAGATGTTGGGCTGAACCTGCAGTGCGCACTCCAAGGCGATGTGCGAAGCCGAACGGCCCATCAGTTTGATGAAGTGCCAATACTTGCGGGCCGAGTTGCAGTCGCGTTGGATGTTGCCGATAACCTCCGAGTAAGTCTTACAAGCCGTGTCGAAACCAAAAGAAGTCTCAATCATCTCATTCTTCAAGTCACCGTCGATGGTCTTGGGACAACCGATGACCTGTACGCCATACTGCTTGGCGGCATAGTATTCAGCCAGTACACAAGCGTTCGTGTTGGAGTCGTCTCCGCCGATGATTACCAGTGCCTTTATGCCCAGTTCCTTCAGGATTTCGTAACCTTTCTCAAACTGCTCCACCTTCTCCAGCTTAGTACGTCCTGAGCCGATGATGTCGAAACCACCTGTGTTACGGTATTCGTCGATGATGTCGGCTGTCAGTTCCATGTACTTATGGTCTACCAATCCACCGGGACCCAGGATGAAGCCATACAGGCGATTGGCGGGATTCAGCTTCTTGATGCCGTCAAAGAGGCCCGAGATAACGTTGTGTCCGCCGGGAGCCTGGCCTCCGGAGAGGATAACGCCTACATTCATCGTGGGGAATTCCATCGGTTCGTCTGTAGCCTCGAACTTGATAACCGGCATTCCGTACGTGTTGGGGAACAATTGTTTGATTTCCTCCTGATCGGCTACCGACTGGGTAGCTGCGCCTTCAACGGCCTTTACGTGGCTTTTTAGCGCTTGGGGGAGTTTGGGCTGATAGGCAGCCCGCGCGATTTGCAATGCACTTTTTGTCATATTTCAATCTTTATTTAAAGGTGTTACAATCTATTTCCTCAAAATAAGGCGGGACAAAGTTCGCTTTTTCTCTGAAAAAATGCAAACAACTAAGAGATATTTTTATACTTTTGCGGCAACTTAACGCATATACAAGTATGACAGACACCGAACACCTTCATTCTTCAGCCGCTTCCGCAAGCGGCTGAACGAACGTAAACGGCGCATTCGGCGCCGCATCGAATTGGCCCGCCTGCGCCGCATCCGTCATAAAACCACTCCCCGATACATCTATTGCAAGAATTGCGGCACCCGCTTGGAAGGCATGTATTGCTACCGCCGTAGCCAATATGCCTTGGACACGGAGCTGTCTTTTGGGAAATACATCCGCCAATACGTTGAGAACATGTACCAGTTTGACGGCAAGATATGAATGACCCTCCGGCTGATGTTCACCCGGCCGGGCTTCCTGACCAACGAGTTCAACGCGGGCAAAATCAACTCCTACGTCCACCCCTTCCGGCTGTACATGTGCGTGTCCGTGGTGTTCTTCGCCATCTTCTTCATGGTGGCGGGCGACCGCACCGGAATGGCTCTATCGCTGAACTCCACAAGAATTTTCCCTATGTCGGAAGGAAGCGTAGTACGGATTGCTCCTGCGGGAGAACGTTTCATACGTAACAATGGGACATCTCCGCTTTTCATGCTTTGCATCCAATACAAAAGCGGCACGTTTACGCAGGGGGACACTGTGGATGGGAATATTCTGAGCAATCCTGTGAAGTGGTAAGGCTTTGTTGGCAATAGACGTAATTTTTGACTGAAAACCGCTCCTCGGATAAATCAGGTAAGTTTACATTTTTCTTTTCCCTTATAGTCCTGCCCAGTCCTATAGCACCAGGACTGCAGTCCTTGCTAAGTAGGATTCGAGTCCTTGCTAAGTAGGACTGCAGTTTTAGTTAAGCAGGACTGGAAAGAATTTTAAGTAAATCCGAAATATCAAAAGCTATAATGCATGAATTATTCTATATATAACTCATTTCCAATATGTTACTGATTCAACAAAAGCGAGGCTATACGACTTTCCCGTGTTTTCCGTTAGAGAAACTTTTCGCTTTAGAAAATAGTAGACAAAACGGGGCTGCTGATGTTAGTAGGGGGGGAGGAAAATGATAAATTATCATTTATAATAAAAGCCTCATCTAAAGTCTTTTAACGGATATAGATGAGGCTTCTACTAAATGGTTACACCGGATTACCAGCCTTCGCTAGGTGTACACAGTTCGTTGGTTTCCAATTCTTTGGACGGTATGGGGTAGTAGTAATAGCGGTTCGTTCCGTTTACTACACCGGTCATGAACTGATTGTAGCGGGATTCGCTGCAAGTTTTTAAGCGTTCTTCCAGCAAGCCCCAACGGCGCAGGTCGTAGAATCGTTCGCCTTCTACAAAGAACTCGATGGCACGCTGGTGCTCCAGGTCTTGGAAAATGCCTTCTTCAGTCATCGGGCCGCTATAGTCATTCAGGTTGGCGCGTTGGCGTATCTGGTTGATGTAGCTTACTGCCTTGTTCAAGTCTTTCTGTGTAGGACTGAACAGATAGCATTCAGCCAGTTGCAGAAGCACTTCAGCATAGCGGATGGCGCGTTCGTTGATGTTGGACATGGCTGCGTCCGACTCTGCGGTCAGTGTGTTCCAGTTCTGATATTTCAATATCCAGTAGGTATCCCATTTTTCCTCTGCGAATATCTCGCGGAAAGGACGCAGATAATACATACATTCGGGATAATCCCATGCTACACTCATGCGGGCACGATAGTCATAGTTTCCGTCTTTGTCAAGCTCTTGCAGGAAGATGTCCATCATTTGCTGGGTGGGTTGTGCTTCGAACCAACCGCCAGCCTCGGCGGCTGCATATTCCTTCGGGCGGCTATTAGTCTGGGTGGAGTTGATATTCTCGCCATCGCCCCATACGTCTGTACCTCCTACAGGGTCAATTAACAATTCAAAGATGCTTTCTGCATTGTTTTCGTGCGTATCGTCAAAGTTCCAGGCAAAGTCTACCAGCTTGTAAGAGTAAGGTGAGCGGGTTAGAGGCTCCAGCATTTCGATGGCTTTGTCATAATCCTCCATATAGAGATAAACTTTTCCCATGGTGGCAAAAGCGGCACCCTTGGTCGGTTTCCCGATTGCGGTAGGCTCAACGGGCAGAAGAGATGCGGCGGTGGTCAGGTCTGTCAACGCTTGATTCCATACTTCCTGTTGTGTAGATTTGGCTAACGGGAAGGTGGAGGGTGATTGAGAGGCGGTCAGACGCAAAGGCACATCTTTGAATTCCTTTGCCAATTGGAACAGATAAAAACCGCGGATGAAGAGGCATTCGCCTCTTACCTTGTCAATGAACTCCTGTGAGAATTGGTCTTGCTTTTCGTCCAGTTTCTGCATGACGGAGTTCGTGCGGTACAAGGCGTTATAGAATTGATAGAACATGCCTTGCGAAAGAGAGTTACCGTTTGAGTTTGTGAAGTTGTATGCTTGATAAACTTCGCTGATGTCGTTTCGGAAATCCACTTCATCGGCACGTGCGATACGCATCATCACGCCACGCGTGCCGTAATATCCGCCATTCAAGGCGTTCTTCAGCGGTGTGTAGCACGATACCAAGGCTTTTTCAAAATCTTCTTCATTCTGCCAGAAGGTTTCCTCCGTAGCGGCATTGGGATTAATCTGATCCAACTGGGCATCGCAAGAGGTCCAGAGGAATACGCAACTTAGTGCGATATAGAGTATATAATTAAATCGTTTCATGTTACTTAATGTTATTTTGAAGTGATACATTCTTTTTCTTGATAAAAATGAATGCCTCTTTTTAGAAAGTGGCGTTGATACCTACCATGAACGTGCGGTTTGCCGGATAGATGAACTCATCGAAACCACGGCTGTACGTATCGCTGGAGTTTACGTCCGGCGAGTAGCCCGAATAAGAAGTAATGGTGAAGAGGTTGTCCATGCTGACATAAACGCGTGCTTTTTGTACAAAGCCCTTAAACCATTGTTCGGGGAAAGTATAACCTATCTGCAATGTACGCATGCGGAAGTAAGAACCGTCTTCCAGGAAACGGTCGGACTCAGAGCGTGCGTTACGGTTTGTGTCATTCCAAGTCAGACGAGGTACAGAAGCATCCAGATTGTCCGGCGTCCAATAATCCAGTACGGTGCTCATGTAGTTGGTGCCACGGGTAACGTCTTCCAGTTCCAGACGGGTAGCGTTATATATCTTGTTGCCCAATACGCCTTGGAAGGTTACGGCCAAATCCCAGTTCTTATAAGTGATGTTCCCATTGATGGAGAAAGTAAAGTCGGGGAAGGGACTTCCGCAATATACACGGTCGTCATCAGTGATGCTGCCATCACCATTTACATCCTTGAAGCGAATGTCGCCAGGTTGGGCACTTGGCTGAATCAGTACACCGTCTTTTTGGTGGGCGTTTACTTCTTCCATGCTGTTAAAGTATCCATCGCACGGGATAAGCCAGAAACCGGCAATGGGGTATCCGGCTAACGTACGTGTCGTCCACGTACCGCCATGGATGGTACCACCGGTGATAACTTGTGAGTCTGAACCCATGTTTACCACTTCATTCTTATTGAACGAACCGATGAAGTTGGCGCTGTAGGAGAAGTCGTTGTTGACACGGTCGTTCCATCCGATGTTGAATTCGAAACCTTTGTTGCGAATCTTACCGGCATTGCGCACAGGGTCGTTGGCGCCACCAGTTGAGATAGGAATGGGCACGGAGAGCAAGATGTCCTTTGTGTTCTTCACATACCAGTCGGCCGTGAGGCTCAGTCGGTTGTTGAAGGCCATGAAGTCGATACCAATGTTGGTCATAGCGGTTTCCTCCCAGCGAATATCGGGATTGGCGAAGTTCTTTGGGAAAGCACCTACCAGGAGGCCTCCGTTTCCGTCCGGATAGTTGATACCGGTTGTTACAACAGATGTATATTGATAATCGTCGATTTCCTGATTACCGAGCACACCATAACCACCTCTTATCTTCAGTTGATCCAACCAGTCGGCGTTATTCTTGATAAAGTTCTCTTCTGCAATGTTCCAACCTACGGATACGGACGGGAAATTACCATAGCGGTTGTTGCTTCCGAACTTGGACGAACCATCTCGGCGGATCGTAGCTGTAATCAGGTAGCGGTCTTTGTACGAATAGAATACACGGCCTAAGATAGAAGTCAATACAGAGCGGGTACTATTGCCTGATACATTCATACCATCGGCGGAGGCATCCAGTTCACCGATGCCGGCAGGCATGTTACGTCCGCCTCCATGCAAGTAGCGGTAACGTGTGTCCTGATAGGTATAACCGGCCAGAACTGAAATCTTGTGTTCCTTGAATGTACGGTCGAAGGTCAACAGGTTTTCTACCAATACATTGCGGGTACGGGTCTGTGTCTCCGAAGTCTCGGTAAAGTCTTTAGCGTTCAATCCGAAGTCATATACTTCCGTATGGTTGTTGTAGCGATAGAATTGGAAGTCCGGCGTAATGTTTATTTTATACTTCAGACCTTCAATAGGCTCGATTGAAGCGTAGGCATTGAGGAATACTTTGGCGTTGTTTTCCTGACGGTTCATCACATTGTCATCGGCCATACCCAGCGGGTGATATAGATTTACCACGTCACCATACGAGGCACCATAGCCACCTGCGTTGTTGGAATCATACTGAGCAAGGGTAGGAATGTTTTGAATGGTGTGTCCCACCATACCGCCACGGATATCGCTCAACATCGGTTTGTTTTGGTCATAGGTAAATACGATGTTCGTACCTGCTTGGAAGATGCCTTTCTTCAAGTCCAGTTTGCTTTGTAAGGTGTAGCGTTGATAGTTGGTGCCTTTCATGGTACCGTCCTGATTCGTATAACCTACGCTGGTATAATAAGTGGAGTATTTGCCGCCACCCTTTACCGAGAGGTTATAGTTCTGCATCAATGCGGGGCTGAACATGATGTCTTGCCAGTCGTTGTCTTCCTTGTTTGCCAAGTCTTGTGCCATCTCAAGCGGTGCCAAGCCGGCCGCTTCACGAGAGATTGTCGTAACTTCGGCCCATTCGGCGGCATTCAGCAAGTCCAGTTTCTTGGACATCATGTTGATACCGATGTTAGCGGATAGGTCGATAATGGGTTTTCCTTCGGTATCCGTACCGCTCTTGGTGGTGACGATGACTACACCATTGGCTGCGCGCGAACCATAAATGGCTGCCGAGGAGGCATCCTTCAATACATCGATGCTTTCAATGTCCGCCGGGTTGATGTGGTCGATGCTGGTCATGTACATACCGTCTACTATATAAAGAGGTGCGGCATTGTTCAGCGTACCGATACCACGTACCATGATGCGTGTGCCTTGTCCGGGCAGACCGCCTTGCGATACGATGTCTACACCGGCAATCTTGCCTTGCAGGGCCTGGCCGATGTTGGCGTTACTTTGCGTATTCAGCTTATCCGCGCTTACGTTGGCCACAGAGCCAGTCAAGTCCGCTTTCTTTTGCACACCGTATCCGATAACGACCACTTCGTCCAGAATTTCGTTATCTTCTTTCAACACTACTTTAAGAGAGGATTGTCCGTTGAGGGGGATGGTTTGTGTTTTGTAACCTACGAAGCTGACTTCAATGGTGGCGTTGGCTGGTACATTGTTAATAATGAAATTACCGTCGATGTCGGTGATGGTACCGTTGGTGGTTCCTTTCTGAAGGACGCTGGCACCGATGACGGCTTCTCCATTCGAATCAATAACGGTGCCCTTGACGGTTTGGCTCTGAGCCAATGCGGCTCCAATTGTTAGTAAAAAAAAACAGACATATAATCCCAGCCGTTTGAGCCATGGGCTACATGCTAAAACTTGAAATGAATGTCTCATTGCGTTTAGTTTTTAAAGGTTGAACATTTATTTAACTATCCGGAAGAAGATACAGGCTTGTATCTTTCGCGGGTAAAAATTTATTTCTGTTTTTGATTTTAAGGTTCCTGTCTATTTGTTATATCGGCTTCAAATATAGAAAAATGATTTGATTTTGCAAAATTTTAGGGTGACTTTACATATATTTTTTTAAAAAATGCTGATCGGGAATATTCCCTTTCTTCTCTCACTGAGGGGAAAAGAAGGGAAGCTACTATTTTTCCGCTTAGAACGCTTCTTCAATAGTTGGCTTCCCTTTCATCCTTTTTTATTTTTATTTGCAAACTTCGCACGAAATAACTTTCTCACCGGGCGTAATATCCGCCTCGCGGGGGAAGTAAACAGGCTCATCGGGTTGCATGGGCAGGATGCGCAACTCCAGTTGCTTTACGTCTTCGGGCAAACGCCACAAGCCATATAGAAACTCGCGACCGTTGTAGAAATTATCGCCAATCAATTTGCCGTTGGCATAAAGTCGGGCACAGTCTCCTTGATACTTGATGCGAAGCAAGCCTTCCCGTGCGGGGACGTCTATCGTGTAAACCGCAGCTTGGTCGAAGTCGGCATCCACGGGCGATTCGGCTACACCGGCTACACCTATGGTGATTTCACGAAGCGGGCCAGCTTCTTTTACTTTGCGGAACTGGGCGGGTGATACAGCAGGTGTCTTGGGCATGTCTTTCTCCTCAAGGAAGAGCAATTCGGCATCGGCCGGGGTGAGCAGGTAGATGTTCTTATATACTGGCTTTTCCACACCTAAAGGTTTTACGTTGCGCAGCACTTTCCCGTCAATGGCTATTTCGGTGGGGATGCCTTTCACTTGCTCCATGTAGATTTTTCCGTCACGCTTGGCAATGATTTGGGCGGTGGCATAGCGTATGCCGTCTATGTTGACCGGGAAGATGCATGCCGTGCCTGCAGGGATGGTCATCGCCTTGCGGGGGAATTTGACACCGCATACATCGAAGCGCACGCCTTTCTTGGCGGAGAGCTTCTGCAAGCGTTCGTAGTTGTTGATGAAGATAAAGGCGCTATTGTCTTTCTGCCGATAGCTCCAGCGCAGATAGCTGTCCACGCCTTTGGTGAAAGGTTTGTCGACTTGCGGGAAGACGGCTTCCATAGGCGCCAATATCTCACCGTAGTCGTGTGCGAAAAGATGAAGCTTGCGCAGGGTGTAATAGTGCGGATTCTTCTGACCGAATTCACCCAAGGGAGCCTGGAAGTCGTAAGTCTTCACGGGCAGGTCGTTCCAATTGGTGTAAGGCGTGCGCTGCATCTCGTTGAGGTATGTTTTGCCTTCCGGATTGGTGCCGCCGTGATACATATAATATCCCAATAGGTTGGAGCCTGAGCCTAACTTCACGATGGCGAGCGAGTAGGCGTCTTCCGGATAAATGTAAATTCTCCGGTGATAGCTGGTCATCATGCCTCCACCCAATTCGCAGGTGAAGTAGGGATAGAGCTCTTCGCCTTCGGCTGTTTCCAGTTTCTGATTTTTCAGTTGTTCGGTGGCTATAGCGGTAGGCTTGCGGAATGTGTTGAAGTTAAATGCTCTCCAATAATTGCCCGTTGTCTCTTCAAGGCTTCTGTCCCAAAATCCGTCGGCATAGTCACCGTAGAGAGGAATCATTTCGCCATAGGGGACAGGACTTTTCAGCTCCGGCCAACCGGTGCGGGTGTAGAAAGGCAAATCAAAGCCGATTTTTTTGGCGATGCGTTTCAGGGCCACGAGGTAGGAACCTTCGCCTCCATACTCATTATCAAATTGGCAAGCCACTACGGGCCCTCCGTCTTTCCACAAGAGTCCTTGGGCTTGGGTGTAGATTTGTCGGTAGAGTGCCTCGATGTAGTGCAGAAACTTGGGGTCTTCCGTACGGAGTTGGATATCCTTCCGAGCTACAATCCAGTCGGGGATGCCTCCGCCGCGTGCCTCGCCATGGCAGAATGGGCCGATGCGCAATACAACCGGCAAGCCTTCCTCTTTACAAAGCTCCAGGAAATGACGCAGAGAGCGTTGGCCACTCCAGTTGAAGATGCCTTCTTCTTCCTCCACGTGGTTCCAGAATACATAGTTGGCAATGATGGTAACTCCACCTGCCTTCATCTTTTGTAACTCTTGCTTCCATTCCTCAGCGGGGATGCGTGAGTAGTGAATCTCGCCCATGATGGGAACAACGCGTTTTCCATCGAAGAAAAGGCTTTGGGCATCCCACTTTACGGATTGCCCCAGCGTTTGCCCGCATGTAGGCATACAGCCTAACAAAGCGAGCGCAAGTGCATAATAAAAATGTTTCATGCTATTATAATTTTAAAGTTAATAATTCTTCCTCCAAACTTTGGCAATGTCTTATCCAAACTTTGATGATGGCTTTGCCAAGGTTTGGGAGGAGCTGAGTTATTTCATGATTTGCCGGATGCTTTGTGGACTCAACTCTGTCGCTGGGTTGAAGTCGTCGCTCTGCATGTACTGCCCGAGGCTGTACAGCAACTGGCGGGCGGCGGGGCGATGCTCCATGTCCTGATGGAAGTCGATGCCGGACACCAGAAGCTTGCCTTTGCCTACCTTGACCTCAAAGAGCAGGGCCAAGGGACGGTTGGTCACCCAGTCATCAATGACGCGCACCAAGGGACGGATGTCCTTCGAGAGCTTGCCCACGTTGATGGCTCCGCTATGGGTCATGGCGTCCCACCACTGGTAATCGCTGTGATAGGCCGTGGGGAAGTCGTGCAGGGCCGGATGCTTCGGGTCGCAGAGGATGCCTAAGGTGTGAGGCGGTTGCCCGTTGGTCCACGCCGTGTTCCAGAAGATGCTGGAGAAGCCGATGGCCACTTCGCCGCCGAAACCTTGGCGCAGCGTGCCTTTGCGAAGCGAGAGCAGGACTTTGCCTCCGGCTTGCAGGCGGGCGAGGGCACGGGAGTCTAATCTGTCGGTGAGCATCAGGGCCTTGTCCCACGAGGGTTGTTCGGCGGGATATACCCAGAAGTTCCAGTCGTTGTAGTGTCCGGCAAGGCCTACTTCCAAGTTCAAGCGGGTGGCTTCGTGGATGCTGTTCAGATTGAACGACACGTTGCCCAAGGTTTGGCAATTGCCCAACGCCAGCCGGTCGATGTCGAAGGTGCCGCTGCTCAGCACTTGTCCCTTGTCGTCCCGGATGCGCCAAGTGGCTTCGGGATGCTCCATCGGCTTGTAGAAGTTGGCGGCCTCTACGGAAGCGGAGAAGGTCTCGGCATTGGTCAGTATCAGCTTGGGAATGCGTGCCAAGGGCACTATGGAGCTACAGAAGCGGGAGTAGTCACGCGGGGTGGCATAGCCTTTCTCTTCCCAAAAGACATCGAGCGCACCGACGAGTGCCGTACCTTGGCCGGGGAAGTCGTTCAGCCCCAAGAGTTGGAATCCGCCGAACTTGGGCGTGCGCAGGGCGGCTTCAATGTCTGCCTTGTAGCACAGCGTCTGGAGCTTGCCGGAAGCCAGCAAGAAACTGTCGGCCAATTGGGCGAGTCCGTTCTCGGCCAGGTTATCCCGGAAAATCTCGAAGTTGCGGGCTTTGTAGACGCCGGTGTACTTCTCTATTTCTTTGAAGTTGGGGTAAACGCACCACTGGCCTATCTCGTGGCTGATGATGGGTTGGGTGAACTGACCCGTATAGTCGCGCCAGTCGTAGTCGGTAGAAGGCTCTTGGGCGTTGATGATGCTCTTCAGACCGGCACCCCATTGCTGGATGCGCGGATTAGAGTCGCTCAGGAAATCGTTGACGGGCAGGTTGGGCCATCCGGCGGCACTGGTGTAGAGGCGGCGCGGGTCGGCCTGCTTCCAATGGTTGACGAAGTCGGTCAGGTATTTCGCTTGATTCTCTCCTCCCGGTTCGTTGCCGTAGGCCATCATGCAGAAGGAGGGGTGATTGCCGAAGGCGTCCACAATGGCTTGGGCTTCGCGATGGATAAATTCGTCGATGGGCTTGCCGTCGCCGATGGTGGTCGACTGGTTGGCCCAGGAGGAGCACTCGATGGCGAAGTACATGCCCAGTTCGTCCGCGGCCTGGAAGGCGGCTTCGGGCGGACACCAGGAGTGGAAGCGGATGTGGTTGATGCCATAGCTGCGGCAGATGCGAAGCTCGCGGAGCCATTCTTCCTTATCCGTGGCGGGATAGCCGGTCAGGGGGAAGGCGGCGCAATGCAGCGTGCCGCGCATGAAGACGGGATGCCCGTTCAGCGTCAGCTGTCCGTCCTTCACGCTCCACGTGCGGCAGCCGAAGGTTACGGTACGGGCGTCCGTTTGCTCCCCGCCTTGGCGGAGGGTACACTCCAGTTGGTAAAGGTTGGGGGTGAACTCGTCCCAAGGCTTCACATCGGCGGGCAGGGGGATGGACAGCTCTACGAGGTTGTCGCCAGGCTGCACGGTTCGTTCGAAGGTACGCTCCTCCCCGTCCACACGCAGGCCGATGGTTACGTCGCCGGCTTTGCCTACACCATTATTATATATATAGGCTTTCACGTCCAGCCGGCGAGCTTCGAGTTGGGGATAGACGTCCACTTGGCGATAGGCCACGGGGCTTTGCGCTTTCAGCAGCATGATTCCGGCTATGCCGTTCCAGTTGCCTTGCGTATGGTCCGACACGGAGTGGGAGTTCACGCCCGGGTCGACGTCGCGGATGGCGTTGTCCACACGGATGCTGAGGGTGTGCTTGCCGGGAGTGAGATACGGGGTGAGGTCGAACCAATGGGGCGCGCTCAAGGCGTCTTGCTTGCCCGCTTCCTTGCCGTCCACCCATACGCGGCTCACCCAGTGGCAACGCTCTAAGTAGAGGCGGATGGTCTTGCCCGCCCACGAGTCGGGGATGGTGACGTCACGCTGATACCATGCCACGCCCGCATAGTAGAGGTTGGGTTGCAGCCAGTAGGGTATTTTGAAGTTGTCCGCCCGGCGGTAGGGCGCGTATCGCTCCTGCGTGAAGAAGGTCTTGTCGTTGAAGTCTCCCTCCCAGGGTGTGTCGAGGTTCACGGGGTCGCCCTTGCCGTTGGTCATCATGGAGCCGGGCAGGGTGACGCGGTCATCCAGCGACTTGAGAAACCATTGGCCGGTGACGCCTTGGTCGTTGCGGTCGATGGCGAAGCGCCATGTGCCGGAGAGGTCCATTTCCTGCGCCCGTGCGCCGAGGCACAGGCAGAGGAGCAAAAGGGCCAGAATACGAAGTTGTGATTTCATGTGTATGTCTTTTATAAATTGTTTTTACTCTTTTGAAAACGCGTCTATACGTCGTTAAAAATGCGCCTATACGCCGTTGAAAATGCGTCTATACGCGTTTATAACTGCGTCTATACGCGTTTGTAACTGCGTCCGCATGTGTTTGAAAACGCACCCGCATGTGTTTGAAAACGCACCCGCATGCGGTTAAAAATGCTCCCGCATGCATTTTTAACTGCTCCCGCATGCGTTTTTCAGCCCTGCTCATCGCTTTCGAACATTGTGCAGGTGCTGTAGATGCCCAGGTGGTTGTTGTCCAAGGCTTCGGCTTCGGCCAGGAAACGGCGTGCCTTCTCGTGGTGTCCCAGTCCCCAGTGTCCCAACGCCATCATGTACTTGCAGTGGACGATGTTGCGCAGGTCCAGGCTGTCGTCCCAGATGAGGAGGTCGGGCAGGGACACGGCAAAGTAATCCATGCGCACGTGGTCGAAGAGGTGCTTCTCGCCATAGTTCACCAGCTTGTAGAAGCGTCCGTTGGCTTCGCCCGTCCGTCCCAGCTTCAGCAAGGCCATACCCTGATAGAATATCTTGTCGGGCTTGGCGTCGTTGTAGTAGAGGGCGGCGGCAGGTTCGGTGGGTCCGACGGTGGCTTTCTCCCAGCACTCGGTGGCTTTCGCCGTGTCGCCCAAGGCTTCGTAGGCACAGCCCATGAGGTAATAGAAGTCGTTCTCCTGCGCGCCGTACAGCTTGCCTTCGCCCAAGTTGTGCGGGTAGACGAGGCATTCGGTCAGCAGGCGGATGGCTTCCTCCATGCGGCTTTCCGCCAGAGCCTCCTTGGCCAGTTCCACGCGAGACAGTTGGTACTGTCCGCTTACCTTGCCTTCGCCTCCTTCCCACGGGTGGAATTGGTGGGAGTCGATGATGCGCTTGGCTTCCTCGTACCGGCCCGTCAGGTTCAGCAGGGTGGCTTCTTCCAGGATGAGGTCGTCGCGCCGGGCGATGAGGTCGGGGTATTGCAGCAGGAAGTTGAGTCGCTCTTCGTGCGGACGGTGCAGGCGTTTGTAGAGTTGGTCAAGCTCCATGAGGATACGCGCGTCGGTGGTGTCCAGCTTAAACGCCCGTTCCATGTACTCCACGGCTTTGTCTTCATCCTGACGCTTGTTAAGGTAGGCCAAAGCGAGGTTACGCCATACCAGCGGATAAGTGTCGTCGCGCTTGGCGGACTCTTCCCAGTAGGCAACGGCCGTGTCGTACTGCCGCTTGTCGTAGTAGAGGCATCCTAAGAAGTAGGGCGCGCGGGCGTCGTCGGCATAGTGCTTCGTGGCGTACTGCAGGGCAAGAATGGCTTCCGGCCGGTTGGGGAAGCAATAGTCGGGGCTTTGGGCTTTGGCACGGCGGAAAGGCAGGTCGACATCGTCTTTCCCTTCCTGCGCCATGCACCAGCCTATGTAATAATAGGTCATGGGGGTGGTGATGTCGTTGTTGACGGCGATGCCCCACAGGCCCAACGCCTCGCGCCAGCATCCGGCGGCGCAATAGTCGAGGGCAATCTCGTCGTAGTTGTGGGCATTGTCGCGCATACGTTCCTCCAAGGCGGACGTGTCCCGGTCGAGCAGGCAACGTTCGTACAGGCATCCGAAGTTGAAGGGGTCTATCGCCAACGATTCTTCTATCCAGCGGCGTGCCTCGTCCGTGCGGCCTTGGCGGGCGAGCAGGGTCGCCTTCAAGGCGCGTGCCTTGTGGTTGTGGGTGTTGCGGATGAGGCTGCGCTCTATCTCGTCCATGGCATCCTCCGTGCGGCCTTGCATCAGGGAGATTTGGGCGCAGGCAAAGTAGCCCGCATCCTGCCAGGCGGCATTCCAGGTGGATTTGTAGAACCAGTTGTAGGCTTCCTGATAACGTCCTTGATACTTCAGCGCCAGGGCGAGGTTGTAGAGCGGCTCTCCATCGTAGGGATTGGGATTGCGCTTCATCAGCACCCTGACGGCGGTGCGCAGGTAGCCTTCCGCCTTGCGGAACTGGCCGCGCCGCAAGTACCAGAGACCCAAGGCGTTGTTGTTGCGCACGTCCATGGGGTCGCGCCGCAAGGCTTCCTCGTAGTAGTCTACGGGGTTGTACGTGGCGTGACGGTATTGCTCCAAGTGCAGGCCGGTGAGGTAGAGTTGCTCGGTGGTCTTTATCTCTTCGGGCAACAGGGCGGCTTCGGCGGCGTCGGGCAGAGGCTTCACTACATCCGGTTCGGGTTGCCAGGTCAGGAGTTCGCGTCCCGTCTCGGCATCGCGAAGGATAAGCGTCAGGTTGGCGAAACATTCATCGCCGATGCGCGCCACTTCGTCCAGCACTTGCTCGGGGCTGAGGATGACCGTTTGGTCATAATAAGTCTGGTCTGCCCCGCGCAAGGTGATGCGCACTTGCTTGCGGCTGGTGGCGAAGACGCGGAAACGCACGCTGCCTTCTCCCTCCGGGTCGATGTTCAGCAGGAGGTCTTTCGAAGCGTTTTTCACGATGCCCAATTCGCGGTAAGGCATGAAGTATTGCACGAAACTCTTCTCTTCGTAAGGCATCAGCCAGGTGAAGTCGGGCTGGTTCTCGGTGTAGACGCCCGCCATCAGTTCGATGTACGGACCGTCCTCGTCCGTCAGGTTGCGGTCCCACGCCTGGCCGAAGTCGCCGTTGCCCCATGTCCATTGCTTCTTGCCGGGCGAAACATGATGATTGGCCACGTGCAGCATGCCGCAACGCGTGTCGTTCTCATAGCCGCCCTCGAAGTCATATTTGGAGTTGACCGCCATGTACGAGGTCGGCACCTTGATGTTCTTGTAGTTGGATATGTCCACGCCGGCGGAATAGTCCATCTTATAATAAGTGCCCGTGGCGATGGGGAAGCTGCTGACGGCGCGTTTGCCATGGTCGAAGACGGCGTTGATGTCGGGCGGGAAGACGCTCTGGTAATGGTCATTGACGGCTACGGCGGGGTTGGCCCACCACAGGAAGGTCTGAGGCATCTCCGTGCGGTTGTACACCACGCCGTGTATCTCCAGATAGGCGCATCCGGGGCGCAAGGTGAAGCCCGCCATGCCTTTCTGATGGAACATGCGCTCCATCTCGCTGACCCATACCGTCACCGAGCCGTCCTCATGCGCTTCGATGTGCGAGTCGATGGGCATGTAGGTGCTGGGGCGGTGGTGTTGCGGCCAGTTGAATTCGATGCCGCCTGATATCCACGGTCCGGCCAGCCCCACGAGTGCGGGCTTGATGACGTGGTTGTAGTAGATGAAGTGCCGCCGGGCTATCTTGTCGTAAGCCATCTGCACACGTCCGCCCAACTGGGGCAGAATCATCACTTTCAGGTACTCGTTCTCTAAGTAGATGGCGTCATACTCCACGTCCCGCTTCTCGTCTGAGATGGATTCGATGACAGGATAGGGATAGACAACGCCGCTGCTGCCTTGATACACGCGTTTCTCCAGAAACATCGGTGCTTTCTCCGGTGTGCCCACCTCGTAGGTCGGGATGGTCACTTTCTCTTTCCATGCTTTTGCCATAATTATGAAGTTGAATATTCGTTTTTATTTTCTGCAAAAGTATCACATCCTGTCTTATCATTCAATGGATAAATTTGTCCGGTTGATGGATAATCTTCTTATTTCCCATATTCCGAAGGAAGGCAGCCGAAGTATTTCTTGAAACTCGTACTAAAATAGGATGGCGAGTTGAATCCTACCATTGTGCTGACTTCGGCAATGGTATATTTGCCTTCTTTCAGCAATTTGCAAGCTTTGTTGAAACGTACCTTCCGGATGAATTCATTAGCCGATTCTCCGGTCAGCGCTTTCATCTTCAGGTGTAAGTTTGAACGGCTCATGCACATTTCGCGGGCAAATTCATCGGTGGTGAATTCCGGATTGTCCATGTGTTTCTCCATGATTTCCATGGCCTGCTTCAACAGTTTTTCGTCTATCGGATTGAGTGCTATCTTTTCAGGCTCTATTTCCAGGGAGTTGGTATAATGCTCAATAGCCCGGCGACGGGTACGGAACTGATTCTTTATTTTGGCAATGACAATGTTGGTGACAAATGGTTTGGGGATATAATCGTCCGCTCCCACTTGCAGTCCTTCCAGCTGTTCCTTGATGTCTGCCTTGGCAGAGAGAATAATGACCGGAATGTGGCAGGTGTTCAGGTTTTGTTTGATGTGCTTGCATAGTTGCAAACCATCCATTACAGGCATCATGACATCGGTCAGAATCAAGTTTATTTCCTGCTCTTTGAGCAAGGCAAGTGCTTCTTCACCGTTTTCCGCTTGCCACACGGGGTATGTTTTCCCTAATTCTTCTGCCAGGTATTGTCGGATGTCGGCGTTGTCTTCCACTATTAGTATGTTTTCGTCTTTATGCTTTTCAGAGGATGGTTCCGCCCGGTGTCCGTTTATGGAATTGTCCGGACATGAATCCTCCTGTATATCTACCGTATACATTTCCTGTGAGTTGGTAGTATGTATTTCTTCATTTGTTGGGGCATTCTTGTCCGCCTTTTCTTCAGGCTTGTAGACATTGGCGTTTGTCGGCAGGTAAATGGTAAATGTGCTTCCTTCTCCTATCCGGCTTGTCAGTTCAATGCGTCCGTGGTGAAGCTCCACCAAGCGTTGCACCAATGAGAGTCCAATGCCGCTTCCCAAATGGTCATCGTTAGCTTGGTAGAAGCGTTCGAATATTTTGCTTTGCTTGTCTTGGGGAATGCCGTATCCTGTGTCTGCTATTTGCAGAATTAGTTGGTCGTTTTCTTCTTTTAGGCTGACCGTAATACTTTTACCCTCGCCGGTATATTTGAAGGCGTTGGACAATAGGTTGTTTTCTATCAGCTCCACATATTCCGGGTCGCAAAGGACGTCTTTCCCTTCTATTTCCGAGTAGAGATTGTATTTTATTTGTTTGCGTTGCGCGATTCGTTCATAAAAGCGGAAATTCTTTTCTACAATCCGGTGGACAGGCACTTCCCTGACCCGTAAATGGAACACGCCCAACTCGGCCCGCCGATAATCCATTAGTTGATTGACCAAGTGCAGCAGTCGGTTGGTGTTCAGCCGGATAAGTTCCAGCTGCTTATGCTCCCAGCGGTCGTTTACTTTGGCTAATAGGTCTTGCAGTGGAGCCAGTATCAGTGTGAGCGGTGTACGCAGCTCGTGGGAAATGTTGATGAAGAAGCGCAGCTTCATTTCGTTCATTTCTTTTTGCCGCTCTTTGTCTATGCGCTCCATTTCAATTTGCGCCTTCATCATTTTTTGTGACCAGAAGTATCTGAATATGAAATAGGCACTGCCAATAGCGATAAGGATGAACAGCAACGTGGCCCACCACGTCCGGTACCAGACAGGTAAGACGTGTATTTCCAGTACGGCAGGCATCTCATTCCATTTGCCATCATTGTTGGCGGCTTTTACCAGAAGACGGTAAGTGCCTTGCGGCAGGTTGGAGTAGGAGACGTTTCGTTGCGTTTGTGTCTCATACCATTCCTTGTCGTACCCTTCCAGTGTGTAGGCAAAAGTGTTGTGGACCCCGGCAATGTAGTTGGGCACCATGAAGCTGATAGAGAACATCCTTTGATCGGGCTTCAGCGTGATGCTCCGGGTCCGGCTGATGTGTTTTTGCAGGATGCCTGTGGCGTCGCCGGGGCGTACTTCTTTGTTGAACAGACGTAGTTCGGTAAATACCGGTGAAGGTATGTAGGGGTTTTCGCTCAAAGCATCGGGATGGAAAATGGTCAATCCGTTTACACCGCCGAAAAACATCCGGCCATCCATTGTGTGGCAATAGGCATATTGGGTGAATTGCGTGTTTTGCAGTTCGTCACCGGACGTGAATGTTCTGATAGCTTCTGTGTCAATATTGAGGCAGCTAAGCCCTTTTTCCGAGCTTACCCATAATTTTCTATAACTGTCTTCCAAAATGCCATATACTACATTGCTGGGTAATCCATCCAGTATGGTATATTGTTTGATTTCTTGTGCGTGCTCGTTGAAGCGGAATAATCCATTTCGGGTAGCAATGTAAAACATACCGTCTGCATACTCGTGGATACAATGACAGCCTTGCTTGTTTAATAAATGGTCGGCCGGAAACAAATGTTGTTGTTCCAGCAAACTGTCGCTTACTTGTCTGAATACATACAGTCCGCCTTTGCACCCTATCCACAAGCGTTGGTGGCTGTCTTTGAAGAAATATTGGACATCGGCAATTTGAATGGAATTCCCGTTGTCCATAAGACGGTAGTTCGTAAACGTTTTGTGTCGTTTGTCAAAACGTTTGAGCCCTTCTGAAGTTCCTGCCCATAATTCGTTTTCCCCACAGGGATATAGGGTGTAGATACTTTTGATGTCTTTGGGAGCTTTGGTGATGGTTTCTATTCTTCCACTGGGTATATGTAGCAGGCTGAGGCCTCCGGCATGAGTGCCGATGTAAGCCGTCTGACGTTTGTTGTCGAGGTGAATCGCTTTGATGTCATTAGACTTTAAACCATTCCGGGTGGTATAGTGGTTGAAGGTTTCCGTTTGCGGATTGTAAACGTTGATGCCTCCATTGGTGCCAATCCATATTTGGCGGTCAGAACCTTCGGTGATGCAGCTGATGACGTTACTGTTCAATGAGTTTGCTTTGGGCAATTGGCAGAGGTGGCGGAAACGGTTTCTAAGCGGATGATAGTAGTTGGCACCTCCAAAGAATGTGCCCAGCCACATTCCGTCTTGTTTGTCCTTAAAGATGCAACGGATGGATGTTTGCGAAAGGCTGGTCGGGTCAGCCGGATCGTGTGTATAGCATTGAAACGTTTCAGTTAAGGCATCGTAGATATTGAGCGAGGTAAACGTACCCACCCAAAGGCGGTTTTGACTGTCGAGTGCCAAGGAGCGTACGTAGTCAGAGTTCAAGTAATTTCGGCTGTCGGGGGCATAACGCTTGGTCTCTTTTCGTTGGGTGTCGTACCGGTAAAGCCCTTGTCCTTCAGTCGCAATCCAAAAAGTGGAGCTTCCCTGCCGTAAGGCGGCGAGTATCGTTTTCCTCTCAATCTCCTTACACGGAAGCTTCTCCGTGCGCTTATTGTTTTTGTTGTAGAGATACAATCCTTCGTCAGTTCCTATATAGATATAATTCTGTTGTTCGCTAAGGGAGTGAATACGTATGTTTTTCAGAATAGCCGGCAGGTCAGGGGTATGAAATGTACCTGTGGAAATATCGAATGCATAAAGCTTCTTTTCTGATATGATGAACAGATGCAAAGAGTCCATCTCGGCAAGATGGCTGACCGGTGTGTATCCGTCTGATGCTTCAAAGGTGAAGTTGTGAAAAATATCTTTGTCCGGATTGTAGTAAGAGAGTCCTTTGTTCGTTCCTATCCATATACGGTCTTTAAGATCCACTTTAATTGTATGAATATAATTATTGCCGATGCTGGTTGTGTCAGTTCCATCGTGTTGATAGACGGTGAATTCGTACCCATTGTATTTGTTCAGGCCATTTTGAGTAGCCATCCAGATGTTTCCTAGTCGGTCTTGGTCAATATCCAATACGGTGTTTTGTGATAATCCTTCCTGTAAGCCGATACGTGTGAAGTTGAGAGATTGGGCTTGGGCGGTCAATGTTACCAACCAGCCCAATAGGTAGCAGAGTATGGTGAGTTGTTTGTTCATGGCATATGTTCCTTAAGGGCATTGTAGTTGCAAATATACAAATTATTTTTTTTCCCGCAACTTCGTTACAAATATTTGTTGACACGTAGTTTTGTGATTTATTATGTTTTGATGGCTGATTCTGTTAATAGTTGTATATATTTTCTTCCCTGATGCGGCTAATGGTTGTAAATGTTTATGTTAATGCTTGATTCTCAGTTAATTATGTCTCGCAGAAATACTGCGCTATTTCCGCTCAACCAGCGCAGTGTTTACCCCCTAAATACTGCGCTGATTTGAGAGAAAAAGTTAACTGATTGAGCGGAAATAGCGCAGTGTTTTTGAGGCAATTGTTTGCTGTCAATTTGAAATGAGAAATAGTAGGACAAAAAGAAGGCTCTGCACCATATTTTGCTTAAGTGAGTGCCCGCCTTATTTCTATAAAAAGAAAAGCACCCGTTGAGATAGCGGATGCCTTTCATCTGACGATTGTTATAAAGAGTATGTGCTTAATAGCCCGGATTGTTCTTTCCTTCTAGCAGCGGATTGCTTTGTATTTCAACTAATGGGATGGGGAGCAGTTCGTGCTTGCCGGTCTGGAAGTTCTTATAAGCGGGATAAGCGTTGCGCCCGTCTTGGGTCAAGGCACTGTTGCCGCCGAACAACTGCAAGGCCTTGTCCAATATGCCCCAACGGATAAGGTCGTACTTGCGTTGGCCTTCAAAAGCCAGTTCGAAACCTCGTTCCCAATAGAGGGCCGTGCGGACGCGTCCTTGCTCGTCACTGTCGTCTATATAAGGAAGGTCGTACACTTTGGGGGCTTTCAGCAGTTTGTTGTAGTTGGAACCATTGATAGGGGTGGCTTCCGCCCGTTGGCGCACGCGGTTAATCAGGCTCCAGGCGGTGGATGTGTTGCCGGTTTCGTTGTAAGCCTCGGCCGCCATCAGCACTACATCGGGATAGCGGAGTACGCATACATTTATGTCGGCATAGTTGTTGTTCTTGCCGCGGTCTTCTTCCGTCATCCACTCGCGCCGCCATTTGCCCACATACCAGCCCGTCTGTGAACGTTCCTGTTTCTCATGTGTCATAGTTTCCATATTCCAAATGAAGCGGTATGTACAGATGTTGACGCTGTCGCGCACATCGTTTTCGTCAAAGAACTTCATCCATTCCGGCACCACACCGAAGAAACCGTTGGCACGTTGCATGTACTTGCTCAACTCGGCCGCGGGCACCTCAGGTTCGGCTACCGACGGCCCGTTATAAATGCCCCATGCACTGCCGTTGCGCATACCTTGGTGATGGTAGAGCGCAACCTCAAAGATACTTTCCCGGGAGTCCAGCATGTCTTGGGAAAGATTTTTGAAAAAGGCTTCGTACCCACCATTAAAGAAGTTGTGATAGCCGTTTTCCTCAAAGGCTTCCCATTCGTTGATGACTGCCTCGAAGTAATCCTGTCGGGTCGTTTCGTCCGGACGGGTCAAGGTCCCGTCCATTTGCAGGCTGTAGCCGGCCCGTTGCAGGTAGACGCGCATTAGCAGTCCCCGTGCTGCGCCTTGGGTGGGACGTTCGGGGCTGGAGGCCGCTGTGGCCCATTCCAAATGTTCCTTGGCAAAGTCTAAATCTTCGATGATTTGGTCGTAGATGTTTTCCCGGCTGACCCGTGCGCCGAATGTCGATTCAAAATTACTGGTAGATGCAGTTTTGAAAGGAACGTCTCCCCAATATTTTACTAAGTCGAATGCCAGCATGGCACGCAGGAAGCGTGCTTCCGCTTCTAAGGCATACAGTTTTTTATCATCGCCATAGTCCGCCATGCCTTGAATACCTTCGATGACGGTGTTGGCACGGTCAATGCCTTGGTACTTGAATTGCCACAAGGTCTCCATCCACTCGTTAGAGGAACTGAGCGTGTAATGCACCATGTCGTGTATCTGGTTGTCCGAGTTGACACGGATGGTGAAGTATGTGTCGTCTGAGGCGTGTGCCCCCATTTCGTACCAGCCATAGTGACGATAGTCGGAGATGGAGTTATAGATGCCCATGATAGCCATCTCCACCCGTTCAGTTGAGGTGAAATAGTCTTCTTTGTCGTAACCGGCATTAGGTTCCTCTTCCAATATGTCCGAGCAGGAGGTGCAGAAACTGCCTGTCAAGAGGAGTGCCAGAATGTATGTATAGAAACTTTTCTTTTCCATTGTTATATATATAATATGGTGTAACGATTAGAATGCGATGTTGGCTCCAAAAATAAAGCTGCGGCTGCGCGGATAGGCACCGAAGTCCACACCCGGTGTCAGTGGGCTACGCATGTTGGATACTTCGGGGTCGAAGCCGGAATAGGGTGTCCACGTCAGTAGGTTGTTGCCCGTGAAGTAGAGGCGCAGTTTACTCAGACCTATTTTGCGGATGACCTGTCGGGGGAAGGTATATCCCAATGTCATGTTGCTCAGTCGCAGGTAAGAGGCATCTTCCACCGCCCACGAGTGTATGTACTTGTCTCCTTGCTCGTTGTCACGCCAAGAGGCGATGGTCTTTCCTGCGTTTAAGGCGGCCAGTTCCGCAGGGTCGGTTACGGCTTCACCTTTGTCGTTAACTGTCATCCAGCGGTTGCTACTGTTCATAAAGTCCAAAGAATTGCTGTTCTGTGAGCCTATTTTGGTGGAAACCAGCTTCGTGGCATTCAGCACTTCGTTGCCATAACTGTAGGTCAGGAAGATGCTCAAGTCGAAGTTCTTATACGTGAAGTTGTTGTTGATACCTCCGTAGATGATGGGTGAGGCGTTGCCGATGACAGTGCGGTCATTGTCGTCAATGATGCCGTTCCGGTCTTGGTCCTTGAACTTCCAGTCACCGGGTCGCACGTCTGCCCGGCTGCCCATGTAAGGCACGTTGTCTTTCAAGGTATAAGTTTTGGCAGTGGCGTCGTAGTTGAAGTCATCCACCTGATACAGTCCTTCAGTGACATAGCCGTAGAATTGCCCGATGGGTTCGCCCACCGCCAGACGGTGCGTACTCTGGTTGTAACCGAACTGGGCTTCATAGTACTGCACAGGCTCGCCCGTCAACGCTTCCACCGTGTTCTTGTTGTGCGACAGCGTTATCTGGGTAGTCCAGTTGAAGTCTTTGGTCGTGATGTTATTGGTGTTGATGGTAAGATCCACACCCATGTTCTTTGTCTCGCCGGCGTTGATCATCATGGTGCCATAACCCGACGACAGGGGAACTTGCGCATTGAGCAACAGATTACTGCTTCGGTTGATATAGAACTCAGGCGAAATGGTGATGCGCTGCTCCAGGAAACCGAGGTCCAGGCCGAAGTTGAACGTCTTGTTCGCTTCCCACTTCAAGTCGGGATTGGGGATGTTGCTCGGCGCATAGCCCGATACCAGCTGTCCGCCCATTGCTGTGTTGAGTGACGTGAGCAACGCCAGGCTGTTGTAGCTGCCAATGCGGTTATTACCCGCCAGACCATAGCCGATGCGTAGCTTCAGGTCGGAGAACAGGTTGAGGTTCTTGATGAAGGCTTCCTCGCTTAGTCGCCAGGCGGCGGATATGGCGGGGAAATAACCCCACTTGTTCTCCTTGCCGAACTTGGACGAACCGTCGGCACGCATCGTGGCGCTCAACAGATATTTATCGTTAAAATCGTAGTTGACGCGGGTGAAGAAGGACAGCAGGTTGTCGTCATCGTTCACACTGGTTTTGGCGACAGAAGGAGTACCCAACCCCATATCGTCCAATCCAAAGTCGTCAGAAGACATGTTGATAACGCCTGTCTCCACGTAACGTTGCCAGCGATGTACAAACTCCTGTCCCAACTGAGCGGTCAACTTGTGAGTTTTCTTGAAACGTTTTTCGTAAGTTAGCACGTTCGAGGTCTGGAAACTGCCGTCTTCTGTGTTACGGATGGTTCCATAGATGCCGTTACGGCGTCCCATGATGGATCGTTCGCCGTAGAACAGTTCGCGGCGTTGCGTGCGGTAGCGCATACCAGTCGTGTTGCGGAAAGTCCAGCCTTTGGCTATCTTGTACGTCAGTCCACCGTTGGCTTGGAGGGTGCGTATCTCGCGGTCGTCCTTCTCCTCGGCGGCATTGATGAGCGGGTTTTGCGTCACGGCGTCATCCGTCTCGTCCGTTAGGGCGTCTTGCGTAAGCAAGTCGGCATCGTTGTAACGCAATCCTTGGATGGGACGATAGAGCAGAATTTGTGTCATCTTGTTGAAGCGGGCATCCGTGTTGCTGCCGCCTTCGTTGGTGCCATTACCCGCCACGCCCGCTCCGTAGATGCTGCGTTGGTCGAAGGTGAAACGGCCGGTCACGCTCAGCTTGTCATTCAGCTTGCCGTTGATGCTCATGGAAATATTGTGACGGTCGCTGCCGCTGTACACCATGGCTCCTTCATCCTTGTTGTAATTATAGGAGAGGTTGTATTTCACGGCATCACTTCCTCCGCTGAAGGCCACGCGGTAGTTTTGCGTCAGTGTAGTGCGGCCCATGCTCTCGTCCAGCCAGTCGATGCCTGCACGGTTGGCGTAGTTGTCATGTATCTCCAGAAAACTTCCATACCGTTGCTGCCAGCCCAACATGGCTCCTTCCAGTTCACCGTTTGGATTGCCCAAGGTGCGTTCGTAGTCTGCCAATACGAATTCTTCTACATTGAGCACTTTCAGCCGGTTGGCGAGCTTGCGGAAACCCAAATAGAAATCGAAACTCAGCGTCCCTTTCCCTTCCTTTTGGCTGGAGCCGCTCTTGGTGGTCACTAATACTACGCCGTTGGCACCGCGCGCACCGTAAATGGCGGTGGCGGAAGCGTCCTTCAGCACGTCAATGCTCTCGATGTCTGCCGGGTCGAGGTTGCTCATACCGTCCTCGGTAGGAAAACCGTCGATGACATACAGTGGCTCGTTATCCTGCGTGATGGAGATACCTCCGCGCACTCGTACTGATACGTCCGAACCTGGTTGACCATCGCTTTGGATGACTTGCACACCGGCCATGCGTCCCGCCAAAGCCTGCGTGGCATCTGAAGTAGGCACTTTCGTGAGATCTTCGCTCTTGACCGAAGCTACCGAACCGGTCAAGTCCTTGCGTTTCATGGTGGCATAGCCTACCACAACGACTTCTTCCAGTAGTTGGTCGTCCGTGCGCAGGGTAACGTCAATTTGTTTGCGTCCCTTGACAGGCACTTCCTGTGTCTTTAATCCGATGAAGGAGAATACCAATACCTCTTTCGATGCGTCGTTCACCGTGATGGTATATTGCCCGTTAACGTCTGTAATGGTGCCTACACCGGAAACGCCTTTGATAGTAACGTTACCTCCAATCACTTCCAATCCCTCGTTGTCTATCACCTTACCGGTGACAGTGAGTTGCTGTGCGCGGATGCCGGTAGCTATGCCGGTTATCAGCAACAATGTGATGATTAGTCTGTTTCTCATATTATGGTATATTATGTTATTATTCGCTTTCTAAATGGGAATTTAGCGGGGGCGGAGCCCCGCAATGTGTCAATGTGCTAATATGCCAATGTGCTAATGCCCTGCGGCATGAGAACACGCCAAAGCAAACAAAGCGCAGCCCCATTAGCACATTGGCACATTAGCATATTAGCACATTAAATTATCATTTCTCATTGTACATTCCTTGTTGATATGGCTTGTCGGTCGGTCATTTCCTTCACCCGGTACGTGCCATCAGTCTCATCATAAAGAATGGACGAACCGATGTATTCGCGGGTATAAAGACTATCGCCAAAAAACGGATTGTCATCGCCATAACTGAAGGCGGCCGGTTCCGTGGCGTGCGTCACTTGCAGACGGGCAGACTCGGTTGTGTCTAGGGAAGCTTCGATGCTCCAGTCACCAATATGGAAGACATTGCCCTCGCGCCGGATGGCTACAGGACTGTCCTCTCCGATTGTCCCTACTTGGATGAGGGCTAAATAGCGAGTAGAGGTCGTACCATTCACGCTGGCTGTCAGATGCCATTGGTTGGGATAATCGGGGCCTTGGTTCGTAGGCGGCACTGCAAATTGGTCTGTCTGCGTAAAGGTTACACTGTTTCCGCTATACAGGTTGGTCACGGCAAAATAACTGCCGTTGTCGCTGCTCAAGGTCTGTTCGTCCGTGTTGATGCTGAATTGTGTTGCACTATGCAGCAACCAGGCCCAACGGACGGGTTCGGAAGCCTCCAGCTCATCGTAGATAACTACCGTGGTGGGTTGCAGCAACAAAATGTGGCGGCGGTATTTGGTGAGTGGTGTTTCGCCGAAGCCGTACTCTGGCGTTTGCTCGATTCCCGCTGCTTCGAAGGCTGCTGTCCATAAGGGATCGTCCGTGATGCCGCAATAGGCATGGGAAGCGTCTCCCAGACAATAACTGATGTGATTGCCGGTGAGGGCACGGGTCACGTTGCCATATCCTTTGGTGGAGTAAGGCTGACCGATGCCGTTCACCAATATCGTGTTGTGCGCCCGAGTGTGGCGGTAGGACATCAGGTTGTGGGCATCGCTGAAGTTCTGGTAGTAGCCGCTGCTGCGGTAGATATTCTCACCGCTGTAAAGCAGGTTGAACGCGTTTTGGCTGGCGGTGGTATGGCTGCCCGAGCCGAAGGTGCTGGAGCGGAACGACAAAGCCAAGTCGTGCTTCGTGTCGCCCGGTCGGCTGTGCATGGCCACTTCGCCTGCATCCTGATACCACACTAAGTGAGGAGCGTCAGCGGGCAGTTCGGACGTATAGTCACGGTCGGTGCACATGCGGTAGAGGCGTAACTCGTAATCGGACTGTACCAAGTTGCTGCATTCAGTGGCATACCAGCCCGCATAACTATCATTTACCTCGCGGGCGATGTAGTCGACAAAGGCAGCGGTCAGGCGGTTTGGTTCGTTGCCCGATTCGCTGTTGTCGCCAAAACCATTGCTGGCGGAATGGGGCGGAAAACTGTAGGCCAACGCTTGCCCGCAGTTGCGGTACCACGGATGTTGCAGGAAGTCATAGCGGACTACGTAGGACAGCAGGGCAGGCATGTAAGCCAGCGTTTTAACGTTGGCGGGGAAGTATCCCGTGCCGTTATGCCACACGCCATCGCGGTTGAAACCTCCGGCGGGAGCGCGGGCTGTCCAGAGTTCGTAATAATACTCCAGCATGGGTAGTACCTCATCGGAGTATGTGGGATGGTTGTACAGCAAGAAGGCGCATTGGAAGTAGATGCGCATATTTTGTTGCCAAAAATGGTTGTCGAAGAGGTGGTTCTCCTGATAACCCACGTTCTCCGTATAGTAATGGCGTAGCACACGCAACATCAGTGTTTCGGCGGCCGTGCGCTCGGTGGGAGTCAGTTGGTCGTACAGCAGGTCGTAAGCGGCGGCATGGCACAAGGCAATGGCACTGGACGTAAAGTTGTCGGCAAAGAGTTCGGCGTCCGTAGGCGGCGTAGCGATAAAGGCATTCAGTAGTTCTTTCAGTTTGTCGGTGTAGACTGTCCGGCTGGTCAGCATGTAAGCATGGTAGAGCCATGTGGCGTGCTGGCGCAGAGTCTCGGCGCGGGAGGTAAGATTCCCGGTGGTATAGTCTTCGGCCAAGGCAATGTCGGCACGAGAGGTCAGTCCGCGGTATTCGGGGTGGGAAGTTACCGTACGTCGGGCGGCATCGATGCGGGGATTGAGGAAGCAATAGAGGCGCGGATAAATGCGGGGCGCATTCTGTAGGAAGGTTTCGAATGCAGGGGTGACGAACACGGATAGTCCGGCAGTTACCTCGAAGCGGTAGGTGTCACTCCAATCACCTGCCTCCGTCCCGTCGGCTTTGACGGAGCGGAAACGCCAGTACCACGTGCCTTCCTCCAGTTGGCGGTGCAGGTTGAACATACACCAAGGCTGAGGCTCACTAAGGATGGCTTCCGCATCATTGAAGTCCTCCGTGCGCGACAGGTTGAACTGTAGGCATTCGCCTGTCTTCATGCTTTGGGGTACGATGAGGGGGGCAGGGTTTAGCATCAGTTCGTTTGTCTCTTTGGGATAGGGCTGTGTGCGTATCTTGTCTTGGTAAGCGTCTGGAGCCTCCACAGGTTGTTCAGGCTGCGGTTGTTCGGGTTCCGGTAGGTTGTCGCTTTGGCACGAGCAGTTGCTCAGCAGGCAGAGGGCAGCCAAGGCAAGAATTGGTGTACGGAAAGAATGGTGTATCATGGAATTACGGTTTTATATTGTTGGGCTCTTTGTCAACACTTCCCCTCCCAAGTATTCAGGAGGGAAAGTGTTGTTATTCTACAATCATACCGCATTGTCGGTGGTGTAAGCGAAGAGCGAATGTTGCTTTATTGTTCTATATCTGACGAAAAAGCATTGTCTATCTCCAGTTTTACGGTAGTTTTTCCGTTACCACCGTCACCGGTGAGGCTGACGCTGGTGTTGGGTGTCAGAGTCTGCATGTCTTCAGCGGCTATCTTCAGAGTTACCCCCGTCTCATTTTCATTACTGGTGAACGTAATTCCTGAACCTCTAGTTTCATCGGCTACCGTAGGAAATACGTAGCAATAGAATACGTAATTACCGCTGCTCAGTACATCAATGGCATCTGCCCCATCATTTCCTGTTTTGAGTTGCCCTTTTGCTATAGCTTTACCCGTTGCTACATTGAATCCGTTTCCGCCATAGAGATTGGGAGTGACTTTATCTAAGTCTTTCAAACCTAAGTCATCAACTTTGTCTGCACGTACGGCCAAACGAACTACGGGGCGTTTTAAAGTAATGGTACCTTCAAGGTTTTCATCCTCTATACAAGCGCAGAAAGCGTCCATGGCCTGATTATTGAACAGATTATTGGCTTTATTTGCAGTATAAGTAATATACTGCAATCCTACTCCTTCTGTTTTATTGTTTTCAATGTTATAGTAGCCTTTTCCTTCTGAGGGTACATAATCGGCCCAAAAGAGGTATTTCGTTGCACCTTCCGGTTTTTCAAACTCAAAGGTTACTGTACCTTTCGCTTCATCTACTGTACCGCTAAGTTGTGTATTCTCACCGATGTTAATACGATTGTTGTCTTTATCCAATATTTCCATCGTACAGCGCATCTTGTGGTTGGCTACGCTTACATCGGCACGTGTATTCGGCGTAGCTGCGGGTACTTTTACGGAGAGTCGCACCATGCCGTCATCCGGCTGATTAACAGACATCACTTCATCCTGGCTGCACGATGCTACGAACAGCATCATGAATATTGCCATCACGGAATAAAATACATTCTTTTTCATGATTGTTAGAGAATTAAATAAAACGAAATTATTAAATTGGTATTTATAAAATTAAACGGTTTTTCTTGTTAAATGACATCTACTTCTATTTCCACTTCCTCATCGAAGCTGGTGTCAATGCCTATGCCATCGCTCTCACCCGTTTGCGTGGGGTCGGCTGTAAGGAAGTCATTGCGCACCGTCACGTTCATGCCTCGTTCGGCAGGTATGCGAATGATGGAGCGCGCGATGGTGACGTTCTCACTGTCCACAATCTCCACTTCAACGGGTATCCGGCTGCCTTCGGTCTCGCAAAATACATAGTCGAAGCCGATGGACACTTCATCTCCCTCAATGCGGGAGAGACGGAAGTTATACTCATAGGACAGGTAGGAGAGGGGATTGCGCAACTCATCGGTCAGCACATCGATGCCTACGAGAAGGTAGTCGCTGTACTTGATGCGGGCGGTGAAGTTATCGCCTTGTGCCTCGCCTGCGGCAATCTTGTCGCGCAAGGCTTGTACGTCGGTGGCTATCAGTTCGTAGCGTCCTACGAGACGTTCTAAGGTCATATTAACGGGAACTACTGTGTTCCATTCATCCCGGTGAGGTGTAAGGTCTACTTCCTGCATACCGCAGAATGCGTCTTTGTATTCGCTGTTGCCACGGTAGGTGCCGTTGTTGATGAGGGGGGAGAGGGTGCTGGTGTCGTACCACCAGTCTTCGATGGTGTCGCCTTCTTGCACGTAGTCCATCCAAACAGCCAGACGATAGTTGCGGGCATGGAGGGGCAGCGTTGCGGGAATGCTGATGTGGGTACGTCCTTCTACCACGTCTTCATAGATTACCTGGCGGACAAAGGAAGCATCGCTCAGGTAAGCGTCAATGGTGAAACGATGGAGGTAGCCTTCTTCAGCAGGAGCACGGTTGGTGCTTCCTTCTTCTTCGGACAGGGTGAGGCTGAGCGAGAGTTGGGCATTGACGGTGACTTCCGTAGGGTCTACGCCCCACTCGCCTTCGGCGGTCAACTCCGGTTCTTCGTGCAGCTGGCAGGCTCCCATAAGGAAAGGCAGAACCAGCGGGTATAAACGGTGTATGATGTTCTTTTTCATTTCAGACAATGTTTTTAGCAGGTTTACAGACGGTACACTAACGAGAGGCCTATGCGAGTCAGTCCCCAATAGTTGCGTATGCGGGTGTTGAGCAGCGCGCCGTTCTCTATATTATAATAGGTATTATACTTCATGTTGGCATAGCCGAGACCCACGTTGAATTCCGCGCCCCAGTGTTCTCCTAAGGGCAACTTGTAGCCGTAGCTCAGTCCGGCTCCCAGCAAAGGGCGGCCTTCGTCTTGATAACGGTTTTCGTCCCACTTCAAGTTATACCAGGCAGCATGGGCATGCAGGCCAAAGAAGTGACCGCGTCCCGTTTCTTTCCCCATCCACCAACGCAGTTCGGGTTGCAGGGCTACGATGCGTAGGGCGTGTTCACGCTGTGCGTCCCACAGACTCCACGTCACGGGAATGTCCAGCGTCATACGGCTGTGTACTTGTACTTCGTAAGCCAGGTTGAGCGCACCGATGGCGTCAAAGGCCAGATTGGTCTTCAAGGCATGGTAACGGACTCCTGAGCGGACTGTCGGATTCTTCACTTCTTTCTTTTTCTCTCGTGAGGCAATTTTTTTTCTCTCACCTGCTTCCGGTTTCGAAACCTTGGGTCTCTTGCCGGAAGGATAGTACACGGTCGTCTCTTCAGGAGCGGCGGAAGTCATTACTTTGGGTTTCCCTTCTTGCTGCTGTGCCCAAAGGGCATTGGCTGCCAGCAGGCACATCGCCAAGGAAAGAGTTCGTAGCATGTTCGTTCTCATATTAGTTAGTTTCTGCAATGTATACCTTAAATGATAATTTATCGGGTTGTTTTTAGGCACGGATTGCACGGATTGGTCACGGATTTCTTTTGTCATGCTGAACGTAGTGAAGCATCTCCTAGTGCGTTCGGGAGATTCTTCGCTTCGCTCAGAATGACAAATACAAGAGATTTTCTTAAAAATCCATGTAATCCGTGTAATCCGTGCCTAAAACTAAATTCCCATTTACCTCTTTATATTTCCAGTTCGGGCAACTCATCGCGCATGGTGGTGACGTAGCCATTCTCACTAATGATGGTTTCCTGTCCTTTATAGGTGATGTTCACATCGTCCTTGGTACTGCGGATATAGAAGGATGGACCTCCTTGTGCCGACACGTTGACGCTGATGAGCCATCCGCCCGCCTTGATGCGACCGTCCGACAATATTTCCGGGTCTTTAGCCGGATACTTCAGGGCATGGGTATTGATGATGGTGGCAAAACGGTACACCGTGGCTTTCTCCGACTTGGCGGTGAAGTGCCAATGATTGGGATACTTCTTGAAGTTACCCTTCGCATCGGCACGAAGCCAGTTGACGGGTGGCGTGAAGAATTGGCTCGTAGTGTCGCATTGCAACGTTCCGGTGCTGAAGATGTAAGCGTCCGATGCTCCTCCACGCCCCGACAAGCCTTGTACATGTACGTAACGGCTGTTCGAAGTGTCTACCGTCATGGGTTGGGCGGTGGTATGCAGCATGAAGGTATAGTCGGCCGGTTCGGAAGCTTCTAACTCATCGTAGATAAAGATGAAGCCCGTCTTGCCAAGGTTGACAATGTGGCGGCGGAATTTGGTCAGCGGCACATCGTCCCATCCGTTCTCTGGTGTGTAGGCCACTTCGGACTGCTCCCCACGCTTCAGCCACAAGGGGGAGATGACCTTGCCGTAAGCGTTGGAAGCATCGCCCAAAACGTAGCCAATCTTTTCACTCACGTAGTAGCGGGGTATCCAGCCGTAACCTTCTGTGCCGATGCGCTGCCCCATTCCGTTTACCAAGATGGTGTTATGGGCACGGGTGGCACGGTGGCACAACATGCTGTGCACATCGGTGAACTCAATGTGGTGGCCGCTGCTATAGAAGATGGGCTTGCCGCCATAGAAGGTATTGAAAGCATTTTGATTGGCCAAGGCGTGAGACGTAGAGCCATAAGGGCTGCTGCGGAAACTCCACATGGCGTTGCCTCCCACACGATCCCAATTGGTCTGGAAGGAAGCCAGTCCTGTTTCGGGGAACACCCATCCGGCAGGCAAAGAAGTCAGTCCCGGACCTTCGGGCAGCGGCTTGTCGCACTGTAAGCGGAACCAAGCCAAGTCACCCGGTTTGTTCAGTAGGGCTTTCTTCATATACTCCGGCTCCACTTTAAGCGTGCGGCGCACAAAGTCGGCGGCATAAGTGTTGCCCAGCAATTTAGCCAAGGCATCCAGATAGCCGATACGGATGCTGTTGGGACGACCTACATTTTGGTGTGAACTTCCGTTCCCTCCCGACTTGGAGAAAGGCGGTTGCTGGAAGATGGTGTACATCACGTTGTTCTCATACCAAGGGTCGGAGAAGAAATCGAAACCGGACAGGCGGCTATAATAATAAGGAACTTCTATCAACGTGCGGGTGTTGACGGTGAAGTAAGAGTCACCGTTGTGCCAGCCTCCGTCTTTGTTCAAGCCGGGAAAGCGCGCTAACCACACCCCGTAGCAATACTCCGTCCACGTGTCAGCCTCGGGTAATTCACCGTAAGTGGCGAAGGAAGCCATGGTGAGGATGCGCAGTGTCATTTGCCAGATATGATTCTCGGCGATGTGGTTTTCCAAGTAGTTGTTGAAGTGGTTATACATGGCGGTGCCTTTATCCTTGATGGCATCCAGCAGAGTTTTCTTCTGTGCATCACTCAATAAATCATAGAAGGAGTCGTAAGCCATGGAGCAGAGTGAGAGCAGAGCCGATGCGTTGAAGTCGCCTTTTACATTGGCGTCCTTGTCCCAATCCATCATGATGAATACCCGCTTGATGGCTTCATCGGCATACTTGCGGTCTTTTGTCAGCAAGTAAGAGCGTATCAAGGCTTCAGTGTTGCTTTCTTCCGCATCAATAATGCGGCGACTTTCGCGGGTAAGATAGGAATTCCGCTGCATCTCGTTTGTCAGGTTCTTCAGCTGGCTGGTATTAATGTCCTTTACGGTCTTCATGGGTGTTTGCAGCACTTTGTCGGCACGCTCCAGATACCATTGACGTTCCACCTTCTGTTGACTCCCGGCAATGAACTTGTCCCAGTTGGCCTTGTCCGCCCATACACGTGGATGCGAAGCAGGCACTTTCGCTATCAGTTCTTTATAGGAAGGCGGGCAAAATTTATCCTTGTTGTCGCTTACGGTAACTTGCAGCACGTTGCTCCATGCTACTTGCCCGTTCTCACCTACATAGCCGTATTGCCAATACCATTCACCGGGCGTTAGAGGTTTTTCGGGATTATAGAACGGCCAGCGGGTATCGGCTTCCATCAAACCCTTCTTTAGTTCAGGGTCTTGCGCGTAGCGTATCTTATAGGCCAGTTTGCTTTTGTCTATCTTTTTGGCAAGATGCTCGAATCCGTCCATGGGTGCGCCTTCCGATTGGGCTTCGGTCGGCAAAGGCCATTGAAAGGAGATGAAACGGTCGTTCACCGTAGCTTTGTCCAAAGGCGAAGGAGTGGCCCGGCTTTCGTGCATCAGGGTGGTTTCGGTCAGCTTGATGTTCGCCTGTCTTGTTTGGGCGGAACCTGTTATGCCGATGCTTAACGCAAAAATGAAGAATACTACTTTTTTCATGATATTTATTGTTACAGAAATCAGTTCGTTTTTCTATTCGCAAATGTCCGCAATCATTGGGATTTTGAACTTCTTTTTTGTTTTTTCCTCTTTTGTGGACGTTGAAAAGGCTTTTATTTTTGTATTTTCGTCTTTTGATTTTGTGTAAGAAGCTTCTCTTAATTCTTGGGAATGAAGCGAATAGGTGAATAAGGACCCGGTGTGGGATGAAGTTTCATCCATTCCAGCAACAAGGCTCTGTGTGCTTTCACCACTTCCTCATAGCGTTGTTCGATGGCCAGATTGCGCATTTCTCCACGGTCAGTTTTCATGTCATACAGCATCTCGCGATTCTTTCCGGCTTCGTATAATACATATTTATATTGAGGAGTGCGCACTGCCCATCCACAGGTATTTCCGGTTTCAGCAAAAAGTGTTTCGGTGACGATGTAAGATTGATGCTCCTGTTCAGGGTCGCCGGTTTCAACCAATGTGCGATAGCTTACGCCCCGTATGTCATCTGGTATTTCTACGCCAGCCCAGTCGCAAATACTCGGCATGAGGTCTACCCCGTTGTTGATGAGTTGAGGCAGGACTTTGCCCGCATGCTTTCCTTCGGGAAGGCACACGATAAGAGGCACATTGGCGACTTCTTCGTAAAGCGCAGTCTTCTGATTCCATTGATGGGCGCCCGTTCCGTCTCCATGGTCGCTGGTGAAGATAATGACAGTGTTTCTCCATAAATCCTGCCGTTCTATCTCATCCACTATTTTTCCTATTTCCGCATCTACGGTTTCCACCAGCCGGAAATAAGCGTTTCGATACCGGCGCCAGTCATCAGGCGTATAGTGGCGGGTAGGGTATAAGCGATAACTTTGTTCTCTTTCGTAGGAAAGCACATCGGCGTCATAAGGCGCGATGTTGAAGTTGGCGGGCAGGTTGGGACAGGCTTCCAAGGCAGGTTCCTCTATCTGTGCGAAAGGAGGATTCTGCTTGCGTGCATATTCGCAGATGTTATGCGGATTGTCGAACGAGGCAACCAAAAAGAACGGCTTTTGATGTTTACGCTTAAGGAAAGCGATGGCGGCTTCCGCCAATCCGTAGTCATTGTGCCCGTGCAGATTCTCAAACCCGAAAGCGTGAGAGGAGGGTAGAGAATTGGTGTGTACATGCCATTTGCCGGCGTATGCGGTTTCGTATCCGGCTTTCTCCATCAATACTCCAAGCGAACGTTCGTGTAGGGAGTCCGGCATCGGATTTCCGTTGGTTGGCATACCTATTTCCGTTGGTGTGTGTCCGGTAAACATGGAGGCACGTGAGGGACCGCTCAACGGAAGCGAGCAATAGGCGTTGGTAAAACGTACGCCATGTTCAGCCAGTCTGTCCATGTTGGGTGTGCGTACATCGGTGTTTCCGGCACATGACATGGCCGTGGCAGTTTGTTGGTCAGTCATGATGTAAATGATGTTGGGGCGTTCTTGCGCCAACAAGGCCGTTGGAAGTAAACTTCCGGCCAGTAAAGCTACTTGTAGTTCTCTCATGGTTGTATAATATAATATGGTATATGTTCCCATTCATCTTTTGCTGCAAAAGTAGCCGGTTTTTCCCGGGCGGGTGTTTTCATCTGTTTTCAAGATTGCCAATCCTTTTCAATTCGTTTTTATTTTTGTTTAATCTCCTTTTGATTTTGTCCAAGGCATTGCCGTCTTGCCGTCAGGACATAAAAAAACAAGCACCTGTATCGGAGTTGCCTCCGATTCAGATGCTTGTTCGTCTGGTGAGAAATAATTAGAAAATGTTTTATGTGGGCTTAGTTGCTGCCTCCATTGTGCTCGCGGTTATAGGTTGTTGTTACTACGGCCACATCGCCATATTGTTTGCCGGAAACGGAACGGTTCAAGGCAGAGACGGTCAGCGTAGTCACTTGTTGAGTTCCTGTCACATGCAGAGCGGTACCGATAGGCAAAGTCACATTGATGGGGTAAGACCCAGTGGCTGTAGTTACGTTAGCGCCGGCAATGCGGGCTAATATCTCTATCAGGTAGGCCGTGATGCGGTTGGTTCCCGATGACGTAATCTCTGTTCCAATGTGATAGGTGAATGATGCCGAGCTTACCGTAACATCTCCACTTCCATACAAGTTATCCCAAAGGTCCTGTCCGAAAGCAAGTGCCGTGGAAGAAGAAGAACTGGTTACGTCTGCACCGAAAAGCAAGGTATAGGACGTAAACTGGTCGGCAAATACGGTCACTTGGTCACCTTCTACTGTAAATTCAGCCTCTACCCATTGTCCGTCCACATACTTCTGTGCTGTAATGGACTGGGCGACTTCAGCGTCCACATCGTAGGTCAGCTGAATGGGACTTGCCAATACGGCGTTCGCATCCGTACATGCCACGCTTGTTCCTATCAGTACAACCGATTCTGTTGCACGGGTATTTGCCCGTGTTCCCACTTCGTCTAATGTATAAATAGGCGTGATGATGATGGAACTTCCTTCAGGCAGAGCAGTCTCTGGGACGGTTACATCCACGGTTACAGCACCCTTGTCGTTGCCTTTAATCGTCTCTGAGGTTACGCTGGCTTCTGTATCGCCATCGGTAGCGATTTCAATGGTCGTGCCTTTATTGGGCAACGACACGTTCCATACCACGTTGCTTCCGTTTCCGTCGGCAGGTACATTGACGGTCGTTTCTTTGGTTTGCTTTCCTGAAGCGGAGGCAGATAGTGTATGGTTGCCAGCTGCCACTCCCTCGAACACGAACGTACCGTCCGCATTGGTCTGTGTGCTTGTTCCATCCATACTTACGGTAGCGGCAGAAAGGCCATTGCCATCCATGCTTGTAACACGTCCGCTGATGCTGTGAGATATTCCCACGGTAGGCGGTGTAACCTTGCTATAATCAGGGTCGTCATCGCTGCATCCTGCCAAACTTGTGGCCAAAGCCACACCAAGGAATGCGTACATTCCAAACTTAGCTAACTTTTTCATTGTCGAATGAATAAAATTAATAAATTAAACAATATATTTAGGGTTCTATTTATTGAGGTAAATGGGAATTTAGTTCATTTACAATTTAGCAATTTACAATTTACGATTTTGTTAAATGGGAATTTAGCGGGGCGGAGCCCCGCAATGTGTCAATGTGCTAATATGCCAATGTGCTAATGACCTGCGGCATAAGAACACGCCAAAGCAAACACAGCGCAGCCCCATTAGCACATTGGCATATTAGCACATTAAATTATCATTTCTTTCCCAAAAGATTTATCTTGAAGCTGATGCCTCCTGTGAAATACTTCCCGTCATGCAGGCAAGCCTGTAGGAAGAAGTATCGGAAAAGCAGGTAGTCCACACCCAGATTGATTTCATTTCCCGTATATTCCGCCATCACACGGAGTCCTTTGGCAAAAGCCGGTCGGTAAGTGATGCCTCCTGCCAGCCCCCTCCATTTGGTATTGAAGTCTGAGGTGAAATAACGGTATGCCAAATGGAAGCCAACCTCATGGTTTTTCCATCGGATATGCTTGCTGGCACTTAAATATAAGTTTTGGAAATAGGCTCCATCTACACCCAGTGAATCGTTAGAAGGCGCATGACCTATGTCTTGCATGCCGATGGCAATGGCAGGCCACCATTTTCCTTCCTTCAGCGGTCTGAGTTTGAGATTGAAATTCCGGTCTTTCATATTATAATCCCCTTCCTTGCTTCCCTTCATCAAGGTACAGACGTAGGACAATTCTACCCAAGGGAAAGGAGTAATAGCCAGGAAATGGTTGCTCGTGTTGTATCCCACTTTGGCTAATTGTGTTGGCAGGAAATGACTGTTTAGGAAGAATACGCCGATGCGGGCTTCTCCTTCTGTAGCCATCTCTGCGGTAGGCACGTGAATCATGCCTGTAATGCCGGAGTATTCCTGTGCGGACAAGGCAAGAGCTGACCAAAAAAACAACAGGCAGATGCAGATTCTTTTCATTTGCTGCCTCCTTCCTTGTTTACGAAGTCCGGTTTCATCGTGTTGCTTCCCCATTGCAAGGCTTTTCGGTCAAACCAGCCTTCCCGTTCGTTCTCTTCCGGATCGGTGGTGTACATCTTGTTGCCAAAGGCTCCTCCTTCCATGCTGTAGGTCAGCCGGAAGTTGGATGCCGGTCGGAAGTTTACTTTATGCCGCTTTCGTTTGTACGGAGGTATCATGACAATCACCTTAAATCCTCCATTGCTGCCGGCTAAGTTACTGTATGCTCCATACACGCCTACCGTACAGTGGTTGAAATGGCGCATAGCTTCTCCTACCACGCCATAGTCTTCGTAGATGAAACGTCCGCCTCTGGCACGGAACTGCGTGTTCCATTTGCTCAGATACACGTTCGCTCCTATCAAGGCGGTCACACGTTCCGGGGTGCTTGCCTCCCAGTCCACAGCCATCGAGCAATAGCCGGTTAATCCCGCTTGCGCTTCCAGAGCCAGCCATTGGTTCACCACATACATACCTTTCAGGTCCAGTCCATAACGCTCACTGCCAAACAGTCCGCCGCTTGCTTTCAGAAACCAACGGTCGTTCCAATGCGTCTCTTTGGACAATACCGCCATGTTCAGTCTTACCTTTTTATAGCGTTCACCATAATTATTATAAATAGGCACCAATGCCTGTGCGGCTGCCTGCCATCCTTTTCCCATGTTCCACTTGATGCCCGGTGTTAGATTCAGCAAGAGGTCATACACACGTCCGTTATGAAAGATGTCACGGTAGTTGAAGTCAACTCCCATGAACACATCCACCTGTCCTGTAGGAATGGAGGGGTGGGCTTGCGTATGTCCGCAAAGCAAGATTGCGAACAGCAGGACAATCCAATGTCTTTTATGTTTCATATAAATATAATTTGGCGGGGCGGAGCCCCGCAATGTGCTAATATGCCAATGCCATGCGGTATGAGAACACACCTAGGGAGACACAGCGCAGCCCCATTAGCACATTGGCACATTTGTCACATTAGCACATTAAATTAGTAAGCATTCTTTTCTCCATGCAGCGCATTGGCCACGGTTTTATATATAATGTATAGATCCAGTCCGAAGCTCCAATGCTCAATATACCAAATGTCTCCCCTGATTCGTCCTTCCATCTGCTTCAGTTCTTTGGTCTCACCCCGGAACCCGTTCACCTGACTCCAGCCCGTGATGCCCGGTTTGATGAAATGGCGCACCATGTATTTGTCTATTAGTTGCGAGTATTCTTCTGTGTGCTTTACCATGTGCGGACGCGGACCTACCACGCTCATCTGTCCCAGCAGCACGTTGATGAATTGCGGTAACTCGTCAATATTTGTCCTTCGCATAATGTCCCCCCAACGGGTCTTGCGTGGGTCATTCTTGGTGGCTTGCAGCTTATCCGCATCCGCGTTCACCTTCATGCTGCGAAACTTCAGGCAATAGAATTCCTTGCCGTTGATGCCGTTCCGCTTCTGCCGGAAGAACACCGGGCCGGGCATGGTAATCTTCGTGATGAGCGTCACTACGATTAATATCGGTATGAACAGCGTGCAGAGGAATGCCAGCGAGAACGCGATGTCGAACGCCCGCTTCACCAGTCGGTTCTCTATCCAGCTTAATGGTTCTTCGTGCAAGGTCAGGCAAGGCACGCTGCCCATCATGCTGAAGTGCATTCTATGATAGAGGTAGTTGCGCACATTAGGCACGCTGTAAAACCGTACCAGATGATTTTCGCAGTAATGGATGATGGACAGAATCTCGTCTTTCTGTTTCGAGGGAAGGCAACAATACAGGTTGCGGATGTCGTTGCCATGTTTTTGCAGATAGGGAATCACCTCCGGAGGCGTGCCCAGGTAAGGGCACTCTTTCGGGAATTCACTGTTCGGCTCATAGTCAAAATAGCCGCAAACCCAATACCCGATGGATGGATCTCCCGCCAGCTCATGATACAGTTCAATGTTGTTTTCCGTACTTCCCACAAGCACCACTCCATTGCGGTGTCGTGTCCGTTTCCAATAATCCTTGATAGGGGCGCGTACGCTCAGTCGGAAACAGGTGATGGTAAGCACCATGGACAACAGGAAGCATACATAGACACTCCACGAAGGCATGGCAAAGTTTCCCCACACTAATAATGGGGTGGCCGAGATGGAAAACAGGGATACATTGCGCAGCACCCGCACCACAATCTGGAAATTGCGTACCTTCTTGAAGTGGAGGATGATGCCTCCGTTCACCGTGCAGGCAAAGCAGATGACGCTTATCAGCAGGTGCGATTGCAGCAAGGACGATTCTCCGTGCTGTCCGTCAAATTTGCAGGCAAGGGTAAACAACAGGTTGCATAGCAGTAGATCGCCGGCCATGACCAATGTCTTGGTCAGAGAGTCATATCGTTTTTGATAGTCAAGTCTGTCCATACATCATTTCCTTTAAGTAAGTGTACAGAATTAATAGATATTATTCTTTTTAGGAGTTAAGCCAATACTTTTAGTATACATGATAAGTCAACTATCGGCTTAACTACTTAACTTCTTAACTCCTTAACTACTGATATAGTATAAGCTAAATGTGATTAGTTACTTATTAAAATAGATTCTTATCGTTTGTATTCTTTGTAGATGAGCCATAGAAACAACGGATTGCCTATCACATACCGTCTCCACATCCGCTTGGGTTCCTTTATCAGCCGGTACAGCCATTCCAGCGAATGTTCCTGCCACCAGCGTGGGGCGCGTTGGTACGTTCCCGCGAAGAAGTCGAACACAGCCCCGATGGTGCCAGTATGGCAATGGATATGAAGTTCCTTCCAATGCTCATACGTCCACTTTTCCTGTTTGGGAGCCGTCATGCCAATCCACAGCAAATCAGGATTGGCGGCATTGATGGCATCAATGATTGTCTTGTTATCCTCATCGGTAAACTCCGGCTTGTAAGGGGGTGAGTAAGTGACGACCTCGATGTTCGGATAAACCTCTTTCGCTTTTTCCACAACCAGCTTCAACACATTGGGCGAACTGCCCATGAACATACAGCGTCCTCCTTTTTCGTTCAGCCGTTCCATTTCAAACTCAAACAAGTCCCATCCGGCTATACGTTCCTTGGGTTGCGACTTGCAGCCAAGCCAGTGGCAAGCCTTTACGATGCTTGCCCCGTCGGGAATCAGATAATCACCCTTCTTCAACGCCTCCGCAAACCGCTCATCCTTCTGTGCCGTGTTGTACGAGTGCGCGTTTATCGTGTTTATCAGCACCTTCCCTGGAGGAATAGTTTTCAGTCCCTCCTTCGATTCAAGGAGAGACAACTCTTTTAGTTGTAACATGATAAGATAAAGGAGAAAGTATAAGTAAGTGTACAGAATTAAATGGTAATTTAATGTGCTAATATGCTAATGTGCCAATGTGCTAATGGGGCTGCGCTGTGTTTGCACTGGCGTGTTCTCATGACGTAGGGCATTAGCACATTGGCACATCAGCACACTGACACATTGCGGGGCTCCGCCCCGCTAAATTCCCATTTAACAAAATCGTAAATTGTAAATTGCTAAATCGTAAATGAGCTAAATTCCCATTTATCGTATAAACTAAATATGATTAGTTACTTATTGTTTTGTTTAGTTTGTCGTCAACCTATCACTTCAGGTCAGTTTAAAGATAGGCGGGGGAGTGATAGCTTTTTACGCCTTAAAAACGATATATTATCCTGAAATGAGGATGAGCTAAAAAAGAATAATATTTTATTTTCCCTTGAGGTCGTCTTTCGTCTAGTCTACCTATTTCAGGAGAGTAGGATAAGGTACGGATTGCATCTTCCATTCCTGTTATGTATTTCAATTTTGCCTTTTTCCCATCTGTATCAGATATCAAGAAGAAATGGCATCATTTTGCCGGATAAACATTTTAGACCATTTAATCTTTAACTTCTCCATTTCGCAAACATTTCATCAACTTCCTTTTGAGTGGCAAACCCGTCTTTTTCTGCGGTTCTGACAATCTCATCTAATTCTTCTTCCGTATATTGGCAAGGAGCAGTGCCTTTATGCAATAAGTCTAAGCATTCCTGTAGTTTCTGTTCATCATTCATCGCGTCAATAGACGCGATCAGTCGATTCTTCAGACCTTGAAGATAGGCTGTATTATAAGCGGTAGTCGGTTCAGATACTTTCATTGTACGTTCCTCCCTTTATATATCCCCCTACAAAGAAACGAATTTATTTCGTATCAGGCAAGTATATTGGTAACTGTATCCTTTCAGTACTTCACACTGTTTAATAACCAGTAATAAGTAAGTGTACAGAATTAATTGATATCATTTGTAGGAGTTAAGAAGTTAAGGAGTTATCGCTCCGTTAGGAGTTAAGCCAATACTTTTAGTATACATGATAAGTCAACTATCGGCTTAACTCCTTAACTTCTTAACTACTGATATAGTATAAGCTAAATGTGATTAGTTACTTAGCACTTTTAAATTGTTATAAGTGAGGCCCTATGGATCCAATAAATATTTTTTCGGAGGCATCAGGGTAATTGAATTTGAAATATATCCGTGGATGAAATTTCAAATAGTTTATAGATGAACCTTTGTAACTGGCATCTGGCTGTGAAATCTTTAGATGAGGCTCACAAAGGATCTTGTGTTCGTGGTTATTTCCATCTTTATCTTTTATTTTGAAACAAAAAGTCAGTGATGGTTTCTTTTCAGGATTCCTCTCTAAAGAACCAGGCTCGTCTAAACCGTATTCTCCTGAAAAATCCGCAAGTATGCTATTGGCATCCTCTTCTTTATCGGCATGTCGTCTCATTACAGAATAGAATCCATCGTTAAGGCAAGATAGGTAGTAAACAATTTTGCGTGGAATGGTTTCTAAATAATTATCCTCTTCTAAAGACTTTATACAATTGTTGTGTATATCCAGTATATCGAAATATTTCCGACATTCACCAATAAATTCAGTAGGTGTTCCCGGGTGATTTCCGATAATTTGTCTTCGTAAGGTTTTCCATGATTGCAGATCGTATATTATTTTATATTTATCAAATTGTATGTAAGGTTCTTTTTTATCCGCATTTTTCTCTTCGTCGTCTTTTCTGCGGTTTAATATTAATATGGAGTTGATTTCCGTTTCATTCTCCTGATATAAGCATTTTTGTTCCAATTCCTCATAGGTCAGCGAGTAATCATCAGAGGTGTTTCCTAACACTGAATACATCAATACTTGTTGTTCTCCGTCTAAATATGCATTGGCAAAATCGACAATTGTCTGCTCTTTAAATATCGGACAATTGTAAATTTGCGTCGGAACTTTGAAAACATTCTCGTTACTTGAGTTATAGATAACGTCACGCATGTCCTCAATCAGCCGTTTAATCTTTGTGGCTACTTCGTCCGATGAGTCTGTGCCATTGTATTTGAAAGATTCTGTATGTAGGTATAAATTAGCTATCATCTCAGTCTGGCACCTAAAGTCATGATTTCAGCCAACTCCTGTTGATATTGGTCAAAAAAGCCTTTCGGCCAATTAGGTATTCTGCCGGAAGGTTCAATATGCAATGCTTTTACACTGTAATCGTCGTCAAAGAAGAAGATGCTCATGTCTTCATTAGACACTTTATATTCCTCTTTAAGAGCTGCTAAACGAAAAGCGTTCACTATATGTTCACTGTGTGTTTCTACAAATATCTGTACGCCTTTGTCCGCTAGTTTGGCCAACATGAAAGCTACACGTGCTTGAGCTTGTGGATGCAAATGGGCTTCCGGATTTTCTATGATGACTATGTTTCCTTTTTGCGCGATGAGGGCTGTAACTACAATCGGTAATATATAGCTGTAACCGAAACCTACGTTATATGCTTGGAAGCCTCGTCTGTTCGGGTTTTGTTTGAATTGGAATTCAATGGAAAGAGTAGATGTACGTTCTTTACCATTGTTGTCATTTACCATGATGCTTCCTCCATTCATGATATAATCAATCCATTGCGATGCTGCTTCTTGCAGATTACACTCCTGATTGTCTTCTGTGGTGGAAGGCGTCATTTCGATAGGAACTTTATCCTTGCATGTAGAAAGTGTATTAATGGTGAAAATGCCTTTTCTCCCCACTCGGTGAAACTCGGGAATCTCCATTTTTTCAACGAATTTCACAGGCCCAAGTCTGTCTGCGGATACGTAGTGGACATTGGACATGCCCAATATGGAGTTTATGTAAGACGGAAATTGCTTTATCAACGTGGATTGGCTTGTGTCTTGTTGCTCATTTCCTCCTACGGTATCAAAATAATCCTCATCATCAATGATGCATTGGCACATCGAGCCTACTTTGATGTCATAGTCAGACAGTTGGTATCCAAAGTTCAGTTTATGTACTTTGTCGGTAGCTTTCAGCAGTAGGTTTACGCTGAAATTGTTTTGATGGTCATCAGTTAATATCTCGTCAAAATCCCCCAATTCAATTAACGTCCCGTTTAAGTGCAATTTTTCGAGGCTATTTAACTGGTCTTTTTTTACTGATTGGGACATCATTAATAGTGACTGCAATACGCTTGACTTACCTCGTCCGTTATATCCGGCAAATAAGTTGATTCTTTTTAAATCGAATGGGATGGGCTGGACACACTTGAAATTTCCCAGCTTGATTTGTTCTATCATGATTTCTTACTAGACTTTATACGTTTTCATTCAGCCATTTCCAGTTGGATGATGCCATCCATCCGTTTATTTCTTTTCCCGATATTTCAGATAAGAAAAAAATGTCTTTTTCTCCCATTTCTTTTTTTATCGCTTCGCAAAGCTCGCTTACGTTTTTATCTCCGTTGTATTTTATCCACCACGTGTCTCGCAATACGTGTATGGCGTTACCTTCCACTTCTTTTTCGAGGAATGCATAGAGGGAAGTATAATCTTTGCCCGGTGTTCTTAATTCGTAAGAAAGCTGATATATCATAAGTGCAAAAAATAAACAAATAGAAAATTCTTATACTAAAGTTGTGAGCAAAGTTACGTAAAATATTAAAAGAACAAAATATTTTAGAGTAATTTCTTAGGCTGTGGGCTTCTATTTTGTGTAACTTGTAGCTAATTCCCCTATTGCGGACATTTCACCTTTACAAGGAAACGAAATTATTTCAGGAAGGGCAAGGGAAGCGGTAGCTTTCATGAATACAACGCTTGTTCATGGCGTGCAATCTCTTCCGGAGTAAAGCGGCTTTTCAATACTTTGGCGGGAACACCCCCTATAATAGAGTAGGGAGGACATGACTTGGTAACCACCGCACCTGCAGCCACCACACTTCCCCTACCGATGGTGACACCTTTCAGTATCGTTACATGACTGCCACACCACACATCATCCTCTATTACCACCGGCGCATCATTCTCAGGCAACTTGTCGTGCGAATCCATGATGAACTTTCCTACTACATCTATCCGATGGTCACCCGTAATGATGGTAGGAGCAGGACCAAATATCACCTTCTTGCCGATGGTGAGCGGTGCTTCCGTGCAATAGAACGTACTGTGCTTCGGTATGCTTGTATAGTCACCGATACTCAGGTTTTCCAGTCCTTTGAAATCTGAGCTCAACGGACGGAGATACACCTCTTTACCGCAATGCCTCATACACTTCTTGTAACATACGGCTAATAGCTTGTCCGCAAGGTAGGGGATAGCAAGACTAGCTTTAATGACTACACTGAAGAATCTCTTGCTTATTTGTTTATTATTTTTATCCTTCCCTATGAGCGAAGAGTCTGCATACGTTTTGTTTAATCTGTTGATATACATATCTGTGCTAAAATGACTGAAAATATAATTGCGTGCTTTTATGGATAGCTGTTCTAATAAATCTCTGTCATTGTTCAATCTGTCTATTTGATGAGTGATGGAATCACAGTCTTTAACTTTGATAAACAATCCGTTTTCTTCCTCTCTGACGATTTCACCAATTGACCCTACCGGAGTTGTAACCGGCACTATGCCGAAACTCATGCACTCAATTAGTGACATGGGTAATCCTTCAAAGAAAGAGGGTAAAACAAATACATCTAGACTTTTCAGATATTGGGATTTGCTTTCACCGGACACGACTCCTGCATACTCAAACTGTTTTCCTAACTTTTCGGCAAAGAGTGGTAGATATTGTCCTTGCGCCTCCTCCTTTCCTGCTATTTTCAGAAGGAATCTCTTTCCGTTGGCTTTCATCCGTGAACAAGCCTCCAGTAGGTAATCCATACCTTTTGTTTCGGCTATGCGTCCCAAGTAACCTATGGTCAAAGGATGCTCTTTATTCGTTTTCCTTTCAAAATGCGTTGCTTCCTCTAAGTCTACACAGTTGGGCAATACCTCCACCTGTTTGCATCCGAACTTCTCTTGTACCAACTTCTTTTCCAAATCACTCAGTACAATAAAAGGAACGGATAGGGAAAAAACCTTTCTCAATATCGTATGGAGATATTTCGGAATGCGTGTCGCAGTCAAGAAGTTTCCCCCATGCAGATGGATTATCATTCTGTTCCCTTTCATTCGGGCTATACCGATAAATAGCGGGTCACGCAGGATAGAAGCTTTTGACAGAGGAAAGTTATAATGCACAATAGCATCCGGATATTGCGTCAACAGCTTGCGCCAACGCAGAATCGCTTTACCTATAGCAACCATGCGATGAATCCCGCCCCGTTCATTATCCTTTCTGCCAAGCTCGAAGTGTATATACTCCGCTTGTGTATTGTTTTGGATAATAAACCGGGTAACCGAAGAAATCCCGCTAACGTTTTGGTTTAGGTCAAGGGATGGAGAAGTAATGATGATTTTATAATTGCTCACAATTTGCTTAGAAATTTTGTTTGATGCTATTTATAGCGGTCAATAAATTATTTTGCATGCTTGCTATCTGTATTGATAGTTTGTTTCTATTTTTATCGTAGTTGTTTACCATGTTGTCGACAAGACTTTTTAAATTTTCTACATTGGTATAATCTATGTCAATAGAAAAATCTTCAAATCCAATGTTTTTCATGTATTCTCTTAATTTGTATAAGTAATTAATGGCGATTATAGGTCTGTTTCCTGCGCCTGTGCAAAGTATGGCGGCATGCATCCGTGTAACAATACTAAAGTAACAATGTGAAAACACGCTTGCCAGTTCTTGTGGAGTAAGTAATGTTGTGATTTCTATGGTTTGCTCATTGTTTTTCATCAACTTAATGACATTCTTTCCCGCTCTTACGTCATCTACTTTATATATCCCGACGACTGTAGGGGTAAAAACTATTTTTTTATGATATTTCTCAATGACGTAATCTAATACCTCTGCGACAGATTGATTATACCCATCTTGTCTTACAGGTCCTTGTGCCTTCCTAAACAACCAGTCTATAACCGATACACAAATGTATTCTTCATCGGGATTAATACCCAATGAGTTGAATAATCGCATTTCGTCTTTTTCCGGTAATTTGTCTTGCAGGATGGCTATGTCATACGTGTTAAATCGATATGGTTTGGTGACATTTAATTTTTCCAATAAATTGAACGATTTTTGGTCTCGCACAAAAATTGAATGGGAACGGTCTAATACTTTTGAGGCTTTTTTTATCGTGCTTTTATAGAACACAGGTCCGATAGTAAGAGAAAAATGGATTAACTTAGCATTCATTTTCTCATAAATGCTTAATGCTTCAAGTGATAGATAAGCGGTCTTGTAATATACATCATTTATACGTTCCGCACCGATACAAAAAACATAGTCTGATTCTGCAACTGTTTTTAATACGTTTGCCTTTCTTCCACTCAAAAACTTGTAAGGCTTATTGGTAAAAAGGCTTATAATCCGGACGCTTATAATCCATAGAACAGTCTTTAGAAGCCATATTATTTTATGTAAATTACTGCCTTCCGGGAAAAGGAATAAATCTCTTTTAACGTCGACTGGATTCTTTTGAGATTTTATCAATCCTTCTTGAACTCTCTTAACATCAGAAGTTAATATGGTCAAAGAACAATTCTTATCAATCTTCTTGGCTATCTTGATGGCGTTTTCAATCAGAGCCATTGAGCCAATATTGGCAGCCGAACCACATTCTGTAATGGTGATTTTCATAATTATCTTTTGTCTTTAATTAGTCTATTGAGAATTCTATAAACGATGAGAGGCATTCCGGGAAGTATGGTCAACCATCTTCGTAACCTTTTCCTTTGTCTTTCAACGGCTCTTCCTTTTTTATAGAGTGTTGTACGTGTGTCACATTCGTTTCTGAAATAGGGAATCAGGTTATTCTTTTTAATGATGTCAGTATACATCAAAGCAAGTTCTACTTGAGCCAATGTCTTTTTTTGTACGTATAAGTTTGGAGTTTGCTTTAATAGAATCCGTCCTTTTTCTGTATGTACTATTATTAAGTTATTACCTGTGCCGCTTTTATTTTCTATGCACCATGGGTCCATTACAGTAATATCTACATCTGTGCCAAAAGGATTTCCGCAAATGTTACAACCGGGAACAGTCCAAAGTTTTTTGCCAAATGGCATAGAAGCGGCTATTCCCCATGGTACACTTTTTCCATTAAATGAGCAATATCCAGGCCAACCGTTTCCTCTATAGGAAAAATGTTTCAAATCTTGAAAACTATTGATTTTGACTCCAGCTATTTTGGCGATAAATTTAGTGGATTCGAAACTTTTCTGTTGTTTGCAGAAAATACATAAAGAATAAACTTCTTTACACTTACCTTTTATATATTGGTGTAGTGCCATTAGTTGGCAGGTGGTTCCGACTATCAAAATTCTCTCGCATCGTTGTATCGTTCGCATATTTAAGTTGAGCGGTACCGAGTGATAAATGGATTTTGGAATGTCGTCATAGTCGGGAATCTCATTTGCGGTATAAAAATGCCCCTCTACGAAAGGGTATTTATCCGTTTTCTTTAATGTATATACACCATCAAAAAAACCGCTTTTTAATCCTTCTATGATAATCGTTCGTGCAACGCCTCCGGAAGAGGCTTTCTTTCTGATAGCGTCATCCGTGTTATGCCCTATATAATATTCTTTTTGCTTACAAAAATCTCTTATGTCGTTTAATTTAGTATGTTTATTAGCCGGACATATTTTTTTACATAAGCCACATCGAACACATTTATCTTGATCAATGTCTATTTTAAGCAGCCCATTGATGGGATTGCGATGATAAACTATGGCATTCTTGGAGCAAACAGCAATGCAGGCACCGCATTGTTGACACAAACTGGCGTCAACCTGCATTTGGTTCGTATTGTTATTATGGAAAATCATACTTGGCTGAAATATTTCTTAGTTTTCCAGACGTTCTAGAATTGCATCGAAGAATTCGGGATCCAATTGGTCTTTCTCGGATAATTTTACGGTTAACTCTATATTTGTAGTGAATATAGGCAGATTAACTTGGTTTATATATCTCTTTAATTCAATGAGTTCATTAAATAGGTATTCATGTTTTCTCTTTATCCATACACAGAGTAGTGGGCAGTTCGTTTCGTAAGCACAAACTTCTTCTTTGGTTTCCTTAATGTCATAGACCATTAATTTTCTGCCATCCTTTTGTCGTATTTTAAAATTACAGCCTTCACACTGTGACTTTCCCTTTCGGGAATCTATGGGTATTAGATTGTTGGTATTCAGTTCCATGATGATCCTAATGGTTTCTTGAATGGTATTTTTCTCTATGTTTTGGTACTCGGACAATATTGTTACGCCCTTCGTGATGTGGTGGGAAATCCAATGGAATTTGGATTCGAGCGAGAAGTGCTGGAAATTCTCTTTTAAAAGATAGTAGTTTACCCGTTCATTTGTGATGTCCATAACGTCAGCAAGCCGTATCAGAATCATCATACACTTTACGCTAAATAATTCATCCTTTGCTTTTGATTTTCTTCCATATACTTCTATTGTATCATAGCCATGGCTTGCGCCAATATTGACAACCAATTGTAATATGGCAGGTTCTATATATGAGAAGAAGTTTTTGGCATGATTCGTGAGGAACTGGGCACTATCCTCAGCATGCGTTTTTCTTTTGGCATTTTCGAAGTAATCATAAACTCTTCCAAAGATATTCAGCAATAAGTCTTTCCAAATGGATAAATCCTCCTGTTGTTTATTGTGAGATAATTCATATAAGTCAGAGATACATTGAGTCAGTATTGTGTCACTGTCAGATGGCGTTTTATTGAATGTTTTAAGTTGCGGATTAATGACCATACTCACGTCATGCAGATAACAAGCCAGGAATAAAACAAAAAAGTCGTTTTGTTTTAAACCTAAGTAATCAATATGCTTAATCAGTTTCAATGACAGCCGGATAAGAGTGATGGCATGATCTTGATTGTGTAGCGTATATTGGTGCATGAATTTTGAACCGTTCATCCACAACCCACTAACTAATTGATGTGTACAAATCAAGCTGTCCACATGTCTTGGATTGCGTACTTTGTTTACGAATATGCCTAAAATAGATAATAAGTTGGCGTCAATGCCTATATAGCTTGATAGTTGCTCATTGCGGCAGATTGATTGCATAAATGCGCTGAAATCATTCATCCGGAAATTTCTGTTACGCACAAAGGCCAGTGTGCGGACTTCAAAATAGCGTAAGGTGTGAAAACGGTTGCTTTTGAAGAAATTAAATGTCTCATTCAGTTCTACACCAAACATAACGGATAAATAGGCGTTCAGAATTTTTCTTTTGAACTCATCGGAACAAGCGCATACATTCTTTGCATATTCCGGCACCTTATAAATCGTTTCAATAATATTTTCAGTGCTGAATACATCAAGCAATGCCTTGAGTTGCCGAGACTCTGAACTTACTTGCACTGGTACATGTCTCATGGCATAGTTCAATGAGTCATAGACATCATACAGTTTTCTGTATTTCTGAATCCATTCCGTTGCTTTCAACGAGGTTTGAAAATATAAATTTGTACATTGGCCGTTAGGAGCTAATCCGTTCTCAAATTCTTCGACCTGTTTGATGAGTTTATTTGCATCCTCTTGTGAACAATTATTTAGCCGCAGTAGTATTTCTGCCATAAATATTTCTTGATCGAAATCGTGAAGCAATTGATTTCGAAGTTCCTTATCACCTAATATTTTATTCAAATTAATGTCATCATCATCTTCTTCATCATCGTTTTTTAATAGAATTAATTTTTTTCGGAATAAAAAGAATTTGCGGTATCGTTTTAACATCTTCGCTTGACTTTGCTTGTTTATATCGTCTGTGTATTTCTTATATTCTTTAAGATTGTTATCTATTAATTCAAGCAAAGCATTGATTTTAGACAATGACATTTGGTCGTCGTACTCATCCATATTGTCGAAAAGGTTTCCGGCGTTTGACACTTCCTTTGCCATTAGAGGCAATATACCTCCGTGTGTCCCGTCTTTCTCCTGTATATTGCTATAAAAACTTTTTCCGTTAGGATGTAGTTGTACTATATAACTGGACTTTAATTTCTGTTGGAATAAGGCGGCATCCTCTGTCAACAATTCTTTTATTTCTTTGATACGATTCCCTTCAACTCTGAATCTGTTAGAAAGTTCTGTGTTTATATCGGCAATTGTATCCTTGAATTTTTTATTATCCAATCCGTTTGTGTAAATCACCGAATCGTCTACATAGTAATAGCTATCACCGGGGAAGTACTGAGCATTAAATTTAGCTATTTCAGTCATGACTAAATTCCCAAAGAAATAAGATTGTGGCAATCCTTGAGCTATTCCTCTATTGTAATAGTTATTTTGTGCGTCTATATTTATATTTGGGTAATATATGTCTTTCCAAGCATCTAAATCTTCATTTTCAATCTTGAAGAAAAGTAGCTTACATAAAATTTGCTTCAAGCAATTTATATCATTTGCATTTGTCCATACGCTTTTTAGTTTGTCAAAAATGAACTGGTACACCCAATAAGGTGAAACAGAAGGAAAAAAGTCTTTTAGGTCTAAGCATACTTCCTGGGTATATTCTTTCGTTTCCGTCAATGTCTTATAGCGTTGCAATAAGTTTTCTGAATATCGTTTGTATTGTTGTTTCCAGGGAATAAACAGTGACTCTATTTGAGTAGAAGGCAGATTGCCGTAGAAATTATGTGGGATAAGCTTGCAAATCCCGGATAAAGAAATCTTGTTTTCTTGCTCATCAAACATGAGCGGCCTTAGTAAGGCTATCATGCAGATAAGGTTCTCAAGAGAAGTTGTGTGCAAGGGGCGAAATTTAATCGTGCCATCTTCTTCTTTCGATTTGAAACGGAAGAATACTTTTATACCAAATAAATCTTCTCGATTACTTAAAAGGCTGTTTAGTTTTTCATTGCAGCGATGAATGCTCTGTTCTATTAAATCAGTATTATGGCTATCTCTTAATTGGTATAGCAATTGAATATCTTCTTTCTGCAATAGTCCGCGCTCAAATACATAAGAGTCAAGCGTATAGATAGCCTTGAAAATATTGTCATCGCTAAGCAATCTGTCTTTCAGTGTTTTGTGTTCCATACGATTGAGATGTGTGTTATTCATTCTGACCTTTTAGATAGAGGTGAGTCGTTTTGTAGTCTTTTAGCAGGATAGCTTCTTTGTCTTTTTCATAGATCAAATCTTTCATGTCATAGTTGGATGAAAATTCCAAGGCATTATCTTTATTTATAATTTGAATAGACACCCAACCGCTTTTAAATAGGTTATGGAGTGATTTCATATCAATTTCCACTTTCCCAATTCCATTTTTAATGATTTCAAATGAGTATAAATCGTCATAACGGATTTTTTTCCCTATGAGTAATTCATCGTTCTCCTTACTTAGATATACTACATTGTTGATGATTGATTTAAAACGTTCACGGCTTTCTTTATAAGTTTGGGCAAAATCTTCAATCTTTTCTGTGAAATATCCCCAATTATACAGATGCGCTTTTTGAGAAGTCACAAAATAGGAGAATACATTCAATAAAGCCACATCAGCATCTCTTATGCAATCGCAATTTAAGAAGAAATGGAATAGATTTATGGCTATATACTGCGTGGTTGCATGCTCAAAAGTGCAGGTTGTATGCCTGATAGCTGTTTCCATTTTGGTTTTCAGACTGTTGTAGTCTTTTGTGTATTCTTCCATGGTGAGTAAGTATAACATTTTACAGTTGACGTATAAAATCTGCTATTTTGTTAGATTCTGTATGATATTCAAAATGATGGATTCCAATATTATATCCTTCATTCCCGATACTATTGGCTAAGTCTGTTCTTTGAATCAGTTTAATCATTCCTTCCGCGAACGCTTCCGGAGTATAGTCTACAATCAGTGCAGATTTCTCATTCGTAAAATAATAAGGGATTTCCCCAACGTTATTGGTAATTATAGGTCTTTTAGAACCTATATATTCAGCTATTTTTTGGGAGAAGCGTGCCTTGTCTTGCAAACTGCTTGGATCTAAAGGTATCAGTAAGCCTAATGATGTATCATATAGCCTGTATAATTCCTCTTCTGGAATTTGATTTTTTATCTCAATGGATGGAATTGTCGTCTCTTGAATGAATTGTTTTACTTCCTGCATTTGTTTCTTATTTCCGAATAGGACCAAAGTAAGTTTGGCTTTGGGATATTTCTCAATAACAATTTTAAATGCATCTAATAACAGATGATTCCGTAGCAAATAGTTGGCGTGACCGCAATAGGTGAAATTATATTCGCCTGCATACGGATGCACCTCCCTATCGTATGAAGCCATGACAGGAAGTATCATTTGCGGCTTATGAAACCGTTCTCCTTTTTCCAGCAAGAAATGGCTTATTGGGAAAATACCGTTTAGAAAATAACCGAAAGTTTTATCTTTTACCCATGCTTCTATCTTATACATGATATTGGGTTGCTTGCAGCCGATGTGCCATTCATGAAACAACGCTGTACGTTTGTAACCTTGAAGCATACATAGAATGGTGGTTAAGACAAAAGCCGGATACAATGTCATTCCCAAGATAACATAATTGTCTTTTTCCTGTTTCTCCTTTTTCAAGATTCTCCAAAGTTTGGGTAAGTTCTTGAAGATAGTAGAGAACTTACCTTTTCGTGGCAATAAGTAATAGTGGATGCCTTTCTGTGAGATGCCTATTTGTTCATTTGGGAGTCCTTTGGTACCCAAGACGGTATCAATCATTGTTACCTTACAGCCATATTCTTTCAATCCTCGCGCTATAAATTCAGTCTTAGAATTGTTTGCAGAGAATTGGAAAGGATATCCTTCAGAAGTAATTAATACAATATTCATTTCAATTCTTTTATTACTTTACAAGGATTCCCGGCAGCAACAACATTGGCCGGAATGTCTTTTGTTACGATACTTCCGGCACCGATAAGTGAATTTTCACCTATGTGCACGCCTTTCAATACTTTTACTCCATATCCTAACCATACATTGTTATCAATAATGACAGGCTTGTCTTTTCCGGTGCGAGGATCATCGGAATGCCAGTCGCTATCAGTAATCATAGTGTTGGCACCACAACGGACATTGTTTCCCAGTTTTATATATTGGGCACATCCAATTACTGTGCCTGAAAAACCACAATTATGACCGATTTCTATTTTGGCTCCACTTTTGATAGTGGATATCATACAAGGAGAATAAATGCCAATGAGATTAGAACGGTGTGAAGAATTGAAGGTGCAATCTGAGTCAATTTGTATAATTGCACCTGGTAATGTGCGGAATAGGGTTTTACCGTAAAATCTACATCCGGTTTTAATCCTTACGCCCCATATTTTTGCAGACACTGTATTTACTGTGTTCCAATAGAGTTGGGCTATTTTTTTATTGAACACATTTATATAATGTGCGTGAAGATAGTTTTTCATTACCAATAGCAACCTCCTTCCACCTTATCGGCATTTTGGGGCCTCTCGTTTTCGCTTGGATAAACCCAATACTCATTGAATAAATCAGCAAAGTGGGTATCGTCACCATGGTAACGTCCTTCCCATCGTTTTCCTTTAATACCGAATAGAAGTTGTGTCCCTCCTCCTAAGTGAATGGCTTTTTTCCCTAAAGATTTGCCAAAGGCAGCAAGTGGGAGTCCATATGCTCCACAACCGACAATGAGCAAGTCAAATTCATGTTTGGCAATTTCGTCTTTCATGTAATCAAGAGCCTCGAACCAGTTGGCGAATCTGCTCTTTTCATCGGCGATAGTTTGCACCGCTTTAATTACTTCCAAATCAAAATCAGGCAGGATATCCGGATTCTTGAAAAGTTGCTTACGGTGGTTATTGTATTGGGAAAGTATTGTTTCTTTAAAAGGGTGTACCACCAATACCTTTTTGCCTTCAAATACTTTCATCCAAGGTTGTGGTGAGAAGAAAGGGTAAAGACTTTCTAATTGTACCATTTTGCAGCTTGCACTGAACGGCAGAAATTTTTCTGGATAAGAAAAACGTCCGCAGACATCCATCGTTGGAATTTCTTTTAGATAGAGTTCTGCAAATCTTTCCATTAAGTTAAAACTGTCTTTTGGAAAGAATCCTGAGTAGGTACATAAATCATTGCACAGTCTAGGCCAATCCCAAAAGGGAAGTCTTGTATCATCAGTGATATAATTTAGGCATTTTTTTAGATACGATTCTTTTCCGTGTACTGTTATGTAATTAATCAGTACTGCTTGTTCTGTTGTGCCGATTCTTCCGACAAAACAGGGGTATGGATTACTAAACAATTGGATTAAAAGTTGATTGGTTGTTTCCCATTCATTTTCTTTGGGCCAAGGATAACCGGTAAAATCCGGATGCGCAATGGAACGGTATATTTTGCGTAATCCTTTTAGTATAGTTGCTTGTATCATTTGTTTAAGATTTTATTGTAAATTTCTAATGTACGCAAGGCATTCGAGTGCCTATCGTGACGTTCTTGTGCACACTTTTGTTCATTCTTTGAAAGACTACATGCGAGTGAATCATTCTCAAAGATATTACATATACATCGAGCTAGCATCTCATGTTCTTCAAATCGGTAAAGTAAACCTGTTTTCCCGTCTTCTATCATATTGGGAATACCACCCACATAAGATGCGATTGTTGGCGTTCCGACTAATTGAGCCTCACCCAATGAATTTGGTGAGTTTTCAATTGAAGATGGACAGATAAATAAATGAGCATGTTTATATTGTTCCGCCATTTCGTTCTCGTTAAGCAGACCTGTAAATATGAAACGGTTTCTTACTCCTAATGATTCCATGAGGTGTACGACATAATTGGCGTAAGTATCGAAGCGTAATTTATCCTTTAGTGACTTCTTTTGCGTAAAATTAGTACCTGCCACATATACTTTTATATCTGGATAATGTCTGATTACATAAGGTAATGCTTCTATAACTTTGTGAATGCCTTTAATCGGATTTTGAGTTTGACTTAAAAATATTGAATGCCTTTGACATTTTTCTAAGTTCCAAATTGTTTGGTAAAACGGTTCTCTTAATATTTCGTTGCAGAAATGATACTTAGTGTTAGGATTTATAGCCCATATATGATCTTTATCCCACTCTGTCCGGCCAATAACATTATGTGAAAGTTTTATATATTCTTTTTCCAATTCGCCAGATTTTGACATTTGTTTGGGACGATTTAAAATATGTCCTTTCAATAAGTCGTATATGGTAATGTATCGTTTTAACTTTTTAGGTGGAATCTGTCCAAGACTATACCTTGCGATAATGCTTATTAAGCCTTGAATTGAAATTACAACGTTATCGGTTCCTATGGCTTTCATATAAGCTAGCCCATGGGGATATTCCGTGCCATGGATGTGAACGATGTCAGGACGGAAATCTTCTGTTACTAATTTCCAATATTGTTCAATAGCAGGGGTGTATTTCTTTAGCTTATAAATAGAGAATGGCAGGCAATAGTAAGTGACACCGTTAATTACATCTTTACGGTATTCATTCCCATGTAAAGTGGCTACAGCCAGTTCTATGTTCTCGTCTAAATCCAGTAGGACTTGTGCCAATGATTTCAGCCAACCACCCGTTACAGGTGCTTGAATCCCTAATTTAGTGCAAATGTCAGGAAATAATATGTTTGTTATCCAAAGTAGTTTCATAAAGGTCGTTGAATTATAACCATTTAGGCGCTTCAAATATTGTCTTCATGTGATTCCAGTTGTCATAGTATCCATTCCCTATTGCCATCGTGTTGTAGAACCATCGCATGGTGATTGCCAATAAGTATAACAGATATATAGTTTTAAACCCATTGTTTTTTATATATTTAAGTATAAAAACGGATACGAACGGAATGCTTATCGCATATGGAAGCATTATTCTTCCTGCTGTGTTTATTAATATATGGCTACAAATAAGGGATATAATAGATGCAATTGAGAAGATTTTTTCATATTTGTTGAATAGTTTATAAAAGTGTAAGATGAGTAATAACAAAATGCAGTCTAAAATATGATATATAAGAGTCATTGAATTGTTAGTTGTTATTTCTTGAATGTAATGTGTATATTTTTTATTATCACCCAATAGAAAACCAATGAAAGATGCGTCTTTGATATTGGCGTAAAATGTTAAAAAGAAGAAGGCGATAATACAATACGTGGCATATTTTTTGAAATTTGTTGGATAAAATAATATTATGAAGTAATATAATATCCCTAAATATGCTGAAAAATGGATATTGCCAGCAATTATAATAAAAGCAAGGCAAATTAAAGACGGATAAGATTTCAGTTGTTGTATGAATGGTTTATTTGTGTTGACATATTTTGTTAGTATGTAAGCCCCAAGCAGAATAAAACAAATTGCTAAAGCCTGTCTTTTACTGTTTATTAATAGAAGACAATAATTAGGATTGCAGATAAATACGATAAAGAAAAGCCATAAATATTTTAAAGGGATTAACGTTTTTATCCACTTCCACAAGACGGATACATTAAAAAAGGAAAGTACTAAACAAAAACCAAAAAAACCAATAGGTTCACTAATTTGCATTAGGAATTTATAGATTGCTTCCATTTTCTCCTTTAATGCAAAATTTAATACAAAATTGGAATTGCTTTTTCCTATCGCTATATAATATCTAGATAAATATCCCCTGTAATCATTCGATGTATCATACTCAAAAGCAAATAAGAAATATATGAGGAACCATATAACCCATAAACATTCTTTTACTTTATATTTATAGCTTATATAGGATAATGTTATGATAGAAATGAGTATAATGTAAAACATGCCTTACTTACCTGTTTAATTGGGGTTGGAATTCACCTTTGAGTTTATCATAATATTGTTGTTTAAAATAGGGAGATAGTTTATAATCAAAATGTTCATTTATAATTCTTTTTGCGATTTCAACTACTTCGTTTAAACTGTTTGTTGTATAAACATATTTGTCATAAATCCCTTTAAACCAATCAGCTCCGGTAATAACCTTATGATCATTTGTTTTTAGGATAATAACAGGAGTATTGGCTGCCAAAGCATAAATAGTACCATGATATCGGTCGGTTATTACTATTTCATAATGGGCAAATTCTTCAATTTGTTTTTCTATATGATATTGTAAATGTTTTCGGATTTTTTTATAGGATTTGTTTATTGTTGTGTCTGTAACAGTTACAGGAGATATTTTTTCTATTTTTGATTGTAAATCAATTAATTCATTTGTAGAATAGAGTTTCTCCCCATCATTACGTAAACAAAAACAAATTCCCTTCCTTTTATAGGAAAAATTATATTCTCCTATTAATGTTGTTACAATGTCTGGATAGGCTTCTACAGTTATATCAGGGAACATGTTTCTTGCCATTTTATAAGAAATAAAATCTCTTGCTAAAAAAAGCATATGACGAGCTTGGTTATATGATTTGCTGGTTCTGATTTTATTCTTTTCTTCTTTAAAGTAAATGGTTTGTGGCATCATTAAAATATTGGCATTCGGTATGTTGTCAATAACTAATCGGTGCATATATTCATGCGAACCGCCTAAATCTTGAGTCGTATAGCCGCTTTGAAAAATGATGATATCTTGTGCCCTGTATAGTTCTTTGAATTTATCAATAAAATCGAACCTATGGTCAACAACAGTATCAGCTTCAAATTCTATGAGTGAATAATTAGGATAATTTTCTTTTATCCATTTACTTATGCAATAATATTGTCCCATATCTCCTAAATTGGAATGAGCTGTAATTCCTAAATAGTAAATATAAGGTTGATTATTATTGAAGCTTTCTTTTATGCTTTGTAATCTTAAAATGTCTTTTTTTATAAAATTGTATTTCTTTTTTTCCCTATATCTGTTTAAAATGGGGCGGTATATAAACCATAAGTATGTTTTGATAAATTGCTTTAAAGATATCATGGTTAATTTTTCTTTAGTATGTTTTTAATTAGTTCGACTCCTTTATCACCAACAATGCTTCTTATTATAGATTTTAATCCACCATTCATATTTTCGATTTTATTAGAAGATATAAAAATATCTTTTGCTATCTTTTCGTCATTTGATTTCGTAAATATTTCAAAAAGAATAGGTTTATCTGACTTATCTACAAATAGTTCCTTATTCTTTTGAAACTCTTCTTTAGTGTTTGCTGATAAATATAAGAAACCACAATTTTCTGCCCATCCTTTAGCATTACCATTGTGGCCCTCTGCTGATATATAGCGTTTTGTTTCTATTTTCTCTTCCCAATTACTTGTCATTATTTTGAATTCTGCTCCTCCATGATTGTTGATAAGCAGTATGCGGATATTGTTTTTTATATGGCGGATGCCTAATGAATTCATATCATAGAAGAAGGCAAGGTCTCCTGTTACTAAAAAACAAAGTTCATTGATATTCATACTTTCACCAATAAGTGTGGATGTACAGCCGTCAATACCGAATGCCGCTACGTTGGAAAAACACTGAATACTAGGGTCTAATTTAAAATATCCCCAGCAGCGTAAACTATTTAATATGGCGAAATTTACATAACTATTCTTAGGTAGTAAGTGGTGTAATTGTTGTGCCACATACAAATTGGAGAGAGGTATCTCTATATTTTTTTTCAATAAGTCATTTGCTGTTCTCCATTCTTGAAAATAGGTATGTTCTGCCAATGGGGTTCCTTTTACCCCTTTGAAAAAGTATTCTGCTGGGCATTCAAAGATTTTAGTCAGCCGATTGTATGTATTGACCACGTTTCCGTCTTCGTTTACCCTCCAATGTTCCAGATTGGAGTTGTTATATAACTTTCCGAAAATGGAATAATCGCCAGTTTGCCCTCCAATCGTGATAAGTATTTCCGGGGAGAGTTTCGCTTTAAAGTAACTCCCTGTTGTACAGGATGCCAAAAGGTTGGCTTGAATGGAGAACTTTCCATGGTAATTGGACAGGTTATTGGCATAGACGGCCGCATTGTGGCTTTCACAAAACAATTCAATTGCGTCTTGTTCTTCTTTTGTAAAAGGTCTGTGTTCACCTATTACTATTAGGATTTTTTTATTACCTAGTTCAAGATTATCCCATTTGTCCCAAGCCGCATATCGCTTTATCGGTTTAATGTCAGGAAGTTTAATGTCTTCAAATTTTCCGTTCTCCGCATCATCTATACGGATGTTGAGTTGTACAGGACCGTTGCCATGGTGAGTTAATTCAAGAATAGCCTCATTTACTGCATGTTGACACTGCACATGTGTATTAACATCCTTTATCGGTGGCAAATCAAAACTCCTTTTTACTGCATCTTTGGGAAGTGAGCATTGGTCTGGTGCTTGCATATAATCCTGATATTGGAATCGTTCAAGCTTGGCTGTAGTAATGGCCAATATAGGGGTGTGTTTATAGAAGGCTTCTGTTAATCCGGGAATATAGTTCCTTGTGGCTTGGGCACTGGTGCAAGAAGTAGCAATGATTTCTCCCGTTTGGAGATAGAGACCTATGGCAAAATACATGGCACTTCGTTCGTCAGGGACTGAATAGCAATGAAAAAAATCATCATCCTGAACAGCTTGTGAAATAGGAATATTTGTTCCGCCAGGACTTACAACAATGTGACGTATGTTGTATGCTTTTAAAGCAGAAATTACGATTCTGACATTTTCTTGTATTGTGTACATAATATTAAAATGAATATTTTACATCATCGTATGTCAATAGACCGGCTCCTCCAGTCATGTAAATTATGTCTCCCATGACAGAGCGTCCCATATCGCTTACTAGAAATACTGCCATATTCGCGATTTCTTCGGGGGTAATATAACGTCCTAAAGGCAGTCTCTCTAAATAAATATTGTCAGAACTGCCTTTGTGCATCATTGGTGTTGCTGTAGGACCTGGTGCTATACCGTTTACTGTTATTCCTTCTTGTCCTAATACTTTTGCTAATCCTAAAGTAAGAGCACGTAGTCCCCATTTGCTTAATGTATAGGGTGAGTTAGCTGGGCGTAAACTTGATGCGGATGCTATGTTCAGAATATTCCCTTTAATATGATTTTCTTTCCAATACTTGCCGAATAATTGAGAAAGAAAATACGTTGCTTTTAGATTCGTGTCAAGTACTTTATCAAAATCCTCTTCTGTTGCGTTTGGCATAGATGGACAATTAACCCCTGCATTGTTAACAAGAATGTCTATAGAATTAGAGTTTTTAGATAAGAGCTTGTAAAGAGTTGGTTGAAAAGAGTTGATTTGTGTATTGTTTAATACTGTTCCAGAAATATTCCCATATTTTTCTAATTGTTTGACTGTTGAGTTTATACGTTCTTTGTCCCGGCTTGTTATAATTACGGATGCGCCAGCTTTTAAAAAAGCTTCCGAAATGGAATAACCAATTCCGCTGGTCCCTCCTGTAATTAATGCGAGACGGTTTTTTAGTAAATCAGATGACGGTAGTGTTGTTATATTTGCTATCACTTTTTGTTCGCCGTGCACGAGATAGGATATTCCTTGAAATATTTTTTTTATTATTTTTTGCATTTGAAATCTTATTAAGGCATTATTGTATTTACATGGATGTTCGGATTTATGTGTTGAGTCTTAGATGTGAAATATTTTACAGGTTCTACGATACCAAATAAATAATTTATCGAAATACGTTAAATGTATACTTTTAGATATAGCCTCGCTTAAGATCTTGTCTTCTATTATGTATTGAGGATGTTTAAGTGGGAATGTGTATTCAAATGTTTTTTTATTATATAATTTTTTTGCAGTTGGTGGTAAATCTTTGAGTGGTGTTGTATTATGTACAGCATCCGGTGTGAGTCCGATATTGGATATCATGTTTTTTGTAGGTATGATTACCAATTGGTTGTTAAGTAAGCGTTCCATTCTATTGATGGATTCATAGTGCTCTTTCCCTGAAGCTAAATGTTTTCGGACAGTGTTTTCCAATGATTGAGGAAAATCACCATTATATTTTAGTGTGTTCACGGCATATTTATTATTTAAAAAAGAATAAGTAGAATCCCACATGTCAATAGTGCGTTTCCAGGTAGCCCATCCCCAAATAGGTCCGTGTTTGGAGAAAAAATAGTCAACTTCTAAATTAACCTGATCTAAGTGACACATACCAGCAATCATGCTGATGCGTAAATCATGTTCATATTTATCTAATAGCTCTTTGCAAAAAAAGAAAAAACTTTGAGAAGGCACATCATCGTCTTCAAGAATAATTCCTTTGTCAACTATTGAAAACATCCATTTTTGTGAAATATATTCAGATGGATCACATCCGTAATTTTTTTCTTGATACATTTTGTATATTTCGCATTCCCAATCGATATCTTCAACGATTCTACGGCATGCATTAATTCCATCCATATCGTTTTTCCCTGCTCTTGGACCATCTTGATAAAGGAATAACTTACTTGGACGAGCTTTTTTTATTTGTTCAAAAACAAGAGCGGTTTGTTGTGGGCGTGTAAAAAAAAGTAATAATACAGCCACATCGATTTTAGCAGGATACATATTTAATGAAAATAAAGATTATATGTCGTTTTGAATTTAATGGTATATGTTAACATAAATGTAATAATCACTATTTATGTCTGATGTATTTTCTTAAAGCTTGCGTAGCATATTCGTGTTCTTTGGTATTTAAACCAATGAAATAGATTATAATTGATATTGAGAGTATTGAGATTAATGATTTTATAGTTATATTTAAAATGATATTATCTAATTTGATGTTATAATATAATAGAATAGATATGCATGAGGCTATAACAGATACTTTAATTGCTGGTATAATAGTTTCTTTAATATATTCGGAACAAGTGAATTCCGTTTGTTTTTTTAGTATGTAACAATGGAATATAATGATGCAGATAGAGAGAAGGATATTTACGATTGTTATGGAATATATTGTTGCATCGTGTGAGTATAGTATATAGGCAATAGGTAATAGTGTAAATAGAATTAGACTATAACCAATTTGATTATTGCGAATTTTACCGGTCGCTTGAATCATAGTGTCAAATCCACATTCTAAAGTATAGACTAGTGCATTGATAAGCATAAAGAATATAAACCCATTTGTATAAGGAGGTGGGGTCTTTAGCCAAAGTATCAGTATCTCATTGAGTGATGTAAATAGTGTTGCCGTGACAATAAGCATTATGAAAAATGAGAGTTTACTGATTGTATACACAAGATGGAGAGAACGCTTCTGATTTCCACTTCCATAATTTTTCATGATTTGTGGGACTGTTGCTTGTGCTAGGCTTCGAACGAACATTTGAACGTATCCGTTTACTTGGGTTGCAATACTATAAGCTGCATTCATGACAGTGCTAAAAAATAGATTGATAATGACCGATGATCCTTGTGATTGTCCGATACAGGCTGCTGAACCAAACATAGTCCATCCACAATAGCTTAATATTTTTTTATAATCTTCCTTATAAGGATTAATGCGAAATTTCACAATACTCCGTTCTTTAATTTGGCAGTAAATGGTATTGCTAATGGGTATGATTAAATTAAATATGAACATGATTATAGCAAACATTTTTAATCTATTACCCATATAGTATGCAAGAAGAATTACCATAATAAGTTTTAGAATAGCCCTTCCGATTTCAAAGATGGCAGAAAATAAAAAGTTTTCTTTTGCAATTAATAATCCGTTGCTAGGAACAGCTATTACAGAGAATGCACATGCTATTAGACTCCAATGTAAAACGAATAGTGCATCTGGGATTTTGTCACTGTCAATATTTAAAAGATTGTTAATATACCAACAGCCTATAGTTTCTCCTATTACGATTAGGAGTAAAGCAAGACTTATATGTATAATAAATACGGTATTGTATATTTTGTTTGGATCTCCTATGGCTCCTTTCCCGATTTCTATAGCAAGAAATCGATATGATGTGGATGTCATCGTTGTTCCAAAAAAATTCATGAGCGATACGATACCTCCAACAACAGCATACAGTCCATAGTCAGATGCCCCTAATGCTAACAAAATAATACGACTTGTATATAAACCAATTAGTACACTGAATACTAGTTTGATATATAATATAGCAGTATTAATTATAATTCTCTTATTGTCATTCATAATATTATTGTCATATCTTCTTGGTAATTTATGTGTGTGAATTTTTGTAAGTACTCAATTTAGAGCATTCTCTTTTGGAAGGGCGCTAAGTAGTGTCCTAAACCGAGTTGTGCTGTAAGTACTCAATTTAGGGCATCCTCCGTTGAAAGGTCACTAAGCAGTTCCCTAAATCGAGCTATGTTAAAAATTAGTTTTGAAAATTAACACAGGTTTGTAGCCAAAGCGATTCTTGCCGGAATCCTATTTGCATAGTCCCTGCATTAGTTAAAGATTTTTTTGAAAAAAGTCCCGATGAAATTCCAAACGGAACTGCCGTGAAGTTTCACCGTACTTATTATACTGTGATAAGTGGCTGCCATTTCCGCCCTGTCGACTCCTTCAACAGGAAACCGTCCATTTTGACTTTAACTACTTTTTTATGCGTATCCTTAAACCATTTCTGAAAGATGTTATAAGGAACCTTGTTCTTCAAACAAAAGGACTGGAGGGATTCCCCATGAGGCAAAGCCTCACTCTGGTACTGAAAGTAAAACCTTTCAAGATCTTCACTGCTATACATGATTTTTTAAATTTTGATTCGCAGCGAAGGTAGGGATTTATATCAATAGCCATTTTTTGACTGCTTACAGACTAAATGTTATTAGAACAATCTCTAATCTTTGAAGAGAAATTCCATATAGGAGTAACTAACAGATCTATTTTGTAATGACTACCTCGGCAATAAATACAAAATGACTTACTATTTGTACACTACTGTTATAATCAGTCCAGTTCATTGATAATATCATCAATAGAAACTTCTTTTAGTGTTGGAAACGGATTCTTGTTTCTGTATTCTTCTTCAAGTTTTGATTTATATTCATTTTTAGCCCTCTTATTAAATATGAAAATATAAGCGTTTTTAATAGGAGTATGGTCTATAAGTGGCCTTATAAAAGGAACAATTATCATAATAGATGCTATAGATACGCTAATCCATTTGATTTTGTCAAAGAAAGAAAGTAAGATAAGCACAATGATAGCAAAAGAATATAAGAAAACAATCTTCCAACATTTATACAGCTTCTTTTTATATTCTGAGGCAATCCAATGTGATTCTTTGAGGCTGTATTCTTCTTTCTTCCTTTCAAAGATTTCTTTGTTTTCTTGATTCTGCTTTTCGGCCAATTTTAAGGCTATTCTTTGCATTTTTTGATCTCGTTGAGATATTTCTCCTTTTAATTGTTCTGTGTCTTTGCGGTGTTTTTCTGTTTCTTGATGCTTCTCTGCAATGTATCTGTCGATTTCATCAATACCAATAATATTGATATAAGTATCTCCGTTTGATTGATTTATATCTTCTGGTCTAATAGCTAATTGGCGCAGTGCTGCTATTTTGCGTTTTAAATCTTCGGTACTAGCTTCTTCTTTTTCGAGTTCATCAAAATAGAGTCCTACAACATCATTTACTAATGCAGAAAGTGCGATTTGTGCTTTGGTAATGATGTCAAATGAGTGTAAATTCATTTCAGCGCTAAGTCCCTTATTTAGTAAAAGCCAGAATCGATTGGTTAAAAAATCCAAATCTGTTACTAAGGGGACACAACTAGGCCGATATATGTCTTTGTGATGTGCTAATTTAAAAGTCAGCTTGTTTGCGGAAACTAGTATATGTCCGATGTTGTGAAATACTTTTTGACTTTTACTTCCTCGTTTGATACTGATGTAATTTAATAGCTTAAGCTTTTTGAGTATGTCGTCTTCAGTATAATCATTGATTAATTCATCCAGGACAGTGTTGTGCTCGATGGAGAACTGCATGTTTTCTTTATCATAATAAGCTTCTTGAGCGTCTAGCATTATGCCATGTTCTCTAAGCTTATTATAAAATTCTGCTTGCATTTCTTTCACTTGATAGGCAGATTTACATAAAGTGACGATATATGTCATAGCTTGTTTGGATGGATTTAACTGCTGTTTATAACATACGATGTCTTCTGCCGCAGCAAAATAGTTATCCACTTCTATTTTAGTTTCTGTGAAATATCGGAATTGAATAATTTTTTTGCGAGCACGGTTATTTATTTGAGTAATTAAATCATAAAATTCATCAAATAATGTTTTGTACAATGTGCCATTGTAGCCTAACATACTGAATAAGATGTCAGTATCTAAATAGATATAAAGAGGTGTATCTATTTCATCAATGATATGATATTCTGTATTGTAGGTAAGCCCAACATAAATAATCATTCCTTGTCTGATTCTGTTGAGTTGATTCATCAGTCGTTCATTATGACCAATGGAAACAATAAATCCACTTATGATTGCTCCATATTCAGGTGATACTGCTTTTTCGTCTATCACAAAAGAATAAAAGGCTCTTTTTAATGCTTCTTTTTGAGCCGGATTTTTCAATAAATCTGTATGCCTTGTTTTCACATAAGTCAATAGGGCTTCAGTTAGCACATTATTTTCATTTTGAGCTTGGGATAGATTGTTTTGTATAGATTGATACTCTTCCTGATTTAATTGAGTTGTTCTAGTATATTGTGTTCTATACTTATCCAGAAATTTCAATTGATTAACAGCTCGTTTTACTACGGCTTCAGGTAATTTGAATCCATATTCTTCACAAATATATCCGATCATTTGTTGTAATTCAAAATGAGCTAAGTTCCTATTAATTATGATGAGTTTGATGAATTCTGAGATAATGGCATAAATATCCTTTCTGCCGTCATATAAGGCTCGGAAAACAGCCAATGAGGCCATACATTTCTTTTTATTTGAAATTCTCTCCATATAACAAAATTATCGCTTTTTATATACCATTTTTCAGCATATAAAATAGTTGCTGTAAAACGGTAGAACAAATCTCTTAATTTTAGAATTAAATGATTTTTTTATCAGTCTCTCCTAAACAAATCCCTCGTATAAACTTTCTCCTGCACATCGTCCAAACAAGCATCGTAGCGGTTGGCAATAATCGCCTGGCTTTGCGCTTTGAATGTTTCCAAATCATTCACGACCTTACTGCCGAAGAAGGTGCTTCCATCTGGCAACGTGGGTTCATAAATAATCACTTCCGCTCCTTTCGCCTTGATGCGTTTCATCACGCTTTGGATACTCGATTGGCGGAAATTGTCGCTGTTCGACTTCATGGTCAGCCGATAGACGCCAATCACGCATTTCTTTTCTTCATTAGGGCTGAAATCACCTCGGTTATAGTAATCGTAACAAAGCGATTCTTGCCGGCATAGCTTGAAGCTGTTAATTTTTTGACCGTTTACTATTGTTCGTCTAAGGATGCTTGTGTTATTGTTTGCTTAAGGAAGTCTTTAATTTCTTTCCATGTTACGTCCACAAACATCTTAGGCATGATTTGGTTTTCGGCATCTTCAAAGTAGGTCATACTCATAAGAGCACGAAATATAGAATATTCAGGGTATTTCTTTTTGTAGAAACTTAATATATCTTGCAGTGAAAAGTGTTGCAAGAGAAAATAGAGATCAATAAAATCTTTTTTTGAGCCTCTCCCTTCAATTGCATTCACTTTCATTGCCGCTATATCCTTTGGAGAAGCCAAAGTAATGGTTCCTTCTTTTATAGCCTCATCAATCCATTGGTAAGGATAGTTGATGAAATCTACTTTTATACCATCAAGTAGATATACGTTTATGTTTTGCGATTCTTTAAGGACTGATAATGTTCCTATACGCTTTAGTTCTTCTTTCAGATTAAATGTGTCTTTGCTAATATTGCCAAAGAAATCCAAATCTACAGACATACGATGCCCATATTGGAGAGCCAATGCTGTTCCATCCACCAATCTTACTTCTGAAAGGAAATCTTTTTCAGACAGCTTTTTTAAGAGTTCCAAAGTGTAGGGCTCGACTGTTTTGTATGATAACATCGGTATTCAGTTTTATCTGTATTCGAGATGCAGCAAATAAACGACAAGGCTTTAACGTCCATGGTTCTTAATGAGCGGCACACGTTCACAATCTTATCCAATCCATAATAGGAAAGGATTAGTTTCCAGTCTTTCCATGTGCCGTATTCAAGAACGCGTTGAATGATTTGTGAAGGACATGTATCCATATCTGTCAATTCCCGATCCATATCCCAAAATAAGTAGGGGGATAATTGATTTATATAGTCTTTGGGCATCATATTATCAAATTTTTCGGTAAAGATACAAACAATTTACCGAATAATACGCTCCTAACATAGAAAAGTAAAGTAACACTCGATTTAGGGCATCTCCCTTTGATTTTGATTAATAGGCATATTTAGTCAGAAACTCATCCGGGGTCATGACCGGAATATCGAAGAAACTGAAATCTTTTTTATTACGGGTGACGATGCAATCCGCTGATATTCTTTTGGCCGCACAGTATTGCCTCTGCCAAGTGTCGTGTTCATTTTTAAGGCCGTTTGTGATTCCTATCGTTGCATCTATTGCAGCGTTGCAATCTCATCGGCTGAAAGTCCTGTCATTTGAGCGATCATGTCTGTCGGCATACTGGCAGACTTCATATTCCGAGCTATGGCTAAGGCTTTTTCTTTTTCACCTTCCGCACGTCCTTCTGCTCTTCCTTCTTCACGTCCTTCCGCACGTCCTTCTTCACGCCCTTCCGCATATCCTTCTATTTTCCCTTCGCCACGAGCCGTAATAATATTGTCACGCAGAATCACCACATTGTCTAAATGGTGATAATAAGCGGCCAACTCTGATTTGCTCATATGCTCAATGCGGAGTTTTTCCCGCGCTTCTTTTAAACCGGGAGCTGTAGCGTCAGCGGGAATATCTCCTGTATTCAAGAAATAAATCCACTGCTCCAAAGGAACTTTTGACCATTTGTCGAAATCGTTCACTTTCAGGATATAATATTCCGGATAGAGATCGCTGACGGCATCTACTTTAAATTTCTGACGTTGGAACGGGCTTAGGTTCAACAACTCTCCGTTGTGAATGCCTCTAAACTCTGTCTTTCCGTGATATACGACATCCGTTCCGTTACCTAAATTAAAATAGACGATGTTTACACTGTAAATCTTGCGGACGTGGTCATAACCTTGTCCTCGGTTAATATACTCAGTAACTAATTTGGAGGTGCCAAACAGCATCCGTTGGAAATAAGCGAATTCCGTATTGTTCTGTATTTCGATGAGAAATAGTTCATTCTTATCGTTTTCCGCTAATAAGTCGACACGGTTCTGCTTATTGTCCTCATCCTCTTGGTTGCTTTCACTTTCCAACAACTTTTTAATCCTAACAGGTTCTTCAAGCAAGGTGGTAAGTAATCCTTCGAGCACTCCGAAATTGGCTTTGTCGCGCAACAGGCGTTTCATGGCCCAATCAAAACGAATGTATTTATCTTTCTCCATATCTAAATTCAAATAATAACGCTTTGCAAAATAACGGATTTATTTTGAATTTAGCAAGATTATTGCTTCATTCGTAAGCGTCATTACAATGAGATAGCGAGGACTCTGTAAGTATCCAAGGATACTTCGCCTTTTATCCAAGGATAATGGGGCATTTATCCAAGGATACTTAGCCTTTTATCCAAGGATTGATTTTTCCCGCTTGTTTTTCTTGTAAGCAGCCCATGCATCATCGATGTTGAGGCGCAGGTTGTCTATCCCTTTGCCCTTGCTGACTCCGGTGAGAAACGGGAGAATGACCCGGATGAACTTTTCCGTTGAAATAAGACGGCTGTCGAGTTTGGGGTTGTCGGCGCACATCAGGGCCACCGCTTCGCCCACTTCCCTTGCAGTCTTGCAGGCGGCAAGCGTGGCAATGTAGGCAGACAGCTCCTCCTTTTTGTCTATATAGAGGGAAAAACGTTTTTCATCCTCGGGATTCCATGTATGCGGTTGGAGAGGGTGGTCCGTCGGGTGGACTTCTTCGGCCGCATAATAAAAATGCTGTTCGGCTTTGGTTGCGTTAGGCAATATCTGGTTGTTGCCTCCATATATATTAATATGGATGGTAGGGTATATTATTTCTTCCATATTTAGTTCTATTTTCAATATTTCTTCCGCCGTTTTTCCGTCCTTTTTAAACGGTTTTTAAACGGCTTTCCGCCAACTTGTTTTCGCTTGTCGGACGCTATACCTTTGCACCGTCATCGGAAATGACGAGCGAAAATGAAGGATGAGGAAGCGATGCTTTCCCATGCATTTCCCGGGACATTTGAGTTCGACATTTCATGAAGACAAGTCAACATAATGTTTTACTTTAAATTAATAGAAGTATGATTAATTATTCTGTTTACATGATGGTTCCTACTTACAGTAAGGACGAAACTCCGAAGGCGTATGCCAAAAACCAAGTCTCTGAAATCTGGACGCTGGAGAAATTTGCCAAGCATATTTCCGACCACAATGGCGTGTATTCGCGCGGTACGGTCAAAGGCGTTATCTCGGACATGTGCGAGTGTCTGGTGGAACAACTGCTCAACGGGAGAAAAATCCAACTGGGCGAACTGGGTACTTTCGGTGTTTCCATCAGCTGTGAAGGGGCCGAGAGTATCGAGAAATTCACCGCGAAAAACATTAAGTCGGTCAACATCCTGTTTACACCGGGAGTCGATTTTGAAAATCTGCGGTCGCGAGCCGAGTTTGCTCCGGTAGCCAGCCGCGCCGCTCAAGTAGCTACGCTGAAGGCAGAGAAGGCCGGTGAGACTACTGTAGACTTGGAGGCAGCCAAAGGCGGTTCGTCTTCTTCTACGGGAGGCTCTGAGAATACAGATTCAACCGGCGGAAACGGAGGCAATAGCGAAACAGATGATCCATTGGCATAAAAGGTCTGTCCTCTCCAAAGGAACTGCCGGATAGGGATATTCCCTAAGCATATCCGGAGGGTGTATTAAAATACAAAACTCCTATCCTACTGTCATTGGTAGCGGAGCGAAGCGTAGTCGAAACATCTCGCATAAGCCTACGGGAGACCCTTCGACTTCGCTCCAGGGTGACAAAATGATCGTAACTTTACATTATGATACACCCTCTAGATTAATCCAGACTCTTATGAAATTTATCTTATTCATTTATTTTACAACAAAGCGTATGAAAACAAATTTAAGGAGCATTCTGCTCTATGTCGTGAGATTCTTTGAGTTGCTTATCAGCGGTGCCGCAGGAGGGGCGCTTGGAAGCAACTTATGAGAACTATTACTCTTATTATCGTGCACTGCTCCGCCAATAAGGCGGGCAGCGCCTTGCGAATGGCGGATATTGACCGCTATCATCGCTCATTAGGTTGGCTAGGTTGCGGCTATCATTATGTGATTCCTACGGATGGAACCATCGAAGTGGGCAGACCGGAAGAAATGGTGGGGGCGCACTGCCAAAACCATAACAAGCATTCGATTGGTGTCTGCTACATAGGCGGCTTGTCCGCGGACGGTTCCCCCATGGATACACGGACGGAAGCGCAACGTGCCGCCTTATTGAAACTCCTTACTGACCTGCACCGAAGATACCCTAGAGCCTTGATTGTAGGTCATCGGGACTTGAATCCGCATAAGGCATGTCCTTGTTTCGATGTGGTGGGGGAGTACCGGAATTTTGTTGTTAAATGATAATTTAGCGGGGCGGAGCCCCGCTTGAATGAAGAATTAGAGTAATCAACTCCCCTCCTTCGGGAAGGAGGGGTGCCCACCGGGCGGGGTGGTAGGAAAAGCATGGTTCGACCTATTTATATAATAAGAAGAATAGGAGTCGCTAAAGCGGCCTATTTACCCTACCACCTCCCCCTTCGGGGACTCCTCCTTCCAGAAGGAGGAGAGTTCCGTTGCCATTCTTCATTTATCATTCTTAATTCTTCATTCTTCATTTAAAGCACGCTTGCGCGCGCTAAATTCCCCTTCATCCGAACATCCATCAGCATTTCCAGCCGGTCATGCCGATGGATGTCCGTCCCTGCATAATCATACATTCCTTTCTTCAGCAATGCTTGGGCTTTCTTCCGCGCGTCTTTTCCGTATGCGCCTGCAAGTGAAAGCAGGTTCAGCTGGAAGCGGACGTCCATGGATTTCAGTAGACGGTAATCTTTATCCTCCATGTAGAGGTATCGCTCCGGATGCGCCAGGACGGGGTAATAGCCTTTGGCCTTTATCCGTAGCAGGATATCTTGCAATCCCATGGGCGGATTGAAGTAGGAGGTTTCCACCAGCAGATGTTTTCCTTCCATGCCGATGGGAAGCAGGTCGTTTTGCTCCAGCCGTTCTTCAAAGAGCTTGTCCAGCATGTTTTCGGCGGAAAGACGCAAGGTGACATTTCCCTGATAGGCCGCTTGCAACTCGGTGAAACGTTCGCGCAGACGCTCCGTTGTGTTTGGCACATCTTCCATGATGTGGGGCGTGAGCCATACCTCTTTTATGCCCAGTCTTTCATATGCTGCAAGAATCCGCAGGGCTTCCTCCATGGTCTGTACTCCATCGTCCACACCGGGAAGGATATGGCTGTGCCAGTCGGTGAAGCCACGGAAGAAACCGCTTTCTTCCAAGGTTTGGGTTTTATGGAAAGGCCACATGAATGATAATTTATCTGTCTCAGGGAACGCAGACGACGCAGAATACACAGATGAACGCAGACTTATATTTTTTCAGTGCAAATAGGCGAAGCCCTTTATTTTCTGCGAGCCTCTGCGCCCGTCTGCGTAGTCTGCGTTCTCCTAATTCAGCCCGCTAAATTCCCATTTAACAAAATCGTAAATTGTAAATTGCTAAATCGTAAATGAGCTAAATTCCCATTTACTTACTACTATAATAATCCTTGCTGCCATAGCCATAGTGGTAACCGTATTTGTAACCATAACGATAACCGTAGCGGCTGCTTCCTCCGTCTGTGCCATTCAGAATGACGGCCATGTTCTTATACCGTTTTTCATTGTAAGCGCGCTGGAGTTCGGGCAACATGTCGCGTTCCAACAAGCCTGCACGGACTACAAAGAGCGTGCGGTCCGCGTGTTTCTCAATGATTTGCGTATCTGCCACGATGTCGATAGGAGGACAGTCGATGAAGATACAGTCGAATTCATTGCGCATCTTTTCAATGAGTTCGCCAAAACGAGGTTCGGCAAGCAGCTCGGTGGGATTGGGAGGAATGGTGCCAACGGGCAAGATATACAGCAACTCGTAATCCGGTATCTCCACCACGAGTTGCATCGGGTCGTTTTCCTGTTTCCCCAAATAATTGCTCAGTCCTTTGTGCGGTGAACCTACGTAATGCGAGATGGAAGCACGGCGCAAGTCGCCATCGATGACCAATACCCGTTTCCCTTTCAAGGCAAGGCTGGCGGCTGTATTGATGGTCAAGAAGGTTTTTCCGCTGCCCGGATTGAACGAAGTGAACAGGATGACATTCGTCTTTCCCTCTTGGCCGGCATCGAGCATGAACTCCAAATTGGTGCGCAACACACGAAAAGCCTCGTTGATGATGTTGCGGCTGCCATGCTTGATGACAATGGGCTGCAGGCTATCCTTGGATTTCTTCGTTTTTTTCTTGTCGAACGCCATGGGTATCTCTCCGGCGAAAGGCAAGGAAAGCGCTTCCAAGTCTTTGCGTCCGCGTAATTTGGTGTTCAGGCTTTCGCGAACGAAGATAATGCCTATCGGGATAAACAAGCCCAACGCGAAGGCCATCATCAGATACTTCTTTTTGACCGGAGCGGTAGGAGCCATGTCGCCGGTAGGCGGCATGATGATGCGGGTATTGTAGGCGGTAAAGGCTTGCGAAAGCTCGTTCTCCTCACGTTTTTGCAAAAGGAAAAGATACAACGCCTCTTTTACCTTTTGCTGGCGTTCCACGGAAAGGAGGTATTTGCCCTGAGTGGGGTTGGCGGCGATGCGTGCCGTAGTCTGCTGTTCGCTCTGCCGCAAGGTGCGCAGCTGGGTGTTGAGGGTCACGATGTGATTGTCGATGGAAGAGACGATGGCACGGCGCATGTTCTGCAAAGATTGGTCCATGTCTACAACCAAGGGGTTCTTCTCGCTACTGTTGGCCACCAGGTCGTTACGGCGCAACTGGGTCGTATTGTAATTGGCAATCTGCTGTTCGATACCCGGATTCTCGATGCCGGAGTTGGCAGGAAGCAACTGGTTCTTGCTGGTGGCGTTGGTCAGATAGTTGCGGATGTACCGTGCCATGGCGAGTTGGGTATTCAGGGCAAGAATCTGCGCATTGGTCTCGCTGCTTTGCGTCATATACAAGCTGGCGGCCGCCTGCACGTCCGGCAACAAGTTCTCGCTCTTGTAAGAAGAGATGTTCTCGTCCACATGACCCAGCTCTTGCTCGATGACTCCCAGACGCTCGTTGATGAACATGGAGGTGCTGACGGCAATCTGATTCTTGTCTTTCACCCAGTTTTCGTTATAGACGGCTATGACCGTATTGAGCACATCTTCGGCCCGCTGGATGCAAACATCCTGAAAAGAGAGGTTGACCACGGTGGATTTCTCATCGTTCAACTCTACGGACAACCGCGCGGCATAGGCGCGGGCTGTGGCCTGCAGGCCGGAACGGGAAACATAGATGTCTTTTTCGACAGCAAGTGTGTCAGAAGCGTTTGTACTTACCACCAACCGTCCGATGGGGGTTGCTACCGTATCGAGGGGCAAGGTCTCAATGGTCCGGTCGGATTCCTCATCGCCATAAATAAAATCAGTAAGCAGCATGCTTTGTCCATCCGGATGAGGCTTGATGGTGAAAGAAGCCGCTTCATTGTCCGGCAGGTCGATAAAGTCCACGGTATAAGGACATGAGTTGCCATAGAGTACTTCCCGGTAGAAGCTGCCATCGGTGGTGTAGTTCACGTCCAGACGCAGGCGTTTCACCACATCGTACATGACAGAGGGGGACTGGATAGCCTGCATTTCGTTGTTGACATTCGTGCTGGTCTGGAAGATGTCCATGTTGCCCAATACGCCGGCGGCATCCGTCAGGGAATTGCCTTTGCTGTCTTCCTTTATTAATAAGGAGGCCGAACGGGTGTAAACGGGAGGAGTGGTCAGCAGGTAGAGCACGGTGACACCCATGACCACCGCCAAAGACACTACAAACCAATACCACTTGGCGAGGCATAGATAGAGCAAATCCTTCACATTGATGCCGTTTCCGCCTGATTCCTGCAAATCTTCCATAAACAGTTCCGCTTCTTTATCGTTATATCTGACCATAATTGTTACGTTATTCTTATTTAGTTTATAGGATAAATGGGAATTTAGCGCGCGCAAGCGCGCTTAAGGAGTTAAGGAGTTAAAGGAGTTATCACTCCGCTTCGCTCCGTTAGGAGTTAAGCCAATAGCTTCTTTGCGTATATGATAAGCCAACTGTCGGCTTAACTACTTAACTTCTTAACTCCTTAACTCCTGAAAGATAAATTATCAGTTAAATATAAGTATGGCGACCGATGTCAGCAGTGACGCCAGTGAAATCCAGAAGGAAGTGGAACGCACGTTGTTACCGTTTACGGTAGACTGACGGGCCTTTACATCGTTGGGCTCTACATACACTACGTCATTCTGTTGCAGGTAATAGGCCGGGGATGTATAGATATGGTTCCCGGAAGTCAGGTCAATGCCATACACCCGCTGTATATCCCCTTCCTGACGCAATACCATTACTTTATAGCGGTTGCCGTAGATGGTCAGGTCGCCTGCCATGCTCAAGGCGTCGAGAATGGTGAGCCTGTCACGGTCGATGCTGAAACGTCCCGGATGGTTTACCTCACCCAACACGGAGATGCAAAGATTGGCGAACTCCACGGTCACCACCGGGTCTTTCACCAGATTCTCTGTTATCAGTTTGTTCTTGACGGTCTCCGCTATCTCTTCCCGCTTCATGCCGGCCACTTTGATTTTTCCCAGCACGGGGAAATCTATTTCCCCCTCGGCATTCACCGTATAGACGGATACGCCCTGGCTGATTCCGGTCGTAATGCCGTTACGACTTAGCGATTGACCCAGTTGCCTGGATACATAGGGCAGGTTGAACAAGTCCGTCAGTTGTGGGTCTCGGCTGTTGACAATGATGGAAATCTTGTCTTCCGGCCTCACGGTGATGGCTTTCACTTCCGGCAGTTGAATCTCCGTCTCTCCGGGCTTCAAGTCCTGGAAATAGACCACTTTCTTGGAAGAGCCACAGGATGTTAATGTGGCTACACCCAGACATAAAATCAGCGATAAATAAAATAGTCTGTATCTTTTCATATTTTCATTGGTTTTTGTAGATGGGAATTTAGCGGGGCGGAGCCCCGCAATGTGTCAATGTGCTAATATGCCAATGTGTTAATGCCCTGCAGCATGAGAACACGCCAGCGCAAACACAGCGCAGCCCAATTGGCACATTGGCACATTTGTCACATTAGCACATTAATTTGTCATTTAATCAATTGAATAAACTCCGGCTCCACCTCTACGGAAGCGGCCAGGAAGGTAGGAAGCTCGATAAGCAATCTTTTCACTTTGGAGCCACGCACGGTGAGCAGAAAGCCTTCGTAGTTGTCCAACGGGCCACCGATGATACGTATCTTGCGTTTCAGCATGTCCGGAGTAATCTCTTCAGGACGATAGTATTGGGGACTTTCCACCGACCTGACCGCATGGATGAAGCGTTCCATATCCTTCTCTCTCACCACCATGGGGGTATGCTGCACGCCTGCTATATAACGGTATTGTAACGTGGGGATGTCCTCAACAATAGGGTCGAGCCTTAGGCGGGTCTCCTTGATAAAGAGCAAGTCCTGCATGAAAGGCACTTCCCTGTTTTCCAACTTGCCATGGACACTGACCAGGCGGTGCACCATCGGGGTGAAATATTCGAGCCCCAAATTCTCGCACATCTTGTAAGCGGGCAGTTTCGCATTCCGGCGTTTGAGGTCGCGCATGACAAACCAGTGTCTTGCGTCTGCCGCCAGACCTTGATTGTCCACGTTTTCCAAATGCGCCTTTATATCCATAAGTAACTAATCCTATTTAGTTTATACGATAAGTGGGAATTTAGCGGGGCAGAGCCCCGCAATGTGTCAATGTGCTAATGCCCTGCGGCATGAGAACACGCCAGCGCAAACACAGCGCAGCCCAATTAGCACATTGGCACATTAGCATATTAGCACATTAAATTATCATTTCTTACTTATTATATAATGTAGCTTCTTTTCTGTTACAGGCAAAACTTTGAATCCTGCATGTGCTCCCTATTTGTTGAAACACAAGCAGTTATAAGTGACTTGCCATAAAGTTCGGGGAGTATATTCCCCTGTTTGCTCATTGTTGCCATTCAAGGCTTTGTTTTGTTTGCGTAGGCCCCAGAGGAGTGTATAACATCCTTGTGACCGATACATCTCTTCGTAAGAGATGTACACACGGGTGCAAAGGTATAAAAAATTTAGATACAACAATGATAATGAGCAAGAAACATTTACGTATTAAAATCTTATGTATTCAGTAAAAATCTGTTTTTTGCAAATCATTCTTTAGCAGGCAAAAATCCAAGCCACTCTATCCTCTTATTTTTCAACTCGTTAGCATTCAAGGAATATCTGTGTACATCTCTTACGAAGAGATGTACACGATTGGGATGCAGAAGAGGCCATGCACGGGGTGGAATAAATAAAAAGAAACAGTTTTTTATTTTGTGAGGGTAAAGAAATGCATCCCTTCTTCCCAATGGTAAGCCAGTTGGAGGGAATAGTTGGATGCGATGGCGTAGCTGATAGCCAGTCCTAATCCTGTAGAATCTTTTTTGCGGTCTACGCTATGGGCGAAACGGTGGAATAGTTTTTGTTCGTCCAAGGGGGTATCGCCACTATTGGCTATTACCAATGATGTTGGCGTGGTCTCTACCACAAGCCGTCCCTTTTCCTTGTTGTGTAACAGGGCATTTTTCACCAAATTGGTCACTAAGATATGTGCCAGCGAAGCGTTGGCATGGAGTATAAGGGGTTTCTCCCCCTTGCTTCGATGCAGCTCTATCTCCTTGTGTTCGTAAATGTCCATCAAGTCGGGCAACAATTCATCCAGTATGTCATCTACCGATACATCTTCCGCTTCCGCATATTGCCCGTTCTCTATGCGCGAGAGCAGCAGCAATGCTTTGTTCAGTTTTACGGCACGACCTAATGTGGAGTAGATGGCATCCAGTTCCTGCAATTGCGTCTCGCTCAGTGTTTCGCTTTCAGCCATCAGTTCCAGTTTGCCTCTGGCGATGGCCAAGGGAGTCTGCAATTCGTGCGAAGCGTTTTCGATGAATTGCTTCTGTTCTTCATAGGCTTTCCGGTTACGCTTAGCCATGTCGCAAGCCACCTCGCCCAACACACGGAATTCGCGTATCTCTGTTGTATTGTCAAGCGGAGGAACTTCTTGTCCCGGGTGTAAATGCTGAAGCCATTCCATCAGGCGGTTCAGCGGACGGAATATCTTCTGCAGGATAAGCCGAATGCCTACACTGGTGCAGCACAGAAACAGTACAAACAATGCCGCCAGATACCAGAACATGGCATTTACCATGTCATCCCTTTCCAAGGTGGAAATCATCAGCTCCAGTTCGTAGAATTGTCCTCCGGGCATACGGAAAGCAGTGCGATACACGCGTACAGGTTCGTTCTCATCCTCGCTTTCCACATAGACGTGCGAGTCATAAAACATGTCCCGGTAATTTTCTCCCTCTTCCACTGAAATGGGATGGAAATAGTAGAATGACATCAGGTTGCCTTCCGTGTTCAATACATCGGGGTCGTAAAGGGCATTGTTGATGATGATTTGCGCATAATTTTCCAGTGCATCGTCCGTCTCGTCCATTACTTCATATATAATGGTATAATAGAACAATACGCCCCATACAGCCATCAGTCCTAACAGCCATAAGGAAAGTTTGCGATAGGTGTAATGTAGTAACTTCATAGTTGAATGATAATTTAATGTGCTAATATGCTAATGTGTCAATGTGCTAATTAGGCTGCGCTGTGTTTGCGCTGGCGTGTTCTCATGCCGCAGGGCATTAGCACATTGGCATATTAGCACATTGACACATTGCGGGGCTCCGCCCCGCTAAATTCCCATTTACACATCAATCTCCGAGAGCTTGTAGCCGAATCCGTACACTGCCTTTACCTCGACGGTGGCTCCTGCCTGTTTCAGCTTCTTGCGTAAGTTCTTTACCTGCGAGTAGATGAAATCCAGGGAATCGGCCTGGTCGATATTGTCGCCCCATACAGACTCTGCCAGGCTCATTTTATTGATGACCCGGTTGGGATTGACCACAAAGTAATAGAGCAAGTCGAACTCTTTCCGATTCAATGGCAAAACTTTTCCCTCTACTTCGGCTTGTCTTTTGTCGGGCCACAAGATGAGGTTTCCTGACTTTACACTGACATCTCCGTTGTTCTGCCTACGCCGGATGAGTGACTTTACCCGGGCATTCAGCTCGGCTAAGTGGAAGGGTTTAGTCAGGTAATCATCCGCTCCCAATTCAAGCCCTTCAACTTTGTCGTCCAGCGAGTCCTTGGCCGAGATGATAAGCACGCTGTCGCTGCGTCGAAGGCGTTTCAACTCGCGTAGCAAGTCAAGACCGCTTCCTCCGGGCAGCATAATGTCCAGCAGGATGCAGTCGTAGTCGTAATCATTGATTTTGTCGAATGCCGAATGGAAGTCGGCTGCACTCTCTACGACAAATTTTTCTTTCTGGAGCGATGCGCAGATGGTTTCGCGCAAATCACGCTCATCTTCTATTACTAATATCTTCATGATAGCAAAGTTAGTATACAATGCTGGAAAAATTCTGTAATGATAGCAAAGTAACGAATAAAAAATGAACTGGACAAGCCGAAAGATAGAAAAACAATCTGGATTTTAATAGCAAAAACAGGAACATTATCTCGTTGAAATGCTTATCTTTGTCCGATAAAAATAGGAATCGCGTATGCTACTGAAACTTTACAACAAGAACAACAATCCGGCTGACCTACAGCAGGTCATCGATATACTGAATGACGGCGGTATTCTTATTTATCCCACCGATACACGGTATGCCATCGGTTGCCATGGGTTGAAGGAACGTGCCATTGAACGTATCTGTCAACTGAAGCACATTGACCCTAAGAAACACCATCTTTCTATTATCTGCTATAACCTGAGTAGCATCAGCGAGTATGCCAAGGTGGATAACCGTACATTCAAGCTCATGAAGCGTAACCTGCCGGGACCTTTTACCTTCATCCTGAATGGCACTACCCGTCTTCCTAAGATATTCCGTAACCGGAAAGAGGTGGGCATTCGTATGCCGGACCATCCGATCATTCAGGAAATAGCACGCCTGCTCGATGCTCCTATCCTGACAACAACTGTGCCGCATGAGGAGGATGAAGAGATAGAATACAGCACGGATCCGGAACTGATAGACGAGAAATTTGGCGGAGTAGTGGATTTGGTAATAGATGGTGGAGTAGGGGGGACGGATAGCTCTACCGTGGTAGATTGCACCGGGGATGAACCGGAGATTGTGCGCCAAGGCATAGGATGGCTGGAGAAATAATGAATGAAAAATGCAGAATGATGAATGAAGAATATTGTCCGCTCTTCACCCATCATTCTGTATATACCCTTATTTAAGCAGCGTTTGCGGGTCGAGATTGTCGGCCTCAATGTCCTTGAAGTAACGGTAAGTACCCACTTTCAACTCGTCGGTAGCGGCATCATCGCAAATGATAATGCCTTTCTCATGCGTCTGCAAGGCACTGATGGTCCACATCTGCATCACAGGTCCTTCTACAGCATGGTAAAGCGCACGTGCCTTGTTGTGACCATTGACGATGATCATCACTTCCTTGGCACTGAGTACGGTACCTACGCCTACGGTCAAGGCCGTCTTGGGCACTTGGTTGACATCGTTGTTGAAGAAACGTGAGTTGGCGATGATGGTATCTGTGGTCAGTGTCTTTTGGCGGGTGCGTGATGCCAAGGATGAACCCGGTTCGTTGAAAGCAATGTGTCCGTCGGGTCCGATACCTCCCATGAAAAGGTCGATGCCACCATATGACTTGATTTTTTCTTCATAGCGGGCGCATTCAGCTTCCAAGTCGGCAGCGTTGCCATTCAGAATATTGGTGTTTTCCGGCTTGATGTCGATGTGGCTGAAGAAGTTATTCCACATGAAAGAATAGTAGCTTTCAGGATGCTCCTTGGGCAGACCTACATATTCGTCCATGTTGAATGTCACCACGTTTTGGAAAGAAATGACTCCGGCCTTGTTCAAGTCTATCAGTTCTTTATACATGCCCAGCGGGGATGAGCCAGTGGGGCATCCCAATACAAAGGGTTTCTCCGGAGTGGGGTTCGCTGCTTTGATTTTAGAGGCCACGTAGTTGGCGGCCCATTTCGATACGGACTTATAGTCCGGTTGAATAATAAGTCTCATAGATTTACGATTTTAAAATTTACTATTTTATGATTCATCATTTTACTTTCTGTCTTTCTTCAGGCGGTCGGCCATGGCTTTTGCCAGATGGGCACATTGCTCGTAGGTGAGAGGTTTCATGGCCTGTTTCATCTCTACGGGGTCGCCTACTAGCTCCAGTTTGCTTTTCTCGGCAAATTCGCCCATGCGCTTTACGGCCGCACCTGCCCAGCAGAAGGAACCGAAGTATCCCAGATAGCGTCCCTTTACTTCGCGAAGCAAAATCTTGGAGAGCAAGGCTTCCACCTCGGGATAAATCTGGTTGCAATAGGTAGGACTTCCTATTATTAATCCACGGTATTTGAAAATGTCCATCAGAATGTAAGAAGGGTCACTCTTGCTTACGTTGTGCAGGACAATGTTCTTGATTCCTTGCGCCGAAAGTTCGGAAGCGATTGCCTCGGCCATTTCCTCCGTATGTCCATACATGGTGCCGTAGGCTATGACCACGCCTTCCTCGGCTTCGTAGCGGCTTAACCGGTCGTAAATACTTACCACACGGGAGATATTTTCCGTCCACACCGGACCGTGCGTGGAACAAATGGTTGTAATGGGTAGGTTTCCCAACTTGGCCAACGCTTTCTGCACAGGGTTTCCATACTTGCCTACAATATTAGAATAATAGCGCACCATTTCGTCCCAATATTTATCCAAGTTGATGCGGGTGTCCATGAATCCTCCGTCCAGCGTGCCAAAGCATCCGAAAGCATCGCCTGCAAATAAGATGCCGTCCGTCTCGTCGAATGTCATCATCGTTTCGGGCCAATGCACCATAGGAGTCAGATAGAAGCGCAGCTTGTGATGTCCCAAGTCGAGGAAATCGCCATCCTTCACTTCGTAGCGTTCGCCGGTCAGGCCATAAAAGCCTTCAATCATGCCGAATGTCTGCTTGTTGCCTACCAGAATGATGTCGGGATATTGTTGCTTGATAAGCCGAATAGAGCCAGAGTGGTCAGGCTCCATGTGGTTGATGATGAGGTATTGAATGGGGCGGTCGCCAATGAGGTTTCGTATCTTGCGCAAATAACTCTCGAAGAAACAGGCGTCTACCGTGTCCACCAAGGCTACGATGTCATCATCTATCAGATAAGAGTTGTAAGAGACTCCGTAGGGCAGAGGCCACATCCCTTCGAAGAGATGTTTGTTACGGTCGTTCACCCCTACATAATGTACTTTGCCTTTAATTAATGTTTTCTCTTCCATATTTATTATATATAGAATTATTGATATATCCTGCAAATGTACGATTTTTTATGGATTTCCAACCATTTTACCTTGATAAGCTCCAAGTTCTTTCATTCTTTTTTGCAAACGGTGGTTGAACTCATAGTTTTTCAATCCCCAATCGGGGGCGATGAGCAATTCACGGGGTGATTGGGAGACGAATCTTTCCAGCACTAAGTCGGGGCGAAGGCGCTGGAGATAGTCGATAACCAGGTCGATGTATTCATTCACATCGTGAAAGAGGTGAAAGTCGGCGGGCGATGTTTCGTATTCGTGCGCCATGCGTGTGCCTCGTATCAGCTGGAGTTGATGTAACTTTAATGTAGTCAATGGCAGGCTGGAGATGTCTTTGGCTTGGGAAAGAATGTCCGCACGTGTCTCGCCCGGTAAGCCCAAGATGACATGTCCGCCCGTCAGGATGCCTTGTGCCGAAGTACGTGTAATGGCATCTATGGTAGTTTGCCAAGTATGTCCACGGTTAATGCGAAGCAAAGTGCGGTCCAAAGTGCTTTCTATGCCATACTCCACCAAGAGGAATGTCCGGCGGTTTAGTTCCGTCAGGTAATCCAGCAAGGCAGGAGGCATACAGTCGGGACGTGTGCCGATAACCAACCCAACGACTCCTTCCACATCCAGCGCTTCCTCATACTTGCGAATCAAATCCTCCAACTCTCCATAAGTATTGGTGTAAGCCTGGAAGTATGCCAGATACTTCATTTCCGGATATTTGTGAGCGAAGAAAGTTTTTCCCTCTTCCAGCTGTGTCCGTACGGACTTCTCCGTGTGGCAATACTCGGGACTGAATGTCTGGTTGTTGCAGTAAGTGCATCCTCCGTAGCCTCGTGTGCCATCCCGGTTAGGGCAGGTGAAACCCGCATGGAGCGATATTTTCTGCACCTTGAAGGGGAAGTATCGCTTGAGGAACGTGGGAAAATCATTATATAAAAGAGGTAAGCTATTCATTTTGTTTCCTTAATTCTTTATCCAGTTTTTTGATTTTCTTCCACGCTTCTTTAAATTTGGGGCAGAGGGCCACGGCTTTTTCATAATTGCGCATGGCGGCTTCTTTCATATCATGCTTCAAGCATTCATCGCCCATGGTGATGTATTCGCGGGCGTATTTCACCAATGTCTTTTCCTTCTCCAATGCAGCGGCTCTTAGAGCTATGTTCTCTTGACGCAGACGGTTGATTGTGTTCAGTTTGCGGCGGATAAGGCGTTGGGCCGAAGGCTTCTCAATGTCATAACGGGCATGGATGGCTTTGAAAAACTCGTCCAAACAAGTTTGGAAGTCGCCTTTGTCGAAGGCTCGCGCGGCAGAGGCATAGAGCATGTCGGCCTGTGCTTGTTTAAGAGCGCGGTCTATGGCTTGACGGTTATTGAAGCGGGTAGCGAATTCTGTGATTTCAGGCCGGACAAAAATATCGGCCCGGCTGATGGGTTTCTTCAGCCAGATGCCATCTAATGAAGTGCATCGGCTTAAAGCCACGTAGGTTTGTCCGCCTGCAAACACCCCCCCGCTAAAGTCTATGACCGCCTTGTTGAAGGTGAGTCCCTGGCTTTTGTGTACGGTGATGGCCCATGCCAGCTTTACAGGAAATTGGGTGAACATGCCTACCTCTTCTTCCTCAATCTGTTTCTTCTCTTCGTTATAGGTGTAGCGTATGTTGCGCCACGATTCGCGTTTGACGTCACACTCACGACCATCGTCCGTAGTGATATAGAGGGTATCGCCGTTCATGTCGAATCCGCTTATTGTACCGATAGTGCCGTTTACCCAACGGTGTTCAAAATCATTCTTAATGAAGATAATTTGTGCTCCGGGTTTCAACACCAGCTCCTGTGCCGTGGGAAGACTGGTTTGAGGGAAATCTCCCCGTATCTCTCCGACAAATGTTTCCGGTTCTCCGGGCAGTTCGGAAAGATGTCGTTCGTTGATATAATCTACATTGTCACGGCGGGTAGCCAAAGTGATGTACATGCCAGTATCCATAGAAGAGGAAGACGGCGTGCCATAGCGCGTATTGAGTAATTGTAAGTCGCCGGCACCGGCAATACCTCCGCGTATATGGTCGAGTACGTTGATAAAAGCAGGATCGCTTTGCCGATACACCTTTTTTAATTCAATGGAGACTAAATCTATTTGGGCGAACACACGGGCTGAGAAAAAATAAGGGTTCGGGTAGAAACGTCCCAGAATTTCCCGTTCGTCATTTTTCACCACAGGCTCCAGTTGAAAAACATCGCCCACTAGCAATAGCTGTTTGCCTCCGAAAGGTTCGCGCAGGTTGTGACTGTAGACGCGCAGGATGCGGTCTACAGTATCTATAATATCTGCTCTTACCATACTTATCTCGTCAATAATGACCAACTCCAGCTTTTCCAGCAATTTGCGGTGGGGCTTGGTGTATTTGAAGAACTCGTGTATGCGTCCTTTTTGCAGGCTGAGGTTGGGGTCGTCGGGCAACAGGGGATGGAAGGGCAGCTTAAAGAAACTGTGAAGCGTAGAGCCTCCGGCATTGATAGCGGCTATACCTGTAGGTGCCAATACGACATATTTCTTTTTCGTGTTGGCACATATATAGCGTAAAAAAGTGGATTTGCCCGTACCGGCCTTTCCCGTCAGGAAAAGAGACTGGCGGGTGTACTTTATGAGGTTCAATGCGTCTTGAAACTCATGGTTTTCGGTATCGGGAATGAAATTCAATGCTTTCACTTATTAATAGGTTCATCTTTTTATGACAAAAGCTCCGCCGAATACTCGACGGAGCTTTTTGATTGTCTGGAGGTACCTGGCGGATTCGAACCGCCGTACGCGGTTTTGCAGACCGCTGACTAAGCCACTCATCCAAGGTACCAACTATGCTTAGCTTTCCGATTGCGGTTGCAAAGGTAGTACATTTTTTTAATATACCAACTATCTATGGCATTTTTTCTTATTTTCTTTTGCAAAATGTCGGGATGAGTGCCCGCAACCACAACCACAGGAACAACCAGAGCAAGGATTCTTCTCTTCTGTTTTACGGAAGAAAGAACGAAATCCCCATGCTATGCGCGCAATGCAAAGTACTATCAGTAGGGCTACTATCCAATTCTGCCAATCGTTCATACAAATAATCCTCCTATCTGATGAATGGCAAAGGACATGATCCATGCTAATGCTGTGGTGTATCCTGCCGTGAACAAGGCCCATTTCCAGCCACCCGCTTCTTGTTTAATGGCTGCAATTGTGGCAATACACGGGAAGTAGAGCAATACGAATACCATGTAGCCATAAGCCACCAATGGTGTGATGGGTAGACGTTCAGCCAAGGTGGTTTCATTGGCTTCGGCATCATCTGCATAAAGTACGCCAAGGGAGCTTACCACAAGTTCCTTGGCTCCTACACCCGATAAAATGCCAATGCCGAGTTTCCAATCGAAACCGAGTGGCTCGATAACGGGTTCAATAGCTTTACCTATCCGACCGATATAAGAATGTTCTTGTTGTTGGGCCACATCGGTATATGAATCGTGATTAGGATAGTAACCTAATGCCCATATAATGACCGAAGCTACCATGATGATACCTCCCATTTTGCGCAGGTATTGTGCTCCTTTCTCCCATGTGTGGCGGGCAATGGCTTTCGAGGTAGGCATACGGTAAGGTGGAAGCTCCATGACGAAAGGTGTGTCATCGCCCTTTATCAGAAAACGGCTGAAAAGACGTGCCATGATAACCGCCAGCAAAATACCTATGGTATAAATGCTCAGCAGTACCAGACTGGCATGCTCCGGGAAAAAGACCCCTACCAATAACAGGTAGATAGGCAGGCGGGCACTGCATGACATCAATGGGTTAATAAGTATCGTTACTAAACGGCTCTTCCGGTTCTCAATGGTGCGTGAGGCCATTACAGCAGGTACGTTGCATCCAAAGCCCATGATGAGAGGGATAAACGACTTGCCGTGTAGTCCCATCTTGTGCATGATTTTATCCATGATGAATGCGGCACGTGCCATGTACCCGGAATCTTCCATCAAAGAAATGAAGAGATATAATATCAATATGTTTGGCAAGAAAACGATGACACCGCCCACACCTCCTATAATACCGTCTATGAGTAAATCTTTCAAAGGTCCTTCAGCCATGTTGTTGCTGATGAAATCGCCGAAGACGGTAACCAGCGACTCAATCCATTCCTGCGGATAAGCTCCTACTACAAACGTGACTTCAAACATCAAGTACATGAATAAGAAGAATATAGGGAATCCCCAGATGCGATGGGTCACAATGGCGTCAATGATATGTGTCAGGTGTTCTTTGTCCTGATGGTTGTCTACAAATGTTTCGCGCAGGGCACCCGATATGAAACCATACTTGGCATCGGTGATAGCCTGCTCGCCATCTTCGTTCAGCACCTCTCGTAAGCGTTGTTCTTCTTTGTCACGTACTTCTAAGATATCATTCCCATTGGGAAAATCTTGCACAATTTTCTCCAGATCCTTATCGTTCTCAAGTAGTTTGATGGCCAGAAAACGGGTGGAGTATTTATAGCGGATGCTTTCGTTCATACAAATGACCCGTTTTACTTCGTCGATGCTTCGCTCCAGCTCTGGACCATGGTTAATGTGGATGTGGCGGTATAGCTTGCGTGGATGTTCCTCTGCTTCTTGATTGCTGTCTATGTCATGATCGGGTACGTATTCCTTATGCCAATTACGGAAATCGTCCAATATCTCGGCACGAACTTTTCCTTTTTCGTCCAAAAAGTCACCTCCCTCATACAAAGTAATGATGATATGGAAAAGTTTGTCTATTCCTTTGCCCGTGCGGCTTACTGTGGGAAGCATGGGCACGCCAAATAATTGGCCCAGTTTGACGTAATCTAACGTGTTGCCGCTTGCCTCCAATTCATCATACATATTCAAGGCTACTACCATACGCACGTTCATGTCGATGAGCTGGGTAGTAAGGTATAGGTTTCGCTCCAGATTGGAAGAGTCTACTACGTTTATGATGATATCAGGCGTTTCATCAATGATATGCCGGCGGACATAGATTTCTTCAGGTGAGTAAGCAGAGAGAGAGTAAGTACCCGGTAAGTCTACTATGCGGAAATGGTATCCTTGGAAATCGAAGTATCCTTCTTTCGCATCGACCGTCACTCCGCTATAGTTTCCTACGTGCTCGTGTGCTCCTGAAGCAATGTTGAACAGCGAAGTCTTGCCGCAGTTAGGATTCCCCACCAATGCCACGTTGATGGTGCGCCGTTTGTCGCGTGCCAGATTCTTCATTTCATCTTCCACCCACTGCACATCTTCTTCCAATCCTTTGTCATGATAGTCGGGTAGCATAATTTGCTCGCGTGCTTCTTGCTCGCTGATGACTTCTATCATGTCTGCTTCTTGGCGGCGCAGGGATATCTCGTATCCCATTACTTTATATTTTACGGGGTCTTTTAAAGGGGCGTTCAGTAGCACTTCTACGGTTTTTCCTTTGATGAAGCCCATTTCTACAATACGCTTGCGGAAACCTCCGTGGCCCAATACTTTAACTATTACACCTTTTTCCCCAGTTTTCAATTCGGATAAACGCATAAAAACTTTCCTTTTTATTTTTCCGTGCAAAGATACAGGTTATGCGCCAACCATACAAGCAGTTTAGATTGTTTTTAAATAACAGTATGCAGGATACCTACAAATAGGGATGGATGTTTTCTCCTAATTGTAATCATTCCCAGCCTCCGCCAAGTGCCTTATACAAGTGTACAATGGTAATCTGTTTGTCACGTACGGCATTGCTTAGGCCAATCTGTGCGTCAAGGTAACTACGTTGTGCGTCAAGCAAATCCATGTATCCGATGACTCCGTTGACATATTGCAATTGAGCCAATTCCAAAGCCGATCGGGAAGATTGTTCCAGCGAAAGACGCGAATCGTATATTTCTTGCATTTTGTTGAAAGCGGCTATAGCGTCATAGGCATCTTTGAAGGCTGATAGAACAGCTTTCTCATAAGCATAGAGGGCGCGTTCGCGGGCGGCTTTTTGTGCTTTAAGACGGGCACGGTTTTTGGCTATGCCTACAATCGGTTGCAGGAGGCTGCCAGTGATGAGATGGTAGGGCGATTTCAACAAGTCGGACAGTTCCTCGCTCTCGGCTCCCAACTGAGCCGTAAGAGAAATCGTAGGGAAAAGGCTGGTATAAGCTATTCCTACAGAAGCATTAGCGGCAATGAGTTGCTGCTCTGCTTGGCGTACATCTGGACGACGTTCCAGTAACGTACTTGGTAAGCCGACTGGCAGTGTCTCAGGCAGGCGTACGTCTTCCGGTAAAATGGTACGTCCCATGCGGTGTGGATATTCACCGATAAGTAAAGCAAGATCGTTTTCTTTCAGGGTTATCTGACGTTCAAGGTCGGGCACCAAGGTTTCTGTTCGTGCTAATTCCACTTGTGCCTGACGGAAAGCAGTTTCAGAGGTCAAACCTCCTTCATAACGGATGCGAGCCAAATGGAGACTTTCCCGACGCGCCTCTACGGTTTTACGGACAATATTTAATTCGTTGTCTAATGCTACTAATTCAAAATAGGCTTGCGCCACATCTGCTATAAGGCTCATCTGTAGGGCACGTCGGTTTTCTATCGAGGCACGAAATTCCGCCAGACTTTCATCGCGTGCCCAGCGGAGCTTTCCCCAAAGGTCAAGTTCCCAGGAAACTGTACCTTTTAAGTCAAACTGATTGTCCGGGTTGTAATCATTTCCTCCGTAATTATCCGCTTCTTTTTCACCATAAACGCGGAGCCCTACTTCCGGGAAGAGGTTGGCTACATCAATACGCTTTAAAGCGGCTAACTCTTTCACGCGGGCGGTTGCCATAAGAAGGTCCTTGTTATACTCTAAAGTACGATGTATGAGATTGTGCAGCAAGGTATCGGTGTAGAGTTGTTCCCAAGGCAAATCTGCGATGGAAAGCGTGTCTGTACCCATTGAGTCAGGTTGTGTGCCTAATGTTTGAGGCAATTCCAATTCTGGGCGGACATAATGTTTTCCCAATTTGCATCCGCCCAAAGTAAGGAGGACGGTGCATATGCTTACTATATATAATATGGTATATTTTTTCATATCGGATGTCACTGATTATCGTTGTTTTTATCATTTGTGTGATGGTGCGTAATGGTACGTGCTAATTTTGCCACTCCGCGTTTGGCTTTAGCAGGGATGGCTCCATGCATGGTATTCTTTGCTTTGTAGATCGCTACAAAGAAGAATGGAATAAGCAAAATGCCTATTGTTACCGCGACGATCATACCGAAGAATACTCCCGTACCAATGGCTTGTCGGCTCGCTGAACCAGGACCACTGGCGATAACCAATGGGAAAATGCCAAGAATAAATGCAAGCGAAGTCATTAGGATAGGACGGAAACGCAATCGCGCGGCATGAAGAGCTGCTTTTAAGACATTGACTCCTGCATCGGCTTCATCTTTAGCAAACTCTACAATCAAGATGGCATTCTTGGCTGCCAGCCCCATCAGCATAACCAATCCGATTTGAAAGTAAGTGTCGTTTTCCAATCCACATACTACAATGCCAATGTATGCGCCTAATGCGGCTACGGGAAGCGAAAGTAAAACAGCCACCGGGATACTCCAACTTTCATACAAGGCAGCCAAAAAGAGGAATACAAAAATAAACACCAATCCTAAAATAATGCCTGTTTGGCCACCGGCTTGTTTTTCCTGATAGGAAAGGCCGCTCCATTCAATGCCGATATTGTCTGGCAGGTGCTGGTGTACAACTTCTTCCAATGCTTCCATCGCTTGTCCTGAACTATAGCCTTGTGCGGAAGTCCCTCGGATGATGGCCGTATTGAACATGTTGAATCGTTTGATGCTACCCGGGCCGGTTGTGTATTCAGTGTTACCCAATGCGGTGAGTGGAATCATGTCTCCATCGCTGCTTCGAACAAAGTAAAGCCCGATGTTGTCCCGATGTTCACGGAAAGGGGCTTCGGCTTGTACATAGACGCGGTATATACGGTTAAACATATTGAAATCGTTTACATATACCGATCCGGTGAAAGCTTTCATGGTATTGAACACATCGGCCATGGGTACCCCTAACATCTTTACTTTATCGCGGTCTACATCAAAATAGAGTTGGGGAATTTCTGCTTGTAGTGAGGACGAGAGTCCGCTGAGCTCTTTACGTTGAGAGGCGTAGTACATCAACGTGTCCGCTGCTTGCACCAAGTTGTCATATGTGGCGTCTCCACGTGCTTCAAGCTGCATTTCGAAACCGCCAGAAGTTCCCAAGCCGGGAATAACGGGGGGCGTGGAAAGATAGAATTTACATTCAGGGTATTCGGTCAGTTCCTTGCTGACATCCGCCATGATGGCATCAATAGTTGTGTCATCTCGTTGTTTCCATTCTTTCAGGATAACTGTCAGTTGGGCCCGTGCCTGGTTTGTCCCCACACGTGGACTTGTACCGGTTACATTCTGCACGTATTCCACAGAGGGATTCTCCATAAGGAAGTTAATCACTCGGTTGGTTACGGTACGGGTACGTTCCAACGTAGTGCCTTCAGGCATTTCCAGCTCGATGGTAAAATAACCTTGATCTTCTGATGGAAGGAAGCTGGTAGGTATTAGCCGGTAGAGTACAAATATCAATATCAGTATCATGCAGAAACCTGCCCCTACACGGCGCGGATTCTTAATGATATGTCCGATTCCTGTCAGATATTTGCTATTTCCAAAGTCCAGCCAACGGTTGATAGCGCGGAAAAAACGATTTTTGGGCTTATTATGATCCGTAGGCTTTAAAATAAGTGAGCACATCACCGGACTTAACGTCAAAGCCACTACGGTAGATAACAATACGGACACTGCAATTGTAACGCTAAACTGGCGATAGAGTTGGCCGGAAATGCCGGAAAGAAAACTTACCGGTACAAATACGGCGCAGAGCACGAGTGAAGTGGCTATCAAGGCTGAAGTTAATCCATTCATTGCTTTTTTGGTAGCCTCGTAGGGACTGAGATGCTCTTCTTCCATAATACGTTCTACATTTTCTACCACAACAATAGCATCGTCCACCACCAAACCGATGGCAAGTACTAATCCAAGCAAGGTCAACATGTTGAGCGAGAAACCGAATATCAGCATGAAACCGAAAGTTCCAATCAGTGAAATAGGGACTGCTACCAAAGGAATAATTGTAGCCCGCCAGCTTTGCAGGAAAAGGAAAACAACGACAATGACCAATATTAATGCCTCAAACAACGTTTTATACACTTCGTGAATAGATTCGCTGATGTAGGTGGTAAGGTCGAAGGGCATTTCGTATTGCATGCCATCGGGGAACGTGCGACTTATTTCTTCCATGGCGTTCTTTACGTTTTCTGCTACTTCCATGGCGTTGGCACCGGGCAACATGTAAACACCTAGCACTGCGGCATTTCCTCCGTTGATACCGCTCTCTGTATTGTATGATTGGGCTTCGAGCGATACACGGGCTACATCGCGCATTCTGATCATAGAACCGTCCGCATTGGCACGGAGCACGATTTCTTCAAATTGGGCAGCACTGGAAAGACGCCCTTGTGCTGTAATTGGAATGGTAAAGTCTAACCCGGTTACAGGTTGCTGGCCTAATACACCGGCGGCAGATTCACGGTTTTGGTCTTTCAAAGCGTTTTGCAGATCTTGTACTGTTAATCCATAATTGGCCAGTCGGGCGGGATCTACCCATATCTGCATGGCATAGTAACGGCTGCCTATGTTGGACACACGCCCTACGCCTGGAATACGGCGCAAGAGGTCGAGTACGTTCAGAGTGGCAAAGTTACTTAAGTAAATTTCGTCAAATTTAGGGTCGGACGAGGTAAGGCAGATAGTCATTAATTGGCTGGCTGCCTGCTTTTCAATTTCTATACCGTTTTGTACGACTTCGGCTGGTAGACGAGACTCTGCCAGTTTTACACGATTCTGTATTTCTACAGCCGCCAAATCCGGGTCGGAAGAGATGTCGAAAGTAATGGTGGCCGAGAAGCCTCCTGAATTGGAGCTGTTAGACTCCATATAGAGCATACCCGGTGTACCATTCAATTCTTGCTCAATGGGTGTGGCCACGGCTTGTGATACGGTAAGCGCACTGGCTCCCGGATAGGAGGCACTGATTTTAACTACCGGAGGCGTGATTTGCGGATATTGGTCAATGGGTAGCATGGTGAGGCCAATGATACCCACAATGACGATTAATATGGATATGACAGCCGAGAATACCGGCCTGTCGATGAAAAAGCTTACTTTCATGCGTTGCTGTATTATAAGAGATTACTCTTCTGTCTTTTCTTCATTCTTGACTTCTCCGGGACGTCCCACACGTACTTTCATGCCGGGATTCAGCTTGTGGTAACCTTCGGTTACAATGTTTTCGCCCGGAATGATGCCTCGTTCCACTACAACATTGTTGCCAAATTCTGGTCCCAATTCAATGAATCGTCGTTCCACCGTAGAGTCACGGCGCATAACAAATATATAAGCTCCTCCTTTTTCGATGATGAGGGCTTTCTGGGGTACAACGGTAGCCCGTTCGCGTACGTCCAGCAAAGCGCGTACCTTGGTGAACTGTCCCGGTAGAAGAACACGGTCAGGATTGGGCATCTCTGCACGTACGGAGAATGTTCCGGTTTTAGGATTAACTTGCGGGTCGGCGAAGTCTACCAGTCCTTTATACGGATATTCGCTGTCATCTGCCAAGGTGATGGTTACCGTAGGTTGCCATGAGCGCGTAGAGTCGCGTTGACCTAAGACTACGTTCCTTTCTCTGCTTTTCAGGTAATCCAATGCTGTCATGCTGAAGTCCACCAATACGGTGTCGCTCTTGACAATGGTAGCCAACAAGGATTTTCCTCCGGTACCGACAAGTGTTCCTAAGTCTACGTGACGTTCACTGATGTGGCCCGATATCGGTGAACGCACCCAAGTATATCCTAATTCTTGTTCGGCTTGGTCTAAATCCGCTTGACTCATACCCATACTGGCTACAGCGGTTTCGTAGGCGGCTATGGCGTTGTCCAAATCCAATTGGCTGGCTGCGTTCTGTTCAAAAAGAGGACGGATACGGTCCAAGTCGCGTTTGGTCTTGCGTACCTGGGCAGAATCTTTTCGCAACTGGGCACGGGCTTTATCTGCTTTGGCGCGGTATTGTTTTTGGTCGATGACAAACAGTACTTGATTCTTTTGTACATACGTACCTTCCTCAAAAGCCATGCTTTCAAGAAAGCCTTCCACACGTGCTCGCACTTCTACGAATTGCTGAGCGCGGATGCGTCCCACGTAGTCACCATAGATTTCTACATCCTCTTGTTCTACAGGCTGTACCACTACAACCGGGGGTACTGGTACCACTTCTTTTTCCCATGTCAGTACAATGTACAATGCCAATACCACAACCATGCACACCAGCATGGCCACTAAGCGTTTTTTTCTCAGCTTTAGTTCTTTCTTGGTAAAAAATAGTCTCATGTATGTTTGTTTAGCAATTAAATACTAAAAATTCCATTTCTCATTATGCAAAAGTAATACCTTTTTTCCGATAAAAACAAAAAAAGGTACATAACTTGCTTTTTTTCAACTGAATCGTTTTAAAGAAATCGTTTTTTTACTCTTTTTTATTATCTGTTCGTGTGGAATCTGTCTACATAATGTGGAATAACTCTACATATCCTTGGATAATTGGGATTCCTTTTCTACATGCTGTTACGACTATTGCAAAAAAGGATGCCGAACCTCGGTCCTTATCCCGAAGCGGCATCCTTTCGCTTAAATGCTATGAAGCTTGGTTTATTGTTTCTCTACCGTGCAATAGATATTGTCGGAAGTTGTGCGGCTGGCATACAAAGTAATGACATAAGTGCCGGCTTCGTCAATGGTTAGGTTTGCACCGCCTGCGCTAAGGTCGTCGGTCGTTCCACCCAAATCGATGTCCCATGCACCGTTGGCACGGAACTTGAATCCGCCTGCGGTCATAGCTACCGTAGCAGTCCAGCAGTCATTGGCTGCATCGTAAGTCATGGGAGCATCAGCAGCCCAACTGTTGAAATCTCCAATAACACCGAATGATTGAATCAAGGTTGCGGTCAACGAACCGGTAGCCAAATCTGCTGCCAGATAATAATAACCTGTAGCTGCTATGTTGATATTGGTTCCCTCACCTTGCGCGATTCCTTCGCTTAATGTTGTGAAGTCTGCGAAATTATATTCATCATCCCAATTACGTTCTTTGGTGAACTTAAAATCTCCGTCCACATAACTAAATCCTGTGTAAACTCCGTCAAAGTTCGGCGAACGTAAAGAGGCTGCGGTTTCCGGATTCCAAGCCGGATTACCGACCACATAAATAAACTCTCCATAATCTACATGAAGTGTCACGCTCAAAGAAATATCCGTGGATACAGTCATTACTGAACCGCCCGCTTGTATCAACCCCGTGACCACACCGGCCAATGTGCGTTCTACCGGAGCCTGTCCATACAAAGCGACAACTGCGTTCTTCAAATCTTCAACACTTCCTTTTGCTTCAAGTGTTACCGGAATGTTCTGCGTGCCGTCCAATACCAATTTATATCCCACGACTTTATCTTCTTCGCCCATTGTTACGGAAGGAGTAAACAAAACCAATGAGTCTGTAGTTACTTCCGCCATGTTGATAGGCGAAGCGGCTGTAGCCGTCAATGAAACGCTCCGGGCTTCTTCTTGCTCAAAGCCTTGGGGAGCCGCCCAATCATCGTAATCGCCTTTGCAGCCAACAAATGTCAACGCTGCTAAGGTCAGTACATATAATGTTTTCTTTTTCATAAATGCTCTTTTTATAGGTTTAAAAGGGAGGATGCCTTTATGGAAAGGACATCCTCCGCCAATCCTTGTTATTCTTCTATGCTATAGAAATAATAGAAACCGTCAATATCGTTGAAGATGATATTGTAGTGACCGGCTGTTACCGGAATATTGGCACCACCATTGGAACCGATGCCATACGGGAAGTTACTTCCACCCCAGTTGACACCCCAACCATCGGCACTTCCGCCTTCGCCCGGAGCAATCTTGAACTTAGCGGTTGTATCACCTCCTGTAGCGTCCAGTTCGTATTTCCAAATGTGGTTATTCATGCCTGCTACAGTGTTCACTGATGTCATGGCAGCATCTGTCCATCCATTAAAGTCACCTTGTATCTGGATATGGTAAACCGGAGCTTCATCGGCAGCCTCAACTGTCAGTATATCTGTAGCGGTATTCAGTTTAACGGTGTAATAACCGGAAGTAGGAACAGACAAGTTCGATGAACCACCATCGTTCTTCACGGGAGCGTCAATGCCGGCGGCAGCGGAATTACCCCATTGGTTATCCCAGCTACCCGGTGTCTTGATGAGCTTGAAGCCCTTCCCTGCCAGGAAGTATCCTGTAAATTGGATTTCACCCTGTCCGGTTGTAGCATCATATTCGTATCCGTCTATCAAAGACATCGGTACCAAACTTACACCGATATCCTCCATGCCGTTGTTTGTCCAGCTGCCGTCGCCGATGCAATCACCCGTCAGGTACCAGAGCTCAGGCTCCGCATCCACTACCGGCATGTAGTAAGGCATGACGGACAGTGCCAGAGAGTTGGAATAGCATACATAACCGGATACCAATGTGGCGCGCATACGTATATAGATGGTTATCGGCTCCGTAGGCACGTTACTTTCATCGTAACCGCCCATTACCATGATAGCGCGGTCTATTTGTGCGGCCTCTACCTCAATCTCGCACGTAGTGGAGTTTCCATTCAGTTCCGTATAAGTGGCTTCCGTCTCTTCCGTTCCGTCCACCCACGTATCATCCATGGATACCTGTGCATAGTAAGTCACGGCAGCCGTGTAGCCATAGTCCGGTTGTTTGTAAGTCAACCGAAGGGTTGAAGAGTTTTCCAAGTCATACACGTTTCCGCTTAAGGAAGGCGTGTTTAGTTCAAATGTCGTGGGCTGTTGTACTACGGGATTGGAATCGTTGTCATCCTCACAAGCCGCGAAGAAGCTCAATCCCATTCCTACAAAGAGTCCAGCCAATATATTCAGCTTTTTCATATTTCTTTCTTTTTATATGATTAATAACCGGGGTTCTGAGTTAAATTACTATTGTTCGTTAAGTCGTTCTCCGGAATGGCAAAGATGTTCATGTGATTGCCGAATTGAGCGCCGTTATACGTACCGCCCATCCATTCCCAACGATAGTTAGCTTGACCGGCGAAACTTCCAAAACGAATTAAGTCCATACGACGACGGCCTTCAAACCAGAACTCCCTGGACCATTCATCCAGAATCTCGTTCAACGTGTAGATATTTTGCGTGGAAGCATTCGCACGGCGGCGCAATACGTTTATCTTTTCCGAAGCGTCCGCATTGGCGCCGTTCAAGCGGGTAGAAGCCTCTGCGTAAGTCAGGTAAGCCTCCGCCATGCGGAACAGAGGCAAGTCTGTGTATACATAGTCAATCACCGGATGAGTCTGGCCGTCTGAGCGTACGTTGCGGAACTTCACACAGCCGTAACCTGCGTTTTGGTCGGCTTCGTCTTCAATGGAAGTCGTGAAACCGGCACCATAGAATAAGGCGCGGTCATCGTTGGCGGCCGAAGTCATTTCTTCCACATTGTCTGCCGCGGGAGCCGCTGTATTCCGATAGAATTTGTCCAGTAACTGCTGACGTACACGGGAGCATTTTCCCCAACTGTTGTTCGTTCCAGAAGGTACTGTTTCGCTCATACCGGCACTATAGGCGGCCAATATCAGGTAGTTCATACCACCGTAGCTGCGGGTATTTACACCGTCGAACATGACCGGGAAAATCATTTCATAGCGGGCATCCGTCTCATTGTTGTCTGCCAAGAACAGCATCTGATAAGCGGAATATGCTTCACCCGTCACCGGATTGGTGGTACCTGTCGTGCAGAGACGGTAATATCCGTTGTTGAGGACACGGTTCGCATAATCCATTGCTTCTTGCCAGCGGGCAGTACCGGTATAGACTTCCGCATTCAAATACAGACGGGAAAGTAAGTTCCAAACGGCTACTTTATCTACACGCCCGTATGTATTTTGACCGGCTTCCGCCATGGACTGTTCGCAATCCAACAATTCGCTTTCTACGAAATCAAACAGTTGCTGGCGGGTGTAGTATTCAGCCAGTTCCGAACCAACCACTGTGGTGAAGGCGGCGTTGCCATACATATCCATTACATAATAGTAATTGAAAGCACGTATGAAACGTGCTTCGGCACGTCGCATGGCTGTTTCACCCGTTCCATCGTCCGGCACTTGTTCCAGATAGAAGTTGCACAGCGTGATGGTGAAGTACAGACGATAATACAGACCTACGGAGAAGGCGTTGCTGGCACCCCAGGAGTTGTGCAATAAGTCGGGCACGCCGGCATCGGTTGCCCATACCCAGTGGGCTTCGTCCGTGGTAAATTCGTTCAGATACCAAGACATACGGTAAAAATCGGATTGTCCTTCGTCAATGTCCTGCAAGTCACCGCTGCCTGAAGGTCCTTCCTGACCAGTCAAAGCAAAACTGGCATAAATTTTGTTGAACAAGGCATCTGCATTCAATGTCATAGTCTGTTGCGGGTTGATGGGAGTTACATCCAAATCGCCTACGCAAGAGCTGGTCCCCATCAAAAGAGCCAAGCCTGCAACAGGTATTAATGCTTTTATTTTATTAAATTTCATATCGCGATTTTTTATTAGATGATTTAGAAATTAAGACTAACACCGAAAATACCCATAAACGGACGCGGATAGATATTGCCGTCATAGCCTCCGTTTACTTCGGGATCTAACCCTTTGTATTTTGTAATGGTAAATATGTTCTGGGCGGTGAAATAAACGCGACCGCCTACGGACGTATTGCCAAGGTTCGAGAACGAGTATCCCAAGGTGATATTGTCGCACTTCAGGAAAGAGGCGTTCTGGATGAAGTAGTCGGACAAACCATCGATGGTAGACACTTGCTGCCAATTCTTGGCGCGGGTCATGGTCAGGATGTTCTTCAGCGTACCTCCGGAGTTGATGCTGGATGGAGAAAGGTTGGAATTTCCTGCTTCTACCGCATTGTAGTTGTAGTTACCCAAGCTGGCACGGAGCGAGAAGCTGAAATCCCAATTTTTATACATCAACTTGGAAGTAAGGCCCATCAATACGTCCGGATCGGCTTTCTTGTAGAAGTAACGGTCATCGCCATTGATGACACCATTCCCATCGCGGTCCACATATTCTCCTTGGATAGGCTGACCGTTCTTGTCATATACCTGCTGATAGGTATAGAATGCGGTCGAAGGATGTCCTACCGCATAAGCCTTGATACCATCCGTACCACCGGCACCTACGGCACTGCCTCCATATTGTACTACGTAATCATCGCCTTGGCTGGCCACTAATTCGTCAATCTCATTGGAGTTCCAAGTTACGTTGTACCCCAACTCCCAGTTCCAGTCTTCCGTCTGGATGGGACGCCATGTCAATGCCAATTCCACACCTTGATTGTGCAGCGAACCGATGTTGCTGGTCAAACGATTAGAAAAGTTTGAACCGGCGGCGATATATACGGTATTGATCAAATCGGTTGTCTTACGATAGTAGTAATCAATGTTGGCAGTCAACCGGTTATTCCAGAAACTCAAGTCGATACCGGCATTGTAAGTAGTTGTCTTTTCCCAAGTCAGGTCGTTATTATAGGCATCCGGACGATAAGTAGTGCCATCGCCAACAATCGGATACTTAGCACCGTTGCGATTCGGTGTATAAGAAGCGAAGTACGTATAGTCGCCAATGCCTTCCTGCTGACCGGTGATACCGTAACCTAAACGGAGCTTGAGGTCTGACAAGGCCTCTACGTCTTTCAGGAAAGCTTCTTCTTTCAATCGCCAAGCCAAAGCTACCGAGGGGAATACACCCCACTGGTTACCCGGAGAGAAACGGGAAGAACCGTCACCACGTACCGTAGCTGTCAACAGGTATCTGTTTTTATATGAATAGTTCAAACGTCCGAAGAAAGAAACCAAATAGTTCTCTGTCTTGTACAGCGTATTTTCGGAAGGATTATAC
>CALUOR010000007.1 GCA_944322285.1 uncultured Bacteroides sp.
GAGAGTAGGTAGCCGCCGTCTTTACAGAGAGTCCCTTCACCGGAGTTTCCGAGGAAGGGACTCTTTTTGTTTATGATTATATTTCTGTCTCTCTTCTTTTTATTACGGAAATATTTCTTTAATCCCTTGCTTAATCAACGGATTTCCTCTATTTTTGCAACAAAAAACTTCTTTTAGAGTTGATGTATATTAATTTGTAACTATTTAATAACTTAAAATCAAACATTTATGTGGTTAAGTAATTCATCTGTAGGAAGGAAAGTGGTGATGAGCGTTACCGGTATCGCCCTTGTCCTGTTTCTGACGTTTCACATGGCGATGAATCTTGTTGCGCTAATCTCGGAAGAGGGGTACAACATGGTTTGTGAGTTCTTGGGAGCGAACTGGTATGCGGTAGCCGCTACATTGGTTTTGGCTGCATTGTTTATCATTCACATCATTTATGCTTTTTGGTTAACAATGCAGAATCGTCGTGCTCGTGGAACAGAGCGTTATGCGGTAACCGAGCGTCGTAAAGAAGTAGAGTGGGCTTCGCAAAACATGCTGGTGTTAGGTATTATTGTGATTGTAGGTTTAGGCTTGCATTTGGTACATTTTTGGTCGAAGATGATGTTGCCCGAATTGGCCGGTTGCAAAGATTTAGGCGTAATGATGTATGCTGCTGATGGTATTTATCATATAGAAAATACATTTGGGAATGTTGCTAATGTTGTCCTTTATCTCGTGTGGTTGGCAGCTTTGTGGTTCCATTTGACTCACGGTTTCTGGAGCGCTATGCAGACCTTAGGTTGGAACAATAAAACTTGGATTAACCGTTGGCAGTGTATTTCTAATATTTACTCAACCATCGTTGTTTTGTGCTTTGCATTGGTTGTGGTTGTTTTCTACATCAAATCACTGCTGTAAGAATTGGTGCTGTTGAGTTATCGATTATAAACGACTAAATTGTAATTACATTATGACTAAAATAGATTCAAGAATACCGGAAGGTCCGGTAGCTGAGAAATGGACGAACTATAAAGCTCATCAGAAATTGGTAAACCCTGCCAATAAGCGTCGTTTGGATATTATTGTGGTTGGTACAGGTTTGGCTGGTGCCAGTGCAGCCGCTTCGCTTGGTGAAATGGGTTTCAAGGTGTTTAATTTCTGTATTCAGGATTCTCCGCGTCGTGCGCACTCTATTGCCGCTCAGGGAGGTATCAATGCTGCTAAGAATTATCAAAATGATGGTGACTCGGTTTACCGTTTGTTTTATGATACGGTAAAGGGTGGTGACTATCGTGCTCGTGAAGCTAACGTTTATCGTTTGGCTGAAGTTTCAAACAATATCATCGACCAATGTGTAGCACAGGGCGTTCCTTTTGCTCGTGAATATGGTGGCACGTTGGCCAACCGCTCATTTGGTGGTGCACAGGTTTCGCGTACCTTCTATGCAAAGGGGCAGACGGGACAGCAATTGTTGCTGGGCGCTTATTCGGCTTTGAGCCGTCAGGTCGCTGCCGGAACTGTGAAGTTGTATACCCGTTATGAAATGGAAGATGTTGTTATCATTGAGGGTCGTGCCCGTGGTATCATTGCAAAGAACCTGGTAACTGGTAAATTGGAGCGTTTTGCCGCTCATGCTGTGGTTATAGCTACCGGTGGATATGGTAACACTTACTTCTTGTCTACCAACGCTATGGCTTGCAACTGTTCGGCTGCAATGGCTTGCTACCGTAAAGGCGCTTGGTTTGCCAATCCCGCCTATGTTCAAATCCATCCGACTTGTATTCCTGTTCATGGTGACAAGCAATCCAAGTTGACGTTGATGTCCGAGTCTCTGCGTAACGATGGTCGTATTTGGGTTCCGAAGAAACTGGAAGATGCCAAGAAGTTGCAGGAAGGTACCCTCCAAGGAAAGGATATTCCTGAAGAGGACCGCGATTATTACTTGGAGCGTCGTTATCCGGCATTTGGTAACCTTGTGCCGCGTGACGTTGCCAGCCGTGCCGCTAAAGAACGTTGCGATAAAGGTTATGGCGTAAATAATACCGGCTTGGCTGTATTCCTCGATTTCTCAGAAGCCATCCAACGTTTGGGTAAGGATGTTGTTGCTCAGCGTTATGGCAACCTTTTCGATATGTACGAAGAAATCACCGATGTAAGTCCGTATGAAAACCCGATGATGATTTATCCGGCTATCCACTATACAATGGGTGGTATTTGGGTAGACTATGAATTGATGACCAGCATCAAGGGCTTGTTTGCTATCGGCGAATGTAACTTCTCCGACCACGGTGCTAACCGTTTGGGCGCTTCCGCTTTGATGCAAGGTTTGGCTGACGGTTATTTCGTATTGCCTTATACCATTCAGAACTATCTGGCCGACCAAATTACAGTGCCTCGCTTCTCGACTGATCTGCCTGAATTCGCAGAAGCCGAAAAGGCAGTTCAGGATAAGATAGACCACTTGATGAACATCAAAGGTAAGAAGTCTGTAGATTCTATCCATAAGGAACTGGGTCACGTGATGTGGGAATATGTAGGTATGGGTCGTACGGCTGAAGGCTTGAAGACCGGTTTGGCTAAACTGAAGGAAATCCGCAAGGAGTTCGAGACCAACCTTTTCATTCCGGGTAGCAAGGAAGGTATGAATGTCGAACTTGACAAGGCTATCCGTCTGAACGACTTTATCACGATGGGTGAATTGATTGCATACGATGCTTTGAACCGTAATGAATCCTGTGGCGGTCACTTCCGTGAAGAATATCAAACTGAGGAAGGCGAAGCTAAGCGTGATGACGAGAACTACTTCTATGTAGCTTGCTGGGAGTATCAAGGCTCTGACGACAAAGCTCCTGAACTGCTGAAGGAACCATTGGTATACGAAGCTATTAAGGTACAAACTCGTAACTATAAGAGCTAATCGGGAAGTTGAACAATTAAAGAATTAAAGAAAATGGATAAAAATATATCATTTACACTGAAGATATGGCGTCAGGCCGGACCGAAAGCCAAAGGCGCTTTTGAGACTTATCAGATGAAAGACATCCCCGGCGATACTTCCTTCCTGGAAATGCTGGATATTCTGAATGAGCAACTGATTTCAGAAGGCAAAGAGCCTGTCGTATTTGACCATGACTGCCGTGAGGGTATTTGCGGTATGTGTTCTCTTTATATCAACGGACATCCGCACGGACCTGCACAAGGGGCGACAACTTGCCAAATTTACATGCGCCGTTTCAATGATGGCGATACTATCACTGTTGAGCCGTGGCGTTCAGCCGGTTTCCCGGTTATCAAAGACTTGATGGTAGACCGTACCGCATATGATAAGATTATGCAGGCAGGCGGTTATGTCAGCGTGAATACCGGTGCGCCCAAAGATGCCAATGCTATTCTGATTCCGAAAACCATTGCGGATGAAGCCATGGATGCTGCCAGCTGCATCGGTTGCGGTGCTTGCGTAGCGGCTTGTAAGAATGGCTCAGCCATGTTGTTCGTTTCGGCCAAGGTTAGTCAGTTGAACCTGTTGCCTCAAGGCAAGCCCGAAGCGTTGCGTCGTGCCAAAGCCATGTTGGCCAAGATGGATGAACTGGGCTTCGGTAACTGCACCAACACGCGTGCTTGCGAAGCTGAATGCCCGAAGAATGTTTCTATCAGCAACATCGCACGCCTGAATCGTGACTTTATCCGTGCCAAACTGAAAGACTAATCTGTTCAGAGTAGTTATCTGAGATTCGGATAGAATAATGAGCCGGCATTCTCCTTTGGGAGTTTGTCGGCTTATTTTTGGTATGTCTTTCCAGTTCAAAAACAGATGTCCTGCTTGCTTCTAAAATAAACGTATCCTGAAGACTCCAGAAATTTATCTGTTGTCATGTCTGGATTATAAATGTGTTTTATTTTGTACATTTGCAGAAAGAAACAGACTCATGCAGAATATCATCAGCAAAATAAGATCTTACTATCCGGTTTCGGACGAGGCGTTGGACGCATTGACCTGTGTTTTTGAGCGGCACGTGTTTCCTTCTAAGACACTTCTCATTCGTGCAGAACAATTTGACCGACAGGTCTATTTCATTGAACAAGGCATTACTCGCTCCTACATATTGCATGAGGGAAAGGAAATCACGACATGGTTCTCGCAAGAAGGAGATGCCGCCTGCGGTTCGTGGGACCTATATCGTCATAAAGCGGGTTTTGAGTATGTAGAAACTTTGGAGCAAACCATTGCTTATGTCATTTCGGTGGAGCAATTGGATAGGTTGTATCGGTCTTACATTGACTTGGCTAATTGGATGCGGATATTGCAGCAAGAGAATTTCCTCCGCTTACAAGACGTGCATATCTGTCGGTTAAACTTATCTGCCAAAGAACGTTATGAACTTCTGATGAAAGAACAGCCCGCACTTTTCCAAAGGGTTAACTTGGGATATATCGCTTCATTTTTGGGCATTACGCAGCAATCGTTGAGTCGGATCAGAGCCGAAGAACGTCTTTTTTAACGTAGGATAAATGAAAAGTCATTTCTTGTGGCTATTTTTGTTTTGATTAATAGATGTGTGAGTTTATGGATAAACAGCAGAAATATCAATGGTTGGAGTGGGCAAAAGAACTTCAGTTCATTGCACAAGCCGGATTGACTTATACAAGAGACCCTTTTGACGAGGAACGTTTTGCGCGTATCCGGGAGATTGCGGCGGAAATGATGAGCATGCAGAGCGGGTTGCCATTGGAACAAGTAAAAGATTTGTTTTGCAATGAGACCGGCTTTCAGACGCCCAAGCTCGATACCCGTGCGGCCATTTTCAAGGATAATAAAATATTGTTGGTGAAAGAAAACAATGGTACTTGGTCCATGCCGGGTGGATGGGTGGATGTACTGGAGACTGTCAAATCGAACACCGTCAAGGAAGTGAAAGAAGAAGCCGGGCTTGATGTAGATGCGGTGCGGGTCATTGCCTTGCATGACCGCAATCTGCATAATCAACCTCCGTACGCTTATAATGTGTGCAAGGTGTTTGTGTTGTGTGAGGTGAAAGGCGGGAACTTCCAAGTGAATATCGAGACCGTTGGGAGCGGTTATTTCGGGCTGGATGAACTGCCGCCGTTGGCAGAGGAAAAGAATAGTTATCAACAGATAGAAATGTGTTTTACCGCCTATTCGGATAAGAACTGGCAGGTGGAATTTGATTAAAAATGCAAAACCTATATGAAAACTGAATACGAAAAATGCTTGGCGGGCGAGCCTTTCATTGGAAGTGAAGACCCAAAGATAATGGAAACGATTTTGCGTACCCGTCGTCTCTTGGTACAACTCAATGCTACCGATTATGCTGACACGGAACGTCGCCAGGATTTGTTGCGCCAGATATTCGGTGCCATGGGTAAGGGTGTGCACGTGGATATTGATTTTCATTGCGAATATGGGAAGCATATTTTCATAGGCGATAAAGTAATTATCAATATGAATTGCACTTTTGTGGACAACAACCGCATTGACATCGGTAGTAATGTCCTGATAGCTTCCAATGTGCAGATTTATACAGCCACCCATTCTACCAATGTTCATGAGCGTATGGTGGAGAATTGGTCCGAAGGGCAGGAGATATGTCGTACTTATGCCTTGCCCGTCCGGATAGAAGACGGAGCTTGGATTGGTGGAGGAGCCATAATCTTGCCGGGCGTCACTATAGGGCGCAACAGTGTCATTGGTGCAGGAAGTGTGGTTACTCGTTCTATTCCAGACAATTGTGTAGCGGTGGGAAATCCTTGTCGGGTCATTAAACGGATAGATAGCGGGGAATGAAGGATCGGAAATACAAACATATTATATTTGATATTGATGGAACATTGCTTGATACGGAGAAAGCCATTCTTTTAAGCTTGCAAGACACACTTTTTGAAGTTGCTCGAAAAGAAGTGTCATTGGAGGAGTTGCGGTTTGCATTGGGCATTCCTGGCGAAGTGGCTTTACGTGCCTTGGGTATCAGCGATGCCGAGCCGGTCAATCGTCTTTGGAATGAGAAACTGCTGGATTACAGCTCATCCATCCGGCTTTTTAAGGGTATTCCCGAATTGTTGTCCGCTTTGAAAGCCGAAAGGTATGCGTTGGGCATTGTAACGTCAAAGACGCGACAGGAGTATGCGGCAGATTTTGCTCTTCCTTTTGTCTTGGATGGCTATTTTGACATGGTGATCTGCGTAGAAGACGCACCGCGTCCGAAGCCCCATCCGGATCCGTTGCAGATGTATCTTTCTTTGTCTGGCGTTTGTGCGCAGGAAGTGCTTTACGTGGGTGATACGCTTTATGATTGTCAATGTGCGCAAAGTGCGGGAGTGGATTTCGGTTTAGCACTTTGGGGAAATGCTGTGTTGTTGGAAACTTCAGCAAGCTTTCTTTTCAAGAAACCATCTGATGTATTAACCTTGGTTCAATGCTCAACTATCCTTGGATAAATGGCAATATATCCAATAATAGTTGGGCAAGTAACCAATGATACTTAGAAACTGTTTCGAATTTCTACAAAAAGTTTTTCTTGGCTTGATATATTCGTTTTCGTGTGTGCTTTGGGTGATTTTTTGGCCATTTTTGTTTCTATTCTTCGTCAGATAGCCCGTTATCTTCCTCATCATAGAAGCAAAAATGCCTCAAAAACTCATCCCAAATCATCGCACGATAAATTCAAGACAGTTTTTAGGGCAACAACTAATATTTATCAATATTCGGGTGAATTCTCTTTTCTTCGTGTTCTACTTTTAATGTGACATGCCCTTTTCACGTTCGAACGATGCCTACTCTTATTTATAGAGCACTTTATCTAAGTCTTCCAGTTCCGCTTCACCGGGCAGGTCGGGATAAACTTTCTTCAAGGCTTCCACAATCCGGTAAAATTATCTATGAAATAATTTGGTTTATAAAATAAACTAGTTAACTTTGTAGCGGAGTTCGAACCCCAAACAGTTTTTGTGTTGTATAATAAGGAATAAGTTATGGAAGATCGTAAATTGAACGAAAAGGAAAGTCTGGAGCTAATAGCACGGATGATTCAAAACACGCGCCGCAATCTGGATGCAGGCAGTGGCAATATGTTTCTGATATGGGGCTATGTGTGCGCATTGGTGACATTGGCCATATGGGTCGGTATCTATTTTACGGATAACCAGGTATGGTTGTGGGGCTTTTGGGCAATACCCGTTCTTGGCTGGCTGCTCTCTTGGCGATTACTGCGTAAACGTCGTTTGGAAGAGCGTGTGAAAGATTATGGCAGCCGGACACTGATGATGTTATGGATTTACATGGGTGTGATATGTTTTATCGTGGCTTCCTATGCGACTGCCTATCAGCGTTATGAGATGATCCTTCCGCTCTGTGGATTGGTCACTTCCATCGGAAGCTTGGCTACGGGCATCTTTGTCCGCTATAAAAACTGGGCGTTGCCCGGTTGCGGAGTGGGAGTCGCTGTTGCGCTTATCGCAATAATGGAAGAGGTCGATCCTTTGTATGCCTTTGCCCTTGTGGCCATCTTCTCATTGATTATTCCCGGACATGCGTTGAATCGCATGGCTCGTAAAGAGGCGAAGGAGGTTTCCCATGTTTAAGGAACTGAACCCGTTGCTTCATAGTGAGCTTCGTCTGGCGGTGATGTCTTTGCTGATAGGTGTGGAGGAGGCCGACTTTGTCTACATCCGTCAGCAGACGGGAGCTACGGCGGGTAACCTGAGCGTGCAGATTGACAAGCTGAGCAAGGCGGGCTATGTGGAGGTGACTAAAACCTTTAAGGGGAAGATGCCTTGCACGCTTTGCAAGATTACCCGCCAAGGCGTAGATGCCTTTGAGGAGTATGTGGAGGCGTTGAAGACGTATGTAAGGTTGTAGGGTGACTTGCTTGGCACATACTTTACTTTCCACTTCATCTGTATCAGCCCATACTAGGCATCAAACCAACAATGGGAGATGGAAGCAAAGTTATCATTAAAATATTATCGGGAACTTTTGATGTATCGTCTGATTAAAAATCTATCTTTGTGATCAAATTGAAAAAGAATATGAGTGTTCAAGTAAATGATACATTATCGGATAGCTTCCGTGGATATGCGAAATTACTCCGTCAAATCAAGCAAAGAGTATTGCTTGCACAACAGCGTGCGATTTATGCCGCTAATGAGGAGATGCTGCGGATGTATTGGGACATCGGCGGGATGCTGCAACAAAGTCAAGATGCTGACGGTTGGGGCAAAAAGACTTTGCAGCGGCTGGCCGTGGATTTGAAGAATCACTACTCCGAAATAAAAGGATTTACTGTCCGCAATATGCAATATATGGTACAGTTCTTCAATGAATACAATCAAGAGCTGACAATGGTGAAAGGCGCTATACCTTCAATTGCACAATCAGCGATTACGCAACCGGACAAAGTTGCAAAGTCAATTACGAAATCAGTGATTTCGCAATTAAACGGATATAATTTCACTCTTCCCGTCAAACATCTGGATTGGACACATAATCTTGTCCTGATGAAACAGGTAAAAGATATAAGAGCTCGTTATTGGTATATGGTGCAAAGTATTACCAACCATTGGACAACCCGTTATTTACAGGAGGCCATCAAACTTGACCATTATGGCAAGCATGGGGCATTGGCAAACAATTTCACCGAAACTCTGCCGGCACCGGAAGCGAGCGATGTAAAGGCAATGCTTAAAGACCCTTATATATTCGATATGCTGACATTTACAAAGCAGTACAATGAGCGTGATGTGGAGATAGGTCTGGTCAGCCATGTGGAGAAGTTTCTCATTGAAATGGGAGCCGGATTCGCCTTTATGGGACGGCAGTACCACATAGAAGTGTCAGGAGATGACTATTATATCGACATTCTGATGTACAACACTTTTCTGCATCGCTATCTGGTGATTGAACTGAAAGACACTGAATTCATGCCGGAATATATCGGCAAACTCAATTTCTACTGTTCCGCTGTGGATGATATATTGTGTCGTGAGGGTGACAACCGCACTATCGGTCTTTTGTTATGCAAGACTAAGGAACGTATCAAAGCCGAATATGCTTTGCGCGATATTCAGAAACCGATAGGAATTTCCGATTATGAATTAGGACAGGCGTTGCCGAAAGATTTCCGGGGCAGTCTGCCTACGATTGAGGAAATCGAGAAAGAATTAGAAATAAAATAACTTGATAATTTGGTGTGATTTTTTATTGATTGTCGTTGATTTAATAGCATCTGTGAGGTGGAAATACTAACTCAGCACTTCATCTATACATACATTCTGCATTTCCATGGGAATCTCTTTTAGCAGTTGTACGGAAAAGCCAATGACTGTATAGTAAGTATGTGGAGACACTGAAGACGTATATGAGGTTGTAGGGTGGATATAACTGTATGAGCAAATATTATATGCCTGTTTATATTTTTTTTTGTTCTATTCCTTGCCTCGATATTGGGACGTTTGTCAGAGTAACTCTAATAATACATTCCGCAATGATATTTCACCAATACCTTTTCATCTATCTTCTCTATTTCGGTTATTTGTTTCTTCTTGACATCATACTTCACTTTCCACTTCATCTGTATCAGCCCATGCCAAGCGTCAAACCAGCAGTGGGAGATGGAAGCAAAGTCATCGTGCAACGTGACTGAAACATTTAAATCCGGAGACCAAATGCGGCTTATTTCGTTCCGTACAGGTACAATTTCTTCGTTAAGGTTGTATCCAGGGTGTTGTATATTGGCAATGTCTTTCTCAAGAAGTAAGAAAGTCCTTCTTACATACCCTCCATGCCAACGCATGCCCGTTAACCGGAAAGTCTGGCTCAATAAGAATGCTTGCCAAATGGCTTCAGCGGTAAAGGGTAGTGTAATGTATTCAAAAGGATTCAGTGGTTTGAGGCGCCTTTGGCAGAAAGGAATAGATAGTAAGTTCGCTATTCTCAATTTCTTTACCATTACACAGCCATGTTCGAAATCTGTATCTGAAGGACGTGGTAATTTCTTTGGCCTAACGTAAAGTTGTAATTCTGAATTTGTTTTCTTGCGTGAACGAAAATCATCCAGTACATAGTTTTCGTCTAAAGTTAAGTCCGGAAGCTTGCGCAAGAAAACATTCAGATTATCCATTCTGTCAATGTCAAAGAAGTCGATAAACTTTATGTATTCATCTGTAATACGACTGAGGTTTTTCTGTATTTCTTCTTTATAAATCATCTTGTCCATATAGATTAATCAGAGATTTTTCTATTTTAGCCCTTAATAATCCTAATCGACTTGGCCGGGAAGTATAGATCATTCTACAGAATTTTTTCTTATATTCTTCCTGCATACCAAATTTATTTTTACGAGAATGAATAGAATCTATTTCCCATCCTTCCATGATAAGTCCGTCTTTGATTTTCAATAGCAACGTCTTTTCAGGCCGGGGAAACGTATTTTCTGTTATTTTGTTTTGGAATAGGCATATCTCTCCGCTAATCCAGTCCGCAAAAACTTTCTCTTTACCGGGGAATAAATAATCCAATCCCATTTCTTTATTTCGAATAAATACATGCAAATCTTTCAAATAGAGCTTGTTGCCTTCAATCTTCCACTCTCCTCTATATCTGGCGTACTCGGAAGGGAACAAAATATCTTCATGATTAAGTTGCGTAGATGACGACTTTGGAAACAAATAATAGTCTTCACCTTTATAGATTAAGTGTTCTCTGAATGGTGTTGTCATATGTTATACAGCTTTTCAATATCGCTCAAAATCTCGTCATTCAGATAATTTCCGACAAACTCATACATGGCTTTTGAACCCAATAGATATTGGGGCCATTTATCCTCACTTATTGTCTCTTTCACTTTACGAAGATACAGATTGATGAGTTCCCAATCCCATTGAATGCGAGGATTTTTTTGCATAACCGCCCAATCCAACTCATTCTGATGTTGAAATATAAACTCCTTAGAAATAGGAAGATAGGAATACAATGCAATGCCTTTCTGTTCAATCCGGGCTATGACTTCATTCTTCATTTCCTCTGTAATTTCATAAGACGAACCTACAATATCTTGCAAATGAGTCAATGTTTCACGGATATTATTGATTCCCATTTGGGCAAAGAAGCCATCGTTTTGCAATAAATCCTTTATAGCATTATCTCCTTGCAAAAGTTTCACCAAATTGTCATTCCATTCAATAAATACATTTTTAGCTAAATGGTTTTGATAATTATATTTACGGCTATTTGAAACATCAAGATTGTGAGAATATTGATAGATATAAAATGGCCATTTTTTAGCATAAGAAATTTCCTCAAAAGAACTAATGTCATAAAACAAATCCATGAGAGCTAAATGTTGATCTATTGTTTTAGTACTATTTAGTGATATGCGCTCATTGTAATTTTCAATCTTATAAAGTCCATATCTATCCATGGTGAAACATTCCCCTTTTCTTTTAATCGCCTGCAAATTCGTGAGATACTTCCATTTCAGCCCTCTATCTTCTCCTAAGAAATTCTCATATTTCACAATCTGTTCATCCGATAAATCATAATATTTTCTTATCAAATTACGAAACAGCATCTTCCCAACAGGAGCTTCATTCAACACAAAGTTTCTCCATAAAGCCAATGCTGCCATGTTTACTTGCATCTGTGCCCCATCTTTCATCTTTTGTATTTGGCTTATATTCCATTGGAATTGTTTCAAACTCTGCATATTATAGAGCACATCATTGGCGTCATTCATTGTTTGCTTTAAATTCAAATTCAAAGCGTTATTGTATAATAAAATTGTATTATTATTCATATTTTCCATTGTTTTATTTCACTTCATTCCAAGAAAATGTCCGAACAATATTATGAAAGTCTTGCTCCCAAATTTTCCGATCCTTTACCCAATAAGAAAGTGTCATAGTCACCATCTCATCATTGTTGAAGAAAGAGTAAGTATATACTTGGACTTGCCTGTCTTCCGTACCACTTCTTACATAAGCTATTTCCAATCCATATATATTCCCAATCCTTATCCAACGTACTTCAACCTCTCCCATTGTATGAAATCCTGCGGATTCACAACCTTGCTTAACTTGATTTTGCAAATAACGAATATCATCAGCATTCAATTCTTCAACTTCGGTGGCCTTGTAAAAGTCTCCACTATTCCCTTGCGCATAATCGATTATAATACGACAATAGGTCTCTAATGCTTTAGAATCAATCTTAGAAAGCTCTTTTTGTTGGAACGTAATTCTACTTAAATCAATCTTATAACCATGCCAACCTGCTTCTTTAACCTCTTGTGTGTACATATCATTCCTTTTCCTAAGTTCTACCGTATTAGGAACGCTTATCGTAAACGCATTGGAAATTTCATAATTTGTCCATGTATCCGTTGGAGGGATAAAAATGGGCTGTGCGTTAGGCGTTATTTTCCCATTCTTCAGTGTCGCATTATCATAATACCCCGCAAGATATTTTTTAGTATTCTCTTCATATCTTTGAGAACGCTCTATTTTGTTGAATACGACTGTAACCAATCCGACAAAAAGTCCTATCCCTACAGATTTCCAAATGTTATTTTTCTTCATTTTCGTTAGTATTATTAATTGGTATTTTAGATGTTTTATTAACCCATGTTACAGTTGCCACAATTAGCTGAACTATCAATATTATAAATCTTACGAATACATAACAGCCCAAAATTGTAATAAGAACAGAAGAAGCAGATTCTATCGGAGGATTTTTACGGATGGAAGAATATTTGTCGGGAATATATTTCCTATATTCCTCAAAAGACCTCACAGAACTTAAACGGTTATTTTCTTCAATCATTATATCAATATTGCTAGGTATTGAATAGCTTTCATACTCACGTAATAATATTCCTAATTTCATTATAGCGTCCTTCTCTCAAAATAGAACGAGCATAAGATACTGTACCTGTTCCCATATAGTCAGGAACGAGATTCCATCTCAATAAAAAATCCTTATAATCTTGAACGAAATAGGCATTTGTTTCAAGATATATTTGCAAACGGGCTAAAGCCAGACCTTTCTCAGTTTCTAAATCTTTATTCCTTTTTAGAGTTTCTTTTTTCCATTTAGCAACTTCAGCTTCTACATCAGCTTTCTTCTTCTCATATTTTGCGTACTCTATTCTTTCATAGAATAAGCCTATCAACATTGTTACTGAAAATCCCACTATGGCTAATGCTATGGCAAATCCTAAATATTTTAATTCTTTAGCTATCTTTTTTTTAATGAGTAAATTCATATCGTCTAATTAATTTTACGTTACCAAATATGTGTCAAAATATCTATAAGCTGTGATTTTGTTAATAATATGAGCAAATCATTTAGCAAAAAGAGCGAAACACTAATATATTATCTCAAAAAAGATATTCTTATATTTAAGGATAAGTTCTTTAAATTCTGGCAATTGTCTTATTTCATTCAAATCGTCATCCATTTCAATATGAGCAAATCGTCGAAACCCTTTTTCAAGTGCTGTTTTCATAAATTTAAGTGCCTTTTCAGTCTCGCCCATTCTTGAATACAGACAAGCGGCATCATAATAATTTCCAGCATCATTAGGGGCATTCTCAATCATATTATTCATGAATTCAATAGCCTTTTCCTTTTTCCCCAATCCCCAATAAGCATACTGGGCGCATGAATTATTATAGGGAATAGTATCAAGTTCAATGACTTTCCTATAGTCAGCGGCAGCGGATTCTGTATTTCCTTTTAAGATATACATATCTCCTCTTCCTAAATAGGCATAAGCATAAGTAGGTTCTAAAGCTATTGACATAGTATAATCTTCAATAGCACCATCAATATCTCTACAGTTATCTTTGTACCAACCACGTAGATAATATCCATAGAATTCTGGATAATGTGCCACATATTTATCTAATTCGTTAATAGCTGCTTTTGCATTACCGGACTCATACAGAAATTTGGCTTTTACCATAATATTATCATAGTTTGTAGAATCTAATGCTATGGCAAAATCTATATACTTTAATGCTGAAGCAAAATTTCCTAGTTCACTATAACAATTTGAAATTCTAAAAGCAGTTGCAGATGATGGATTTTTCTTTTGACAGCCTGTATAGTATGTTATAGCTTTTTTATATGCTTTGTTTTTTTCATATACTAAACCTAAACAAAAAGACCAATAATAATCATTGCTTGATTTTTTAGTTGATTGAATTTTTAATTTTGCAACCAATGGCACCATTGCAACATTAGCTATATCCTGCATCAGATAAAATGCTTTATTGTTATAATCAATATCCATGGCATGAATAATATCCTCTATTGCTTCATTATATTTTTTCAGCCCGATAAAGCTCTCTGCTCTAAAAGAATATCCAAAAGAATATTTAGGTGCCAATTTTGTCACATAACTAAATTGTTTTATAGCCTCCTCATACCTTTTTTCAGCATTCGCATTCCGACCTATGCCCATATAGCCCGTTACATTACCAGGATCGATAGATATGATTTTCTGATAGTCTTTATCCGCTAAGTCGTATTTACCCATATAATAGTATAAATTAGCTCGTTTTTCATAAACGCCAATATCATCCGGATTTTCCATAACTGCGGAAGTTAAGTCAGCGAGAGCTTTTTCATATTCATCCAGATTGGTATAAACTTCCGACCTTACGATATACGCAAAAGCACGATATCCCTTATCTTCCTTTGGTATTATCTTTATAGCCCAATTCGCAGCAGTCAATGCACGACCGTATTCTTTCTGATAATTCTGAGCAACTGCAATCCATGCCCATGCATATCCATTATTCGGATTGTCTTCCAGCTCCTTATTCAGATATTCAAGAGCTTTCTCTGTATTGTTGTTTTGGATTGCTTCAACACCACGAATGTAGTTATCTGTGTCGGGACGTTTGATACTTTGAGCAAAAGTGATTTGTACTTCTAATAAAAGAGCAATGAATGCTAATAAATAGTTCTTTTTCATCGGAATATTCTTTGTGCTACCAACGTGGATATTTGTAAATAATATCTGTTGTGCTTTTCTAATTTAATCTTCATACTTTGCAAATAGGGACGTATACTGTCTAAAAATTGTAACAAATAGCAAACCTAGTCCGGTAATGTTTGATATTTCATTATAATCTCTTTAGCTAATAGAGAATCCTTTAGTAGCTCTTGTGGAGGATTCTCATACAAATGAGTATAATCCTTATTGAATCCCATAAAACATCAACAAATTACAAGTCAATCCACTTTATAAGGCTGGGCATTACCTATATTTACGAACTCAACATCATCTACATGTAGCCTTTCTTGAATATTGCTATCAAGTCTGTTGCATACAATATATCCCGTGCGCTCTTTGTCAAAGAGGTCATAACAAACTGAAGTTATTTCCATAAGAGCTTCATCGCTCTTTCTTTTTACAGTATTACCAACCTCATAGTTATGATACATAATCACCCCCTTTCTTTCCCCAGTCCCCAAAGAAGTTTAAACATAAAAAGAAAGCGTGGAACTGCGTGCTATTCATCGTTCTTGAAGGTCCTAGGAAAACCCAAACGTACTAATGGAATAGACAGCAGACCCACGCTGGAACCAGCGTAGGAACCGACTGTGCCGTTCTTGTACGTTTTGAAAATTTCCTAGGTTCTCAAGAACAAGAATGAAGCACAACGCTTCTTACAATTTTGTCTCAAAAAGTTTTGAAGGCAACGCTTTGCTCTTCGGTTGCAAACATACACATTTATTTTGATAATGTGAAATTCTTGCTAATCTTTTTTCTATAATATGGCATGGCTTATCATAGTTTCGACAAGTTTGAATGGGCTGTTGTATATCCCGGATGCTGAGAAAAAGAAGTGCCATCTGTGTGCTATAAGACAGAAACAGTCTGTTTCAAGCAGTGAAATACTTTGTTCCAAAATTGGAAACACGTTTTGAAACACTTTTGGGGGCTTCCTTTTATTAATGGGAATTTAAACCACTGATGTACACGGATTAAACGAGATAAGCGCAGAGATATTTGTTACCTTGCGTAGTCGAAGGGGCTCATGTCATACTCATCTCTGCGTTACGTGAGATGTTTCGACTCCGCTTTGCTCCGCTCATGACAGATTGCATTCATCTAAAAGTCAGTGTAAATCCGTCTTATCTGTGTTATCTGTGGTTCTCCCGATGATTTATCATTCCGAAAAGCGTCTTTGTCTTATGCTTCCCGGACAATCTACTCCCACACAGGCATTACCTTTATCGTTAGGGTGTCATGGACGATTGTTGCTGACTGATGGTCTGTAAGGATGTACACGTTGCTGTACTTGGTGGTTTGTACTGCCGATATTTCGCTTAAAATAAATGATTGTACTGCCGATAATTTGGGCGTAATTTGAGGTTTCACTGCCGATAAGTAACTGATTGCTTTATTTCAGTACTTCATCCATCCGTACATCCTGCGTTTCCGTTGGCACTTCTTCCAATAGTTGAAAAGGGAAACAGATGCCAATCTTGTAAGTATGCGAAAGACGGGGAAGGAGACGGTCGTAGTAACCTTTCCCGCGTCCTAAGCGATTGCCATGTGCATCGAACGCCACTCCGGGGATGATGGCTAAGTCAATAGAGGCGTAGTCTGTAAAAGGCTCGCCAACGGGTTCTTCTATGCCGTAGGCTCCTTTCTTTAGGTCTTGAGGACCGGTGTAGCGGCGCAGTTCCAATTCATTGCCGATGACTACGGGCAATAGGATTTGTTTCTGCACACTCCATTTCCGGATGAAGTCATGCGTGTTGACTTCATCCGGGAGGGAGTGGTAGATTAAGATGGTATGTGCCTGTTGGAAAGCGGGATGCGCTTCGAGCCGGCTTAGTACGTCAGCAGATGCTTGCGTAGTGGAAGCCGCGTGCAGGGTTTTTAATCCGGCCACATACTTGCGCAGTTCTTTCTTGTTCATTATTCTCAGTTTCGTTATCAGCTATTTCTTCCGGTGCTTTGGGAAACGCCTCGCCTTTCTCCAAGATTTCAAGTGCCTTCAATACTGTCGCATCGCTTTGGTTGATGTAGCGGATGTAAGGCTCAATGCCCTGAATGTTGTAGATGATGTTTCCGTATAGATTCTTTTCGAGCAACTTGCGTGATTTGTTTATCAGCAGATTACGCCTCTTCACGCCTTTCTGGGCGGCAAAGCGGACGAACTGTTCCATGATGTTTTGCTTCTTCAGGTAATCCAATAATGCTTCTTCATTCTCAAACTCGCTCAGTTTGGCGCGGTTGTGGTCGGTGTATTGGAAGCAGTATTGGCGGAGCAGTCCCTTGTTGCCCACCTCTATCAGATAAGAAGTGACGCCTGTGGTGTCTTGTGGCACAAATACGTCCGGCATAATGCCACCGCCACCGTAAACGGGACGTCCTAAGGAGGTGTAGTAGGTGAGGCTCTTGTCAAGCTTCACACTATCTTTGGAGAAAAATTCGCCATGCTCGTAGCGGGTGAGCCAGTCCATTTCGTACTCGCTGTCCTTGCCGTTTTCGTAAGGACGTTGGATGCATCGGCCCGAAGGGGTGTAATAGCGGGCGATGGTCAGACGGATGGCGGAACCATCGCTAAAGTCAATAGGTTGCTGCACCAATCCCTTGCCGAAGGAACGGAGTCCTACGATGGTGCCACGGTCGTTGTCCTGAATGGCGCCGGCAAAGATTTCGCTGGCAGAGGCTGAACCTTGGTCTATCAGCACAACAAGCGGCAGGTTCTGGCAACTTCCCGTGCCGTTGGCGTATTCTTCCATACGCGGGTATTTGCGGCCTTGGGTATAAACAATGAGTTTGCCTTGTGGCAGAAACTCGTTGACCATGCGTATGGCCGCTTCCATATAGCCTCCCGTATTTTCGCGCAGGTCAATAACGAGGCCTTTGCAGTTCTGATGGCTCAGCAAGGCAATGGCATTCAGCAGCTCCACGTGAGTCGTACGGCCGAACTTGCTGATTTGGATATAGCCGTAATCCTCGTTCAGCATGTAAGCTGCATCGATGGTGTTCTGTGGAATGTCGCCGCGGGTAATGACGAAATCCAGCAATTCCTTTTCTGTGGCACGTTTGATGCTGAGCTTCACTTGGCTTCCTTTCGGACCTTTCAGCGTGTGCATGGCCTTTTCGTTCGTCAGTGTTTTGCCTACAAACAGGCTGTCGTCTACCCGTACGATGCGGTCGCCTGCCATGACGCCCACTTTCTCAGCCGGGCCTCCTGCCACTACATCATTGACGTGGATGGTATCTTGCTGTATAGTAAACTGGATACCTACTCCGCTAAAGCTCCCTTCCAACTCTGAGTTGACCTCCTCCAATTTCTGTGCGGGGATATACGTGGAGTGAGGGTCCAACTCTGCCAATATCTGCGGCATAGCTTTCTCCACCAAGTCGTTCATGTTCACTGTGTCTACATATTGGTCGTCGATGACCCGTAGCAAGGCGTTCAGTTTGTTGGACGAGCCGTTGACAATGCCCAGCCGATTGCCACCGTAATGCTTGGCATAGAAAGTGCCGATAATGATTCCCACCACTACACTGATGGCAATGACGAGCGGTGTGAACCTGAATGAATGATTCGTTCCCATTTCTATATGTTTGCTTTATGGTTCGTGTTCCAAATAAACTACTTCAATGCCTGCCCGCTTCATCAGTTCGATGCCGTCTTCCAAGCGGTATTTCTCGGAGTAAACTACCCGTTTGATGCCGGCTTGGATGATGAGTTTGGCGCATTCGATGCAGGGGCTTGCCGTGACGTACATTGTAGCTCCTTCGCTGCTGTTGTTCGAGCGGGCTATCTTAGTGATGGCGTTGGCTTCGGCATGCAGTACGTAAGGTTTGGTCACATTGTTTTCGTCCTCGCATACGTTCTCGAAACCGGAAGGCGTTCCGTTATAACCGTCTGATATGATCATTTTGTCCTTCACTATCAGTGCGCCTACTTGCCTGCGGCGGCAATAAGAATTTTCTGCCCAAATACCCGCCATGCGGATGTAGCGCCGGTCTAATGCCTCTTGTTTGTCTTCGCTGTCCATGTTCTTATTTGGCTATAAGGTTTAAACGTTTGATGGAATTATCGTTGTCTTTATAGTAGATATATAGGTTTTTGCTGTCGCCTCCATAGCGGATGGCGTTTTGCAGACCTCTGACAAAGGCTATTGCCAAAGGATCGCTTTCCGCATAGCTGACCCGTACGTCGCTTGTTGTCATTTTTTTGCTTTCACCGTTTGCATTCCATTGTCCGTTGATAGTGGCGGTGATGGCCGTTGCATTGAAGGTGCCTCCGGTTGTGGCATTTATTTCGCTTCCCTCAAAGCTGACGGTAAAAGTATTTGTTTGCTTCAATGCCGTCATGCTTTGCGAGGAGTCTCCGCTTCCCCAGAAGTCGAATTGTTTGTTGCTGTTTTCAGTCGATATATAGGTCAGTTTCCAGGTCTTTCCCAGGAAAATTTCCAGTACATCATCCTCCGTATTGCATCCGGCAAGCAAGACAAGGGAGAGCAAGGAACATAGTATGATATTCAGTCGTTTCATTTCTTTATTCCGTTTCTGATTAATAATGCGTCAATGGTTGGTTCCTGGCCGCGGAAGCGTTTGTAAAGCTCCATGGGAGGTTCCGTCCCGCCTTTCGAGAGAATGTTTTCCCGGAATGAGGTAGCCACATCCGTATTGAAAATGCCTCTCTCTTGGAATAATGAGAAAGCGTCCGCATCGAGCACTTCCGCCCACTTGTAGCTGTAGTAACCTGCTGAGTAGCCTCCGGCAAAGATGTGTGAGAACTGAACACTCATGCAGGCTTCAGACACATCCGGTAGGATTTGAGTAGGTGTCCATGCTTGTTTTTCGTAGGCCCTCACGTCTCCCTCGAAAGGAGTGGTACGGGTATACCAAGCCATGTCGAGCAGCCCGAAACTTACTTGACGCAGGCAGGCGTAAGCTGCATTGAAGTTAGCGGAATCTTTGATGCGCTGCACCAGTTCGTCGGGTATCAGTTCGCCCGTCTGGTAATGGCGGGCAAAGGTGTGCAGAAATTCTTTCTCCGTGGCAAAGTTTTCCATAATCTGCGAGGGAAGTTCCACGAAGTCCCAGTAGACGTTGGTGCCGCTCAGGCTTGCATAAGTCGTATTGGCGAACATGCCGTGCAGGCTGTGGCCGAACTCATGCAGAAACGTTTCTACTTCGCTGAAGGTGAGCAGAGCCGGTTTGTCTTGTGTAGGCTTGGTGAAGTTCATCACGAGCGACACGTGCGGGCGGCTGTTTTCACCGGTTGCCTCGTCTATCCATTGTTCTTTGTAGCTGGTCATCCAGGCACCCGAACGTTTGCCTTCACGCGGGTAGAAGTCCGTATAGAGCACGGCCAGGAAACTGCCGTCTTTGTCGAACACCTCGTAGGCTTCCACGTCCTTATGGTAGACCGGTATGTCGGTGTTCTTCTTGAATGTGATGCCGTAGAGGCGGGTAGCCAATCCGAATACACCTTTCTTCACGTTCTCCAGTTCAAAGTAAGGACGAAGCATCTCATCGTTGAGGTTGAACTTGCGTTCTTGCAACTTGCGCGAATAGTAGCTCCAGTCCCAAGGCATTAAAACAAAACCATCGCCTTGCTCTTCCTTGGCCAGTGCCTGCACTTCAGCATACTCTTGCAATGCGGTAGGTTTGTAGGCTTCGAGCAGCTGGTTGAGCAGCCGGTACACATTTTCGCTATTTTGCGCCATGCGCCGCTCTAATTTGTAGGAAGCGTAATCCTTGTAGCCTAATAGTTGGGCAATGGCCAGGCGGGTGTTTACCAGCTCCTTTACGATGTCCAGGTTGTTGCAGGCATTGTCGTGGGTGCACTTGGTGTTGTAGGCCATATACAGCTCTTTGCGTAATTCGCGGTGGGTGGAGTAGTTCATGAACGGGACAAAGCTGGGGGCCTGTAAGGTGAATGCCCAGCCTTCTACCTGTTTCTCGCGTGCAGTCTCGGCTGCTGCGTCAATGGCTGTTTGAGGCAATCCTTCCAATTGGGCTTTGTCTTTCAGCACTAACAGATAGTCGTTTGTCTCTTTCAGGTTGTTTTCGCTGAATTGTAGGGCCAGCAGACTAAGCTTTTGAGATAATTCACGATATTTCTCTTTGTCGGCGCCTTGCAGGTTTACGCCGCTGCGGATAAATCCGTCATACGTGTCTTCCAACAGTTTCATTTGTTCGGCGGACAAACTTTCGTTTTGACGTTGCTTGTAGACTGCTTTGACGCGGGCAAAGAGCCGCTCATTCAAGCTGATGTTGTTGGCGTGCTCGTTCAGCAGGGGCATCAGCTCCTTTGCCAGTTCCTGCATGGCGTCATTGGTCTCGGCGCTCAGCAGGTTGCCGAATACGTTTTCCACTTGTTGCAACAGTTTTCCCGATTCTTCCAAGGCCAATATCGTGTTTTGGAAAGTAGCCGGTTCGGGATTATTGATAATGGCGTCTATTTCTTTGTTCTGACGGGCAATGCCTTCGCGGATGGCCGGTTCGTAGTGCTCTATGGCAACGCGGTCGAAAGGCATAGTACCGTGAGGCGTGTTGAAGGGTTCAAAAAACGGATTCAGAGTTTGTATCATATTCAAAAATATACTAAAACAACCGTAAGCTTGATTTTCATCTCCTTATCGTATAAGTAACTAATCTAAATTATCTTATAGCACACAGATAACACAGATGAGACTGATTTGCACAGACTATTTTTTTAATAATATCTGTGGTCATCTGTTAAATCAGTGTTATCTGTGTGCCATAGTATAAGTTAATTCTGTACACTTACTTAAGTAATTAAGCCTAATCAATTTATATTGCTTGCAAAAGTGCAAAAAAAATAGGCGACTTCCGCAGAAGCCGCCTATACTTTAATATTTTCTAACTGTAGATTAGGCGTTAACAGATGCCATGTGAGCAATCAGGTCGAGAACCTTGTTAGAATAACCGATTTCGTTGTCGTACCAAGATACAACCTTAACGAATGTGTCGGTCAGGTAAACACCTGCGTTAGCATCGAAGATAGAAGTCAGCGTGCAGCCCAGGAAGTCAGAAGAAACAACTGCATCTTCTGTGTAACCCAGTACACCCTTCAGTTCGCCTTCGGCAGCTTCCTTCATGGCAGCGCAGATAGCTTCTTTCGTAGCGGGCTTAGCCAAGTTAACGGTCAAGTCAACTACAGAAACGTCCAAAGTCGGAACACGCATAGAGATACCAGTCAGCTTGCCGTTCAGTTCGGGGATAACCTTACCTACAGCCTTGGCAGCACCTGTAGAAGACGGGATGATGTTGCCGGAAGCGGCACGACCACCACGCCAATCCTTCATAGAAGGACCGTCAACTGTCTTCTGAGTAGCAGTTGTAGAGTGAACAGTTGTCATCAAACCGTTTACGATGCCGAACTTGTCGTTCAGAACCTTAGCGATAGGAGCCAAGCAGTTTGTCGTACAAGAAGCGTTAGATACGAATTGAGTACCCTTAACGTAAGTCTTTTCGTTAACGCCGCATACGAACATCGGAGTGTCGTCCTTAGAAGGAGCAGACATTACAACATATTTAGCACCAGCCTGGATGTGAGCCTGTGCTTTTTCTTTCGTCAGGAACAGACCGGTAGATTCTACTACATATTCTGCACCTACTTCGTTCCACTTCAGGTCAGCAGGGTTCTTTTCAGCTGTTACGCGGATTTCCTTGCCGTTCACAATCAGCTTGCTGTTTTCAACGTCAGCTTCGATAGTGCCGTTGAATTGGCCGTGCATCGTATCATACTTCAGCATGTAAGCCAAGTAGTCTACCGGGCAAAGGTCGTTAATACCAACGATTTGGATATCGTTTCTTGTTTGAGCTGCGCGGAATACGAAACGTCCGATACGTCCGAATCCATTAATACCTACTTTAATCATTTTGTTTAAACTTTAAAGGTTCAAAAAATATCTGTTTAAATATCTCTCTCGGTTCAGCACTCTTTCGGAATGCGCTGCAAAAGTACAAATTAGTTTTTATACTCGTATCGGTGTAGGTTTAATTTTTCCTTTTTTTATTTTAACCTATTGATTTTGCGGGTTATTTATTGTTAAATCGTGTTGCTATTGCAATGTGCAGTTTGCATTTCGTAGCTTAAGGACTTTGCTTTAAGTAAATCTTAGCCTTCCTGTTTCATGCATATTACTAATATGGTATATACCCGCTCTCCTCCACTACTGCCGTACCCGATGTTACTAATGCTTCATACAGCTTGTACGCCATAGACGAGCGGTCGATGTCCGAACGTACCGCTACATACACTTCTGTGATATAAGGATACGTTCCGTTGATAATAGTCTCCTTGCTGGGCATTATGCCATTGACGGCGATGGCTTTGGTTTCATCACTGTCCACCATTGTATCATAGTAATAGAACGGTGTGTAAGCAATGCCGTTTTCATCCAATTGGATTTGAAGATAAGGGGAAATCATGCCTTCACCCACGTACATTTCCGGCCAGTCATACATTTCCAGTCCTTCCATCACCATGGTTTCCATCTTCTCTTGACTTCCGGAATTGGAGTTTCTGATATAAGGACTTATCTCCGCATTCACTCCACCCACTCCGGACCAATTACGAATGGTGCCGGTGTAAATCTGTTGTATTTGCTGAGAGGACAACGAACCAATGGGATTTTTAGGATTAACTATGAAGATTAGCGCATCCTTGGCGATAGGGCTTTCAAGTAACTCCACCCCTTTTTCCTGTGCATATACTTTTTCATCCCTCGAAATACTACGCGCTGTAATGATTAAATCCACCGTTCCGTCTATCAGATTTACAAATGAACCGTGCGTGTTGGCGTGCTGCATTTTTATGGCTAAATTATAACGCTCTTCCTCTGTCATCTTTCCCTCATAATCAGGTAATACATCCCAAGTCCATAAAGGCATCGGAGGTTTTATCCATTGATAATTCAGCTTTAATAAATTACAGGCAATAATCCAACGTAAGGGCATGGTTGAATCCGAACCGTCCATAATAGGAAAATTCTCAACATTTATTCCATCTATTGAAATAGAAGGATTATCTACTTTGACATAGGGTCCCAATACGTCATTGGGAGAATTTTCATCTCCATCGTCACAGTTTACAAAAAACAGAGGCATTACAATGAGAATGAATATGAGAGATAATCTGTTTATTTTCATGGCTGATAATTTATAGAGTTTAATAGTATAAGAACTTGAATCAATTGTATTAGTTATGAAGTTAATTGAGTGTTAGTTTCTTGTAATAAGTCTTGTTTCCTTTTTCAATGCCTACATAGTATATGCCTTTCGATAAACTTGAAATGTCAATAGTAGCAGAGGTGGCATTGTTAATAGTCCGGGACAAGACACTTATATTGTCCGGAGTTGTTATTTTTATACGGTCAATACCTGTAACGCTCCTCGTTTTTAGGTTACTTGTAATCGTCATTTCTGTTTGTGTGGTATTTATCACAAGTTTTTTATAATAAATCTTGTTCCCTTTTTCAATACCTACATAATATATACCTTTTGATAAACTCGAAATATCAATAGTAGCAGAGGAGGCATTGTTGATAGTTTTCATGTTATCTCGTTTTTAAAGTTAGAATTCCGCTCTAAAGATAAGAAAAAGAATCTTTTCGACAAAGAGGCTCAACAAATGAATTATCAATTTATCGGTATAAACCGGCTTACCTCAATAATCGCCTCCCCATCGTTCACCAGTTTGCCGTACACCTTACGAGTCATGCCAGCAGGGTCTTCGTTCGCACGGATTACCGCATAGAAAGGGAAAGTGCAAAGTTCCTTTTTGCTGCAAATATGCTTGTTTCCCTATTAAAAAGAAACGGTTTTTCTGCTGTTGCTAACTTGCTGTTTTGGCAAAAAACGATGAAAAAGAATTGCATAAAAATACGACATCTTGAAATATCGTACTGTTTGCTCTCAGTGAGCGCAGTGTTTGGGGTGTTAATACTTCGCTGACCGGAGTGAAAAACTTCGCTCGCCGGGCGCAAAAAGTGCGGTGTTGCGGAGGAAAAGCTTCTCTTGTCTGCTAAAAATAGTAAACTTTGACTTAATAAGCCCTTAGTGTTAAGGGAATTTCACTTCTAGAATCTGTAAAGATTCAAGTGAATATGGCGCTATCTATTTGAATATAAACGAATAAACGATTCGGAAATCGTTTCCTTACGTTTAGCTCCTTCCCACTTCCGAAACAAGCGATTCTCGGCGATTAGGAAATGCAAAATGTCAGAAGTGACAATCTGACACAATTGTTTTTGCGAAGTATTGACCGCTTTATGCCGAAGCAAAGTCGCGGCTTTTGTGGGATTTTGGCAGGGGAAATGCAGAAATATGAGAAAAAGTTCGCCGTGCTTGCAACTTTTTCCTTACTTTGCGCGTCTAAAAGCCAAAACCATTAATCCGTAAGAACGTGATAAAGTTAAGAGACATCAATAAGACCTACAACAACGGCGCGCCCCTGCATGTACTGAAGGGCATCAACTTGGACATCGACCGGGGCGAGTTCGTGTCCATCATGGGCGCGTCCGGTTCAGGTAAGTCCACCTTGTTAAATATATTAGGCATCCTGGACAACTACGATACGGGCGAGTATTACCTCAACGGCACGCTCATCAAGAACCTCAGCGAGAACCGTGCGGCGGAATACCGCAACCGCATGATAGGCTTCATCTTCCAGTCGTTCAATCTCATCTCCTTCAAGGACGCCATGGAGAACGTCGCCCTTCCTCTCTTCTACCAAGGCGTCAGCCGCAAGAAACGTAACCTGCTCGCCATGGAATACCTCGACCGTCTTGGGCTGAAGGACTGGGCGCACCACATGCCCAACGAGATGTCCGGCGGACAGAAGCAGCGTGTGGCCATCGCCCGTGCCCTCATTACCCAGCCGCAGATTATCCTTGCCGATGAACCGACGGGTGCCTTGGACAGCAAGACTTCCATCGAAGTGATGCAGATACTGAAGGACCTCCACCAGACGGGCATGACCATCGTCGTCGTGACCCACGAGAGCGGTGTGGCCAACCAGACGGACAAAATCATCCACATCAAAGACGGCGTGATAGGCAGCATCGAGGCGAACCTGAAGCATGACGCCTCACCCTTCGGACAGGGAGGACTGATGAAATAGTAATAAATGAAGAATTAAGAATGAAGAATAGGGCTGCCCTGTCAGCGTGTGCTATCATGCCGCATGGCAATTCTTCATTCCTCATTCTTCATTCTTAATTAAAAAAGATTGTTTATGTTAGACCTTTGGCAAGAAATATACGGCACCATCCGCCGCAACAAATTGCGCACGTTGCTCACGGGCTTTGCCGTGGCATGGGGCATCTTCATGCTCATCGTGCTGTTGGGGGCGGGCAACGGACTGATACACGCCTTCGAGCAGAATGCCTCGGAGCGGGCCTTGAACTCCATCCGCATCTTCCAGGGATGGACCACCAAACCCTATGACGGACTGAAAGAGGGGAGACGCATCCAATTGGACAACCGTGATTTGGACGACACGGAACGCCTCTTCCCCGACCACGTGGAAAGTGCGGGAGCCACGCTGTCGCAAAGCAGCATGGACATCAGCTACGGGGCGGAATACGTCAACCTGTCTCTGCTGGGCGTATATCCCAATTATATAGAGGTAGAGGCCGTGAAGACCGCCGGTGGACGCTTCGTCAACCAGACCGACATCAAGGAGCGGCGCAAGGTGATTGTCCTGCATAAGAAGTCGGCGGACGTGCTCTTCGGCAAGACGCACACTTCACCCTACGGCAAGTTTGTGCGGGCGGGAGGCGTGGCCTATCAGGTGGTGGGCCTCTACAACGACGAGGGAAGCAGCGAGCCGAGCCAGGCGTTCATCCCCTTCACCACGTTGCAGACCATCTACAACAAAGGAGACAAACTGAACAGTATCATCTTCACCACCAAAGGATTGACGGACGAGGCGAAGAACGAAGCCTTCGAGGCCGACTACCGCCGTGTCCTCGGACAGAATCACCGCTTCGACCCTACGGACGACAGTGCCATCTGGATATGGAACCGCTTCACCAACTACCTGCAAACACAAAACGCCATGGGCATCCTCCGTACGGCCATTTGGGTGATAGGTATCTTCACCCTGCTGAGTGGCATCGTGGGCGTAAGCAACATCATGCTGATTACCGTCCGTGAGCGCACCCACGAGTTTGGCATCCGCAAGGCGTTGGGTGCCAAGCCACGCAGCATCCTGTGGCTCATCATCGTAGAAAGTGTCACCATCACTACCCTCTTTGGCTACGTAGGCATGGTGGCGGGCATCGGTGTGACGGAATGGATGAACGTGGCTTTCGGCTCGCAGAACGTGGACAACGGTATGTTCCAGGTGCAGATGTTCAGCGACCCTACCGTAGACCTGCGCATCGCCATCCAGGCCACCGTCACCCTGATTGTAGCAGGCACGCTGGCAGGCTTCTTCCCGGCACGGAAGGCAACCAAAATCAGACCGATTGAGGCATTGAGGGCAGACTAAACATATTAAATGAAGAATTAAGAATGAAGAATGATGAATAAGGCTACGCTATCGTATCACATCGTAAATTCTTCATTCTTCATTCCTCATTCTTAATTAAGATAGATATGAAGATAGACAGAGATACATTGGAGGAAATACTCCTCACCATTACGCGAAACAAAACGAGGAGCTTGCTTACGGCGTTCGGCGTGTTTTGGGGCATCTTTATGCTCGTGGCACTGATAGGCGGCGGACAAGGCATTCAGCAGGAACTGAAGAAAGAGTTCGAGGGCTTTGCCACCAACTCCGGCTTCGTCGTGGCGGACAAAACCAACGAGCCTTACAAGGGTTTCCGCAAAGGCCGCCGTTGGGATTTGGAAGTGGCAGACATCGAACGCATCCGGCGTATTGAGGGCGTGGACGTGGTCAGCCCCAGCGTGACGCAATGGGGCAAGCTCAGCGTCTTCGAGGGAAACAAGTACGACAACACCATCGTCAAGGGGCTCTACCCTAACTATGATGCGATAGAACATCAGGAGATGGAGTACGGACGCTTTATCAACGATGTGGACATCCGCGAGGCACGCAAGGTGTGCGTCATCGGCAAGCGTGTGTACGAGAGCCTTTTCCCGGGTGGAGGCGACCCCTGCGGCAGCTACGTGCAGGTGGACAGCGTCTACTATCGAGTCGTGGGTATGTGCTCTTCCGAAGGCAATGTCAACATACAGGGGCAGGCATCGGAAAGCGTCGTGCTGCCCTTCACTACCATGCAGAAGATGTACAACCTGGGCGACAAGCTAGAAGTCATCTGCTTCACCATGCGGCCCGGGGTGAAGGTGAAGGACGTGGAGCCACGGGTGAAGGACGTGTTGCGTCAAGCCCACTACATTAGTCCTACGGACGACCAGGCCGTGATGTTGCTCAACCTCGAAGTGATGTTCGCCATGATGGATAACCTGCTGACCGGCGTGCGCCTGCTGGCTTGGCTCGTAGGATTGGGTACACTCTTGGCGGGAGCCATCGGCGTGAGCAACATCATGATGGTCACCGTGCGCGAGCGGACCACGGAGATAGGCATCCGCCGTGCCATCGGTGCCCGTCCAAGGGACATCTTGCAGCAGATATTAAGCGAGAGTATGGTGCTGACCACCGTAGCGGGCATGGCAGGCATCTCGTTTGCCGTAGGCGTCCTGCAACTGGTAGAGAACGCAGCCAACCCTTCGGGCGTCATTGAGGTACACTATCAAGTCAGCTTTGGTATGGCGATAGGCACCTGCCTGTTGCTCATCGGTATGGGGCTGCTTGCCGGACTGGCACCCGCCTACAGGGCGATGGCGGTCAAGCCGATAGAGGCGATAAGGGATGAGTAACGATGTTAGAAATGTAAAGATATATGGATATAATAGACGCTTTCATAAGAGATTGATAATCAGATGTGTCGTAAAAGACAGCCTCACCCGCCGTGTAAGGGGGTCTCACCCGGCGGGTGAGGTAGGCTCATACGGCGGGTGAGGTACCCTCGAACGCCGGGAAAGTCTCGCACGAATCACAAGATAAAGAATTATTACTAATCGGGAATCATAAATTAAAATCGACTAATAAGATGAAGACAAGGAAAGTTTTTAAGATTGCAGGGCTCACGATAGTGGGACTGGTGTTCGTATGGACCTTCGTATTCCTGTGGCAGAAGTCGCAGCCGGAGGAGGTGGTCTACGAGATAGTCAGCCCCGAAGTGGCGGACTTGGAAAAGACCACCGTGGCCACGGGCAAGGTAGAACCCCGTGACGAGGTAGAAATCAAGCCGCAAATATCCGGCATCATCGACGTGCTCTATAAGGAGGCGGGCCAGCAGGTAAAGAAGAATGAAGTCATTGCCAAGGTGAAGGTCATCCCCGAACTGGGCACGCTGAACTCTGCAGAGAGCCGTGTGCGCCTGGCGGAAATCAACGTAAGGCAGGCGGAGACGGACTTCGGCCGGGTGGAGCAACTCTATAAGGACCGACTCATCAGCGCCGAGGAGTATGAAAAGAGCGAGGTCAACCTGAAGCAGCAGCGGGAGGAACTGCAGGCGGCACGGGATAACCTGGAGATTGTGCGTGACGGCATCACCAAGAGCAGTGCCGACATCAGCAGCACCCTCATCCGCAGCACCATCGACGGACTGATATTGGACGTGCCCGTCAAAGTGGGTAACTCCGTCATTATGGCCAATACGATGAACGATGGAACGACCATCGCTTCCGTGGCGGACATGAATGACCTTATCTTCCGTGGCAACATCGACGAGACCGAAGTAGGTCGTGTACACGAAGGCATGCCCGTCAAACTCACCATCGGCGCCTTGCAGAACCTGAGCTTTGATGCCACCTTAGAGTATATCTCTCCCAAGGCGACAGAGGACAACGGAGCCAACCAGTTTGAGATAAAGGCCGCTGTGGACGCGCCGGACAGCGTGGTCATCCGTTCGGGCTACTCCGCCAATGCCGAAATCGTGTTGGAGCGTGCCCGCCAGACACTCGCCATCCCCGAAGGTTGCGTGGAGTTCGAAGGCGACAGCACCTTTGTCTACGTCCTGACGGACAGTGTACCCCATCAGACATTCCGCCGCACGCCCATCCAAGTGGGTCTGAGTGATGGCATCCGCATTGCGGTGCTGAGTGGCATTACGCAACAAGACAAGGTGAGAGGAGCGGAGAAACAATGAGATGGGAATTTAGTCTTAGGCACGGATTACACGGATTACATGGATTCTTTAAAGGGCTTGCCCTGTCACCCCGAGCGTAGTCGAGGGGTCTCACGTAGCACATACTCAGTATAACATGAGATGTCTCGACAAGCTCGACATGACAAACACCATTCGTTTAAGGAAATCTGTCTAATCCGTGAAATCCGTGCCTAAAAACAACCCGATAAATTATCATTTATATATATGAAGCAATTATCTTTTTTATTTATAAGTCTCGCATTGGGCTGTGGCAGTGTGTCATTCGCCCAGGAGACTTGGTCGCTGCGCCGCTGCATCGACTACGCTATCGAACATAACATCGACATCCGTCAGGCCGCCAATCAGGCTGAACAGAGTGCCGTAGAGGTAAACACCGCCAAGTGGGCACGCCTGCCCAACCTGAACGGCAGTGCCAATCAAAGTTGGAACTGGGGACGTACACAGACCGCCGTACCCGATGAGGCTACCGGCGACTACAGCACCGTCTACGTCAACACCAGCAGCAACGGCACCAACATGTCGCTCAGCACCAGCATTCCGCTGTTTACCGGCTTGGAACTGCCCAACCAGTATGCCCTTGCCAAGCTCAACCTGAAAGCCGCCACCGCCGACCTCGACAAGGCGAAGGAGGACATCAGCATCAATATCGCCTCCGCCTACCTGCAAGTGCTCTTCAATCAGGAATTGCACGAAGTAGCCCTTGGCCAGGCCGAATTGAGCAAAGCGCAGTTGAACCGCATCGCCCGACTGGCCGCTGTGGGGAAGGCTTCCACCGCCGAAGTGGCCGATGCCAAATCCCGGGTGGCGCAGGATGACATGACCGTGGTACAGACACGTAACGACTACCGCCTGTCCTTGCTCGACCTTGCCCAGCTCATCGAACTGCCCTCTCCGGAAGGCTTCACGCTGGAGACTCCGGCAACTGCCTTTCAACCCTCCGTCCTTACGCCGCCCGATGACATCTACCAGCAGGCGTTGGGGCAGAAGGCCGTTATCCGTGCCGCGCAATATCGGTTGGAAGGAAGCAAACACAGCATCCGCATTGCGCAAAGCGGTTATTATCCGCAGCTTAGTCTGAACGGCAGCTTGGGTACCAGCTACTACAGCACCATCAACCGCAACTTCCGCCAGCAGATGGGGGATAACTTCAACAAGTACATCGGTGTCAGCCTCAGCGTACCGTTGTTCAACCGCCTCAGCACCCGCAACCGGGTACGCACCGCCCGTCTGCAACGTGACAACTACGCCCTGCAATTAGACAACGCCAAGAAAGCCTTGTATAAGGAAATACAGCAGGCATGGTACAACGCTGTGGCATCGGAGAGCAAGTACACCAGCAGCCATGCCGCCGCCCTTGCCAGCCGGGAGTCCTTCGACCTGATGAGCGAGAAGTTTGAGAACGGGAAGGCCAACGCTGTAGAATATAACGAGGCCAAGCAGAACTTAATGAAAGCCCAAAGCGATGAGCTTCAGGCTAAATATGAATATCTGTTCCGCACCAAGATATTGGATTTCTACAAGGGAGTACCGATAGAGTAATGGAAGTATTCAGACACAAGAAGGCGCGGGAATACCGCGCCTTCTTTGTAAGGTGTCACGTCAGCCGGATGCCATCCTCCTGTAGTGTCACCAGCCGTTTCTTGTACAAGTCTCCCACGGCTTTCTTGAATGTCTTCTTGCTGACGCCGAACAAGGCATATATCTCATCGGCCGGACTCTTGTCGTTCAGATGGGTGCGTCCTCCGTTGCGGCGTATGTATTCCAACAGGGTAGAGGAGAAATCTTCTACCTTGGCCTGTCCCAGCTTCTGTAGGGTGAGGTCTATCTTACCGTCTTCGCGTACCTGCTTGATGTATGCCTTAACCTTCATGCCCATATAAAGCTGCTGGAATATCTCACTTTCGTACAGCAGTCCGGCATAACGGTTGTCTATAATTACCTTGTATCCCAAGTCCGTCTTCTGCCAGATAAGCGCATCCACCTCCTGCCCCGGTTCGTAAGCCGGCTTTTCCTGCGACAAGTAATGCTCCACCTTGGCCGAGGCCGCAATGCGGTAACTCTCCTCATCGAGGTGTACGTGTACGATGTATTTCCGTCCTACTTCCATGCGGGCCTTTTGCTCACGGAACGGTACGAAGAGGTCTTTCATCAGCCCCCAGTTCAGGAACGCCCCGTATTGGTTGACCCATGCCACTTCTAAGCAGGCAAACTCGCCCACCTGAGCCAATGGCGTTTGCGTAGTGGCTATCAGCCGTTCTTCCTGGTCTAAATAAATGAACACCCGTAACTCGTCTCCCGGCTTACAGCCCTTTGGTACATATCGTTTGGGAAGCAGAATCTCCCCTTCCATTCCTCCATCGAGGTACATGCCGAAATCCACCTCTTTTACTACTCGCAACGTATTGAATTTGCCTAAGTTTATCTCCATAACAACACATTTTCGGCAAAGGTAAGGAATCGCAATAACATTTCAATCTAAAAGATAACTTTTTATATGAACAAATGTCGGAGAAAAACGTTATCTTTGCGGAGCGAAACCAAGGAAAGACGTTTTATTCACCTTTAAATAGATAAGATTATGGAATTTCTTACAAATGAAAAATTGACCATCGTCGGCGCAGCCGGTATGATTGGTTCCAACATGGCTCAGACAGCCATCATGATGCACCTGACTCCCAACATCTGCCTGTACGACCCGTACGCACAAGGCTTGGAAGGTGTGGCTGAAGAAATCTTCCACTGTGGCTTCGAAGGAGTAAACCTGACTTTCACTTCTGATATTAAGGAAGCCTTGACCGGTGCTAAGTATGTAGTATCTTCGGGTGGCGCTGCCCGCAAGGCCGGCATGACCCGTGAAGATTTGCTGAAAGGTAATGCAGCCATTGCTGAAGAATTCGGTAAGAATCTGAAGGCATATTGCCCCGATGTAAAGCACGTGGTCGTTATCTTCAACCCCGCTGACATCACTGGTTTGATTACATTGCTGTACTCAGGTTTGAAGCCTTCTCAAGTGACGACGCTTGCCGGTTTGGACAGCACTCGTCTGCGCAGCGAGCTGGCTAAGCACTTCCACATGAGCCCCGATAAGATTCAGAACTGCCGCACTTATGGCGGACACGGCGAACAAATGGCTGTATTCGCTTCTACCGCAACTGTAGACGGTAAGCCTCTGACCGACATCATCGGTACTCCTGAGTTGACTAAGGAACAATGGGCTGAAATTCAGCAGAAGGTAATCAAAGGTGGTTCTAACATCATCGCTTTGCGTGGTCGCTCTTCTTTCCAAAGCCCAGCATACGTTTCCATTGAGATGATTGCTGCAGCTATGGGTGGCAAACCGTTCAATTGGCCTGCAGGTCGTTATTGCTCATTTAAGGGCTTCGACCATATCATGATGGCTATGGAAGTAACCATTACGAAGAATGGTTGCGCTTACGAAGAGGTTGTAGGCACTCCCGAAGAAATGGAAGACCTGAAGAAGAGCTACGGTCACCTCTGCTCGTTGCGTGACGAAGTTATCGCCATGGGCGTGCTTCCTCCTGTTGACCAATGGCACAGCATTAATCCGAATATCGATTGATAGGAAGGATAGAATGAATAAAAAAGACGCTTTTCTAGTAGAAAGGCGTCTTTTTTATTCATTTTTCTAGTGGAAAGGTTTGCAGTATCCAAAAAAAGCGTTACCTTTGCACCCGCAATCCCAAAGCAATGGTGTCATAGCTCAGTTGGTAGAGCAAAGGACTGAAAATCCTTGTGTCCCCGGTTCGATTCCTGGTGACACCACTTTTTTTTAATAAGGTATCGGAATGTAGCGCAGTTGGTAGCGCACTACGTTCGGGACGTAGGGGTCGGGCGTTCGAGTCGCCTCATTCCGACACGCAAGGCGAAGATTGAAGCAATTCAGTCTTCGCTTTTATTTTATCAGGCTATGGTCTCCCGGCGAGAGGGGCAGGGGATTCATTCAAACATGTGAGGGATATAAAAAATCCCCTTCCCGATGTGTTTGATAATCGGGAAGGGGATTAAACTAGTCTAGAGATTAATAAACTTTTTATTGAGCTTCTACCAATACAACACGGTTCAGGATCGGTTCACCAAATGTGTCTACACCTTCAGTCTTACCAACAGAAAGACGGTCGGATTCAATGCCGTATTTGTCAACCAATACCTTGATAACGGCTTCTGCACGTTTCTGAGCCAGCTTTTGGTTGTACTCTGCCGTACCAGTAGCGGAGTCTGCATAACCATTAACTACATACTTCGTGTCAGGATACTTCTTCATGGTCTCTGCCAAGTAAGACAGGTTCATAGCTTCGCGCTTAGATACCTTTGCAGATTCGATTGTGAAGAATACGGTACGCGGCGTAACATCCGGACGGTCAACTTCTACTTCACGAACCTTAGGTTCAGCCATCTTGCAGTCTTGCAATTCGCGGGCCAGACGTTTGTTCTCAGCAGCCAGATCGTTCATCTTGTCACGCATCAAAGCCAGTTCAGACTCTGAAATCAGCTGAGGTTTCGGTTTGTCGAAGCCTCTCTTGGCGAAGCGATAAGTAACGCCTACGGTTGCGCTTACGACGCCATCATAGCCTTTCCCACCGATACCGGCATCGAACTTGTCTTCAAATCCGGCAATGCTCAGCTCCAAGTTGATGTCAAATGCATCGGATACACGGAAGCGGTTAATCAAACCTCCGTTTACCGACATGCTATGACGGTGAGGAGTGCTGTAACTGTGGGTAAAACCGAAACCTGCATAAGGAATCAATTCGTACACACGGTCGGGGTTGTAACCGCCAAACAATGCCATCAAGTTAAACATTGCGTCAGCATGCAGATTCATATAGTTGAATTTCTGCTTATAGTAAGCTCCGCCTAGTTGAGCTGCTGATGCAAGACCATCGGCATAGTTCATGCCATTATCACCGGGAACGGCGCCTTTGGCTTGCAGACCGCTATATTGCAAACGGAGTCCCAAACCGGGAGTGAACCACTTGCCCACAGCGATATTGATAGTCGGGCTGATACGCTTGCCAAAGTCGGCTTTTTTATCAAAGTCGCCCATCAGCACGCTTGCACCGACACCACCGGAGATAAACCAGTTATCCCAAAATCCATTCGTCACCACCGCTTTCTCATCGTACTGTACCTTTTCTGCGGCCTCGGTCTCTGTCTGTGCCATGGCACCCAGAGACATGCTGGATACAGCCAGCAACATTAAGAACTTTTTCATATTCTCACCTTATTAAAATGATTAATACTACAAATATTTATTTCCTATTTTCGTTTATATTAATCCCTAACCCTGTTTCTATTTAGATTTAATAACACAAAGTTAAAGAAAACTTTTTTAAGGGCAAACTAATATTGTTAAAAATTCATTTTCAAGGAGCAAAAAGTCATAAATCATCCTTTCTCTTCCATGGGAAAGGGCAATGTTTCGCATAGAAGGGAGCAAAGCTCCGCATAGAGAGGGGCAATGTTTCGCGTTTGATACGCCGATGTTTATCATTTAAAGAGAAAGAGCGTCACCGGACTTGCTTCCGCCTCCCGAACACGCGCCCCGCACAAAAGACGGGCAGGTAGAAGAAGATACCTACGACGGACATGGCCAGTCCGCCGATGGTGCCTGCCGCCAACGGGAACCAGAAAGAGGTCTTTTCGCCTATCAAGAAGGGGATGAAGCCCAGGATAGTGGAGACTACGGTCAGGAAGATGGGGATGATTTTCACATTCCATGCTTTGGTGTAGGCGCGTAGTGGCGTGAGTTTGGGGAATGCCCTGCGGATGGCGTTGTATTCGTTCAGGATGTAGATGCTGGCATTCACCGTGATGCCGCACAACAGGACGAACGACGCGAAGCCGCCTTGATCGAAGTTCAGTCCGAAGAGGTAGAACGTGAGGAAGACGCCGATGTAGGATATCGGGATGACAAAGATGATGGCCAAGGGCTGTTTCAACGAGTCAAACAGGATGGCGGAGATGAAGAAGATGATGGAAATGACGATCAGCAGCAGTAGGTATTGCTTGTTGTCTTCTTTCCCCCAACTCCAATAGTTGTCATCGCTCTCCACCGTATAGCCCATGGGTAACAATTCGCTCATTTCCTCAATGTCTTTCTTCAGCAGTTTCCTTCCTTGCTCCGAGGAGCCGATGTATTCGTATTGCAGGCATAGCCGATATTGTTGGTTTTCCTTGGCTATCTTCTTGGGGGCTTGCTCCTTGGCCAACGTGGCAAAGTCGGACAACTTGTATGTTTTCCCGCTGATGCTGAAGGGCGTTTCCATCAGTGCCCAAACATCGTAGTTGTTGCTTTGCACAGAGTTCAGGCGCAGGTATTCCAGGTTGTTTTCATAGACGATGCTCCCTATTGCCTGATTGTGCATGAATACGGGACGCAAGGCGGCAAACAATTGATAAGCGGTCAACCCTTCTTCGGCCATACGGCGTTTGTCGAAGTTCAGGAAGAATTCGCTATAATCGTCTTTCCACCAGGAGAATTCGGAGTCTATTGTCACTTCCTTGATGCGGCGGTGGGTGAGCAGGCGTTCCTTCATTTCCTCTGCCCAGTGACTCAGTTCGTCATAGTTGTAGCCGTACATTTTGACACGGAAACTTCCGGCCGACTCGCGCACATCGTTGCTGAAACCTTGGTCCTGCAAGCCGTACACGCTCCAGCTTCCTCCGCCTAATGTAAGTGCTTTGCTGATGATGTTGGCTTTCAGCGTATAGGGAAAACCCGTATGGCTGTATTCGTCTTTGAAGTATATCTGAATGGCGGCCCGGCGCGCGTTGTAAATGGATGTTTGGAACTGACGTATCTCCTTGAATTCGGTCAGATAGGTTTCCATCCGTTTCACCAATGTGTTCATCTGCTCCAAGGTGCTGCCGTTGGGGAGGGTAGCGTTGACGTATAGCACCACTTCATTCTCGTCACGGTTGAAATAACTTCCGTTATATACTTTCTCCACGAACAGGCGCAATGTTCCTCCTAATGCTTTGTCCACAACGGGTTTCACTTGTTCTTTGTACGTGACATTGTCGAATACTTGATTGTACCACTCTGCCCATCGGCCTTTTTCTTCTGCCTTCTCTATTCGTTCCGGCAACAGGAATACGGGTAATCCGAAGGCAAGCAGCAATATAATGCAGGCCGCTACCCGGTAACGGCATAACTGAAGAATCAGGCCACGGTAGAAACGGGTGAAATACACCGCTCCCCGTTTGACCCATAAGCGTGGATGCTTCGGCTTGCCGCGGCGTAATCCTATTTTTTCTATCATGGGGGGGACGAAGAACAGGGCCACCAGGATGGATATGCCTAAGTTGATAATGACCACCGCCGCGAAGTCCTGTAGGTTCAACCGTATCTTTTCGTCTAAGAAGAAAATGATGACCAGGGCACCCATGGTGGTCAGTGTGGCGGCCAATATGGACATGAAGGCTTTCAGATTGTGTCGGCGCAGGATGTGGTCGGTCATGACGATGATGTTGTCTATGACCAGGTTCAGCGAGATGGTGATGCCTGCCAGCGAGTAGAGTTGTATCTCCAGGTCGAATATGTAATAGAGTATAAAGGCTACGGCAATGTTCACGCTCAGTCCGCTTACGATAAGGAACAGGTAGCGTAGGTTGCGGGTAATAACGGCTACGAACAGCAGGAGGATGAGCACGGTCAGTGCGGTGCGGAAATAAATGGTATCTAATTCTTGGCTGATGTATTCGGTTGCATCGTAAGCGGTGTGTATTTCGTAGTTGTCGGGCATTGTTTGGCGTACTTCATCCATGACGTTTCTTACAGATTCAGCCAGTGTCAGCTGGTTGGCCGTTTCCGTTGCTGTAATGGAGAGGTAGACGGAGTTCAGTCCGTTGATGCGGTAGTATGAAGTCGGCTCTTCCTCCATGCGTGTCACGCTGACTATCTTGTCAAGAGGGATGCTGCTGCCTTCATTGGTGGGGATAAATATCTTTGCCGGAGTGAAAGCGTATTCGGCGTTTGCCGTGGAGCGGATGACTCTTATCCATTCCCGTTTGTTGGCGGAGTCAAATTCGCAGATGCCCAAAAACTCTTTGCTGTAGTATTCATTAATGGCTGTTTGCAGGTCGGACACACTGATGCCCAAGGCTGTCAGGCGGGCATTGTCATACGTGATGCGCCATTCCATCGGGGTGGCTCCGCTTAGCTCCACTTTATAGATGCCTTTCAAAGCTGCGAGCAGAGGTTTTATCTTTTCTTCACCATATTGCTGAATGAGAATGGGGGAGGCGGGAGCATTGAGGGTGAAAGTCATGAAAGGACGGGATGCTCCTTCGTCCGATCGTTGGGTAGAGATAGATGGATAACTCACTCCATTGGGCAGTTGCGACCACAGCTGTCTTATTAGTGTAGAAACCTCAAAGCGTGTGGCGTCCATGTCGGCATGTTTGTCCAATTCGATGCGGAGGCTGCCGTAGCCGTTATCCGAAGTGGAACTGATGTTCTTGATGCCATTGACTCGCGAGAGCATACCTTCCAACTTGCTGGTTACTTCGGATTCGATAACCCGTGCTGAATTGCCCGGCATGTTGAATGAGACAGTCAATCCGGGCATAGTGCTCGATGGTGACAGCTTGACAGGCAGCAACGAGGCCAATGCCAGCCCGATGAGTGACAGGCAGACAAAGGTCACAATCAGTGTGAAGGATGACCACATCTTGGGTCGTGAGGTATCTTTATAGGTCATAAATGATAATTTATCGGGTTGTTTTTAGGCACGGATTACACGGATTGGTCACGGATTTACTCAAGGTATCCTTGTCATGTCGAGCTTGTCGAGACATCTCACGTAGCGCATGGGAAAGCATGGTGTGAGACCCCTCGACTACGCTCGGGGTGACAGAGACATAGCAAAAAACTAAAATCTCTGTGTAATCCGTGTAATCCGTGCCTAAAAATAAATTTCCATTTCTTTTACAAATACGTATTAAAGTCAAAGCGTTCGGAAAGCGAGAAGCCGGAATCGAAGTCATACAGCGTCAGCTTCCTTATCTTATAGTAACTCAGCCAGTAGTTTTGCAGGGCAGTGATGTAATTCTTCTGTGCTTCCTGCTGGCGGTTCAGTGCCAAGGTCAGACTACTGATGTCTGCTTTGCCGATGATGAAGCGTTTCCGCGTCTCATCGTAAGCCAGCTCGGCAAGGTCTAAAGCTTCTTCCGCGCTGGCTATCAGTTCTTGCTGCACATTGAAGTCGCTCACCGTCATGAGTACATCCTCTTCTAAGGTGATTTCTTCCTGACGGGCAGCTATCTTTACAACATTCAGGTTGTTCTTTGCCATGTTGTATTTACCTTTGCGCACGCCCCAATCCACCAACGGGATAGAGACGGAGAAAGACACCAAGTCCTGTTGCAACAGATTTTTGTAGGCGGCGCCTAAGTTGTTTGCCACTTGGTTGAAGCCTACACTGGCATTGAAACTGGCGTTGAACATCGATTCTTTCCGGGTCTTGTCCACGTTCTGCTCCGCTTCTAATACATTTTGGCGTTGTTCCAAATAAGTCGGGTTATTCTCTTTGGCCAATGCCAATGCTTCGTCTGCCGAAACAGTGATGGCTCGTGGTCGTGAAGGTAAGTCTAGCTCAATGCGAGTGTTCTTGTCCAGGTTCAGGAAAGTGGCAAGTGCCGACATGGCACGCTTCAAACTTATTTCCGCGTTGCGTAGTGTGTTCCTGGCGTTCACTTTGTCGAGTTTCAGTGTCAGCAGGTCGGCTTGTGAGATGGAGGCTATCTTTTGTCGTTGCTGCCCGATGGCGTACAATGTATCGGTGGTTGTCACGTTGTCTGCTGCAAGTTGGTATTCAGCTTGTGCCATGGCCAGACTGAAGAAGTAGTTCACGGCTTCCTCGGACACCTCTTCCGTATTATAGATAAACTGCCGCTTCACTTTTTCGTACTTCAAGGGTTCTATTTTCCGGTCCCACCTAAAGGCGTTGTAACCCAACAGGTTTTGGGAATAGCCAATGCGGAACGGTACAGTGGAGAACTGCGTGGACTTGGTGGCGCCGAAGTTGCGCATGTAGTCCAGTTCGGTATCTATATAGAATGTACCGCCTAATAGGTCGAAGTTCTGTTCGATGCTCAGTCCGGCGTTGGCACTGTACATCTGTTGTTCACGATACACGTCCAGGTCTTGTTCGGAGTCATAACGTTGGGTGATGTAGCGGTAGTATTGCGCCGGTGTGATGTTGAGGGTCAGGCTCGGCAGACGTGCGGCTTTGTAGGAACGGTATTCCCAATAGCCGGACAAATACATGTTCTGATAGCGGAATGCCGACAGCGAGCTGTCATTGGCCATGCGGATGGTGTGCTGAAGGCTGAGGCGCAACGAACGTTGTGCCTGTAGACCGGTTGCACACAATGCCAGCAGGATGCAGATATTAACGATTCGGAGTTTCATGTTTTCGGTAAATAAGCCAATAAATTAAAGGTATTACAAATAAACTTACGACCAGTCCCACCATCATGGTTCCTATCATGGCGATGGAGAGCGGACGTTGCAGTTCCGAGCCCATGTCAGAAGTGAAAAGCAGTGGTACCATGGCAAACACTGTGGTGAGTGTGGTCATGATGATGGCGCGCAGGCGTCGGTGTCCTGCCGTGTGGATAGCTTCCATTAGGGGCATTCCTTCGCGGCGCAGTTCGTTGATGCCGTCCAGTTTTAGGATGGAGTCGTTAACGACAATACCGCAGGAGACGATGAGGCCAATGGCAGACATTAGGTTCAGGGAATGCCCCAACGCCCATAGCAGTACCATGCCGAAAGCAATGTCTATAGGAATTTCCGCAAGTACAATCAGAGGTTGGAGAAAACTCTCGAACTGGGCGCACAGAATAAAATACATCAGTAGGATGGAGATAAAAAGAATTACCGTCAGTTCGCCAATCATCTTCCGGTTGGAGAAGTAACTGCCGGAGAAACTGACATCCCAATGTTTGTTCTCGTCTACCACTTCCCTTACTTGTTCCATTAGTTGTGGCGCGTCTTTTACGTTATAAAAACGGATGGGGATGTATTCTCCATTGCGGTTGGCGGTGATTTCTTTTAAGTCCTCATCAGGTACAATCTTTACCAGTTCGCGTAGCGGAATAAAGGCCTGTTCCTGATTGTCGGCATCGTTTTGCGCTTTCACCAAGGTCTCTTCCAATACGCTGTTTACGGTCATTTCCCTTCCCGCTATGCCTATGGGCACATATTGCTGGTAGGAGCGGAGGGTGGATACTTGGTTGTCTTTAAAGGCGGTGCGTAGTACGCGGACCACTTCATCATAGCTGACGTTGTACACTAATAGTTTGTTGCGGTCGATCACCAGATTCAATTGATTCCGGAATGCTGTTCCGTCAAGGGTATGTCCGGTGACTTTGGCAATGTTTTCTTCCAGCTTGCGCAGTTCGGCGGTTTCCGGTGTGACGCTTTTGTCGGTGGCGTGCAGTTGTGCCACCACATCGGCTTCTCCCGTTACAAACAGTTTCTCGAATATGTTGACAGGAGGAGCGAATGTGACGGAAGCTTCCGGATAAACGCTTCGTACTTCCTGTTCCAGCATTTTCTGTAGTGGGGCAATGTCTGCCGGATGGGGTGTTTTGAAGTATAATTCTGCTTCACCGGTGGAAAGCTCATGGTCTGTGCCGAGCACAAAATCCTGCACGCCGATATAGGCCGTATGTTCCTGTGCCAACGTGTCCGCTTTGCGAAGCAGGTTGTTCACACGTCGGTTGTTTTCGTCCACATGAATATTTTCGTTCCATTCCACGTTCATCACTAGTTCGTTCTGGTCGATGTGCGGCATACGTTCTTTGTCTATCAGCCAAAACATGAATACGCACAATGGCAGTGAGAACAAAGCAAACAGCAAGGTGAAGCGTTTGTGGGAGAATGCCCAATCAATGCCTGTGTCATAGAACCGGGTCAGCCATTCATTTTTCAGCAGGTTTTTAAAGCTGGCGGTAAACCAGTTGTGCTTTCTTAATCCTATGCGGAAGAATAGGATGTATAGTACCGGCAGCAGCATGATGCCCGTGAAATAGGAAACAGTCAGTCCGGAGGTAATGGAGAATGCTTCGTCCATGAAGATGGCACCGGCAATGCCGCTCATGAAGACCAATGGTACGAACACGGCGATTGTTGTAAGGGAGGAACTGAGCATGGGCGTTATCATCTCCGTAGTACCGGCTGCGGCGGCTCTTTTCAGCGAATAGCCTCGGTCCCGGTATTGCGATACGTTTTCCGTCACAATAATGGCGTTGTCTATCATCATACCCACCGCCAATATCAGTCCCGATAGTGAAATGATGTTCAGCGACACCTTGCAGAGGTAGAAGCAGAAGAAGGTAATGACCACGGAGACAATCATTGTGATGCCTATAACCAACGGTGAACGGACATCACCGATGAAGAATACCGCCACAATGAAGATAAAGAGGAAACCCAGCGTAAAATTTTGTTGCAGGTTGGAGATGCTGTAGTCCAGCAATTCAGTCTGGTTGCGGCTGATGCTGAATGTGATGTCCGGATAAATCCGAGTGAAATAGTCGGTCGTCTTCTTTAACTCTTGCTTCAGGTTGTCCATGTTTTCCTCGCTCTGTTTGATAATGGCCAGGGTGACGGCCCGTTTGCCATCGGCCAGTGAGCGACCCATTTCGTTTTGAGTAACTAGTTGCACGGAACAGATGTCTTTCAGCTGCATGATGCGTCCGTCATGGTTGAAGTAGATGTTTTCCACATCTTCCGGTGTGCGCAGCAGCGAGGCAATGCGTATGTTGTATTCGTAGTATCCGTCGCGCACCAGCATACTGCCCGGTTCTGCGTTATTATTGGCGAGCACATTTTCCAGCTCTTCAATGCCCATGCCCATTCCTTCCATCTTGTTCACATCGGGCACGATGCGTAATAGACTGCCTGGCACACCGGTCATGTCTGCCATGGCCACTTGAGGCAGTTGCTCGATGCGGCGTTTCACTACATTCTCCGCCAATTCGCAGAGGTTCAGAAACGCCTGCTCGTTGGTTTCGTGGTAGGGAACGTCTTCTTTCAGTGTCATGTTCAGGTAGAACACGGGAATGTCCGTTGCGCTAGCCTTGATGGCTTTGGGACGCACGGCGTCTTTGGGCAGATTGTTCATGGCGGCGTCAATCTTCTCGTTCACCTCAATGAATGCCAAATCCGTATCGGTGCCAAATTCGAATCCTAAGCGGATGACGCCTGTGCCGTCCCGTGTCTCGCTGGTCAGTTCGCTCAGTCCGGATACTTGCATCAGTTGTCTCCGCACAGGTGCCACCATGGTGTTCTCCAGTTCGCGTGCGGAAGCATTCTCGCCGGTTACCTGTATGGTAATCTGTGGGATGTCAATGTCTGGCAACAGCGATACCGGCAACGAGAAGTAGGTCACCAGTCCGATGATGAAGCAGGCTGTGAATGCCATCAGCACCGCTATCGGTCGTTGTATCAAGAATTTTACCATATTGTTTTGTAAATGGGAATTTAGCGGGCGGAGCCCGCAATGTGTCAATGTGCTAATATGCCAATGTGCTAATGCCCTGCAGCATGAGAACACGCCAACGCAAACACAGCGCAGCCCAATTAGCACATTGGCACATTAGCATATTAGCACATTAAATTATCATTTTCCTTCTCTCACCACTACCGGAGCCTCATGTGCCAGATTGACGTTGCCCGTCACTATGATTTGCGCCCCTTCCTCCATGCCGTCACCCGTTACGGTGTATTCCGTCATGTTTTCCAGTCCGGTCTGCACGTAGTTCCACATCGCCTTGTTGTCTTTCAGCGTGAACACTACTTGCTTGCCCGAGCGTAGCACTACCGCAGTCTTAGGTATCACCAGCTGATTGGGTACGGAACGTTTTACGCTTACCCGAACGTTCATGCCGTCAAACAGCCGGCTTGCACCTTCCACGGTAGCTTTTACCTTTACCATGCCGTTCTCATCCACCAGCGGATTGATTTCCGCAATGCGTCCCTTGCAGGGCGTTAGCGTAGCGGCATAGGGCGTCACTTCTACCCGGTCTCCTTCGTTTATCAGCGGCAGTTCGCTTTCCAGTACCGTGAACGCCACCTCCATATTACCGGTTCCTATTACCCGGCAGAAAGGTTGCGAGGCATCGGGCTTGTTAAAGCGTTTGCCCGTCAGGTTGGCTACTACTCCGTCAAAGGGGGCGGTCAGGGTCGCTTGTTCCCTCTCGTAGCGGGCCAGTTCATAGTTGGCTTGACTCTGTGCGTATCCGCTTCGTGTCTCGGCCAACTCCCGTATGCTGGCTGGTACGTCCTGCATGCGGTCTGGCGCATAACCTTGTCCTATCAGTACATCCTGCATCTCCAGTTCGGCTTGCGCCAGACTGGTCTGCGCCTGTTGCAATTGGTTATCCAGGGTAAAGAGTGCCAGTTCCGCTATCTTTTGCCCTTTACTTACCCGGTCGCCGTTCTTCACATACACTTGTGCCACCGGTTCCGATGTAACCCGGAAACTGAGGTCGGCATATTGTTTGGCTTCCACTTTGCCGTTGCTCACCAATTCGTGGTCGAAGCTTCTGCGTTTCAGTTCCATGACGGTTACCGTACTCGTCTGTTCGGGCAATGCAGTGGCGATGCCTTGCTCTTCTTCCGCCGGCTTGTCGCTGTTTCCTCCTGAGCAGGAGGCCAATAACAAGAGCAATGCCCATGTGTATTTGTTTCCTGTCTGTTTATCAGTCCTTTTCATGTTTATCAGATTCTTATCTTTTCGTAAATCGTTTATAATCCGCTACAAATATAGAATTATTTCTTTTATCCTCACCTTTCTCTATCTATTTTTTCTAAATCTTCTCTCATTTCCCGTATGGCTGTAGACATCACCTTCGGTTCTTTGGTCAACACTGTCCGGTACATCTCTTCAAACTTGTCCCATTCCCGGCAATCCGGGCTGGCATAGAGTTTGGCCAGCAGATAATAGGGATAGATGCGGCCCGGTAACCGGTGTACCGCTCGCCATAGCCATTCTTCTGCCCGGGCGCAGTCTCCTTGCAGCTGGGCGTTCTTACCCAGAATGTTCAGTATCATAGGGTCGTTACTTCGCCTGGCGGCTTGTTGCAGCAGGCTGTCCGCCTCTGTGTACTTGTCTTGCCGGTGCAGTCCATGCCCATATTCAAAAAGGAAGCTTCCCCGTTCCTTCAGCAGTGGATACAGCGGTCGATAGGCTTCCTCGGCAGCGGCGTAAGCCCCTGTCTGATACAGTACCCGTGCCTGCACCCATTCCCGGCAAGCCTGCTCCATGTTCCGGTCATGGTTCAACCGGATTCCTCCGTATATTCCCGTTACTATGCCTACAATGCCCCATTCCCATTTGCTTCCTTTAAGGACTGATGCTCCCAGCAGTGCCGCTCCTGTAATGGCGATGGCGGGAATTTGTAACGGATAAGATGAGAACGCGAACACCATCAGCCCTACGAGGCTACCGCAGATACCATGACGCCTCAGCTTGGTTCCCCGGTACAGACAGAGAAGCACGATTGCCAGCAGACCCGCTAATGCCGGCCATCCGTGTTCCACCGCCAATTGCAAGTATTCATTAAACGCATATTCCGGGCAGCCGGCCACCCGCTCTTCCCACGGTTCATAGTCACCCGTGGCAAAGTAGGCTTCCTGGGCTTCTCCATAGGCGGCGGCAAAGTTTCCGCTTCCGTGTCCGGTCCAAGGTCGTTCCATAGCCGCCTGTACGCTCATCCGCCATAGGAAGAAGCGACCTCGTGCCGAGTCTGGTTTCAATACGAACAACATACCGCTTGCCAATGCCACCAGACAAAGCACCGCTCCTGCCGTTGCCGCCTTTCTCCATGGACTTCCTTTCCAAAGTCTGCTATATATAATATGGTGTAGACGCTTCGCTTTTCCGTTGGCTATCCATACCCACAGGCAGGCCACTGCACCTGCTATCCAAGCCGAACGGCTCATGCTTGCGGGCAGTACGCAGAGTATCAACAATCCTATGCCTCCGCTGAGTCTGCGTATCCACTTGCGCTTGGTCGTGAGGTAACTGTGCAGACTTACCGGTAATGCCAGGACCAGGTAGCCTGCATAGGGGCCGGGATTGAAGAAAGACCCCGTCAGCGCATACAGCGAATGTCCCGAAGTCGTAAAGCCAAACACTTGCCGCAGTCCCCACACAGCTTCCAGTCCGCCCAGTATCAGCAGACTGCCTTGCAGCACGTCCGCTAATGCAGGCAACGGCTTTTTCCGGCATAATATGATGGCCAGGCCGATACAACCGGTCGTTATTGGTGCAGTCCGGTCGTACCATACCCATTGGCTCACCGTCTCTCCGGGCGGCAAGTCTGCCGAAGTAACCCCTACCATGCCTAAGGGCAAGGTTACGGCGAAAAGCAATAGCAAAGTTCCTATATGTCTCATTGTTCAATGATAATTTATTTTTTAGGAGTTAAGGAGTTAAGAAGTTAAGTAGTTAAGCCGATAGTTGGCTTATCATATACGCAAAGAAGGTATTGGCTTAACTCCTAACGGAGCGAAGCGGAGTGATAACTCCTTTAACTCCTTAACTCCTTTAGCGCGCTTGCGCGCGCTAAATTCCCATTTATTCTATCTTCTTCATAAACCTGTCCCATCTCCATTCCCCGCTTACCGGGTCTACCGACTTCCACACCCGTACCGCACGTCCCACAATGTATTCCTCCGGCAGCAGGCCGAAGTAGCGGGAGTCCCGTGAGTTCACCGCCTTGTCACCTGCTACGAAGTAATAATTCTTCCGGAAGCAGTAGCGGGAGATGATACTGTCGCCCAGCCACACCGTATCACCTTGCATCTGTAGCTTCTTTCCTTGTTCCCATTCTATCGCGTTGCGATACAGCATCACGTTCAGCGAATCCATCCCGATGGCGCTTCCCTGCTTGGGAATGTATAGCGGACCGAATTCCCCGATGGTCCAGGGAACCTCTTCCCGGTTGGGATAAGCACGGGGCATGATGCCAAAGTCCTCCGCCCGTCCGTCCTTCAGGATGTGTTGCAGTTCGTCCTGTGCCTGTATGCAGCCCGGTGTCTCTTGGCATCCCCGTATCCGAAAGTGCGCGTCTCGTATCTCTAAAGTATCGCCCGGCACTGCCACACACCGCTTCACGTAGTACAGCATCAGGTCGAAAGCTATCGAGTCCCACCGTCCCGGATACGGAAAGTTGAACACCAGCACATCATTCCGCCGGAAGTCCCGCCAGCCGGGTATCCGATGAATGGTAAACTCCTCCTTGTTCGCCGCCTTCAGCAGATGGAACAGCCGTGCCCCCGTGCTGCACTTGTCCACCAAGATATTGTCACCCGGCACCAACGCCGGCTCCATGGAGTCCGACGGCACCTTGAACGAGGTGAACACGAACACCTGTAGGAACACCCAGGCCAGGATGGCCAGACAGCCATAGAAGGCGATGTCTAGGGCAAGTACAAGCAATTTCTTGAGTGCTTTCATTTTTATCTGATTTCCAATTTCACTAATTCCAATTCTCCTTTATTTGCTAAGTAAGTGTACATAATTAAATGATAATTTATCTTTTAAATGAAGAATGATGAATTAAGAATGAAGAATTTGAGTAATCAACTCCCCTCCTTCTGGAAGGAGGGGTGCCCACCGGGCGGGGTGGTAGGTAAAGCATGCTTCAACCTATTTATATATATAATAAGAAGAATAGGAGTCGCTAAAGCGGCATATTTATCCTACCACCTCCCCCTGCGGGTACTCCTCCTTCCAGAAGGAGGAGAGCTGATTACACTGTCATGTCGAGCTTGTCGAGACATCTCACGTAGCGCAGAGATGAGTTTTACATGAGACCCTTCGACTACGCTCAGGGTGACAGATACATCTGTGCTCATCTCGTTTAATCCGTGTTCATCAGTGGTTTAAATTCCCATTTACCTATTATTGCTTACTTGTCCAAGTATTATTTGATAAATGGTCAACTATCCAAGGATACTTGGCACTTTCTTATTGGATACTTTTACAGCCCACCAACTCCGCCTTTTATTCGGAATCGGCACACCGGCTGGTCTTGGTTCACGTCCGTAGCCCAGATGACGCCTTTCTCCTCCTCTACATGGAAGCCGGAGATGTGGCGGTCCAGCGTATAGCGGAGCAGGGGCTTGCCTTGCAGGCTAAACACATAGAGGTACCGGCCCCCGTCCGGCAAGTCCTTGCCTTGCTGCGCGCTTTGCATCAGTTCCTTAAAAGTACGTCCGCTGAACACGGCATAGATGGCACGGTCCGTCACCTGCACATCGCCAAAGCCCATGATGCCCGTGGGTATGCCGTAGCCTTGCGACACTTGAAACTGAGGTTCTCCGTTCGGTCCCATGCAGACGATGTGCGTGCTGTCCCGCAGGTTGTATATCTCCAGCACCTCGCCCAGCTGGGTGGCGGCCACGAGCAGGCCGTTGGCGGGGTTGTAGTCTACGAAGCTGCGCCAAGCCTGCGCCAAGGCGGGACGGGCGTTTTGCAAGGCCTCCTCGTTCGTGGTGGGGATGCTCCCAAAGCGTTGGAGCAGTTGCCCCTTGTCATTCGCCAGGCAGAAACGTGCCTCGCCCGAATAGTCCGGAATGAGGAAACGTCCTTTCTCGTCCCGTGTAAAATCCAGCGGGCGCAAGATGTTCTTTTCGTCCAAGGCCACTTCCTCTACGGGTTGTACCCAACGGTTGGAAGCGTTGAGGCGACTTAGCTTTCCTTTCCCGCTGTCCAGCGTCCACCACCCGTCGGGATACAGGCGTATGTTTTCCGCCGAGATGACTTCCGTAGGTGCTTCGCCCCGCTTGCCGAAAGACGAAAGATAGTCCAAGCCTTCGCCCAGGAATGCGTGGAAGAAGTGGTCCGCCCCGTGCAAGTCCATTATGACTACCGTATCTCCCTGCGTCCGGATACGAAAGGCGTAACGGAAGAGAGCCGTGTCGATGGGTACCGTTTCCGCTCTCAGTTCCACGGTCTGCGGAAAGTCCGTGTAAGTGTTTACGTCCTTGCGTGTCTGCGGGGTGCAGGCGGTGAGCAAGACGAAGGCTGCCAAGCCGATTAAAAAGTTCTTTCTATTCATAATTTATATAGTTCATTTCTTCTATGCTTTATGACTTAGAACACTGGTTGATAAAAAACAAGAATCGGATTACTGTCGTCTGTAATCTTTGTACTTAGCTCTTTGATAACCGGGCTTTCCGCTGCATATCGTTGAAAATTAATTTCGGAAGGTTGTATGATGCTCAGCAACAGGTTGTGCTCTTTGTCTGTGTCGTAGCTGACGGTATGGACGGGCAAATAATTTTCATCCCAGACAAACCGGCCATGGAACAATACGTTATCGTTGTGCGTGAGCACGTTCGTCCACTCTTTTCCTTTTTTATAGGTAAACAATAAGTGACTGTTCCATTTGTAAAGCGCAAAAATGGAGGTGCCTGTCTCGCTCAGTTTCTTTACTTGGGCTTCTCTGTCCTCCAGACCGATGCTTTCCTCGCCTGTCTGTATGGCAATGTAGGGAGACAGTTCTCCAGATTGCGCGTTTACCCAATAGATAGTGTCGTTCAAAGGGAACGAAATGAATACGGAATCGGTATACGTATAAAAATAATTGTTGCCAAAACCATACGTGAATCGGTGTCCCAACAGGTACTTGTTGAACGGCACATCTTCCACAGTTCTTTTTCCTTTGTCATAAAAGGCATAGCTTTGAGACGTATTGCTGTTTTGCTCCGCCAGTCCGAATCCTCTGTTTGACGCATAACGGTCCTTTGAAAACAAATGGACGGCTTCCGTTTTTTCTATGGAAGCAGACGAAATGAACGTGTCATCCAAGGTGTAGCTTACCAATCGTCCCTGTCCGCAGTCTATCAAATACAATGTATCATTCTGAATACTGAAATCGGTCAGGGAAGCGTATTCTTCAGGGCCTTGTCCCAGGTGTTTGTACCCTCTGACGAATTGTCCTTGCATGTTGAAGGCAAGGAGGCCTTTGTCCAAAGCGTCCAAAATATAAATACGCTCTTTGTAAAAAGCAATCTTCGAGATGAATCGAATCAGGCAATCATCGTTTGTCTCTAACGGTATCAAATGCGAGAATCTGAAGAAGTCGTTGAACGTGTCGGAGGCATCCCGGCGTTGAGACGGCATCTCCAGTGTACGAACTTCTTCATTTGCTGCCTTCTGTTTTACTTGTTGACAAGAATTCAACAAACAGACATAGGGAATGATTAAGAATATGAATCGTAAACGTATCATAAAATATGGCAGATATAATAAGAAACCTCATTGAAAGTCTGCAAAGAATACTTCAATATTTTTGCAGACTTTCGTTTTTCTATAAATTATTATGCGCATTCCAAAAGGCCATAGCCATCACACACTATCGTAATAATCGTACGTATTTCTCCGGTATCAGGATCTATTTGTTGAACTTCTATCCGATCAGTCGTTCTATAAAGATGGTCATCGCCTTCCTTTCCCGCCAATGCTTCAACATTTTCCAATGCCACATCTGATAGTTTAATTTCAGATTCCTGATTTGCATACACTCCGTAGCCTGCTACAGCTACTACAGCAGCCATCAAAGCTGCTCTCAAAACTTTCTTGTTCATGGTTGTTAATTTTAAATTGTTATAAATTTGTTACTTATGTCAGCTTTTGCGGAGCGGGCGAACCGTTTCTAAGATTCGGTAAATGAGTATTCAATAAATAATTTCTCTTTTATTGAAATATTGTTTCCCGTTGAAGTAAACAAATGTTTGTTCTTCTTTTCCGGCGGTATAGTCTCTTAGCCAAAACAAAGCATGACGTGGCGCATTGTCATAGACCAGTTGTTCACTGTCCGCCACTTTGCGTCCCAATGATTTCCATCCTTCCGCTGCCCAATAGAACAATTCGTAAGAATGGCCGGGTGTGATATAATTGTCATCATTGCGGGGCATGAAGCGAAGGCGGTTGATGGTTGCGGATTGACCGAAATCCATACCTATCCAGCCGGGTGTGTCTGCGCTGTTGAAATAAGTCAGGCGATCTCCATCCTGTACGTTGGCGGGAAGAAATTCCGGACTTTCTTTCTCCGGTTGGGAGTGAATAAGCGTGCCTTGCAGCGTTTTGTCTCCATCCATCCAATAGAGTTCCGCAATATCAGCGGTATTGTCCTCGTCTGACACATAGCGGGCATAGCGAAAGCGACTATCTGGGAAATGAATATCGTATAGCTTGGGACCCGGAACCGTATCTATACGATAGAGTTGGACGGCATCTCGGAAGTCTGCATAGTTAGCCGCTTCGAAACGTCCTCCTTTCATGTGCTCCAGAAAGCCGTAACGCCGTTTTGGCATAGGGTACTTCCGGCGTAGAACAATCGTTTCATTCTCTCCTTCCGGACGCAGTAAAAGCACTTGCCCTGTTTCCGCATCTAGCTTGAATGCCGGTCCTGCGGGATATGCTTTGCCCTTTTCATCGTAATAAAGTGTGGCATAATAGAAACCGGCTTCTACGTTCTGAAAACGGGCAACCCCGTCTTTATATTCACCGATTCCTGACGGTATCCAGCCCCATGGAGCGAATACTGCCATAAATACGGGTCGGGAAGCGGAGGAAGGCACATAACTGCAATCCACTTCTATCTCTCCGGTCGGAAAATAGTCGGAAGATACATCTTTCAACAGGAGGTTATTCAGGGGAGAAGGCACATGAAATCCTTTTGCCATCCATTTTAAACGGTCGTATTGAATGGCGTACTCATACCGGTGTACTTTCCCCTTGGTATAAAAGACTTGTTTGCCCCGTTGCGGGTCTGCCGTTTCATTAAAAAAGGAGAGCATGACTCCGGTCGTGTCCAGCACTGCGTTCCAACAATGTCCGTACAATTGGTCGGGAGCGTGGAAATAAGTATCCTTGGCTACGGGGATTCCTACGGCACGCATGATGTACAGTGCATAATCCGACATTTCTTCGCAGTCTCCTACTTTGTTTCGTTCCAGCCAGTCCGCCGCTAGATGCGGACCGTTCAGTTCGTTGTTGTAGTGCCATCCTTGTTGGTTCAAATAATGATTCAAGCGGGTACAGGCTTCCACTACATCCGAACCGTTGTAAAGTGAATCGAGTATGGGGGTGTATTTTTCATAGAAATCTTTCTTCCAGTGAGTGAGCGGTTCGTTTTTAATGCGGTAAGGCAGAATCAGTTCGCAAAAGCAGTTGAACGGAATGTATTTGCCCCACGGTCGTTCGCGCCACGCCTTGAAAGAATATTCAATGTTTTCAATCAGATAATCTGCACTGATGTGAGTCACGTCCTTCACCCGTGACATCATATCGTATGGAAAATGGCGTAAATAGATAAACCGTTTGTCATAGCAGCCCGAATCGCGAACCTGCTCAAGGGCAGTGTACAAATCGCGGAGAGGCCTCCCTTCATAACTATAATGGTAGGGCATGTGTTCAATGAGAAAACGGGCGGCTTCCCATTTTAAGGAATCGTCCGCATAGTGTTGAAGGACCTGCTCCAGTTCGCTTCGATTGTCTCTGGCCATTTCGAGGGCTTCCTCCAGTCGTTCGGAAGTTTTGACGTTTCCACAGGAGGCCGCAATAATCAGTAGGACAAACAGATAAATGTGTGTTTTCATCGTTCCTTTATTTTTTATTTCGCGTTTCCGTTCAGCGTTAATCTGAATGGTGCCTCCTCCGCATTGCAATACACCGTTACCGTCTTGCTGAAATATTCCGGTTGGTCGGCTTTATAGGTTACATGCAATGTCACGCTACCACCGGGACGTACAGGCTCTTGCTTGTATTCTACCGTGATGCAGCCGCAAGAGGTATCTATCATTTCAATCGCCAACAGCTTGTCACCGGTGTTAGTCAGTGTAAAAGTCACCGTTTGCTCCTGTTGCCAGTCGAATGTTCCCAAGTTGATGGAAGTCTGGTCTACGCTTACGGTAGTCATGGGCTTGGCGGGTTCTGTAGCAGTATTTTCCCCTTGAATGATTTTCAGGTACAAGTCTTTCACCTTTGGATTGTGAATGGGATTACCCATGGCAAGTATCCTGTTATCTTTATTTAGCAGGAATGTTTGTCCGCCAAATTCCGTAGGAAAGTGGTTTAGCTTATTCAGCTCATTCTGTTCATCAATGCAGACGGGGTAAATAAACGCATCTCCTTTCAGCGTTCCCAATATATCCCGCCTCTTTTCCGGCGAGAAGAAAAACAGGAAACGGATATCCGCCAGTTCTTCTTCCTCCATATACATTTTCCAACGGTCGAGTTGCAGCTTGCAACTGATGCAGCCCATGGAATCCACGTAAGTCAGAATCTTGTAATCCGCTTCTAACGGGAAGTTCACGGTATCTTTTCCTTGTATAGTAAATATAGGCTTTTTAGGGAGTTGTACCTCTTTCCCCATCCATTCCTGTAGCAGCTTGGCATAATGCTCTTTGGGAGATTCCTTGCAGGCCACGCATAGCGCCAACAGCAGGAATGTCAGTAACCGATAAATCTGTTTCATGGTATTTCTTCGTTTTTAAAGTAATCCGTCCAAATCTAAATAAGCGAATTGGTATTCGTCATTCAAGTTCATGATTAAACGGTTGTTGTCTTTATCATAACAGATATGGATAATTTTTCGTCCTATATCCAGTGTTTTCAGATAATTGCCTACGGTGTCAAATACTAGAAGCTTGATGGGTTCGTAGTCTGTCCGATAATCTCCACCAGCATAGGATGCTATAATCTTGTCTCCGCAGAATGTGACCTCTCCGTAATGGTGGGTTGTACTTTTTGGGGAGCCATTGTCCCAATTTGGCCCATAGACATTGCATTTCAAGTTACCGTTCATATCACAAATGGTCATTAGGTCATGTCGTTCATAACATTCTACAAACAGACCTAATTCTGGTGAAGCGGCAAAGGTAATGCGTTTCTTGTTTATGTCGGGATGTTTGTAAGGCATCGGTTCAAAAGTCATTTTCTCTATGTTCCATTTGGCCACACCATCCTCAAAAGTAGAGACGCTGGTGGGGGTAATCAGTCGCGTCAAGGAGAGAGTATCACTCATATATAGATAACAATCCGGGAATTGGGTCATATTCATTTCAGCTTTTACATTCGGACTATAATGTTCCGGATCGGCTAAAACGCTGTCCATGTCGTAGCTGAAGATTTTCATCTTGCCATGATCTGATACATAGAATTTATTACGTTTCTCATCAATGCCGATGTGACCCAATAGAGTGATTTCATCCGGTCCTTGCCCTCTGTAAGCTGTACTGGCCAAGTATCGGAATGCGTTTTTATCAAAAATGTGAATCTGTTGCTCCGCTGATTGGCCATCGCCTATAATCAGCTTGTCTCTCAATAGGTAAAGATTTGCATTGCCACCTATCAAGACATCGTCCTCTGTGGGGATTTCCACCACTTGGGAATGCACATCTATGATGTTGTTACGTTTTCCCTGGTACTTTTCGGTATCTGAACTTCTGTTGCATGAGCAACATAAGCCAAATGTAATTAATGCTATTATAGCTAGCTTTATATGTTTCATTGTTATGATTATTTGTGTTAAAGGGAAATGAGGGTGTGCCGAAATAGAAATACCTATCATATTGTCACCTCAAGTGCCTATTTCCCGTTGGGAAAATTCATTCGGTCATGACAGATTCTTTAAATTTGTCATTGATAGCGTAGTTGAGAAGAATATGTAACAAATATTTGCACTACTACACTACATAGAATGGTCTTGGCAAACTCAATATGATAAAATGATAGTGATTTTATATTACGGTACACCTTCTCATATTTATTTCTCCCACTCGTATTCTTTGTAGTCCCTAAACCATACGTGACATAAACAACCACTGCCACCATATAGACAACCATTTGGACACATTGGATCGATATATTCCTCTTCTGCTAATGCTTCCACATTAGCCAGTGCCGTATCTGACAGCGTTACTTCTTCTTTCTGGTTGTTATAAACACCATATCCCGCTACGGCTGTAAAAGCGGCAACCATAGTTGCTTTTAGAATGAATTTTTTCATTTTGTTCAATTTGTGATTTAGTATTCTATTTTTTATCTCTTTTCCGTATGTATCCTTTCAACGGAACCGGCAAACGAATTGCCTTATTGGAATTAATTTACTATCTTCGCCGCTGACCTCCTTTCTTTAGTTGGTTATTGGGATAAGCGGGGATACCATTTTTATACGTATTCCCCGGTGTTTCCCCGCTTATTCCTTTTGCACTTTTGCAATTGATATTGTTACGTCAAATTGGTTGTCTTTCTTTGTGTTTTTACATATACACAAACTCTACTTTAACATGCTCACCCGGGCAATCGACGCATCCATAACCGACACAATACCCTGGTTGATTGCTTTCATTTGTAGCTAAAGCTTCTACGTTTTGCAATAGAATATCTTCAGTTTGCTTCTTTTCGGAGATAGAACTATATATCCCTGCAATGCCCATAAGGCCCAATACTAAATAGATGAATTTTCTTTTCATATTCGTTAATATTTGAATTTGATTGCGAATTTAGAAAGTATAGGATGAAGTGCAAAAATATCTCTCAGACATTTTTAGACATAAATGCAATGTGTTGATTTACATATTACTATGAATCTCTTCTGCCTCTTCTACATCCTTGGAACCTATTAACTGATAGATGCCTTTCCCTATATTTTTAATGGTGACAGATGTCGCTCCTTTTAAAGTATTTCGTAGCCGTTGCAACAGTCTGTGGAATTTTGTGGGATTCCCGAGTGATCCCCATATAATATCCATAGCTTCATCCATGGAAACTTGATATGATTCGGCTTTCACAAAAGCAGTCAACATTAGTGTTTCTTGAGGAGATAAGGATGCTATATTATTATTGATGCCGTGCAATTCACCCCTTATACTATCGAAACGTGTACCGTCCGGTAGCTCATAGTCTGTTATTTTATCCTTGGGGTTGTTTGTCGTTTGGACAATCTTTTCTACTTCGATATATTTCGTTCTTTCTTTTTCTATGATAATCGGTTGGGGGCGTAATCTCTTTTTAATAAGGTCGTAAAACGTGATGAATACAATACAAACTATCCATAGTAAAACTAACAGGGAAACTTGTTGGGCGGTTAAGGTTTCCCACCATCGGGGATAAGCGATGTAGCCTGTCAGTTCCACTTCGTAACGATAGCCTAAATAAATGGAAATCAAACTATCCGCAGCAAACCTTTGCTTTGAATGGATTGTATCTGTATGTTCTAATACATCTGTTGTAGTGTAACGTGTGCGGGTACGTAGTTCATGATTCCGACTAATCAATAGACTATCCCAATGCAAATTTAAAGAATCTATGTCAATAGGATGGTCTTTTAATAATGTACTGAGTATCGCATTTTTCTTACGATCTGTTGTATAGCTATTGAGAATCTTGTTTTGCGGGGTTTGGTATTCTTTCATGCCATATATACTGCCCAATTTGACACTTTCAGAAGTTGGCTCTTCTAATGTTGAAACTTCAGGTATATTAATAGGTATGATTCGGATAGGAATCTGGCTTATTTTCTTCACTTCTATATCCACCGCTTCCCGGAACGTTTCCCGTGCTTCCTCGTCCCACTCCGTTTTCTTTTGTAAGTAGTCTTGGTGTATGTTATATGCATACCACCCTGTAGACACAAAGCAGATTGCAATTAAAATACTGATGATTATTCTTTTCATGGCATTTCCTGTCGTTTTGCCGCAAAATTATAAAAAAGTTGCAATAAATTTTCTGTCGGTGAAGATTATCTATTAAAAAGAAAATAATCCTTTTGGGCACTTGGCCATGTTTATAAAAATAAAGCTCTCATCCCGCTGCTAGTGTTTTTTCATGTACAGGAAATCTTAAATAACAAGAATGCCCATTTTGACAGGAAGGGCATAGCATCATAGGCTTGCAATCCATTTTTTCCCGGATTTGGTAAAAGACCACACAACTAAAATGAGACTGATAACAGCCGTAATCGTCAATATAGCCTCAAGTGTTCCTATAATCTTTATTTTCCCAGTTATCCATATTTGATTGGTTTGGCATTGTTCTTACAAATTTAGATGAAAATCTCGAGATTCTACACCGGCAGAATAAAGGAAACGTCTTTTCTTTAGAAAAAAGGTATATAAAAATGCGATTCTTCTACAACTGGCATATAAGAAAATCTTGACTTTCTCAGAAAAACTCGGACAGACAACGCTACGCCCTCACCGGGACGTACTTGCTCTTGCTTCTACTGTCTTTCTGTTCTGGAGAGGATTTTCTTCTCCGGCAGAGAGGATTATCCTCTTTTGAATATCAGATAATCCTCTGTCTTTTCCTTAGTACAAGAAACGAGTAATGCGATGAGAAACAGATGGTAAATATTTTTATTTTCATATACTCATTAGTTTAAAGGATGGAAAATAAGTCCGATATATTCAGTTCAAAAAAAACGGCTCCTTGCCCTTTGTCTCCACAACCAACGATAACGCCCCGCGCTTCATCTACTATTATCCCATTGACAAAGCAATCCAGCCGGTAGCGGACTTTCAAATTTCCCTCCCAATCCATAATTACGATTTCGGAGTGAGCCGTTTGGGGGCTGGGCGGTTGTTGCTCCGGATTCAACAGATAAATATATTTGTCCGTTGTGACCGTACTCGAATGGTGCCAATATCCATTCAAATCGGGCAGATTGTTGTTCCCGGGCGCATAATCGAGTTTGATGGCATGAAGCAATTGTCCGTCGGCATTATAGATATGAACACGGCGGACATAGCCGTATGATACGACAAAGGCACTGCCATCCGGTTTGACAGACAAATCGTGCGCATAAGCAAGTTTGAAATCACGCAAACGCTTGAAGCGGGCAGGAGGTTCCGGATATTCACCGCCGGATTGCCACGAACCGTCTTTTATATTTATAATATGGTATTCCGAGACACCGTCTAAGTCATAATTGTCCGCAAAGATATATCGCTCGGCATCCAAACGCTGAACAGAACCAATAGAATAGGGCACCATGGCTATTTTGAAAGAGCCGGTACAGACGAGCGAGTCTTCCGTATTCAACCGATACTTGTCTACGGTGCCCTGAGACTCTAATAGAAGTTCGTTCCCTATCACACCCGTTCCTCTATAGACGGGTTGTTGGGAACGGATAAACCCCAAATCCGGATAAGAATAAAGACGCATGATGCCGTAATCTCCAAATACCAACAATCTGTTGTCGCCCAATCGGAGCAAGGACAGGGAACGGAGGTTTTCCTGCATGGGGATTTCATGGAGAGAGATACAGGTATCAACAGGGAAAACGGTCTTGTATTCCACCATCATCGGTTCGCGCTGCTGTTGGCAAGCGACCAATGCCAACAACAATGCGGTGGCGAACCATGCGCAGATACTATTTCTACAACTCATATTTCACCAGCATATAGTCGGGGTTCAACACCAAAGCGTACAGGGTGTTGCTCCGTCGGTCCGAAGCGATACGTACCACACGTACTCCCAAATCTGCTACTTTTACCAAGTTCCCTTTGTAGTCATAAAGATAGGCTAAATGAGGAAGCTGCCGTTCATCCCTTCCTGTTATGGATTTGTCCAACCGTTCGTTTTCCCAATCCCGGTGCAGGGAGACGATGTAATCCTTGCAAAGCGACAGTCCAAAGACTCCTCCTATAGTTTCATCCGGCACAATATTTCCGCGCGATATTTCGTACCCCATTTCCGGCTCTTTCTCCCAACAAAGTTTAAAGAAATCTCTGGACTTTTGGTACAATGCCAAATAGGGTACAGTGAATGAACTGCAAGCCAACATTCCGCTAATGGAGTCGTAGGCCAACGTATTTCCCAAATGTTGCTTCACTTCTTTTATCGGATAAACGCCGAAAGCACCTTCTTTCCCATGTATGTTTGTCTTTAAATAGTGTTCCTCACCATCTTCAGTGGCACCGATAAAAACACCCTTTTGCAATTCATTCATGAGAGGACGCCGTTCTTTTTCTTCCGCACTGAGTGGAGTAAACGGCTCTTTGCCCGCTATCAGGCTGTCAACAGACAGAAAGCCGCAAGTATTGCCGTTCGCGTCCGAAGCAAAAAAGCTGCCGTCTATGCAGCAAGAGCTGATGCTACCGGTAATAAATTCGGAAGGTCCCTCTCCAACTTTCCCCATTTTTCCTATCAACTCTCCAGTTTGGATGTCGTGTATGTTCACAAAATAATCGCGGGCGAACGGGTCATACCACATCAGATAATCACCGGCAACGGCTATGCTGCCGGGCATCCGGGTCATAATTTCATTATGCAACACTTGGAATGTGACTTTCTCGTGTGCCACTTCCGCTTGTTTGGACTGACAGCCGAATAAGATTGCCATACAAAGGCATACTACAAGAATTTTACTTGCCTGAATCATGGTGATAGATTTACACATTAACCTTAAATCCGCAACACTTAATCTTGATACTTTTCTAAAGCTGTGAGCAACAAAAATATTCCCCCGGTCTTGCCATGTCAGTGAGATCATTTAACTTAGTGTTGCGAATAAAAACTAAATAATCCCTGACAGACATGGCAAAGATAGGGATAAAATCGAAAAAGTTCATTCCCTTCGGAGGAAATTTCCCAATTATAGAACAGATACAGACCATATCATCCAGGCGCAAGCCTAACATTCCGCTTTCACTAATTCATAGTCATCTACCAATCCTATCGCATAAATAGTCCGATCATCCGGTGTTACGCAAAAGCAACTGATATCCATATCGAATATATATTCTTTTTGCAAATTCCCATTCCAGTCGAATACACGAATTTTATTTCCACAGAATGCGGACAATCCGGCTTCTGCGGTAGACTTTCCGGAATACAGCGCATATACATATCGCTCTGTAGCCGTCACATTCATATATCCCAATTTATTGTTACGGTTCATGGCCGATGCGTATGAATTGTCTCCCAATTCAGGACGATATTCCGGATAATATTCGATGAATGAATTGATTGGCGTGACGTCTGTGGGAGATAATTGATAGAAATAAATCATGGGGGATGTGTAAATAGCATTCACTAAGCGATCGCCTTTCAGGGAGGCAAGCAATTTCCCTTGATAAGCCATGGCTCTCCCCAATTCGGGTATTTTACGTTCGGTGTCATCCCGGTATGGCTGTTCTTCTACTACATTGATGAGTTGCCCCATAGAATCAGAAATGGTAAATAATCCTTTTTTGTACGGACCTGTCCCGATGTAGGTCCCAAAAACAGTGGGGACTACCTGATAATAGCGGTAGTCTAACGATTTAAAGTTAACTTTTTTCCTCAATGAAACTCCTTTGTTAGAAAATAAAATTTCATTGGCACTTCTTAATTGACTGTCGTAAAAACCATATCTATTTCCTATTTTGTAGAAATTATTAAAGCTCAAATACTCATTGGGCCCTTGGCCTATCTGGCCTACATCTTTATTGGTAAGTGTATTCAGATTTATCCAATGAAATAAAGAGTCGCCTTGACTGTCCGCAATCAGCAAATTGGAATCAACCAAGAGCATTCCATAGGATTGTCCTATGATAAGACTGTCTATCTTGATCGTTTGAAAATTCAACGGTATCACTTGTACTTGTTTTCTTTCATTATTACAAGACAAGACTATTATTGATAGGAGCAAGATTGCTAGTTTTTGTTTCATGATATAAATCTTTGAGCTTAAAAAGATGATTTTGCAAATACGCTTTTTCAAAAAAGAGTTGTCTTTTGGGCAGTTGCCATGTTTATAAAATAAAGTGCCCATCCCGTTTATAGCGTTTTTCGGTGCATTGGAATAGCCATTCTGACTGGAAAGGAATGATGTCATAGGCTTGCAATCCATTTCTTTCCGGATTTGGTAAAAGACCAGACAACTAAAATGAGACTGATAACAGCCGTAATCGTCAATATAGCTTCAAGTGTTCCCATAATCTTTATTTTCCCAGTTACCCATATTTGATTGGTTTGGTATTGTTTCCGCAAATTTAGATAAAAAATCTCGAGATTCTACACCGGCAGAATAAAATAATTCTTTAGAGGAAATAGTAAATAAGCCAATCTGTATTTTCATATTTAATTTGAATTTGCGATTCGTGAATTGCAAATCGTATAAACTTACTCTATAAGTAACTAATTATATTTAGTTTATATGATAAATGGGAATTTAACGCGCGCAAGCGCGCTTTAAATGAAGAATTAAGAATGATGAATGAAGATGGCAACGGAACTCTCCTCCTTCTGGAAGGAGGAGTCCCCGCAGGGGGAGGTGGTAGGATAAATATGCCGCTTTAGCGACTCCTATTCTTCTTATTATATAAATAGGTCAAACCATGCTTTTCCTACCACCCCGCCCGGTGGGCACCCCTCCTTCCGAAAGGAGGGGAGTTGATTACTCTAATTCATCATTCTTAATTCTTCATTCAAGCGGGGCTCCGCCCCGCTAAATTATCATTTGATTCTGTACACTTACTTAGAAGATTAAGGTTTTATCAAATCATAGCCGGTGTTTTTTCTTGATTATTTATATGAACATGAAGACTTTCTCCGGAACGTGAACGAAATGTCTTGTTGTTTCCTGTATGGCGTATTTGCTGTCAAAATGCATTGTTTTCTTTCTTTTTGCTGACTTGTCGTTTAAGTAAAACCAATGAAAAAGAAATGTATAAATATGCGATGCTCTGAGTCGCCGCACTATTTGCTCTCAACGAGCGCAGTGTTGGGGGTGGTAACACTTAACTGGTTGGAGTGAAAGAATGCGCTCACCGAACGCAAAAAGTGCAGTGTTTCTAAGGAAGTAGTCGCTTCGTCTGCTAAAAACTGTGAACTTTGACTTAATAAATCTTTTAAATGAGGGAAAATGCGTTCCTAGAATTTGTAAACATTCAAGTAGAAATGACTCTATCTATTTGAATATGAACGGATAAACGTTTTGAAAATCCCTCCTTTCCGTCCGGCCAACCCTTTGCTCTGAAACAAACGATTCTCAGCGATTAGGAAAGACAAAGTGTCAGAGGTGACAAAATGATAATTTAGCGCGCAAGCGCGCTTCAATGAAGAATTAAGAATGATGAATGAAGAATTTAGGCTGCGCTGTCAGTGCGCACAATCACGCCGCATGGTCATTCTTCATTCTTAATTCATCATTCTTCATTTAATAGCTAAATTCCCATTTAACCTATAAATTAATTCTGTGCTCATACTTAATCTTCGCCGGCGGAAAGTTTATTGCCATTTTTTCTATAAATTTGCGGCAGTGTAACTTCAGAATGCCCGATATGGGAAATATGGTTTTTATCTTATTGCTGATATGAAAACAAAATTATCAATTTGCATCGCAGCATGTTGTGTTATCTTTGCCTCCTGCGCCTCAGGAAGCAAACAACAGGCAGAGAAGCCCCATGGAGAAATCGAAGGGCTGAAAGTGACGAACGTAAAAATGCCCGAGACCGATGTGCTGAATCTGCCATCCTACTATCTGTCCGCTTACTACCGGGATACGACCGAATGGCTGTACGCCTACAACTACCGGGCACGTGCGCTGGATTGTTACGACTTGCGAAACCGGACGGTCAGGCAGTTGCCCTTTAAGGCAGACGGCCCTTCGGCTGTTATACGCATTCACAGCCTGCAAATTTGTTCGCCCGATTCCATTTGGGTATTTGATGAGTCCCAACGGGCATTATTACTGGACAAGGAGGGAAACGTACGCCGCAGTGTCACGCTGACGGAAGGTCTGACAGACGGACAATGCATCATCGTAGGGCACATTTACGCTATGTCTACCACAGACATTTATTACGATGAGGCGCGACGCTCCTTGCTTTATTGTGTAGCGAATCAATCGACTTCCCCAGCCTCGTTCTTCCTGCGTGAAGTCTTTCTGGATGGAGCTCCTGCCATAAACCATCCGTTGCTGCTTCCGGAAGAAATCCCGAACGTAGGCGAAAGGGAGTATCCCTACATGGGGCAGCCCAATGTCACTTTCCTACCGGACAAAATTCTCTACAATTATCCGATAGACGCTCATATCTATGTAATGGACCGGACAAGCGGAAAGTCTCAAGCCTTTGAGGCAAACAGTAATTTCACCGCCAACCAAGCCGAACCCTGCGATTGGAAGAATTATGCAGACTGCGAACGGCATCGGGTAGAGAATCCGCATTTTTACGAAGTGCGCTATTTGCCCGACCGAGACATGTACATCCGCCTGCACGTAAACGGACAGACATTTGATGCGACAAAGGATTTGGGCACCATGCTGGCAAGCAAGAAACTCTACCTGACCGTGTTCGACAACCATTTCTCCGTGGTGGGCGAGAGCGAACTGCCTTCCAAACGTTATGACCTCTTCACTGGATGGTGTACCACGTCCGATGCACTCCTGCTGTTCGTAAACAATCCGTTGCTGGAGGAAGAGAGGGGCGAATGGCTGGAATATGACAGAGTGGGATGGTAAATGGGAATTTAGCTCATTTACGATTTAGTAATTTACAATTTACGATTTTGTTAAATGGGAATTTAGCGGGCGGAGCCCGCAATGTGTCAATGTGCTAATATGCCAATGTGCTAATGCCCTGCGGCGTGAGAACACGCCAGCGCAAACACAGCGCAGCCCCATTAGCATATTGGCACATTAGCATATTAGCATATTAAATTATCATTCTAAATAATTAGTTACTTACAGATGAAAAAGATAGGATTTTTTATAGTACTACTTGCCACGTTGGGTACTCTATATTCATGCAACAGAAGTACAGATACCGAAAAGTATCAGGGAAAACGTAACAACATCATAGATGTACGTGCTAAAGTGATGGAAATCCCTACAGAGGACGATGTCTTGATAGGTGGCAATGCCAATCTTTACCTATTGAGAGACAAGCTGATTATAGGCGATGGCCAATCAGCGGAGCAACAGATTCACATTTTTGACAAAAACTCATTCCGATACTTGGCCAGTACAGCTTACAGAGGGCAAGGACCGGATGAAATCACTCTATTGGGCCACATCGGCATTGACGAGAAACGTAATAAAATCTATGTATCCGATCATGGCAAGATGAAGATCTTCAGCTACGACATGGACAGCGTTTTAGCTAATCCGGAACATTACAGTCCGAGTGTGAAGGCAGAGATGAACATGACCCAATTCCCGGATTGTTATCTGTATATGAGTGATACACTTTCCTTAACACGGCTGATTACCCCCACCAGTGTCTCTACTTTTGAGGATGATGTGGCCAAATGGGACATAGAACAAATGACTTTTGAACCGATGCCTTACAAACATCCCGACATAAACAAGAAACGCATTACCTTTGCCGCTTCACCGGAACTGGGCATCTATGTGGAATGCTATTCCAGACATGACTTAATGACCATTTGTGACATGGACGGCAACTTGAAATGCAATGTCTACGGACCGAACTGGGATAATGGTTCCGGGAAAGTCAAGAAACATCATTACGGAGAGGCTACATTCTGCGGAGACAAGCTTATAGCCTCTTATGCCGGTGGAGATTATCGGACAGACTACGAACCCACCAAGCTTCTAGTATTTGACACCGCAGGCAATTATCTGAAAACACTGGATATAGGACGTAAAATTATGCACGTCTGTTATGATAAGGACAATAACCGCTTAATCATGAACTTGAATGACGAATACCAGTTCGCTTATTTAGATTTGGACGGATTACTTTGATAAGTAACTAATCACATTTAATTTGTGCTAAATGATAATTTATCGGGTTGTTTTTAGGCACGGATTACACGGATTGGTCACGGATTTCTTTTGTCATGCTGAACGTAGTGAAGCATCTCCTAGTGCGTTCGGGAGATTCTTCGCTTCGCTCAGAATGACAAATACAAGAGATTTTCTTAAAAATCCATGTAATCCGTGTAATCCGTGCTTAAAACTAAATTCCCATTTATAGTATAAACGAAATAGATTAAAATGTGTGGAAACGAAAAAACAAAAGAATCGGATGGTATATTACAGATGAGAACATGAAGAAAGGTGAAAAATAATCGTCTGTTTATTGTATAATAAACAAAAAGTTATTATCTTTGCATTGTGTTAATAACACAGAGATGCTTGACAAGGTTGAAGGTCTAAATGACCGTGAGGAAATATTTAATGTAATAAACAGATATGGATGCACAGTTGGAAAACAGAGTAAGAGAATTGGTGGGCAAGTTTCATTTGCTCCGGACCAAAGAAGGAAGCGAGGAATTCGACCGTATATGGCGGGCACTGAATGCTGACATACCCGCAGAACATCGGCGGGAGGCCGGCCAAATCCTCTTGGAGGAGATGAAGAAAAGCCGCGAACGCAAGAAAAGGACGGATGTCGATGTACGCGGCACGTTCGGTGACCTTTACGAAGTGCTGTCGCTCTCTTACATCGCCCAGCATTATTTCCAGAAAGACCGCAGTTGGCTGGCCCAACGCATCAACGGGAACATTGTCAATGGCAAGCCGAGTGCGTTCACGGATGATGAGTTGGAAATACTCAAACTGGCTTTGACGGATATTAAGAACAAGTTATCGGAAACCATATTAAGCATCAAGTGAGTTAACACAACCGGGGATGGGCGCCGATACCCCATTCCCATTTTTGCTGAAGGTATTTTCCGATGCGCTGCGTGACATCATGACTTGAGTCTTGACAAGACCTGCCTGAGCAACGGCGAGGTCTACACCGTACTGGCGAACAAGGCAAGTTGTCCGTTCCTCCAAAACAAACGATTCTCAGCGATTAGGAAATACAAAGTGTCAGGGGTGACAAAATGATAAATTAATGTGCTAATGTGACAAATGTGCCAATGTGCTAATGGGGCTGCGCTATGTTTGCGCTGGCGTGTTCTCATGCCGCAGGGCATTAGCACATTGGCATATTAGCACATTGACACATTGCGGGGCTTCGCTCCGCTAAATTCGTAAGTCATTCCGCTTCTCCGCGGAAGCGTTTGGCCTGCTCGGCTATCAATTCGGCATCGTCAAAGTAGTTTATCTTCATGGCCTTGCGCACTTCGTCCAAAGTGGTGGCGGCAGTTTCACGCGCTTTCTCGCAGCCTTGTTTCAACATGGCATAGATAGCGGGAATGTCTTGCTCGAACTCTTTGCGGCGGTCGCGAATGGGACCAAGTGTCTCTTGCATGATGGCAGTCAGGAACTTCTTTACCTTGACATCGCCCAAGCCGCCGCGGCGGTAGTGGGCTTTCAGCTCATCAAGATTAGGATATTCGGGCAAGTAGCGTTCAAAGTGTTCCGGACGGCAGAAAGCATCGAGATAAGTGAATACCGTGTTGCCCTCCACTTTGCCTGGGTCTTGTACGCGCAGATGGTCGGGGTCGGTGTACATGCCTTTTATTTTCTTGGCCACTTCGTCGGCCGAGTCGCTCAGGTAGATGCAGTTTCCTAAACTTTTGCTCATTTTGGCTTTACCGTCTGTGCCGGGAAGGCGCAGGCAGGCAGCGTTATCCGGAAGCAGAATTTCCGGTTCTACCAAAGTCTCGCCATAGATGTAGTTGAAGCGGCGGACAATTTCGCGTGCTTGCTCCAACATGGGTTCTTGGTCCTCACCAACGGGTACGGTCGTTGCCTTGAAAGCGGTGATGTCGGCAGCCTGGCTGATGGGGTAGGTGAAGAATCCTACCGGAATGCTGGCCTCGAAATTGCGCATTTGTATTTCTGTTTTTACGGTCGGGTTGCGTTGCAGGCGGCTGACGGTTACCAAGTCCATGTAGTAGAAAGACAGCTCGCAAAGTTCCGGTATTTGCGACTGGATGAAGATGGTAGACTTGGCGGGGTCTAATCCGCAAGCCAGATAATCCAAAGCTACTTCAATGACATTCTGGCGAACCTTTTCTGGATTGTCCATGTTGTCAGTCAGGGCTTGGGCGTCGGCAATGAACACGAACATGTCTTTGTAGTCGCCGGCGTCTTGCAACTCTACGCGTCGGCGAAGCGAGCCTACGTAGTGTCCTATGTGCAGGCGTCCCGTAGGACGGTCTCCCGTGAGGATGATTTTTTCTTTCGTCATGATAGTATTATTTTTTATCTGTTTTAGTCATGGTTCTGTTTATCGGGCGGTAAAGTTAGCCTTTTTTCTTGGAAGTGCGAAATGATTTAAAAAAAGCAAGCGATGTTTTAAATGATAAGAGGCTATGCGTTTGCAGATATCACCTGCTTTTGCTAACTTCACGCGCTCAAAAAAGGGCGAAACAGTGATGTAAATAGAATCTTATAGATACGCCAAAATATTTTTTCGCACATGAAACACTTTATTTTCGCGGCTATCACTCTCATTGTGACAACTATGCCGCTCAAAGCGCAAAGCGTTTATTATGTTTCTCCGCAAGGGGAAGAGACGGGAGACGGCACCATACGTCATCCTTACACGCGGATAGAGGAAGCGGTGAAGACCGCCCGTAACTCGTCCGACAAAGAGATTACCATTTATCTGCGGGGAGGAACCTATTATTGGGAGGAGCCGCTTACGCTCACACCGGCCGATTGTAAAGACGGACGTTCCTTGCGCATCTGTTCTTATCCGGGTGAAAAGGCTGTCATCAGTGGCGGGAAAGCATTGGACGGATTGAAATGGGAACCTTATAAGCGGGGCATTATGAAAACCCGTGTGGCAATGACGGGAAGCATTGACTTGCTCTTGGTGGAAGGCGAGTTTCGCCCCATGGCACGCTACCCGAATTATGACTCTACGGCGGTGCGCCTGAACGGCACTTCCGCCGAAGCCACCTCTCCCAAACGGGTGAAGAAATGGAAACATCCCGAAGGTGGTTACCTGCACGCCATGCACCGGAGTGACTGGGGAAGCATGCACTATCGCATAACGGGTAAGGACAAAGACGGAAATTTAGCGTTGGAAGGCGGGTGGCAGAATAACCGGAAGTCGGCTCCGCACCCGCAAAACAGGATGGTGGAAAACATCTTCGAGGAACTGGATGCGCCCGGTGAATGGTATTTCGATGTCCGCGAGCAATGCCTGTATTATTATCCCCTGTCCGATGAGCAAGTGGAAAGCCTGCATTTTGAAGTGCCGGCATTGAAATGTCTGGTTTCCTTGCGAGGCACGTCGCAAGAACCGGTGCGTAACGTCACTTTCCAAAACTTGGAGTTCACGTTGACTTCGCGCACTTTTATGGAGCCTTATGAGCCGCTTTTACGTTCGGACTGGTGTATCTATCGGGGAGGCGCCATCTTTATGGAAGGAACGGAAAACTGCTTTGTACGCGATTGTGACTTGCATCATTTGGGTGGAAACGCGATTTTCTTCTCCAACTACAATCGCCGTTCCGGTGTCTGCGGTTCACTTTTCACTCAAGTGGGGGCAAGTGCGGTCTGTGTAGTAGGTAGCCCGGATGCGGTGCGTTCGCCCGCATTGGGTTATGGTAATACGATACCTTTGGAGGAGACTGACCTTACGCCCGGCCCCCGAAATGATAATTATCCTTCGCGTCTGCTGATTGCCGACAACCTGATTCACCACATCGGTTTGTTTGAAAAGCAGGTGGCAGGCGTGGAACTTTCCATGTGCAGCCATATCACCGTCAGCCACAATAGTATCTACCACGTGCCGCGTGCCGGCATTAATGTGAGCGATGGTACGTGGGGAGGACATTTGATAGAATACAACGATGTCTTTGCCACCGTGATGGAGACCGGAGACCATGGAGCATTCAACTCTTGGGGCCGCGACCGCTTCTGGAGCAGCTCGGGCAAGGCGATGAACGAACGCCTGACGAAGCATCCCGAATTGGTGTGGGCCGATGCCGGCTCCTGCACAATGATAGCCAACAACCGTTTCCGCTGCGACCGGGGATGGGACATCGACCTGGACGATGGCTCCAGCAATTACCATATTTATAATAACCTCTGCCTGAACGGAGGATTGAAATTGCGCGAAGGCTTCTATCGGGTGGTGGAAAATAATATTCTGGTCAACAACACGTTTCATCCGCACGTCTGGTTCGCAAAGAGTGGCGATGTTTTCGCCCGTAACATCGTAATGTCTCCTTATCGTCCCATTGGCGTTTCCCACTGGGGAGCCGAGGTGGATTACAACGTGTTTGCCGACAGCACGGCTTACCGAACTGCTTTGCGGAACGGTACCGACCGTCATTCCATTGTGCGTACTATACGCTTTAAAAATCCTTCCCAAGGAGATTTCCAGGTGGACAGTTTGGCTGAGATAACACCTTATTGCGCTTTCCGTAATTTTGAGATGGATAACTTTGGGGTGCTTTCTCCGCGTCTGAAGCGGCAAGCCCAGCAACCTCCCATGCCTGTGCCCGCCATTCTGGAAAGAGCCGATGCGGAGGTTTGGGAATGGTCTGGTTTGCGTCTGAAGACCTTGAATACGTTGGGAGAACGTTCGGCTACCGGAATGGATAGCGAGCGGGGCGTTTACATTGTCAGTATGCAGGCCATGGGAAATCCGTTGCGTGACTTGTTACGGCCTAATGATGTGATATTGAAGATAGACGGCAAAGACATCCGGACCTTGGACGACTGGAAGAAAGCAGTGGCGGAGACGGATTGGAACCGGTCTCACGAGTTGGTTATTTTCCGTGAGCAGAGAAGTATGACGGAGGAAATTCCCGGCGGGATGATAAAAAAGTAAAGTGAAAAATAGGAATTTATCAACGTATTCTTGAAAATGAGAATCAAATATTTGCAAATCTCATAAATAAATCTTTCCTTTGCATAGGAAGAGGGAAGGATTAGGATTTTCCCTGCTGGTTTTTAGGTGGTAAATGCGTTTATCTTTCCGGATGAACGCATTTATTTTAGTATGCTTTAGTGAAGGATTTTATCAATAAACAACGAATAAACAGCATGAAGAGTAACTTGAAAAAAGTACTGGTCTTAGGCTCGGGGGCGCTTAAGATAGGACAGGCCGGAGAGTTCGACTACTCCGGTTCGCAGGCGCTGAAAGCCCTGCGCGAAGAAGGCATCAGTTCGGTGCTGGTGAACCCCAATATCGCAACCATCCAGACATCGGAAGGCATTGCCGACAAAGTATATTTCTTGCCGGTGACTCCTTATTTCGTGGAGCGTATCATTGAAAAAGAACGTCCGGACGGTATTCTGCTGGCTTTCGGCGGACAGACGGCGCTGAACTGCGGCACGGAGCTTTACCGCAACGGGGCGCTGGAGAAATATGGCGTGCAGGTATTAGGCACTTCGGTAGAGGCCATTATGAACACCGAAGACCGTGACCTGTTCGTGAAGAAGCTGGACGAAATCCCGATGAAGACGCCCAAGAGCCACGCCGTGGAGAACATGCGCGAGGCACTGAAGGCGGCACAGGAGATTGGCTACCCGGTGATGGTGCGTTCGGCCTACGCTTTGGGCGGACAGGGCAGCGGCATCTGTCCTGATGAAGAGACTTTCCTGCGCTTGGCCGAAAGCGCGTTTACGTTCAGCAACCAGATATTGGTAGAAGAGTCGTTGAAGGGCTGGAAGGAAATAGAATTTGAGGTTATCCGCGACGCTAACGACCATTGCTTTACCGTAGCCTCAATGGAAAACTTCGACCCGCTTGGCATTCATACGGGTGAGAGTATCGTGGTGGCTCCCACGTGCTCGCTGAGCGATGAGCAAGTCGAAACATTGCAGGCTCTTTCGCGAAAGTGTGTGCGCCACCTGAATATTGTGGGCGAATGTAACATCCAGTACGCGTTCAACGCCGAGACCAACGACTACCGTGTCATTGAGGTGAACGCCCGCCTCAGCCGCTCGTCGGCATTGGCGTCGAAGGCTACGGGTTATCCGCTGGCGTTCGTGGCCGCCAAGATTGCCTTGGGCTACACATTGGACGAGATTGGCGAGATGGGTACGCCCAACTCCGCCTACGTGGCTCCGCAACTGGATTACCTCATCTGCAAGATACCCCGTTGGGACTTGACGAAGTTCGTGGGCGTGAGCCGCGAGATTGGTTCCTCGATGAAGTCCGTGGGCGAAATCATGTCCATCGGCCGCTCGTTCGAGGAAATCATCCAGAAGGGGCTGCGCATGATAGGCCAGGGCATGCACGGCTTTGTGGGCAACGAAGACCTGCGCTTCGACGACCTGGACCACGAACTGTCCCACCCCACCGACCTGCGCATCTTCGCCATCGCCCAGGCGTTGGAGGAAGGTTACACCATCGAGCGCATTTACGAACTGACGAAGATTGACCCGTGGTTCCTGGAGCGGCTGAAGAACATCGTGGACTACAAGGCGGTGCTCTCCCAATATAATAAGGTGGAAGACATCCCCGCCGACGTGCTGCGCCAGGCCAAGGCGCTGGGCTTCTCCGACTTCCAGATTGCCCGCTTCGTGCTCCATCCCGAAGGAACGATGGAGAAAGAGAACCTGCTGGTGCGCGCCCGCCGCAAGGAACTGGGCATCGTGCCCGCCGTGAAGCGCATCAACACCGTGGCGAGCGAGCATCCCGAACTGACCAACTACCTGTACATGACGTACGGCGCCGAAGGCTACGACGTGAACTACTACAAGAACGAGAAGTCCGTGGTTGTCCTCGGCTCGGGCGCCTACCGCATCGGCTCCAGCGTGGAGTTCGACTGGTGCTCGGTGAACGCCATCCAGACGGCGCGCAAGTTAGGCTATAAGTCCATCATGATAAACTACAATCCGGAGACCGTGTCCACCGACTACGACATGTGCGACCGCCTCTACTTCGACGAGTTGTCCTTTGAGCGTGTGCTCGACGTCATCGACCTGGAGCAGCCGCGCGGCGTCATCGTCTCCGTAGGCGGACAGATACCGAACAACCTCGCCATGAAGCTCCACCGCCAGGCAGTGCCCATTTTGGGAACCTCGCCCGTGAGCATCGACCGTGCCGAGAACCGCAACAAGTTTAGCCACATGCTCGACCTCCTGGGCATCGACCAGCCCGCCTGGCAGGAACTCACTAGCCTGGACGACGTGAAAGGCTTCGTCGCCAAGGTGGGCTATCCCGTCCTGGTGCGCCCCAGCTACGTGTTGTCCGGCGCCGCCATGAACGTCTGCTACGACGAGGACGAACTGGAGGAATACCTCAGGATGGCGGTATCGGTGTCGAAGGAATACCCCGTGGTGGTATCCCAGTTCCTGCAAAACACGAAGGAGATTGAGTTCGACGCCGTGGCGCAGAACGGGGAGATTGTGGAATACGCCATCTCGGAACACATCGAGTTTGCCGGCGTGCACTCCGGCGACGCCACGCTGGTGTTCCCCGCGCAGAAGATATACTTCGCCACGGCACGCCGCATCAAGCGCATCAGCCGCCAGATAGCCAAGGAACTGAACATCTCCGGACCGTTCAACATCCAGTTCCTGGCACGCAACAACGAGGTGAAGGTCATCGAGTGCAACCTCCGTGCCTCGCGCAGCTTCCCGTTTGTCAGCAAGGTGCTGAAGCGCAACTTCATTGAGACCGCCACACGCATCATGCTGGACGCTCCCTACACCAAGCCCGACAAGTCGGCCTACGACATCGACTGGATAGGCGTCAAGGCAAGCCAGTTCTCCTTCAGCCGCCTGCACAAGGCCGACCCAGTGCTGGGCGTCGACATGTCCTCGACGGGCGAGGTGGGTTGCTTGGGCGACGACTTCGACGAAGCGTTGCTGAACGCCATGATAGCCGTGGGCTTCAAGATACCCGGCAAGGAGAAAGGCGTGATGCTGTCGTCGGGCGCCATGAAGTCGAAGGTGGATCTGCTGGACGCCAGCCGCATCCTCTACGGCAAAGGCTACAAGATTTACGCCACGGCGGGTACGGCGGCTTTCCTCAACGCCCATGGTGTAGACACGACGCCCGTGTTCTGGCCCGACGAGCGTCCCGACGCTGAGAACAACGTGATGAAGATGATTTCCGAGCACAAGTTCGACCTCATCGTCAACATCCCGAAGAACCACACCAAGCGCGAGTTGACCAACGGCTACAAGATACGCCGCGCGGCTATCGACCATAACATCCCGTTGATAACCAACGCCCGTCTGGCCGGCGCCTTCATCGAAGCCTTCTGCGACATGAAGCCGGAAGACATCCAGATTAAGAGCTGGCAGGAATATAAATAATCTGTAGCCAAGTATATTAATACGAGGATGTGTCAAAATGTAAAATGGCTTTTTTACATTACGGCACACCCTCGTTTTTATAAAAATAATCAAGGGATAATTGAGTAGAACGTCTGGTTTATCCGTATCTTTGGAAAAACAAGGTTAGGTTTATGAAGAAGATTTCGGTATTTGTCGTGTCGTTATGGCTTTGTCTGTCTGTGGCGGCACAATGGAGTGTAAGTTCATCAGATTTGCCCCAGGGACATCCTCGTTACTTGACTCATCCGCAGGGGCGGGACGAAGTGTTGAGCCTTATGCAAAAGGAGGCATGGGCGGAAAATGTGTTCGCTAAATTGAAGCAACGGGTAGATATTTATGTAAATCGTACGGATACGCAACCCGATTGGTTGTATTCGCGCTTGGCTATGTATTGGAAGTCGCATGCCACGGATGTATATGTTCGTGGAGAAGTGTTCGACCATGCCGGAGGTTCGCCGGCACCGGCTCCAACGGTGCGTTATACAGGAACACGTGGCACGGTGGCCACTTACGGACGACCTAAACTGGAAGATGTGGTGCCTTATGATGATGATGAGGCCGGTAATGTAACCTTTCATAACAATACATTGCCCGGCAGACCTTTAGAGAAAGTACATCCGTCGAAGACCGGGCGCAACATTGAAAGCCTGAATCGTGAAATCATGGGTATTGCCCGCGACGCGGCTTTCCTTTATTGGGTAACGAAGGACGAACGCTATGCTCGCCTGGCCGCCGGAGTATTCGATACATACATGACAGGTATTTATTATCGTAATGTACCTGTGGATCTCAACCACGGACATCAACAGACCTTAGTGGGCATGAGCTCGTTTGAAGTGATTCATGAAGACATCCTCTATGACATCGTTCCTCTGTATGATTTCCTGTACGATTATCTGCAAGTCAACCATGCTGGCAAAATGGATATCTATGCCTCGGCTTTCAAGAAATGGGCGGAGAACATCATAGCCAATGGAGTGCCTCACAACAACTGGAACCTGATGCAAGCGCGCTACATTATGAATATTGGCATGGTGTTGGAAGATAATGAAAATTATGCCGATGGCAAGGGACGTGGATACTACATAGACTATGTGCTGAACCGTTCCAGCATCCGCCAATGGAGCTTGAAGAAACTGGCTGAATACGGTTATGATTCCAATACAGGTATCTGGGCCGAGTGCCCTGGCTATAGTTCAGTGGTATTGAATGATTATACAGGTTTTACCACACTTTTCGACCGGAACCTGCATTTTGACCTGACGCAGGCTTTACCCGTCATTCCTCGTGCCGTGGCCGCGATGCCCCAATATCTTTTCCCGAACCGGATGATGTGTGGCTTTGGCGATACACATCCTTCTTACCTGAATACCACTCCCATAAAGCGTATGATACAGAATGCGCAAGCCAATGGGAAGTTAGAACAGGAAGATTATTTTACGGCTTTGCTGAGATGTCTGGAACCTGAAACGGGAAAAACAAAAGGTGAAAAGCAAGTACCGGTATCTGTCAGCTCTTTTTTCGATGAAAAACCGCTTGAGTTGAAATCCGAAGTAAAGCCCGGTCGTATAGAGGATTATGTATCTTCTTTCTTTTACGCTCCGAATGTGTCGTGGTTGGTGCAGCGTAATGGCATGAACCCGAGGCATAGCCTTATGGTGTCCCTCAACGGAAGCATGGGCAATCACATGCACGCCAATGGCATCTCCATGGAACTTTATGGCAAAGGCTATGTCTTGGGGCCGGATGCAGGCATCGGACAATTTTCCTATAGCGGCTTGGATTATGCGGAATATTACTCCCAATTTCCGTCACATAATATCGTGTGTGTGGATGGTATCTCCTCTTATCCCATCATGAAAAGCAATCATGCCTTTCGTTTGCTTTCTGCTTTCCCGGCTCAAAATGTCACGGGGCGTACATTTCCCGTGGTTACGTTTAGTGAGGTTTATTTCCGCGAGCCGGAAACTCAAGCCGACCAAACCCGCCTGAACAGCATTGTCACCATTGATGAAAAGAGTGGCTATTACGTGGATATATTCCGCAGCCGGAAGGCGGAAGGAGGCGACAAGATGCATGACTATTTCTATCACAACTTAGGGCAGACAATGCGTCTCACCACTTCGGATGGCGAGGATTTAAACTTGCAGCCTACTGAAGAACTGGCTTTTGCCGGTGCCCACCTTTATGCCTATTCCTATATATATAATAAGAAATCGGCATGTACGCAACGTGATGTAAAGGCCGCATTTACCATCGATATGCCCGACGAAGATGACATTTCCATGAATCTTTGGATGAAAGGAGAAAAGCGGCGAAAAGTCTTCACGGCACTCAGCCCCATGACTGAAGGCCTGAGCCGTACACCGGATATGCCATACGTCATCAAGGAGCAACCTACGTTGACTTTCGTGGCCCGGCAGGAAGGCGAAGCTTGGAATCGTCCTTTTGTGGCAGTCTACGAGCCTTCATCCGTTAGCGAGCCGGAGCGGATTCGCACCGTCTGCTTCCCGGAAGTATCGGCCGACCAACTCGGAAGCCATGTCGGTATCCAAGTGGAGTTGAAGGATGGAAGCCGTGACCTTATTCTGTCTTCCGACCAACCGACGCATTTGTGCAAGGTGGAAAATTTGCAAAGCAAAGCCACCTACATTCTTTGGCGGAAAGGGCGGCAAGGCAGTACATTGTTCTTCATGGGGCATGGCACACTGATGCAGACACCGGAAGTGAGCTTGCAGGCCGAGCCCCCGATCTCCATCCTGTTGGAACGCCGAATGGACGGTTGGTATTATGAAGCCTCAGGAACCTGTACGCTTACACTGAACGGGCGGATTTATGAGTTAATGGCAGGAGAGGGGAAGCTGTAGAAAATCCTTGGAATTATTGGGGAAATATTGATTTTTCGTTATATTTGCGCATCAAATACGTAAATATGAAAAACAAACCAAGATATATTTCCTTCCTTCTAATAATGCTCGCGGCTCTTTGTTTGCAGGCGAAGACACGTGTCTTGCGAAGCCTGACGGCCTCGGACGGATTGACCAACTTGACGGTGAGCGCTTTCTATAAGGATTCCTTAGGCTTTGTGTGGATAGGAACATCCGGTTCGGTGGAACGGTTCGATGGCGTTTACCTGAAGCATTACCCCATAACAGGCAGTGATGAGCGGTTGAAGTATGTGGAGACCATTGCCGGTACGGCTGGAGGACAATTGTGGGTAGGCACCGGCACGGGACTTTGGAGGCTCAACCGGCAGGAAGATGTGTTTGAACGAGTGGTGCCCGATGTGATAAATTGTCCGGTGCGTTCCTTGTTGTACGATGGACGGGAGACGCTTTATATAGGCACCGACCGTGGACTGTATATCTACCGGGCGGGTAAATTCCGGCATGTTCAATTGGGAACCAACAGTATTTCACCTTCCAATGCCGTAGTATGCATGGCCTTGGAGGAAACAGAGCGCCTCTGGATGGCTACCTCCGACGGACTATGTGTCATGAATCTGAAAGACGATTCCCTGCAACGATGGCATAACGAGATGGAAGGGGAGCATGCCTGTCAGTTTACCTGTACTGTACGAATAGGGGATAAACTCTATTTGGGAACAATGGACCGTGGAATCGTTTGCTTCGATATTGTGACAAAGCGCTTTACGTCCTATGTTGACGTAGGATGCAACGTCATAAAAGTGTTGAGAAGCGATGGCAAGCATACGTTGTATGTGGGGACGGACGGTAACGGGGTACATGTCATAGATACGACGGATGACACCATCCTATACTCCATGAAGCATGAGGCGGGAAACAACGAAAGTCTTCGCTCCAATTCTGTCTATTCGTTGATGGTGGATCGTGAGGGTATCGTATGGGTCGGTTTCTATCAGGCGGGCTTGGATTATACCTTGTTTCAAGGTGACACTTTCAGCGTCTATGCGTATCCTCCCTATTTCAACTCGAAAGATATGCCTATACGTGCATTCTTCATTTATGGCGATGAGAAACTGATAGGTGCGCGGAGTGGCTTGTTTTATATTAATGAAGCTAAGAGGACTTTTAAGAAATTTGACATGCCTCGGATGCGCTCCGACATGGTGTTCTGCATCTATCGTTTCGAAGACAATTACCTGGTAGGGACGTATGGAGGCGGCATGTATGTAATAGACCCCGTAACCTTGCGTATGACGGACTTCTCTCAAGCGGAACCATTCCGGACAGGGCACATTTTCTGTATGGCGGAAGATGCGGAACATACCTTATGGATAGGTACTTCAATGGGCTTGTACCGTTATCACGATGGGAAGTTGCTGGCACGTTATACTTCGGCTGATTCCAAACTGCCTTCAGGTAATGTCTACGAGGTGTTTTTCGATTCTACGGGAAAAGGATGGATTTGTACGGAGAACGGTCTTTGTCTGTGGGATCCTTCTTCACGCCAGTTGCGTACAGATGTTTTTCCGGAAGGTTTTATTCATGGGGAGAAAATTCGTGTTGTCTATGAGGATTCCGCTCATCGGCTTTATTTTTTTCCGGACAAAGGTGCGTTGTTCTTCTCCGATTTGTCGATGAACCATTTTCACCGCATTCAGCCTGGTACACCATTGGAAGGGCGTGACGGCCTTTTTATCATAGAGGATGCAGACAAGAAACTATGGATAGGCACTAACAACGGTTTGTTTCATTACGATAAACAGGAAAATTTTGAATTCTACGATTTTGCGGATGGTATTCCCAGTCCTACGTTCACGCTTTGTCCGCCGGTGTGCGATGCGGAAGGAAACTTATGGTTTGGTAATACCGAGGGATTATTGTTTCTTGACATGCGGCGGTTTGGTGAGCAGCAATCTGTAGACTCCTATCCCGTTCGGATAACGGATGTATTGGTCAATGGTGGTGAGCATCCGGAAATTCATTCATGCCAAACGAAGAAAGCCATGGCACAAATTCAGTTGAAGGCATCGGAGAAGAACGTCACTTTTCGCATGTCCGATTTTTCTTATACTTCACCGGATGTCATGACTTACGAATATAAGTTGGACGGGCACGATGAATCATGGCGCTTGCTCACGGGCAAGTCCACGATTACTTACTTCAATCTGCCTTCGGGGACGTATGTCTTTCGGGTAAGGCGTATGGGACAGCCCGCTTCGGAAACTCTCTTGACAATAGATATTGCTTCCCGCTTCTCTTCAGCTATGGCTTGGTGCGTGTGTCTGTTAGCGTTGCTCTCGTCTGGAGGTTATTATTATTACCGGAAACGTAGACATGTCGGTGCGAAAACCATTCCGGAAGTCGTAGAGCCTGCTCCGCTTGCCCATGCTTCCATCACCGAACACGTTACTGAGGAAGAACCGGAACCGAGCCTTTCCGAATCCAAATACAAGACCAATAAAGTTTCTCCCGAAGAATGTAAACGCTTGCTTGAGCGGTTGGAACGCCTGATGGATAAGGACAAACCTTATAAGAATCCGAACTTGAAGATTGCGGACTTGGCTGTAGCCATCGGAACCAGTCCTCATGCGTTGTCCTATGTGTTCAATCAGCATTTGGAGCGTAATTACTACGACTATGTGAACGATTATCGTATAGCGGAGTTCAAACGTTTGGCACAGATGGACAAGTACGCCCGTTATACGCTCAGTGCTTTATCGGAATTATGCGGTTTCAGTTCGCGCGCCTCTTTCTTCCGCTCTTTCAAAAAGGCAACCGGCATTACGCCCAGTGAGTATATTCATAGTCTTGGAAAGTGAGATGAGAATCTATCCTATAAACTAAATATGAGCAGTTACTTAAGCGAAACAAAGCCGGAATGTCCTTTGTCCGTTCCTTCTTACTATAAGATGTATTCGCGAAAGAAAATATTGATTTTTACTGCAAAATCCTTAACTTTGTCTTTGAAAACTAAAATGATGTGATTATGCTGTATCCGATAGGCGTTCAAGATTTTGAGAAACTTCGGCGAGGCGGTTTCCTCTATATAGATAAAACCGACTTAGTGTACCGGCTTGTAAAGGAAGGGGTTTACTACTTCCTAAGCCGACCGCGGCGTTTCGGGAAAAGTCTGCTCATATCCACGCTGGAAGCGTATTTTTCCGGCAAGAAAGAGCTGTTCAAGGGACTAGCCATGGAGAGGCTGGAGAAGGAGTGGAAGGCATATCCGGTGTTTCACCTGGACTTGAACGCACGGAAATACGAGAATGAGGCCTCGCTGATAGCCATCCTAAACCAGCATCTGGAAAACTGGGAAACGGTATACGGTGACGAAAAGAAAGACCGTGCACCGGAAGAACGTTTCGCTCATCTGATCCGGAGGGCTTATGACACGACGGGACTGCCAGTTGTCATTTTAGTGGATGAATATGACAAGCCACTCCTGCAAACAATCGGGAACAAGAGTCTGATGGAGGATTATCGGAATACCTTAAAGGCTTTCTACGGAGTGTTGAAAACGATGGACCGCTGTATCCGATTCGCCATGCTGACGGGCGTGACAAAGTTCGGGAAAGTGAGTGTGTTCAGTGATTTGAACAACTTGGAAGACATCTCAATGAATAAACGTTATGTCGCGTTATGCGGTATCACGGAGCAAGAAATTCATGACAATTTTGAAAATGAGTTGCATGAATTAGGAAAGGCGCAGGAGATGACTTATGAGAAAGTATGTAACACACTGAAAGAACGTTATGACGGATATCACTTCGTGCCTGACACGGAGGGTATTTATAATCCCTTCAGTTTGCTGAACACATTTAAAAATTTGGACTTTGAAAGCTACTGGTTTGAAACCGGAACACCTACCTATCTCGTGGAGCTGCTGAAACAGAGTCATTATGAACTGGAAAAATTGACGCAGGTTGAGACATCGGCAGATGTGCTGAACAATGTATTGGGAGATGACCAGCCGATTCCGGTCATTTACCAAAGCGGCTATCTCACCCTAAAGAGCTATGACAAAACGTTCAAACTCTATACATTAGGATTCCCGAACAAAGAAGTGGAGGAAGGGTTCATGAATTTCCTGCTGCCGTGGTATGCCAACGTAGATACCATCGAATCGCAGTCCGCCATTAAACAGTTTGTGCAGGAAATACGAAGAGGAGACATCGACGCATTCTTCAAACGACTGCAATCATTCTTTGCGGATACGCCCTACGAACTGGTGCGGGAACGGGAATTGCACTATCAGAACGTGCTCTTCATCGTATTCAAGCTTATCGGATTCTATGTGAAGGCGGAATACCACACCGCACAAGGACGCATTGACCTGGTGCTACAGACGGACAGATTTGTCTACGTTATGGAGTTCAAGCTGGAAGGAACGGCCGAGGAAGCACTTCGACAGATTGAGGAAAAACAATACACAATGCCGTTCCGCACTGACGGAAGGAAGGTATATAAGATAGGAGTAAACTTCAGTGCCACGACTCGGAACATTGAGAAGTGGTTGGTGGAATAACTGGCAAGGATAACGATTTATTCCGATTAAACAAAAGATTGGATGCAAGTGTTCCCACGTAGTAAGTGTAGAAAATGAAATGATAATTCCCTTCCCCGTCTCATCTAATAATTTAGGACTCTCAAAAGGCGTGAAGTGCTGTCATTGAAGTCTCAAATTATTATTTGAAACCTTTCAAACTTTTTTGTAATCATCTAATAACTAGCAATTTATTGATTATTAAGTCTGCCCTAATGAGTTGAGATAAGTCCATGGGAATTTGTACACGCTATTTTAAAATACGTTTCTACCTTTGTGGTGTGAGAAACAAATAGCAATTGAATTCATAAACGTGTAATTTTAGTACAAAGGAGAACCATGGAAGACATCAGTCAGACAACTTACCACTTAATAGCCTCCTCTTATGAAACCTATCACGAACAGGTTCGCCGCTACATCCGCAGCCGCATCAATGAGGCGGATGATGCCGATGACCTGGCGCAAGATGTTTTTCTGCGCTTGATGGAATGCGGACAGATGCTGCGTGAGGAAACCGCCAAGGATTTCATCTTCACTATTGCCCGTAACCTCGTTATCGACTACCTGCGCCGCTACTACAAACGCCAGGAGATTACATCTTATATATATGACATGCAGGAAACCGCAACCAATGAGCCTGAAAGCCGTGTTATCACTCGTGACCTTCAGGTACACGAATGGATGAAGGTCATCGCTTTGCCTGAACAACGACGTAAAGTCTATTGTATGAGTCGTTACGAAGACCGTTCGACCGCCGAGATAGCTGCCATGCTGAATCTTTCACTACGAACTGTGGAGAACCACTTGTTCAGAGGACGCAAGGAAGTGCGTGAGTACATGCGGCAATGCATATAATAATATATAATTATAAATGGTGTGGAAACTAATAGGTATTATCAATATAGCGTGTAATTTATTAATTTTAAAGTTTAACATTATGGAGAATGATTTTCTGAAGAAGACTCCGGGGCGACGGGTACTGTTCTCAGCCGCCTTGCTTGCTTCGTTGTGTGTGGGAAGTCCGCAATTCTCGTATGCTGCGACTGAAAATGTACAGACGGTGATGCAGAACGGTACGGTGAAAGGCCGGATTGTAGACGGAACGGGTGAACCGGTTATTGGTGCCAGTGTGCAGGTAAAAGGTTCCGGTACAGGTGTCATTTCGGACATTGACGGTAACTTTACGTTGAGCAATGTTTCGAGTGATGCGGTGTTAGTTATTTCTTACGTGGGTTATCAGACGCAAGAAATCAAAGTGGCAGGAAAACCTTTCCTGGATATTACGATGAAGGAAGATACGGAGATGCTGGATGAAGTAGTTGTTGTAGGTTATGGTACACAGAAGAAAGCTACGCTGACCGGTTCGGTTGCTTCCGTAGGCGGTGATGTGTTGGAGAGTCGTCCAGTATCGAATACCGCTATCGGTTTGCAAGGACAAGTGCCGGGCTTGACTATTACCCGTACAACGGCCCGTCCCGGTAACGAAGACATGAGTATCCAGATTCGTGGTGCTTCGTCTATCAATGATGTAGAACCTTTGATTATCATTGATGGGGTGCCCGCTATCAGCGCTACGGAGTTCAGTTCGTTGAACCCCAATGACATTGAAAACATTTCAGTTTTGAAGGACGCTTCTGCCGCCATCTATGGTGCGCGTGCTGCCGGTGGTGTTATTTTGGTGACGACTAAGAAAGGCAAAGCCGGTGAGAAGATTAAAGTGACGTATAACGGTATGTTGACCGCCAACACACCTGCCAACATGATTCCGTTGGCCAATATGCGTACTTGGGCCAATGCATTGGTAGACGCTTCTTACCAAGATTATGTACAGTCCGATGGGAAAGGAGGTGAAATCATCACTCAGCGTTATTGGAATGGCCAGTGGTGGTTCCAGACGCTTGAAGAGAATGGTAAGCAGGCACCCGCCAACGCCACCTATGCTGTGAACGGAATGGAGAACTATCTGTTGATAGACAAGATGGCGGTGAATCAGGATTTTGATTGGGTGGATTCAGGCGGTGTGCTTCATCATTTCAGCGATAACAACTGGCTGGATTTGATTTACGGCACTACGCTTTCCACGCAACACAACTTGAGTGTACAAGGCTCCAGTGAGCGTGCCCGCTGGATGGCTTCTATCGGTTATGCCAACGACCGTTCTGTCATTACGGCAGTTTATGATGGTGCCAAGAAGTACACGGCCCGTATGAATGTGGACTTTGACATTACCAAATGGTTGACGTTGAACACCAACATGTCCTATAGCAACCGCTATGTGAAAGGTCCGCGTGATGGTTTGGATGGCAATAACTCCGGTATGTATGACTGTCCGGCAGGTCCGGCTTATACACCTTCCGGTGAGTTCTATGATTATTATGTAAGCGGTCGTTCTCCTTTGTCGGCCATGAAAGCCGGTGGTGTGAAAAATCAGGAGTTTGAGACGTTCCGTTACTCCAATACCTTGAAAGCTACGATTACCGACTTCTTGGATGTAACCGGTTCGTGGGCGTTTATCAAAAATAACAATGTGGAGACTGAAACCAAGACTTCTTATAATGTAGGGTATTGGGACGGTAGCCAGACGGTTGTAGTCAACCAACAGAAGGATACGTACGTAAAAGAGCGCATCCAGCGTACGTTCTATGAGAATTATCTGTTGCAATTGAACTATCATCACACCTTTGGCGAGGCACACAACACGGCAGCCATGGTCGGTGTGAATGCCGAACGTAATACATATAAGAATGTAACGGCCCAACGCAACGGATTGCTGTACGATGATCTGTTCGACTTGAACACCGGTTCGTCCGATCCTACTCAGCAGAAAATTGAAGGCGGTTCTCATCAGGACGGTTTGGTTTCCTACCTGGCCCGTCTGAACTACGACTATGCAGGAAAATACATGATAGAGGCGTTAGGACGTCGTGACGGTACTTCCAAGTTCCATCCGGATTACCGCTGGAGCAACTTTGGTACGGTAAGTGCCGGTTGGAGAATTTCGGAAGAGAATTTCATGAAAGAAAATCTTCCTTGGCTGAATAACTTGAAGCTTCGCGGTTCGTATGGTGTAACCGGTGGTGCGGTGACAAGTTTGGGATATTATGACTACCTGGCCACCATGAACACAACAGGTACGTACTACTTCAATAACGGATTAGCTTCACAAGCTTATTTGGGCAATATGACCGACTACTCACGTACGTGGGAAAAGTTGCGTAATTTGAACATCGGTATTGACTTTGCAGTACTGAATGGACGTTTAAGCGGTAGCTTCGATTGGTATAAGAAGAATAATGACAACATGTTGGTGGCCCTGACCTATCCCGATGTATTGGGCGCGACAGCTCCGGCTACAAACAACGCCAAGCTGCGTGTGAAAGGTTGGGAAGCACAATTGAACTGGAACGATAAAGTAGGTGACGTGGAATATTGGGTATCAGCATCTTTGGCCGACTCTCGCTCCATGGTGACGGAATATAGCGGTACGGATGTGTGGACGGCCGGTATGGTGGAAGTGCGCGAGGGTTATCCGTTAAATTCTCTGTTCGTCTACAAGACAGACGGTTACTTTACTTCTTACGAAGAGATTGCGGCTTACTACGAACAATATGCCAACTGCACAGGAGGTAACGCATTGGGAAAAGTGCCTCAAAATGATGAAAAACTGAAGTTGCGTCCCGGCGACCGTAAAAAGATTCTTATTCTTGACCCCGCCAACGATACTACCGGAGGTAAGGGTAACACCGGTTCGGGCGACGTTTACTATTACGGCGATGTAGACCCGCACTTCATGTTCGGCTTGAACCTTGGTGCTAAGTGGAAAAACTTTGATTTCTCAGCATTCATTCAAGGTGTAGGCCAACACTATCTGATTCGTGGTGGATGGGGTAGCAATGCCGGTATGAACATGTGTGCTTTCTATCGCAATTACAACAACATTCTGGACACGCAGCTCGACACATGGACGTGGGACAATCAGGATGCCGAATACGCCCGCTTGTCTTTGGAGAATAGCAAGAATGACTGGAACATGAACAACAACGATTCGTCCATTCAAAACGGTTGGTACGGACGTTTGAAGAACATTACCATCGGTTACACGCTTCCGAAGAGTCTGCTGACGAAATGGAACATCGAGAAAATCCGAATCTATTTCTCCGGTGACAACGTGACTGAGATAACCGGTCTGACCGATGGTTACGACCCTGAAAAGAGTACGGCTGCCCGTACCTCACTGCCTTTCAACCGCAGCTGGACGTTAGGTGTGGATGTGACATTTTAAATAGGTAGAATCACGATATAACAATTGAAGAATATGAAAAGACATACATTGTTCATAGGCGGTATCGCCTTGATGTTGGCCGCTACATCATGTTCGGATTACTTCCTGGACTTGGAGCCAACCGATACGCAGACCGAAGCCAACTATTACCAGACGGCCGCGCAGTTTGAAGCGGCAGCCAACAGTACATATAGTTTTTACGGCTTTAAAGATGTAAAAGAGAAAGTAAATGGGGTAGATTATACGCACACGATATACAATACTTGGGATAATGGCTCGGATATCGGCGGACTGAACGATGCCACGAAAGGTACGCTGGCCGCCCAGCAAAAAGACGAGTATTGGGGATTGTGTTATGCCAAGATACGTAAGTGTAATGTGGTGATAGATAAGGCAGCGGCTTATACAGGCAGTGAAGACATCAGCGCTTCGGTAGCCACGGCTAAATTCTTCCGTGCATACCAGTATTTTTGGTTGTTGCAACGTTTCGGTGGTGTGCCTTTGGTATTAACCCAACTCTCTACTGAGTCAGAAGAACTGTACGCGCCGCGTAATTCCCGCTATGAGGTTGTAAGCCAAATTCTTTCCGATTTGACGGATGCCATTCAAGACTTACCTGATGAGTCGGACTACAGTGGACGTGTGACCCGTCAGGGAGCACAAGCGTTCAAAGCCCGTGTCCTGCTTTTCGAAGGTACGTGGGAGAAATACGTGCAGGAAACTACAGATGGTGACGGTACAACTTCCGGTGCCGGTTCTGTGAAACCTGCCGGTTATCCTTCTGTGACAGACATGTTGACGGAAGCCGCAGACTTGGCCGATGCGGTGATTGCTTCTCAGAAATATACTTTGTGGAGTGCTGAAGGGACACCTTACGAACCGATTGCTTATAACTATCTGTTTAATTTGGAAGACGAGAACACCAATCCCATGGGCTGGCAGAAAGATGCTAACAAAGAGTTTATCCTGCAAATCTGTCATGACCCTATCAGCAACAAGATTGCCAAGAACATTACACACTCTTATGGATTGACCGGTGCTACGGCTATTGGAGGTGGTATTCCTTTGAAGTGGATGCTGATGGTGCCATGTACAACGGATGGTTTGCCCTATTTCTATTCGAAGGATTACAAGGGCTTTAATAAAATGACGGATATCTATGATAACCGTGACTATCGCTTGACGTCTACAGTTGTAATTCCCGGACAGACTTATTATATCATGGGTGTGAATGGTGCGGATGCTTCCACGTATGCTTTGGCTGATTATGTAACGAAGTTTGATTTCCCTAGTGGTTGTATACCTTTATATCCTCAAATCACTAGTACAGGTCCTACTGGCTTTGCCAGTCGTAAGATGACTTCTGAACGGAAAGACTATCAAGATACGGATGAGGCATACAACTATCCGGTGCTTCGTTTGGCCGAGGTTTACCTGATTTATGCGGAAGCTAAATGTGAATTGGGCAATGGAACGATTTCGGATGCCGATTTGGATAAATCCATCAACGTGTTACATCGTCGTGGCGGTTCTGCTCCTATTTACAATTCATCCATAGCGCAAGCCAATGCCAACTATGCGGCCAATACAGGCAAGGCAGGCAATCTGACCATGTTGGAGTTGATTCGCAACGAACGTGCCGTAGAGCTTCGTTGTGAAAACGCTCGTCCGTTCGATTTGTTGCGTTGGGGAATTGCTGAAGATGTGATGAAGCACAACATGCTGGGCATCGTAGTGAAGAATCCTGATGGAACCGACACCGAGATTGTAAACTTTACCTATGAGGTAAACGGCACGCAACAAATCTGCTGGTCGGACGTGGCCGCTGCTGCATACGGTTACGAAACGTTGGACGATGGCTCGCAGGCTTACATCACTGTGCCTGAGTCACAAGTGAACATGAACCGTCACAACTATCTGTACCCAATACCTTTGGCGCAGATACAACTGAATCCTGCCTTGTTGCAGAATCCGGGCTATTGATGGTTGCAGGATAACTAAATAGTGCAAAAGTCTCCGTTTGTCCAAAGACAGGCGGGGACTTTCTTTTGCATTAATGTTTCTATTCTCCTATAAAATCACTATTTTTGTACGGTAATCAATAAAAGGGAACTTATGGCACAGCTCACACGCAAAAGATATCCGGTAGGACTGCAGACTTTCTCCGAACTGCGGGAGAAAAACTATGTGTACATAGACAAGACGGCGTATGTCTACGAAATGGCGCACGCTGACGCGAAATATCTGTTTCTAAGCCGTCCGCGGCGTTTTGGCAAATCGCTGCTTACCAGCACGCTCCGCAGTTACTTTGAGGGACGAAAGGAACTATTTGAAGGACTTGCCATTGAACAACTGGAAACGGAATGGACCGCTTATCCGGTGCTGCATTTTGACATGAGTACGGCAAAACATGTCGGAGAAAAACAGTTAGTGGAAGAAATAAACGGGAAACTGGTTGAATATGAGAAGATATACGGGCGGGACGAAAGCCATGTTAATTTGAACCAACGTATGGAAGGGCTTATAAAACATGCATACGAACAAATCGGGGAACAGGTTGTTGTCCTCATCGATGAATACGATGCCCCGTTGTTGGACGTGATGCACGAGGAAGAGAACCTGCCCGTCCTGCGCAACGTGATGCGCAACTTCTACAGTCCGCTAAAGGCTTGCGACCCTTACTTGCGTTTTGTATTCCTGACCGGCATCACCAAATTCTCCCAACTCAGCATCTTCAGCGAACTGAACAACATTCAGAATATCAGCATGGATGAAGCTTTCGATGCTGTTTGCGGTATCACGGAAGAAGAAATGCGGACACAAATGGATGCACCTTTGGAACTTTTCTCCCAAAAGCTGAATATTAGTAAGGAGGCTATGTTGGAAAAGTTGAAAGAGAATTATGATGGGTATCATTTCACCTGGCCGTCCCCTGACATCTATAATCCGTACAGTCTGATGAATGCTTTTAGTAAAGGTAAGATAGACTCTTATTGGTTCGGTAGCGGTACGCCCACTTACCTGATAGAGATGTTGCGTAAGTACGGCATGACTCCTATCCAGTTAGGCGGAGAAATGAAAGCCGGTAAGGAGGAATTCGATGCGCCGACAGAACGGTTGACCAGTGTGGTGCCGTTGTTGTATCAAAGTGGCTATATTACTATCAAAGATGGAAATCCTTGGATGGAGATGTACACGCTTGGCATTCCGAACCGGGAGGTACGTATCGGACTGATGAAGAGTTTGGTTCCGTATTATCTTACACCCAATACGTTTGAAACATCTTCGGCTTTGATAAGAATGACGGAAAGCTTGTATAAAGACGATATGGAAGCATGTACACGGATGTGGAAGTTCGCACGTCACAAGGTCGAATAGACGTGGTAATGCGTACTCCCTCTACCTTATATATTATAGAACTGAAACTGGACAAGGGTGCCGACACAGCCATGCGACAGATTGATTTGAAGCAGTATCCCGAACGTTTTGCCCTCAGCAATTTGCCGATGGTAAAAGTTGGTATTAACTTCGACTCCGAACGGCGTACGCTGACAGATTGGATTATTAAAAGAGAAAATAAATAGAATATAAAATGAATCTACAGACCATGTTTAATAACTTAAGAACTTATATTAGTTTATGGGTGATGTTACTACTGACATCAGTCGCATTTGCCCAGCAAAAGAATGATTCTATTCATATTCTTTTCATCGGAAATAGTTATACGTATTATCATGATTTACCGCAAATGGTGCAGTCGATTGCTGCTAATGTTGCTTTGGATTTCCGTATGAAGATTGCCTATCAAGCTTATACTCCCGGAGGCTGTACATTTAAAAGGCATTTGCAACAACCGGAAGAAATAGCGGCTATTCGGGAAGGGAACTGGGACTATGTTGTGCTGCAGGAGCAAAGTGCACTTCCTGCCATGCCTACTGAAGTGGTGCAACGTGAAACCTATCCATACGCCCGCCAGTTAGATAGTCTGGTGCATGTCTATAATCCACAAGCTCGTGTCATTTTTTATATGACCTGGGGGCATAAGGATGGTTGCCAAGAAACTCCGGAACACTATCCGCTTATCTCCACCTACCAAGGAATGCAGCACCGTCTCATTACAAGTTATCTGGAAATGACTTATCAGAATGATGCATGGTGCGCTCCGGTAGGCATGGTATGGCAGAAAGTACGTAACGAACGGCCTTACCAGACATTGTATTGGCCTGACCGTAGCCATCCTTCCGTCTTGGGAACTTATATAGCGGCTAACACTATTTTCGCGACTTTCTTTCAAAAACCTTATCAGACCACTTTTACCGCCGGACTGGATGCGGAATTAGCAGAATATGTACAGCAGACTGTTCAGCAAATCGTGCTGGAAAATCGGAAACTGTTGAACTTGCCACTTCCTGAAAAGAATGCCTTATAGGAATGCTATCATCATTTCATTTATCTTCTTTTTATTCCCATTAAATCTCCTTTGTTTGCACGATTACTAATCCTTTGTCTGTACGATTACTAATTGTGCGGTCGAAGAATTAGTGTTCGTGCAAAGGAAACTATTGTGTTGACGTCAGTATAAAAAGACGTGCAAATAAAAAAATCTCATTAGCTTTAGGTAGATTTCTTGTCTTAAACGTATGTTATTATAAAATCATGAATTTGTTGTAATATCAAAAAGTAATAGACATATGAAAAAATGTTTTTTCGCAGTAAGTTTGGTAGCATGGATACTATGTCTACCTTTAGAGGCACAAAACGGGAATAAGGGAAGTCGATTAAATTCTTTCACCCCCGGCACCATTTGGAAAGACAATAACGGAGTACATATCAACGCGCATGGAGGCGGCATCCTCTATCAGGAAGAAACCTATTATTGGTTTGGAGAACATAAGACGGAAGGCCGGGGTGGCAATGTGGCTCAAGTGGGCGTACATTGTTATTCTTCTACAGATTTATACAACTGGACAGACCGGGGCATAGCTCTTTCGGTCAGCGATGACCCTGCGAGTGATATTGAGAAAGGTTGTATTCTAGAAAGGCCGAAAGTAATCTATAACAAGAAAACGGGGAAGTATGTCATGTGGTTTCATCTGGAGCCGAAAGGCAAAGGCTATGGAGGCGCATTGGTAGGAATAGCCCAGGCAGATGAAGTAACCGGTCCTTATACATTTATCCGAAGCACGCGTGCCACTCCTAAAAGCTGGCCGGTGAATGTGCTCGACCTACACAAACGTCCGCTCCCTGAAAAATATATGGGAGAAAGAGCGAACTTAGAACCTACTGAACATCCGGACTCGGTGAATACTTTGGGGCGTGATTTCGTGAAAGGACAGCACTCGCGTGACATGACCTTGTTTGTAGACGATGACGGCAAGGCTTATCATCTCTGTTCATCGGAATCGAACAGCGTGATACATATTGCGGAACTGACGGATGATTATCTGGACTTTACAGGGAAATGGGTACGTGCGTTTGTGGGCAGAAGAATGGAGGCACCCGCCATCTTCAAGAAAGACGGGTTGTACTATTTCATGGGCTCTGGATGCACGGGATGGAGACCCAATGAGGCACGTTCGGCTGTCGCTCCCTCCATCTGGGGACCTTGGACGGAACTGGGTAATCCGTGTGTGGATGCGGATAAGGAAACAACGTATCACTCGCAAAGCACATATTTCCTGCCCGTAGTTGGAAAGGAAGATGCTTTTATCTATATGGGAGACCGCTGGACACCGGAAAATGCCATTGACGGACGCTATATCTGGTTGCCAGTAGAATTTAAAGACGGGAAGTTCATTCTGCATTGGTATGACGAATGGGATTTGTCAGTTTTTGACAAAAAAGAATAGAGAACGAAATAACAACAGAATGGGCTATGAAGGAAATTATATTGATTGTGGGATTATTATTTAGTTTATGTGTTGGTTATGCACAAGACGTCAATCCGTCCTTTACGCATCCCCGTATCTATGTGTCAGATTCAGATAAAGTGTCTGTAAAAGAAAAAATTACATGTCAGCCATGGGCAAAGAGCGTATATCTGCAACTGAAAAACAAGATAGACCCTTACGTGAAACGGCATGAGACGGAGCCGGAATGGATTGTGTCCCGTCTGGCCATGTATTGGAAAGAGGGGGAACGTTATACGCAATGTTATTTGAAGAAACAGAACTGGGACAGAGGAGAAGGCAATGCTCCTGTTCCTACCGTCCGTATGCCGGGCATGAGGACGTGGAACAAATATGTGAATGTCCCCTTGGAAGAACGTACTCCTTACAACGAGAGCGGTGACATGTGGGGACTGAGCCGGACGGAACCGGACGCCCCTAAAGTGTTGGTGCCTTATAAAGAAAGCGGGCACATGATACGTGCCAACAATGTGGAAATATTGACATTGGCAGAAGAAACCGCTTTCCTATATTGGCTGACCGAGGAAGAGAAGTACGCACGGTTTGCCACGGATATTTTTAATGTTTGGCTTCTAGGGACTTATTATATGAATCCGATTCTTGACCCGGAACTTTCTACAGGAGGTAAGGGAGGGTATGAACCGGGAGGTATTTGCGGGTATTATGATTACGAACAAATTCATGATGACTTAGCCATGCATGCGGCGGTTATCTACGATTTTGCATATAATTATATGTTGGAGCACCCACATCCTCACTTGAAAGAGTTGGGAAAGACATTACCGGAAGTAGCGGGTATTGTCTTTAAACGCTTTATTGATATAGGCTTTGTGCGCGGAGGCAAATCCGGAAACTGGAATGTAAATGGTTGGAACATCATGCTGCGGCCCATATTGGCGTTGGAAGACAACCATGTCTACGCTGACGGGAAAGGGCGTTCTTATTATCTGCATTATCTGACAGATGAAACCACTTCTTACCATGACGCTATTTCGGACATAGTGAAAGGATATAATACGGTGACTGGTTTATGGCCGGAATCACCCGGATATGCATTTGGCGTTACGAACATGCTTTTGGACTTTGCTACTCTATTAAGGAAGCAAGGGATAGACATCATTGCCCAAAATCCCGGATTGCAGAAAGCGGCTATGGCGGTTTTCCCTTGGATGGATTCGAATGCAAACATGATTGTATTCGGTGATTCTCGTGGCGGAGCAGCCAATTTCAGAACTTTTGAAAATTTGCTTGCCTATTATGCTGAAACCCGTAATGAAGAGGGGGTAGCTCAAGTGGCTTCTGCATTAAATGCCGGTATAGAAAGCGGTAAGTACAATCGGGAAACTTCGGACTGGACTGCCTTATGCTCATTTGTTCCGGAAATTCCGGCTGTAGGCAAGTCTACCAAAGAACGGACGTCTTATTCTCCTTTTCATCGGCTGATAACTTTAAGGAACGAGCTGGAGAAAGGAGAACTGATGGCCGTATTGTACGGAGGAAGAAAAGGGGCACACCTTTCTCCGAACGGACTTGCTTTGCAATTGTATGGATTTGGTTATGCTTCGGCTCCCGACGCTTCCGGATATGAGTCATATTGGAGTAAGGATTGCAGCTATCATCAATCGGCTACCGGCAGCAATACTATTTTGCCGGGTTATGCAGAGGGAGAAATCAAAGTACATCTTATGGAACCTTCTGTAGATTCTCTTTCGTTTGTTAATCAGACTGCATTGAATCCTTTCATCAATATAGCTGATGTGGAAGCGGGGGAGAAAAGGAGGCTTGTCGCTTTGGTAAAAACGGGACAGGATAAGGGCTATTACGTAGATATATTCCGCTCTGACTTAGCGGACAACGATTATTTGTTTCATAACGTTGGCACTTCCTTGCAATTAAAGGATGCGGCAGGAATCTCTTTGCCTATGGAACCGGTATCCGTTTGGGATAAGAAATATGCCATCGGCTACGATTGGTTTAAGAACATCAGGCGAGCATCTTACTCTGACGATTTTAAGGCGATTTGGAATGTCAATGATTCTTTATCCATGAATATGTGGATGGCAGGAGGACGCGGACGTGAACTATATGTTGTGGAAGCTCCTTATACAACTTTATTGAAAGGACTAACGCCAAATAATGTAAGTGTCGCTCCTTCGTTTACCCCGACATTAATAGTGCGCCAAGAAGAGGTTAATGCTTGGGACTCACCTTTTGTAGCCGTATTTGAGCCGGTAAAAGGAACTGCGCAAGTTCGTGGTATAAGATGTTTAGATGCCGATAAGGAAAAAGTGATATTGAATATTTCTTCTGAGAACGGGCGGGAAGATTATTTGTTTAGTGCGACAGATTCGTCTGTCTCTTTCCAGAAAACGAAAGACGTGCGTTTCCAAGGAAGTTTTGGGTTGGCTACAGAACAAGACGGGGAGGTGGAACAATTATATATGGTGAACGCCTGTCTATTTGAGACTTCCGAAATTATGATAATGTCCGAAGTCCCTGTCTCGGCATCTGTCTATAAAAAGGATGGGGAGTGGAAATTTTCTTCAACGGCTCCTATAACAATTGTGGCGGGAGATAAAACTTATAAATTAAATGGTGGATATGATTTATCCATCGAATAATCAGTAGGTGGTTGCCCGTTGAAAGGTAACCACCTACTTGATTTTTACTTACTGAACGTTACATCCTCCACATGCTCGCCGATGAAGATGCGGGCCATGTCGCCGGTCTTGTACCAGGCGGGCTTGCCCGGCATGTCGTCTGAAATAACCGTACCGTTGATGCGGAGGTTCTCGAAGCGGATGTTTCTGACCATACGGTCACGGTCGTAACCGATGATGTGTGAGAGTTCGGCATTATGTCCGTTGTACGTGATGTTCTTGAAAAGCACGTCTTCGATACCCCGTCCCGGTGCCTTGCAGTATTTCTTGTTGTAGAAGATGCGTATGTTGACCAGTTGCCCCCGACGGAAATCTTCCACCCGGATGTCTTCGAAACGGACGTTGCGCACCAAGTTATTGTCTCCCGCATTGATGGCCATGCAACCCTGGTAGTCCACTTGCATTTCGCTGTGGTCCAGGATGTCAATGTTCCGGTAAGTCAGGTTCTCCATGATTTCGAACTTGCCCGGGTCGCCGTGCAGGCCGATGAAGATGGGATGAGCCACGTCGGCCCATAGCGTGGAGTTTTGCATGGTGATGTTCCGGCATCCGCCCGAGTGTCCCAAGCGGGTGGCATAAACGGTGGTGCAATCATCGGAGTTGCGGCAGAACACGCCGTCGAACAGTACATTGTTGCTGGCAAACACGTTCATGCCGTCCCCCCATCCGTAAGAGCTGATGGCCTTCACGTTGTGGATATAAACACTATCCGACTCGCCCGTAGGACATTGGGTCGTAATGATGCCTTCCACTTCTACGTTGCGCGACCGGGTGATGGTGACTCCCGCTCCCCGTCCTTCCGGATGCACGATGCCTCGGCCCAAAATCTTTACGTCATGTACGCCGATAGCCCGGACACAACCTCTGACCACAGCTCCTCCCGCAATGTAGACGGTCGTACCGGAAGGAACGTTCAACGTATCTCCCGGCAGTTGGTGCAAGCCCGGCGCGAAATAGATGAGTTCCTTAGTGCTTTTAGCTTTTTGAGGTTTATTGGCATCAATGGGATTGGCAAACAGATGCAGGTTGCTGAATATCTTGCCGTTTACTTCTACGGACAGGTTACGCGGACGGTCCAACTTAAAACGCAACGTACGACCTTCTACTTGGGGAACAATCTCGTAAGAAAGGGGACGCACACGGGCTGTCTTTATTGTTTCATTGGCGGTGACTTCCACTTCCACCTCCCCGTTGAAGTCAAAGTAAGCCAACGAAGCCTTCCGCACGTTGTGTTTGGCGTTCTTCACTTCGTCCACCTTGACCGCGTACGTGTCTACGTCCTTCCACTCACCTCCCGTCAACCGTACTTTGACGCTGAAGTCCTGTTTCATTTCTACACCTTGCGGGGCAGGATACGTGACGAGTTCCTGCGCCCGGCTTGTCGTTGCGATTCCTGCCACGAACAGGAATGTCGCTTGGATAATTGTCTTTAGTCTCATATTAAAATAGTATGTTTATGTATATTCCTTTATAAATACGATTATCTCTTCAAAGATACTCATTCCGTGAATAGAATTATTGTTTCTTATCAGTTGTTTCTACAAGATTATTTTTACCTTTGTGCAGAATATAGGAAATATAATTTGGCAATATGACTTTAGAACCATTAATCACTTTATTTGCAGTAATGCTTGTTATTGGCATCGGCATCCTTATATGGATGAACACCAAAGCCGGAAAGAAGTGGCTTGCCAATCTGTAATTTAGAATTTGCTTGATACAGGAAAAGCAGAAGAAGTGCATGTAGAGAACGCTTCTTCTGCTTTTTTTGTGATATCCGTTGAGTATTCTTCCCTTTCTCTTCGTATTCTTGATAAAAACAGGAGTGACCATGAAACAGAAACTTTACATCACATTGGCATGCCTTGCTTTGTCCGGCATGTCATTGGCCCAATCGGTTTATCCGGGGCAGCATAAAGAGAAAATAAGGAAGAAAGTTACCGCACCCATCCAGGTCGAAGGCTTTGACTTGAAAGACGTGCGTCTGCTCCCAAGTCGTTTTCGGGATAACATGGAGCGTGATTCGGCTTGGATGGTATCCATTAGTACCGATCGTTTGCTTCACAGTTTCCGTACCAATGCCGGAGTGTACGCCGGACGAGAAGGAGGATACATGACTGTGAAGAAGCTGGGCGGATGGGAATCGTTGGATTGTGAGTTGCGCGGACATACTACGGGACACTTGTTGTCTGCTTACGGACTGATGTATGCCGCTACAGGCAGCGAGATGTTCAAATTGAAAGGAGATAGTCTGGTCAACGGGCTGGCCGAAGTGCAGCAGGCATTAGGTAGCGGCTACCTGAGTGCTTTCCCGGAGGAACTGATTAACCGCAACATACGGGGGACAAGTGTATGGGCACCATGGTACACGTTGCATAAACTGTTTTCCGGATTGATGGACCAATATCTATATGCTGATAACCAACAGGCTTTGGAGGTAGTAAAACGCATGGGTGACTGGGCCTACAACAAGTTGAAACCCTTGGATGAGGCTACACGCCAACGCATGATACGCAATGAGTTCGGAGGTATCAATGAATCTTTTTACAATCTCTACGCCATTACGGGCGATGAACGCTACGAGTGGCTGGCGCGCTATTTCTACCACAACGATGTCATAGACCCGCTGAAAGAACAACGGGATGATTTGGGCACCAAACATACCAATACATTTATTCCGAAAGTATTGGCCGAAGCACGCAATTACGAACTAAACGGGAGCGAGGACAGCAGGCAAGCTACGGATTTCTTCTGGCATACGATGATAGCCCGGCACACCTTTGCACCGGGATGCAGCAGTCAAAAGGAACACTTCTTCGACCCCGCCCGCTTCTCGGAATTCGTCAACGGTTATACGGGCGAGACTTGCTGTACGTACAACATGCTGAAACTCTCCCGACATCTCTTTTGTTGGACTGCCTCTCCCGATGTTGCCGACTATTACGAACGGGCGCTCTACAACCATATCCTTGGGCAGCAAGACCCTCAATCGGGTATGGTATGCTACTTCCTGCCTTTACTTAGCGGAGCACACAAAGTGTACAGCACGCCCGAAAATTCCTTCTGGTGCTGCGTGGGCAGCGGGTTCGAGAGTCACGCCAAGTATGGCGAGGGCATTTATTACCACAACGACCGAGGTATCTACGTAAACTTGTTCATTCCGTCTCAGGTAACTTGGCGGGAGAAGGGACTGACTTTGGTACAGACAACCCGTTTCCCTGCCGAGGAAACTACTACGCTTACTCTTCGTGCCGACCGTCCGGTGCAAACCACACTCTATCTTCGCTATCCCTCATGGAGCGGCAAACCGGAAGTACGGGTCAATGGCAAGAAACTGAAAGTACGCCGGGAAGCCGGTTCTTATATAGCTGTTGAACGTTCTTGGAAGGATGGGGATAAGGTCGAGGTGCGTTATCCCATGTCGCTCCGTCTGGAACGCACGCCAGACAATCCCGACAAGGCCGCCGTGCTCTATGGTCCCATCGTATTGGCGGGCGAGCGGGGCACGGAAGGCATGGAAGCGCTCGCTCCCTTCTCCAATCCGAAGCTTTACAATGATTATTATACGTATGACTATCACGTACCGGCCGATTTGAAGACGTCATTGTCTTTTGACGAACGCCATCCGGAGCGGAGCTTGCAACGGAGGAATGGGACATTGGAGTTTACCACTCCGCAAGGCGATGTGCTTCGCCCGCTTTATGACCTGCATCGGCAACGTTATGTCGTTTACTGGGATTTGATGAAATAATGGCATAGAATATGAAAAAGCTCGTAATTATCACCCTGCTGCTTTGCCTGTATGGATTAAGAGGTAAGACTCAGGAAACCGAATGGCAATGGAGGGTGGAGACGCACCTACGGCCGAACCGGTGGAGCGTTCCTTCTATTTGTATCGCAAATGAAAGAACAGTGTGTCACTTAACGAGGTTGACTGACGGACTCAATACAGTTAACTGACGGACTTAACCTATCATCATCCCGGATGATGATACCCATCATCGGCGATGATGATAGTCATCATCGTACATGATGGTATGTCAAGTCCGTCAGTCAACCACGCTAAGTCCGTCAGACAATAGCGTTCAGTGTAGCATTAAAAAATGTTCAATGGTTGAGTAAAACAGAAGATTGGTTCGTATTAAGGAACAAAAGGATTATTTTAATAGGTATGAAAAAAATATTTTTCTGGTGCGGGATGTTGCTGAGCGGCCTCCCGCTGATGGCGGACAACGTCAATGTGTGGAAGCTGGCCTCACCCGGTGGCACGCACGAAGCAACGTTCCGCCAACTCCGGACGACGGATGATGTGAACGAGATGCGCTACAGCGTTAGCTTCCAAGGCCGCCCTGTGGTGACCGACTCGCGTGCCGGATTGGAGATGGATAACTGGGTGTGGGAGATGGCGATAGGCATGCGTCAGTTGGAGCAGCCTGCCAGCTGGATGGACCTGCTGGAGGTGGACTCTGTGGTGACTCATCCTTTGGTGGACCGGACGTGGACGCCCCTCTACGGGGAACGCGGCGCGGTGCGCGACCGTTACAACGCGGCTACGCTGTATCTCTCCCGAAAGGACGACTCCGATTATCGGCTGAACATCGAGGTGCGGGCCTACGACGAGGGTATCGCTTTCCGTTATTTCCTGCCGGAACACCCCAACGCGCTGTTCCATAAGGTTGTAGGCGACCTGACGGAATACACCTTCCCCGCAGGGACGATGGCTTGGAGCGAGAAGTGGGCGCAGGCACGGTTTGACTACTTGCCCGTAGACAGCTTGAAACGTCCCGTGGAGCGTGCCCTTACGTTGGAGTTGCCCGACGGTACGTGGGCGGCATTGGCCGATGCCGATGTGGACGATTGGTGCCTGACCAAATTCCGTGCTTCGGCAGACAAGCCCCATACGCTGACCTCAGTGATGTACAGCCCGGTGGACCTTGTCACCTACTACGCTACGCCTTGGAAGGTCATTATGGCGGCCGACAAGCCCGGTGATTTGCTGGAGCATAACGACATTCTGCTGAATTTGAACCCTCCGTGTGAGATAGCGGACGCCTCCCAATGGGTGAAACCGGGCAAGATTATGCGCGAGACGACCATTACGACCGAAGGCGCGCTGCAGACCATCGACTTCTGCGCGGCGCACAACATACCCTATATGCTCTTCGACTGGCAATGGTACATGCCCTGCACCTCGCACGACGGGGACGCCACGAAGGTGGTAAGCAAGCTCGACATGCCCCGTGTCATAGCCTACGGCAAGGGAAAAGGGGTGGGCGTCTGGCTCTATGTCAACCAACATGCTCTGGTGAAGCAGGCGCGCGAATTGTTCCCCTTGCTGCACGAGTGGGGCGTGGTGGGCGTGAAGTCCGGCTTTGTGCAGTATGCCAGCCATCGGTGGGCCACGTGGCTTCACGACCTGGTGCGCCTGGCGGCCGACAATCATCTGCTGATGAATATCCACGATGAGTTCCGTCCTTCCGGTTTCAGCCGCACCTATCCCAACCTGCTGACCCAGGAAGGCATCTGCGGCAACGAGGAGTTTCCCGATGCCACGCACAACACCATCCTGCCCTTCACCCGCATGATAAACGGCGCGGCGGACTACACCATCTGTTACTATGACAAACGGTTGAAGACCACCCATGCCCACCAGTTGGCGGCCTCGTTGGTGTTCTACAGCCCATTGCAGACTATCTTCTGGTACGACCGTCCATCCTTCTACCAGGGCGAGCCGGAGATAGAGTGGTTTGAAAACTTGCAGACGGTGTTCGATGACTCCCGCGTGTTGTCCGGCGCTCCCGGCAAAGGCATTGTCATGGCTCGTCGCAAGGGGACGGAATGGTTCGTCGGCGCACTGACTAATAATGAAGGTTCAAAGGAGACCATTGACCTGTCCTTCCTTGACAAAGACATGAAGTATAAAGCATACATCTATACCGATGGTGGAGAGAAGATAAAGACCCGCACCCGGGTGAAGTGTTCCTATAAGCTGGTGGATGCTTCGCAGACCCTTTCCTTCGACTTAAAGCCGAGCGGTGGGGCGGCTATCCGCTTGGTTCCCGCAACGGACGGAGACACAAAAGGGTGGAAGAAATACAAAGGAGAAACATTATAAAAACAGAATACAGTCATGAGTATAAGAAATTGGATAGCCGGAGCGGGACTCCTTTTGTTGTCGGCCTGTTCTTCCGGCGAGCAAGGCTTTGAGGAAGAGGCGTTGCGATATTGCGACAATCAGGTACGCCGCACGTTGGCCGAACTGAAAGAAGTAGGCGGAGGCAGCATTGATTACACCATGATGCCCCGTAACATTGCGGACAGCCTGACGGTGTGGCATTGCCGCAAGGCGGTGAAAGAAGAATGGTGCAGCGGCTTTTGGCCCGGCATCCTGTGGTACGACTACGAAGCGACGGGCGATGAGGCCATCCGGCAGGAGGCCGAGAAGTTTACGGAGTCACTGGAGTTCCTGTCACACACACCGGCTTACGACCACGACTTGGGCTTCCTGGTGTTTTGCAGCTATGGCAACGGTTATCGGCTGACGCACAATCCGGCCTACAAGCAAGTCATCCTGGACACGGCCGATTCGTTGGCTACTTTATACCGTCCTGTCGTGGGAACCATCCTCTCCTGGCCGCGTAATGTCGGGATGTTCGGAGGACACAACACCATCATGGACAACATGATAAACCTGGAGATGCTGATGTGGGCATCGAAGAACGGAGGCGATCCTTCACTGGCGGACATAGCCATCTCCCATGCCGACAAAACGATGCGGCATCAGTTCCGTGAGGATTATACGTCATACCATGTGGCGGTCTACGATACGTTGACGGGAGACTTTATCAAAGGCGTGACCCATCAGGGCTATGCGGACAGCACCATGTGGGCACGCGGACAGGCTTGGGCCATTTACGGCTATACGATGATGTATCGGGAAACCGGCCTGACCCGCTATCTGGACTTTGCGCAGAAAGTGACGGATGTGTACCTGCAACGCCTTCCGGAAGACTACGTACCCTATTGGGATTTCGATGCGCCGGGCATTCCCGATGCGCCTCGTGATGCTTCGGCTGCGGCAATTGTGGCTTCCGCCTTGTTGGAATTAGCTGGTTATGTTCAAGGGGAGAAAGGCGCTGGATATAAAGAAGCTGCTATAAAGATGCTGCAATCGCTTAGCTCGGAAGCATACCAAAGCCGTATGAGCAAGCCTTCGTTCTTGTTACATTCCACCGGGCATTGGCCATGCCACTCGGAAGTGGATGCTTCCATTATCTATGCGGACTATTACTATATAGAAGCGTTGCTGCGGCTGAAAGCGTTAAACGGGAAGGCGAAGGTGTTTGATTAGTTGGTTTGGCAATCCATCGTTTGTCCACATATTTTTGTGTTTGAAGAATCACTACAGCATTGCCGTTTAATCAGCGCAGTATTTGCGTCCAAATACTTAAGTGTTTCTATCCAAACAGCGCAGTGTTTTGGGGGTAAATACTGCGCTGATTGAGCGGAAATAGTGCAGTGTTTCTTTGATGTATAAGTTGTTGTATATCAATTAAATATGTTTTTCTTGACATTGTTGACTCATTTAAAAGCCTTGCATTTATACATTCGCTAACATTTGTAGTGCTGAATTTGTAACGGATGTTAATTTTGTGTGTTGAGTAATATTACTATTCTAAAACAATAGTAAACTTCTCCGAAAAGCCTTTCCATTTACTTCCGGATATATTCCCCTTTTCCTTTTTTCCCCATCCCTAATTTCTTCGTTTTCTCCCTATCCATTTCGATGCGATTTCCTTTGGATTTGCAAATTCTTTGTGCGGCTTCTCCGTCCCTTCCGCGCTTATAATATATAATATGGTATTCGTTTTTCAAACTCTTTCCCCTTTCCTTAAAATGCTCCTGCATTTACAGTCTGTGAATCAGCCATTTATGAAAATCTTTATGAAAATCATTAAAAAAAGTGTGGTAAAAGTTTGCCATT
>CALUOR010000008.1 GCA_944322285.1 uncultured Bacteroides sp.
CAGTATATTATTTAGAGTAGTGTCTACTAACTTAGTTTATAAAATAAAAAAGTGTCTAGTGAAATCAGGAAAAGACACTATCCAAGGATAAATGCGAAAGTATCCAATAATCTTTGGCAAAGTATCCAATAATGTTTGGGCAAGTATCCAATAATGTTTGGCAAGGAGATTGCATGTGCCAATACATTAATCATGATATTTTAACGCTTATTCTGAAACTTCATTCCAAAAACTCTGTAACTTTACCTCCCATATAAATAGAACAAAGTATGAATTGGAAAACTTTTATTTTATTGACCGCCGGATTGGGGGTGGCAACAGGGGGATTTGCTCAGAAGAAAAAAACATTCTATGTACCCAAAGCCGGAACATTAGTGGAATTACTGACCGAAGAAGAGGCGAATCAAATAACCAACCTTACTCTGCAAGGCAAAATCAATGCTGTAGATTTTCGCCATTTACGGGACGAGTTTACTTCCTTGCGTGTGCTCGACATCTCCAATGCCACCATCGGCATGTATGCGGGAAAAGGTGGAACACGCTCAGATAAATTCTACGTCTATCCCGCAGGTAGTATACCCGCTTATGCTTTTTGCCGGCAAATGAATGATAGTGTCTGGACAGGTAAGGAAACGTTGAAATGCGTGATACTTTCTGACAAGACCCGCAATATAGAGGAAGGGGCTTTCAAGGGTTGCACCGGCCTTCAAGTGTGCCAGATACGCAGGAAGAAAGCCCCCAGTCTGTTACCTCAAGCTTTGGGGGATAGTGTCAGTGCCGTTTTTGTACCTTTGGGAAGCAGTGACGCTTACCGTAACGAGGAATCGTGGAAGAGTTTTGCCATTCTTGAAGGCGACCCCGTGTCGGCCAAAGTGCAGATTGGTAAAATGGAAAGTCTGGCCAGTATCCTCCTGCGTGAGGGTATTCAGCCTAAGGAGGTGAATTTCCTTACCATTGAGGGCAAGATGGACGAGGCCGACTTCAAACTTTTGCGCGATTATATGCCGAATCTTGTATCAGTGGACATGGCTCGATGCAATGCTACCCAAATACCAGACTACACGTTTACCCAAAAGAAATATCTTCTCCGTATTATTCTGCCAAAAGGGTTAAAAACCATTGGGCAGCGTGCCTTTAGCGGATGCGTGCGCTTAACGGATATTGAACTTCCCCCACAAGTATCTGCCATAGAGTTCGGAGCCTTTATGGGGTGCGAACGCTTGCGGCAGGTACGGGTCACGGGCAATGCGATAACCGCTTTGGGCGATAATCTTTTTGGCGACGGACCGGGAAGGCTGGTTTATAATGATTGAGTCATTATCATTCCTCATACATCCTTGCCCGTAGTTCCTTAATGTGTTCCGAGCTGATGTATTCGTCATACTCCATCATTTTGTCGATGATGCCCCGTGGTGTCAACTCAATGATGCGGTTGGCTACGGTTTGTATAAACTCGTGGTCGTGCGAGGCGAAGAGGATGTTGCCTTTGTACGTTTTCAGGTTGTTGTTGAAAGCCTGTATAGACTCCAAGTCCAAGTGATTGGTAGGCGTATCCAAAATAAGGCAATTCGCGTTGCGAAGTTGCATACGGGCTATCATGCAGCGCATCTTTTCGCCTCCCGACAGGACACTTGCCTTTTTCAGCACCTCTTCGCCTGAGAAGAGCATGCGTCCTAGGAAACTTTTCATATATACCTCATTGCCTTCGCCAAACTGGCTGAGCCATTCCACCAAGTTAAGGTCGGTGTTGAAGAAGGCTGTATTGTCCAGCGGCAGGTAGGCTGTAGTGATGGTTACACCCCAATTATAGTGTCCTTCGTCCGGCTTCATGTTTCCGTTGATTATCTCGAAGAGGGCGGTCATGGCGCGTGGGTCGTGCGATAGGAACACAATCTTGTCACCTTTTTCCACGTTGAAGTTTACATCGCGGAACAATACCGTCCCGTCATCCAGTGTCTTGGTCAAGCCGGCTACTTCCAATATCTGATTACCCGGTTCGCGTTCGGGGGTGAAGATAATGCCCGGATACTTGCGCGATGAGGGTTTTATCTCTTCCACGGTCAGTTTTTCCAGCATCTTTTTGCGGCTTGTGGTCTGTTTGCTTTTGGCCACGTTGGCACTAAAGCGGCGTATGAATTCCTCCAGCTCCTTACGCTTCTCGTCTGCCTTGGCTTTCTGATTCTGTAGTTGGCGCAGGGCCAGCTGGCTGGATTCGTACCAGAAGCTGTAGTTGCCCGCAAATAGGTTTATTTTTCCGTAGTCTATGTCTACTGTATGGGTGCACACCGAGTCCAGAAAGTGTCGGTCGTGACTTACCACCAATACTGTATGTTCAAAGTTCGAGAGATATTCTTCCAGCCACGTCACGGTCTCCATGTCCAAGTCGTTGGTAGGCTCGTCCAGCAATAGGTTATCCGGATTGCCGTAGAGAGCCTGTGCCAGCATAACGCGCACTTTCTCCTTATTATTCAGTTCACTCATCAGTACGTAGTGCTTGTCCTCCTTGATTCCCAGTCCGCTCAGCAGGGCTGCCGCGTCGCTTTCAGCATTCCATCCGTCCAGCTCGGCAAACTTCTCCTCCAGCTCGCTCACACGCATGCCGTCTTCATCCGTAAAGTCCTCCTTGGCATAGAGAGCCTCACGTTGCTTCATGATGTCCCATAGCACCGTGTGCCCCATCATAACCGTGTCCATCACCGTATAGGTGTCCCACTTGAAGTGGTCTTGGCTCAATACGGACAGACGTTCGCCCGGTCCTAGCGTAATTGTTCCTTTTGTAGGCTCCAAGTCGCCTGATATAGTGCGTAGAAACGTTGACTTTCCTGCGCCGTTGGCACCGATGATGCCATAGCAATTGCCGTTAGTAAACTTCAGGTTGACATCGTTGAATAAAACCCGCTTGCCAAATTGCACCGCTACGTTAGATACTGTAATCATGATGTGTCTCTTTTTCTCTTCTAAAAAACTAATACCTAATCTTTATACCTATTTCGGGCTGCAAAGATAATGCAAAAAACGCAAAAGGCCAAAGGGCTGAACGGGAGAGATTGTCTTTCAAAACCGTACACAGTGTCCGATATCGAACACCTCTGTTTTCCTATTTTCCTTGTTTATCAGATACTTAACTTTTTGGCACGGATTTCGCTGTTATAAGGTGGAGTTTGCATGCATTGTTCGCTTTTGTAGGGCGGAATGGGGCAGACTTTGGGAAAGAGATTGATAAAAACATAAAAATAACAGCGATATGGATAGAGAAATTCCGAAAGAAGTGCGCCGCAAGGAGCGCAACAAGAAGTTAATCCGTTACGGCATTGTGGCCGTGGCAGGAGTAGTAGTTGTCAGTGTATTAATCTCATTGATGCGGACGGGGGTGAAGGAGCGCGATCTCGTGTTCTCCACCGTAGACCAAGGAACTATTGAGGTCAGTGTCAGCGCGTCGGGCAAGGTAGTGCCGGCGTTCGAGGAAATCATCAACTCGCCTATCAACACCCGCATCCTGGAAGTGTACCGCAAGGGAGGCGACAGCGTGGACGTAGGCACGCCCATCCTGAAGCTGGACTTGCAGAGCACCGAGACCGAGTACAACAAACTCTTGGATGAGGAGCAGATGAAGAACTACCAACTGCAACAGTTGAAGGTGAATAACGAGACCCAACTCAAGGACCTGGCCATGCAGATTAAAGTGAAGGAAATGAACCTCAACCGTATGAAAGTGGAGCTACGCAACGAGCAATACCTCGACAGCATCGGTTCCGGTACCACCGACAAGGTACGCCAGGCCGAACTGAGTGTCAACGTCGCCCAACTGGAACTGGAGCAACTCCGTCAGCAGTATGCCAACGAGCAGGAAGTGATGGCCGCTGAATACAAGGTGCAGGAACTCGACCTCAGCATCTTCCGCAAGAGTCTTGCCGAGATGAAGCGCACATTAGACGATGCCCAGGTGCGTTCGCCCCGCAAGGCCATCCTGACGTACATCAACGACCAGATAGGCCAGCAGGTGACGCAAGGCACGCAGATAGCCATCATCTCCGACTTGAGCCACTTCAAGGTGGAGGGCGAAATAGCTGATACGTATGGCGACCGCGTTGCTGCCGGGGGAAAGGCCATTGTGAAGATTGGTAGCGAGAAGCTGGAAGGCACGGTGAGCAGCGTCACCCCCTTGTCGCAAAACGGTGTCATCAGCTTCACCGTCCAACTGAAGGACGACAATCACCGCCGTCTGCGTTCGGGACTGAAAACCGATGTCTACGTAATGAACGCCGTGAAGGAAGACGTGATGCGCATCGCCAACGCTTCCTACTACGTGGGTCGTGGCGAGTACGATCTCTTTGTTCGCACGTCCGATGACGAACTGGCCAAACGCAAGGTGCAGTTGGGCGACTCCAACTTCGAGTACGTTGAGGTAGTGAGCGGTCTTCAGCCGGGTGACCAGGTTGTAGTGAGTGACATGAGTAACTACAAGAACAAGAACAGCCTGAAACTGAAGAAATGATAATTTATCGGGTTGTTATTAGGCACGGATTACACGGATTGGTCACGGATTTCTTTTGTCATTCGTAGACGGAATCACTTTTAATCTGTGAAATCCGTGTAATCCGTGCCTAAGACTAAATTCCCATTTATAAAACTATGATACGTATATACTTAAAGCAAGCCTGGGAACTGCTCAGGCAGAACAGGCTGTTCTCTACCATATATATTATAGGTACGGGGCTGTCCATTGCATTGGTGATGACACTGTTCATCATCTTCTACGTCAAGTTTGCCCCCGTCTATCCGGAGTATAACCGCGACCGAACTTTGGTGGTGAAAGCTGCGAAGCGATACCCGAAAGGCAAACCCGAGAACTGGAACATCAACAGCGGAATAACCTACTGGGCCATGGAGCATCTGTTGGCGGATGTGCCGCACGTAGAAACCGTAGCGGGCAGCGTGCTTGACATTTGGAGCAACTGCCAAGCGTCCGTCACGGACGTGAAGCCTTTCAAGGTGGTACCCCACTATGTCAATGGCGCTTTCTGGCAGGTCTTCTCTTTCCGTTTCCTCGAAGGGCGGGCTTTCACACGGGAAGAGATGGAGGCCAAGGAGAAGGTGGCTGTGTTGGGCGAATCGCTCGCCAAACGCCTCTTTGCCACTACCCGGGACGTGACGGGACGCCATTTCAGTTTCAACGGGCAGGATTATCGGGTGCTGGGCGTGGTGCAGGATGTCTCCAACGCCACACCCGCCACGGCGGGCGACCTTTGGATGCCGTTGTTCAACTTGCCATATATCCAGCAGGAAGGACCGGGACTGTTGGGCAATGTCTGCGCTTATCTGTTGGTGGACGATGCGAAGCACTTGAATGCCGTGCGTGCCGGGGTACAGGATGTCGTACGCCGCTTCTCCCAACAAGACAAGGACTATGAATTCAGCCTGATGGGGCAACCTGACCCGTATTGGCTCAGTACTTTCCGGCAGAACATCGCGAAGGAGCCTGACCTGGCGGAACTGGCCAAGGACTTCTTCTACATCCTCTTGGCACTGCTCTTTATCCCCGCGCTCAACTTGGGCGGCATGATATCCTCACGCATGGACAGCCGCATCGCCGAACTGGGCATTCGCAAGGCCTACGGAGCCACGCGCTGCAGTTTGTTGGAGCAGGTGCTGTGTGAGAACCTGTTGCTGACACTGATGGGCGGACTGGCGGGACTGCTGTTCTCCTACCTGATAGTGTGGACGGCGAGCGACTGGATACTGACTCTGTTCGATGAGAACATCCTCAACACAGCCATCCCTACTTCGCTTACGCCGGAGATGTTGTTCAGCCCCGCCGTGTTCGGTTGCACGTTTGGCGTGTGTCTGCTGCTCAATGTGGTGTCGGCGCTGGTGCCCGCGCTCAGGGCGTTGCGTCACCCCATCATGGATTCGTTGAATACTAAAAGATAACTCTTATGCTTCAAACCATATTACACCAACTTTGGAACCAACGTCGCCAGAATGCGTGGATATTTCTCGAACTGCTCGTTGCCGGCTTCTTTCTTTGGACCGTCATCGACCCTATTTATGTATTGACCGCCAACCGGGCCATTCCCCGGGGCTACGACCCCGAAGGGCTGTACGTGGTGAACATCGGCACTTACGACAGGACGCACGGCAGCTACGACCCCGACATGGCGTCCGACTCGATGAACCTCGTGGCTTATCACCGCATAGTCCGCATTCTTCGCGAACAGCCGGAAGTGGACAGCTGGACTATCTCAGCCTATTCCTCCTTCCCGAACAGCGGTTCGTGGAGCGGCACGCAAATCTTTGCCGACACTGCCTCCTTGCACGAGAGAAAAGGCTACGTCCATGCCCAAAGGTATGAATTCGTAACGATGGATGGCAGCGACCTGCCCCGCACCTACGGCATGAAGGATGCCCGCACGGGCGGTGACCTCCGCTTGCCCGAACAACCCGGTGGCAAGGCGTTCATCTCCGAGCGGCTGGCGCAACGCCTCTTCGGCACCGCGGATGCCGTGGGGAAGAAAGTGTATGAAAGCAATGAACCGTTGGAAGTGGTGGGCGTATTCCGCGACTTCAAGCACCGCGATTACGAGCAGCCCTATCCGCTCATCATTGAAATGCACAAAGATATGCTGGGCAGCCCTTACATGGCGTGGCAGTACACCTTCATTCTCCGCCTGAAGCCGGGTGTGGATGTGTCCACCTTCAGGCAACGCTTCCGGCAGGAAGTAGAGCCGCAACTCGTCATAGGCAACTTCTACTGCGAAGGCTTGCGGGAATTCTCGGCATTGAGCGAGGCATATGCCATGCAGAGCGGTGTCACCAACAAGCTCCGCCTGCAATACGCCCTGACCGCCTTCGCCCTGCTCTGCATCTTCCTGGGCATGGTGGGCACCTTCTGGATCCGCAGCAACGCCCGCCGGGGCGACATAGGGGTGATGCGCAGCATGGGTGCTTCGCAGGGGCGCATCGTGCGGCAGTTTCTCATCGAGGCATGGCTGCTGCTGACGGCGGCTTTCGTACCAGTCATTCCCTTCCTGTACTTTCATGCGCAACTTCACGGCCTGTACACAATTGAGATGAACGAGTACTTCGTGCCCAATCCCGCCTACGGGCAAAACCGTTTCGGATTCCACTTCACGGTGGTGCTCGCGCTCAGTTACGCGATGCTCTTGCTTGTGGCGATCATCGGTACCTATATCCCTGTCCGCCGGGCGGCGCGCACGTTGCCCGTGGAGGCGTTGCGCGAGGAGTGAATATACCTCATCATAAGTCACGAGTGGGAGACTTTGAAGGGTCACAGTGACTATTGATAAAGGGTCACAGTGACTGTTAATGAAGAGTCACAGTGACTGTTGGTAAAGGGTCACAGTGACTGTTGATGAAGGGTATCAGATACCCTTGATGAGAGGTCACAGATACGATTGAAAACAACATTAATACCTATATAATTATGTTTAAACAGTATTTGAAACAAGCATGGGCGTTGCTGCGGCAGAATCCGCTGTTCAGCACGCTCTACATTGTCGGCACCGGTCTTGCCATAGGCATGACGATGATTGTGGCGGAGATTTATTACGTGAAGCTGGCGCCCGTTTACCCCGAGGAGAACAGAGGCAGGACGCTTTATCTGGAGAGAGCCAAATTTACCAACGGAAAGCAGACGTGGCAATCGGCCTTGTCCTACAGTGCCTTGCAGGACTGGGCGCTGCACTTAGAGAACGCCGAGGTGGCCTCTGCCGAGTATTCGTCTTGGGGGCTGAATGAAAATTTCTATATCCAGCCCGATGACCGTAGCGGTGACTTCCATCCGCAAATCAAGATGGTGGACCCGGCTTTCTTCCGCGTCTATGCTTTCCGTTTCTTGGAGGGTAACCCGTTTACGGAGGCGGACTTGCAGAGCGGCATACGCACGGCGGTCATCAGCGACGACCTTGCGCGGCGGCTGTTCGGCACGACCGAAGGCGTGGTAGGCCGGTCGTTCAGCCTAAGTTATGTGCACTATCGGGTATGTGGCGTAGTGCGGGGCGGCAGTTATCTCACTCCCCGGTCCTACGCGCAGGTTTATCTGCCATACTCCCTTGTGCCCAATTACCGTGTGTCCCGCTCGCCGGACCTGTTTCCTTACTTCGGCAGCTTCTGCCTGACGTTCCTGGTGAAGGACGCCGCGCAGGCACGGGCGTTGCAGGCCGAAGTGAAGGACGTGACCCGTCGGCTGAACCTGGAGCACGAGGGCGAGTGGAAGATGATACTGTGGGAACAGCCCCGCACGCATGCCCTCAGTGCCTTTCAGGTTTCTCCCTCGAAGGACTTCAGCTTCTGGGCCCAGGTGCGCTACTTTGGCCTGATGCTGCTCGTCTTGCTGCTGGTGCCCGCCCTCAACCTGATGGGTATGATAAGCAGCCGCATGGAGAGCCGCCTGGCGGAGATGGGCGTGCGCAAGTCGTTCGGCGCGGGTCGTGGCAGGCTGTTGGGGCAGGTGATGTGGGAGAACCTGTTGCTTACGCTGTTGGGCGGCCTGTTGGGGCTTATTGTCGCCTGGCTTTTCATTTACGTGGGCCGCGAGTGGGTGTTCACCTTGCTTGACGACTATCCGGATGCTGTTCCCCAAGGCGCCAATGCCTACGTCAGCGGCGAGATGCTGTTCGCTCCGGCGGTGTTCGGGTGCGCCCTGCTGCTGTGCGTGGTGCTCAACCTGCTGTCGGCCTTGGTACCCGCCTGGCTTTCGCTGCGCAAACCCATTGTCAATTCACTGTATGAAAGGAGGTAAGTTATGTTCAGACTGATATTGAAAACCCTGTGGGCCCGCCGCAGGCGCAACGCCTGGCTGCTGGCCGAACTGATACTGGTGTGCGTCCTGTCGTGGGCCATCTTCGACCCCGTCATTGTGGTGACGCACGACCGCATGATTCCCCTCGGTTACGATGCCGACCGCCTCTGCCTGGTGTCCCTCGACGTATTGCAGCCCTCGGTGCCCGGCTACGACTCCCTGGCCTCCAAGGGCGAGGCGAAGATGAACAGTTACCTGCACCTGATGCGTCAGGCCCGCCAGCATCCCGATGTGGAGCAGGCCACCGCCTTGCTGGGCTTCAGCTATCCCGGTTCGCAGGGCAGCAGCACCAGCACGTATAAAGTGGATGGCGACACGACGGAAAACAACACCAGCGTATTCCACACTTTCTACCTGCCCCACACCAACTTCTTCGAGACCTACGGCTTCCGTCCCGGCGCGAAGGGCCTGACGCCCGCCGAGTTGTCCGACCGTCCGTACGTTCCCACCGAACTGGTGCTGGACGAGAACACGCTGGACTATTACTTCCACACGGACGACCCCCGTGGCAAACGCTTCTGGAGCTACGATGGGGGAGATACCACCCGTATTACTATCGCAGGTACGGTAGGCACCATCAAATATAGCAGTGAGTTGCGTCCGATGGCCGTGTCCTTTGTTCCTATGAATGAAGAGTTGGCGATGGGGTATATCCCCGAGGATGCCCGGATACTGATACGTGTGAAGGAAGGTGTCAGCATGGACCGCTTCCTGCACGACTTCAAGCCTTGGATGCTCCAGAACCTGCGTGCCGGAAACCTCTATGCCCGCGACCTGAAGACCTACCGCCAGAACATTGACGAAACGGAGTTCTCCGGTTCCGCTTCGCTCTATCGGCGCAACCTGCTGGTGGCGGTGTTCTTCCTTATCAACCTCTGCTTAGGCGTGGCGGGCACTTTCTGGTTGCAGACCCGTACCCGCAGGGAGGAGATAGGCGTGATGCTGTCCTTTGGCGGTACGCCCGGATACATTGTCCGCCTGCTGTTGGGCGAGGGTGTGGTACTCACCACGGTGGCTACGCTGGCAGGCTGCTTCGTCTACCTGCAATACGCGTTGAGCGAGGGGCTTTCCAAAGGCATGGCCTATTTCGACAACCTGCGGCAGGAGTATTGGACAGACTTCTTCGGGCAACACTTCCTCATCGTGTCGCTCATTGTCTATGCCATTCTGCTCATGGTGGTGTCCGTCGGTGTTTACCTGCCTGCCCGCCACATCAGCCGCATACAGCCCACCGAGGCGCTACGGGATGAGTAAAAGCGGACACAGTGTTCATTATCGGACACTCCGGTTATACGCTATGCGCTGATAATCAGTGACTATGTATTTTGGTACAGAATTTGATTCATAGGAAAGAAGAGATATAAAAACGAACAATAACAACAAAAAAAGAATATGAGTATGGAAATGATTAAACTGACGGGTGTGAACAAGATTTATCGCACCGACGAGATTGAGACACAAGCATTAGAGAACGTGAACCTGAGTGTAGAAAAAGGCGATTTCCTCAGCATCATGGGACCCTCCGGTTGCGGTAAGTCCACGCTGCTGAACATCATGGGCCTGCTGGACACGCCCACGAGCGGCACGGTAGAGATAGCCGGCACGGACACTACGGGCATGAAGGACAAGCAGTTGGCCGCCTTCCGCAACCACAACCTGGGCTTCGTGTTCCAGTCCTTCCACCTGATTAACACGCTGAACGTCATCGACAACGTGGAGCTTCCCTTGCTCTATCGCAAGATTTCCACCAAGGAACGCCACCGCTTAGCCGAGGAGGTACTGGCCAAGGTAGGCATGACCCACCGTATGCGCCACATGCCCACCCAGCTGTCCGGTGGTCAGTGCCAGCGTGTGGCCATCGCCCGTGCCATCATCGGTAATCCCGAAATCATCCTCGCCGACGAGCCTACCGGTAACCTGGACTCGAAGATGGGTGCCGAAGTGATGCAAATCCTGCAGCAGTTGAACCAGGACGACGGCCGTACCATCGTCATGGTAACGCACAACGAGGATCAGGCGAAGCTGACCAAGCGCATCGTGAAGTTCTTCGACGGACGGCAGATTAGCTGATGTGTACTTTTCTTTTGCCTTGATGCAAAAGAAAAGCTACCAAAAGAAAAAATCAAGCGCTGAATCTCCGGGACTACTCCGAGGCTGTTTTTGCTAAACGGCACAAAACTCGCTTCGCTCAGACAGAGTGCCGTTCTTCACGTAAAAACAGCCTCTCCGCTTAACGTCCCTCCGCTAAGGCGCAGGCTGCGCGGTGTCAGCGTAAAAACACCGCAGGGCTTCCGGCCTCACTGTAGGGGCGTAAAGCGGAGGGTGTCTTTTAGCCGTTAAAAAGGGCAAATTGTTTGAACGGAGCGGAGCGCAGTGAGTTTTTTGCCCTTTAGGCTGAAAGGCATCCGGAGTAGCCCCGGAAGTGCAGACGGGGTCCTTTCTTTTTGGTATCTTTTTCTTTCGGACAAGCGAAAGAAAAAGTACGCTAACTGATAAATTATCATTTAAATAATAGAAACTATGAAACGTATATACATCTTTTTCGCTTTACTGGCTATGTTAGCCTTCGCTACTACGGCTTGTGCCGGCGATAACGACCGCATCACCCAGACCCGCAAGGTGGCGGACTTCACCCGCATTGAGGTGACCACTGTCGGTCAAGTCTATTTCACGCAATCACCCGAAGTGTCATTCCGCATCGAGGGCAAAGAGAAGCATGTGAAAAACACCACTACCGAGGTGCGTGACGGTGAGTTGGTAATAGGTTATAAGGAAAATAACCGCAAAGGCAGCAAGAACGGAGTGGACATCTGCATCACCGCTCCCACCTTGGAGGGCGTGGAGTTTACCGGCGTGGGCAGCTTCAACTGCAAGGAGACGCTGAAGGCCGACGACATCCGTTTCGATGTGGAGGGCGTAGGCTCACTGGATGTTCGCGACCTGCAATGCAAGACATTGACCTTGCGTCTGGAAGGCGTAGGCAATGCCGACGTGAATGTCCATGCTGATCATGTAGATGCTGCGATGGAAGGCGTAGGTTCCGTTACTCTCAGCGGCAAGACCGGCACGGCGGACATCAACAAGAGTGGCATCGGCAGCCTGAGTACTCGTCGGTTGGAGATAGAGGAGGACTGACGGATGAGGAAGCAATTGTTCTCTCAGGTCTGGGAGTTGGTACGCCATCAGCCGTTGCTGACCTGCATCTCGGTGCTGGGTACAGCCTTTGCCATCACGATGATTATGGTGATAGTCATCGTGTGGCAGACCAAGTACGCCGACCTGGCGCCGGAGGTCAACCGCTCGCGTTGCCTCTACATCTCCGCCGTGGGGGCTCAGCCGAAAGGCAATGAAGGTTACGGCGGCTACAGCAGCTGTTCACCCGCCTTCATGAAGCGGTGTGTAGAGGGTGTGCCCGGCGTGGAAGCCTGCACCGCCTTCAGTCCGGCCACCGATGCGTTGGTCTCCCTCTCCGATGGAGGGCAGCGTGTCAAGGCGGACATCAGCTATACAGACCCCGCCTATTGGCACGTGTTCCGCTTCGACTTCCTAAGCGGGGCAGGCTTTACCGAAGCCGATTGGGGCGGCAACCGCCTGTCGGTGGTGTTGTGCGCCTCGGTGGCCCGTCACCTGTTCGGCACGACCGATGCCGTGGGCCAGTACATCCTGCTCAACCGCCGGGAAGCCCGTGTAGCGGGTGTGGTGAAAGACGTGTCGCTCACCGCCAAGGACGCTTACGCCCAAGTATGGACACTCTACCCCAAGGACGAACTGACCGCAAATGACATCAACAACTATGCTACGGACAAGCATGTCGCCATCCTGGCTCACAGCAAGGCGGACTTCCCCCAGATACGCGAAGGCATCGCCAAACGCCTGGCAGACCTGAATGCCGGATTGGGCGAATGGCAACTGACCATCATGGAGCAGCCGGACGACATCGTGGCGCACGTCAATCATATCTGGAGCAATGTGGGTCCGGACATGTCGATGATTTACCTGCAATACGCCCTGGCGTTGGTTATCATCCTGCTGGTGCCCTCGCTCAACCTCTGCGGACTGAGCAGCAGTCGTATGCAGCAACGCACCGCCGAATTGGGTGTGCGCAAGGCGTTCGGAGCCACACGGGGCGTGCTCATCCGTCAGATGCTGAACGAGAACTTAGTGCTGAGCATTGTAGGCGGCATCGTCGGATTAGTACTGAGTTACGTCAGTGTCTACGTGCTGCGTGATTGGCTCTTCACCAACAACCAGAACGTAGGCACGTCGGGCGAGTTCAGCCTGAGCATGGGCGCGTTGTTCAGCCCCACCGTGTTCCTGTTGGCGTTTCTGTTCTGTGTGCTTATCAACCTGCTGAGTGCCTGGCTGCCCGCCTGGATGGCTACGCGCCGCAACATTGTAGAATCGCTGTATGACCATTAAACGAAAGGAGGAGACAGATTTATGAAATACATCTTACACAATCTGCACATGATACGCGCCCGCTTCCGTAGCAACGGTTGGGTGCTGGCGGAACTCTTTGTAGTGTTCCTCGTGATGTGGTACCTCTGCGATTCCCTCGGTTGCCTGAAGTACACCTTCTACCGTCCGTTGGGCATGGACATCAGCCACGTTTACCAGTTGTCTACCATTGAGGGAGGCGAGAGCCGGGACACTACCCTGACCACGGTAGACAAATACTTCAACCTGTTGGAGAAACTGCAGGCATTGCCCGAAGTGGAGTGTGCCGCCTTGTCGTACTTCAGCCTGCCCATGAGCGGACAGAACAGTTACAGTATGTTGGCGGCGAATGACAGTGTAGGGCTGAACGTGCGCAACCTGTTTGTGACGGCGGACTATTGCCGGGTGTTCCGCATGATGGAGGACGAGCGGCATCCTTTCGCCGGGCTGCCCACCGACGGTTATCACGTGATGCTGACGAAAAGAGCCTATGAACTCTTTAAGGAGCATGTACCCGGTTTTAGTTTGGACACGAAGCTGTATGACGGAAGAGACACGTCGGAGGTATTTACCCAATGTGGTGTCATCGGTCCCATACGTACGTATCGCTATGGGAGCGACGCCAGGTCCGTGTTCCACCGCATCGACCGCGCATTCAGCAACGAGAACTTTGACAATAACTGGGCACAGTTGACTTTCCGCCTGAAGCCTTCTGCCGATACGCCGGACTTCCGTGCCCGCTTCAACCGGGAGATAGCTTCCCGATTGGACGTGGACAACGTCTTTGTGGCGGATGCCGTGCCTTATACCACGCAACAGCACCTGTTCGAGGTGATGAACGGCGATGTGGACCGGGTGAACACACAGACGCTGGTGGCGTTCTTCCTCTTGGTGAACGTGTTCTTAGGGTTGATAGGCACTTTCTGGTACCGCACGCGCCGCCGCCGTTCGGAGATAGGCTTGCGTATGAGCATGGGCAGCAGCCGGAGCAACATCTTCTGTCTGCTGATGGGCGAAGGCTTGCTGCTGTTGACGATGGCCGCCCTGCCAGCCATGTTCGTCTGCTATGCGGTGGCTATCGCCGAACCGAGCGTAGGGCATACGGCGCTTATCTCTACCTGGCCGGTGGAATGGTCGGGTGTGCGCTTCCTGTTGGGGTGCGTGGGCGCTTGGCTGCTGATGGCACTGATGGTGGTTGTCGGCATCTGGTTCCCCGCCCGCCGGGCGATGAAGATACAGCCCGCCGATGCATTGCACGAAGAATGATTACTTAATGAAGAATGAAGAATTAAGAATGAAGAATTGCCATGAGGCGTGAGGACTCGAACTCGTATATTCATCATTCATCATTCTTCATTCATAATTCTTAATTACTTTGTTATGATCAAGCAATATTTCCAACAAGCCTGGGCGCAGCTCAGGCAGAACCCCATCATCAGCGTGGTGAACGTGACGGGTACGGCACTCGCCATCTTCCTCATCATGTTGGTAGTGATGGTACAGCAGGTGCAGGTGGAGCCGTTCGCGCCGGAGAGTAACCGGGACCGTTTCCTACACGTCCGTTGTGGTAGTATTACCAATGAGAATTGGGGAGAAGGAGATTCCAGCAACGGACCGATCAGTGTCCGAAGCGGAAAAGAAATGTACAAGTCGTTGACTACGCCGGAAGCTGTGACCCTCTATACCATCGGCACGACTTCCACGCCTGTCAATGTACCCAACCAGCCTGCTACGGCGGTGGATGTGAAGGAGACGGACGATGACTTCTGGCGCGTGTTCGACTTTGCCTTTACTGACGGTAAACCCTACGACCGTGCCACCTTTGATGCCGGTCAGCCCGTGGCGGTCATTACCGAGAGTGTGGCGCGTCTGCTGTTCGGCTCTACTAAAGTGGCGGGACGCGAGTTCCTGTTGGCGCATGCCCCTTACCGTGTCTGTGGCGTGGTGCGCGATGTGTCTACCCTTGCCACCACGGCTTACGCCCAGGTGTGGATACCCTATACTTCGACCGACCAGGAGAGCAATACATGGACGGACGACCTGATGGGGTTGATGTCCTGCACCATTCTGGCGAAGAGCTGTGCCGACTTCCCCGCCATCCGCAAGGAGTGTGACCGTCGCATGGAGGCATACAACCGACTGATAGGCGAGAATGGCTACAAGTTCTTCAGCCGTGAGCGCCCTTACGACCAGGAGACGAACGCCATAGCTTTCGCCGCCAACCGAGAGCCGGACTTGAATGCCGAACGCCGCAGTCGCTTCATGATCTATCTTATCCTGCTTATTGTGCCTGCCATCAACCTGAGCAGTATGACACAGAGCCGCTTGCGGCAACGGGTGGCAGAGATAGGCGTGCGCCGTGCCTTTGGTTGCACCCGTGGCGAGGTGGCGGGGCAGGTCTTGGCGGAGAACTTCATCGTGACCCTGCTGGCGGGTGTGCTGGGCTTCTTGCTCAGCGTGCTGTTCGCCTACGTGGGCGATGAGTTTTTGTTCTCCCAAGAGTTCAGCATGACGCTCAATCCGCCTACGGTGGATGCGTCCATCTTGATACACGTCTCCACGTTCCTATGGGCGTTGCTGTTCTGCTTCGTGCTCAACCTGCTTAGTGCGGGCATCCCCGCCTGGCGTGCCGCACGGATGAACATTGTAGAATCCATTGGAGGAAGATTACATTAAAAATGGGAATTTATGTGTGTAATTGAAAATGATTAGCCAACTCTCCTCCTTCTGGAAGGAGGAGTACCCAAAGGGGGAGGTGGTAGGATAAATATGCCGCGTAAGCGACTCCTATTCCTATAATATATAAATAGGTCGAACCATTCTTTTTCTACCACCCCGCCCGGTGGCACCCCTCCTTCCGGAAGGAGGGGAGTTTAGTTACCATTTACTCCTGACAAATAAATAATCATTGTTACTATGCAAAAGAAACTATTTACACAGATACGCAACGAGTGGCGCGGCAACCTTTGGCTCGCCCTCGAACTGTTAGTGGTGAGTGTGGTGCTGTGGTACATCATTGATATGCTCTACTGCTCATTAGCCACTTACAACGAACCGCGCGGCTTCAACACCGAGCATTGCTACCTCATCAAGATGGGTGTGCTGACGGACAAAAGCCCTGACTATAAGGAGAACACTAATTGGCGTGACGACATATTGGAACTGACCGAACGCCTGCGCTACCGCCCCGAAGTAGAGGCGGTCAGCCTGTCACAGAACTCTTATCCTTATAACGGAAGCAACGGGACAAGCCCTGTGGTGTATGACACTCTGCGTTCCCCTTCGTGGACCATCCGCCGCATGGTGACGCCCGACTTCGTGCGCGTGTTCCGTTACCGGGGCACACGGGGCGAGACGCCCGAACAGCTTGCCGAGATGCTCCGTAAGGGCGAATTCTTAGCTTCGGACAATATCTATCGGAAGTATGGCATCCGCCTGACATCGCTGGTAGGGAAGGATTTTCACCTCTTCGGCGACACGACGTATGACTTCCGCCTCGGCGCCGCCTTGCAGGACGTGCGCTATAGCGACTTTGAACAGGCGAGATTCTGTTATAGCTTCGTTATCAATATGGATCAGAAGATATTCGGCTCGGGTTGGATCAATCCCGACAATGAACTGTGCATCCGTGTCAAGGAGAATATGGACAAAGACTTCATCGCCCGCTTGAAGGCCGATAGCGAGAGCCAGTACCGCATCGGGAACATCTACATAGCTGACATCCGCAGTTTCGTAGACATTCGCCGCGCTTATCAGCAGTACCAGATGAACGAACTGCGCAACTACACGGTCGGTATGGCCTTCCTCATGCTGAACATCTTCCTCGGCCTGTTGGGCACTTTCTGGTTCCGCACGCAGCAACGCCGGGGTGAGATAGCCCTGCACAAGATTCATGGTGCGACCAATCGGGCAGTCTTTGCCCGCCTGATGAGCGAAGGCATGTTGCTGTTGCTCGTCATTACGCCTTTGGCGTTGGTGGTGGATTACCTGTTGGCAAGTGCCGAACTGAACGCTTGGCGCAACGGCACGACTTTGGAGCCGGAACGGTTGTTACTCTGCGCCGCTTTGGCCTTCGTGTTCATCGCGCTGATGATACTCATCGGCATCTGGTATCCCGCCCGCCGGGCGATGAAGGTGCAGCCTGCCGAGGCGTTGCATGACGAATAGGAAAATGGGAATTTAGCGACTGCATCAGGAGAACGCAGACAACGCTGACTGGCGCAGAGGCTCGCAGAAAATAAAGGGCTTCGCCTGTCTGCACAAAGGGAAAAATATAAGTCTGCGTTCATCTGTGTATTCTGCGTCGTCTGCGTTCCCTGAGACAGATAAATTATCATTTAAATAATAGAATAATGAAACAACTGATTCATCTCATCGGCCAGCACCGCTTCTATGCGGTGGCCTGTATGGTCGGTACTGCCGTTACCCTGGCGTTCGTCATGGTGGTGGTGATGGTGTACGACTTCCGTACAGCTGACGTGGCTCCGGAGACGGAGCGTAGCCGGATGCTGTACAACACGGGGACGCAGTGTATGCGTGCCAACGGCACGAACCTGATGGGCTATCGTGGTTTAGGTCCCACGGCGTTCGAGGCTCTGTATGACAACCTGCCGGGCGTGGATACCCTGACGTGGCACGGAGGATTGCAACGGGCGTTGTGCTCCTTGCCCGCTTCGTCCGACCGTCAGTCTGTGTTCCTGCGGCCCGTGGCGGCCAACTGGTTCAGCTTCTTCCGCTACGATTTTGCGGCGGGGCGGCCTTTTACGCAAGCCGAGTATGACGCAGGGCGTGCCGCTTTCCAGAAGGCGGAGGACGAATGGCGCAACTACCGTAGCTTGGAGGACGGAGTGACGCGGCGTTTTGTGGTCATCACCGAACGTCTGGCACGGCAACTTTTCGGCAGTGCCGACCGTGCCGTGGGCGCGGAGATGCAGATGGACTTCCAGCCCGTGCGGGTGGTTGGCGTGGTGAGCGACGTCAGTTCCATCTTCCAGACCGCCTATGCCGACGTGTGGGAACCTTTTACGCTACTGAACGAGACACAAAACTACATTGTCCGTGAGACGGGCGGACTGGCCGGGTTGCGCTATGCCGTGATACGCAGGACTTCCGGCGCGTCGTCTTCCGACATTCGTGCCGAGGTGGAGCATCGCTTGGAGAGGCTGAATCGTTCGGGCGGGGAATACGTCTTGAGCGACCCGCAACTTTATACACACACGGAGTACACCTTCTTCCGTGGGAGCAGCATCGACGCCCGGCTGGTGTATGCGCTCCTGCTGATTATCCTGTTGGTGGTGCCCGCCGTGGGCATATCGGGGCTGGTACACGCCCAGATGCAGAGCCGCCTGAGCGAGATAGCCATCCGCAAGGCTTACGGGGCGACGAACGCCGACATCATTGGGCGGCTGTTCTTAGAGAGCTTGGGCACGACGCTCATCGGTGGCTTGTTGGGTTACGGGCTGTCGTGTCTGCTGGTCGTGGCGGGCAGTGCCTGGCTGTTCGGCACGGGCGGCGTGCAGGCGTCGGGCATCGTGCTGGGGGCTGACTTGCTGTTCCGCCCCGTGCTGTTCGGCGTGGTGCTGCTGGCCTGTTTGGTGTTTAACGCATTGTCTACGTTGTTGCCCGCCTGGATAGCGGTACGGCGCAACATAGCCTTTACATTGGTAGGAGGAGAATAACGATTATGTGGAGACAAGTATTTCATCAACTATGGAACCAACGCGTGCCAACGCGTGGCTTTGGGTGGAACTGACTTTGGTGACGGTCATCCTGTGGTATGGCATCGACTTAGTATATAATTATGAAGGCGCGGCTCTGCAACCCAAAGGCTATGACACCGACTGCGTGTTCGACCTCATGGTGGGCACCAAGCCGCTGGAACTGATTGGAGACGCCGATAACCGTAGGGCAGGGGAGGACTTCACCTATCTCTACAACCTTGTGAAGGACTATCCAGGCGTACAGGACGTGTGCGCCTACTATGGCAGTGTGCCCTATTCAGGCGAGACGCAATTCGAGGGCTATGCCCCGCACGCTGACTCCACGCACGTGGTGCATTGCTACATCCGCTACGTCACGGCTTCCTACTTCGATGTGTTCCGGCTGAAGCCTTTAGCCGGACAGTTGAACGAAAGCCGTTGGTTGTCCGCCGAACATCCCATGCCCGTACTGATGAGCGCCGACCTGGCGGATTCCTTATTCCATGCGCCGACATACGCCGACGCCTTGGGCAAGACGTGCTTCAATCCGTATTGGCTGCAGGCCCAAAATCCGGTGACCAACTATCGCGTCATGGCTGTGTTGCCCCGCCATAAGCTGAGCGATTACGAGCGTTACGAGCCGTTCATCTATTTGCCCGTGGACAAAGCCCTGTTCTGGCAGCATATTGCCGTGCGGGTGTCGCCTGACCGTGTGGCGGGCTTCGCCGAACGCTTCCGGCGTGACATGCAGCCCGTGTTCGACCGGGGTATCTTTTACCTCGACTACATCCGCTCCTATGCGGACATGAAAGCGGCCTACGACGTGGAGCAGGGCACGGTGAACTATCTGAATACGGTCTATGCCGTGGCGGCGTTCTTCGGTTTCAATGTTTTTCTGTGCGTGTTGGCCACCTTCTGGTACCGCACCCGCAAGCGCCGTTGCGAGATAGCCCTGCGCATGACCATGGGGAGTGACCGTCGGGGCGTGATGCGTTACCTCTTGGCGGAAGGTCTAATGCTTTTGGCGTTGGCCGCCTTGCCCGCTCTCTTCATCGCGTTCAACCTGCAATTAGCCGACCTCACGGTGCATACGCTGGTAGATGTCTCAGCGTTACGCTTCGTGGGTTGCTTCGTGGCGGCACTATTGTTGCTTACCGTCCTCATAGTATTGGGCATCTGGTATCCCGCCCGCCTGGCGATGAAGATACAGCCCGCCGAGGCGTTGCATGACGAGTAACAATCGCTGTTCTCTCTTAGTTAGCTTTAAAAATTGCACCAAATAAATGCAAGATTTGGCGATTTCTGCATTTATTTAGTGCAAAATTCCTATATTTGCTCTTAATTATTAATAGGAAGTGTATCAGATGGAACAGTTATATGAATTCTTCAACCGTAAGTTGCAACGTACTCCTACGGATTTCCTGCGTTACCGTTATCATCAGATAAAGTGGAACGGGCGTGCTTTCGGACTGGTCGGACCACGTGGCGTGGGCAAATCGACCATGCTTTTGCAGTACATCAAGTTGAACTTGGATGTAAGGGATACTCTCTATGTATCGGCTGACCATTTGTATTTCTCCGAACACAAGTTGGTGGAATTGGCGGACCGCTTTGTCAAAATGGGTGGCAAGCATCTGTTCGTGGACGAAATACACAAATATGACGGTTGGTCAAGGGAACTGAAACAAATCTATGACGGCTATGACGATTTGCAACTGATTATTTCCGGCTCGTCCATCCTTGACATTTACAAGGGCATGGCCGATTTGAGCAGGCGCATCCCTATCTATGAGATGCAAGGACTTTCCTTCCGGGAATATCTGCGCCTGTTCCATCAGATTGAAGTGCCCGCCTATAGTATGGAGGATATTTTGAACCATAAAGTCGTTCTTCCCGGCATAGACCATCCTCTGCCGTTGTTTCAAGACTATTTGCGACGGGGATATTATCCTTTTGGACGTGATGAAGACTTTGAAATGGAATTGATGCAGGTCATTAACCAAACCATGGAGGTGGACATACCCGGCCACATACAAGTCAATGCAGCGGTAGGAAGGAAGTTGAAGAATCTCTTGATGGTGGTGGCGCGGAGCGTTCCTTTTAAACCGGTGATGCAACGCCTGGCAGAGGCAACGGGTATCAGCCGGAATGATATCCCGACTTATTTGATTTACATGGAGCGGGCCGGTATGATTGCGCAACTCCGTGACGCGACGGGAGGCATCCGTGGTTTGGGCAAAGTGGAAAAACTTTATTTAGACAACACCAATCTGATTTATGCCTTGGCCGCTTCTCATTCTGAAATAGGAAATGTGCGTGAAACGTTCTTTATGAACCAGGCTCGGGTTTTGAATGAAGTGACAAGCTCTTCTGTTTCAGATTTTGAGATTGATGGGCGAGTGTTCGAGATAGGAGGGAGGAAGAAAGGGCAGAAACAAATCCAAAGTGTCGCGGACGGATATGTGGTAAAAGATGACATCGAAAGTGGCTATGCCAATGTCATTCCGCTTTGGGCGTTCGGGCTGAACTATTAATCATACTTTGCATGGGAGTAGGATGCGTATAAATGAGAATTTAGCGCGCGCAAGCGCGCTTATAGGAGTTAAGGAGTTAAAGGAGTTATCACTTCGCTTCGCTCCGTTAGGAGTTAAGCCAATACCTTTTAGCGTATATGATAAGCCAACTATCGGCTTAACTACTTAACTTCTTAACTCCTTAACTCCTGACAAGTAAATTATCATTTTGTCACTTCTGACAATTTGTATTCCCTAATCGCTGAGAATCGCTTATTTGGGAGCAAGGTAGAGACTGAACGGAAAGAACGAATTTTGAAAATGCTTATTTGCTAATATTCAAGCAAATAGAATGATTCCTGTTTGAATGTTTACAAATTCTAGAAGCCTGTTTTTCCTAAATCGAAAGGCTCGTTAACAGAACTTTTACAATTATTAGCGGATTGGGCGACATTTCTCTTCGAAATAGTTAACTTTTTGCGCTCAGTCAGCGAAGTGTTGACATCGGAATAGTTAAGTGTTAGCACCTAAAACACTTAAGTGATTGGGCGGAAACAGTTAAGTGTTTCTGAAAGCTGTATAATTATACCTTTCTATTTCATTGGTTTTATAAAAATAGAGAGTTAGTAAATTCGTGGAAATGGGTGTTTTATGATAGGGATATAAGGCTTTCCGTTGCAAAGTGTAATGAAGGAGTGACGCCGTAAGTCTTTTCACTTTTATGCCGGAATGTCGGGAATAAGCCTTACCTTTGCGGGGTGAATGCTCAGCTGTGGCAGAGCGTTTTTTGAAATATACATATTAATTATGATACAGCAAATAACTTTTCGATTGTCCGCCAAGAGGCGGGGATGTCATTTAATAACGCGGGAGGTAATGGAGCATCTGCCTCACCCTCTGCCCAAGGTTGGTTTGCTCAACCTGTTTGTGCAACATACCTCGTGCGCCCTTTCCATCAACGAGAACGCCGATCCCGATGTACGTAGCGACATGGAGCGGATATTGAATCATCTGGTCAAAGAAAACGAGCCTTATTATGAGCATACGCTGGAAGGGCTTGATGATATGCCCGCTCATGCCAAATGTTCGCTTTTCGGGGTGAGTCTGATCATCCCGATTACAGACGGAAAATTGAATTTGGGCACTTGGCAAGGCATTTACCTCTGCGAATTTCGCGATTATGGAGGAGAGAGAAAAATAGTGGCAACTTTATACGAATAAAAGAAAGGTAAATAGGTATGGACAAGAATATTTATTTTGTTAGCGGCATCGATACGGATGCCGGAAAATCTTATTGCACGGCTTGGTTGGCACGTGAGCTGACCGCGCAGGGTAAGCGTGTCATTACACAGAAATTCATACAGACAGGAAATGTTGGTCATAGCGAGGACATCGACCTGCACCGACGCATTATGGGCACCGGTTATCTGCCCGAAGACCGTGAAGGACTTACCATGCCTGAGATATTTTCCTATCCGGCATCGCCCGATTTGGCTTCGCGCATCGACCATCGTCCGATTGATTTTGCCCGCATTGAGCAAGCCACCCAGGAATTGGCGCGCCGTTACGACATCGTGCTTGTAGAAGGAGCCGGCGGCCTGATGGTGCCTCTGCGAGATGAGTATCTGACTATAGACTATATTGCCGAAAAAGGTTATCCGCTTTTGTTTGTGACATCGGGCAAGTTAGGTAGCGTCAATCACACTTTGCTGAGTTTCGAAGCCATTGCCCATCGTGGCATAGAGCTGCACACCTTGCTTTATAATCTTTACCCGGACGTGGACGACCCCACCATCCGCGATGATACCCGTCTGTATTTGCAACGTCACTTGGCCCGTCATTTTCCTTCCTGCCGCTTTCTGGAAGTACCCCGATTGGATAAATAAGTGAAGAAAGAATGCCTGTCGGAGCGTAAATAATGCAGATTTATCACTACTTTTGCATCGCATAAAAACAGAAAAGGCACATGGAAGCATTTGCATTCAACGCTAGCGAGCAAGGCCTGCTGATTGCGGCCGGGGCTTTGCTCGTCATTCAGGCAATCTATTATTTTGCCCTTTATAACCGCATCAACCTGCGCAATCGGGCGGCACGCAAAAACGAATTGCGTTTCAGTGACGAATTGCCTCCGATATCTATTTTAATTTGCGCGCACAACGAAACGGAGAATCTCCGGCGAAGTCTGCCGGCCATGTTGGCGCAAGATTATCCGCAGTTTGAGCTGATTGTCATCAACGATGGAGAGAAGAACGAGAATGAGGCTTATTTGTCCCAGCTGGAAGACCGACACAAGAATCTTTATCATAGTTTTGTGCCAAACTCCTCGCGCTACATCAGTCGCAAGAAGCTGGCCATAACGTTGGGCGTCCGTGCCGCACGCTATGAGTGGCTGGTGCTGACCGAAGCCAACTGCCTTCCGCAAAGCAACCAATGGCTGCGCCTGCTGGCCCGCAATTTCACTTCGCGCACGGAGGTAGTATTGGGATATAGCGGTTATGAAAAGGGCGGGGGATGGCTTCAGAAACAGGTGTCTTTCGACAATCTCTTTGCTTCCATGCGCTATTTGGGGTTTGCGTTGGCCGGTAGTCCTTACATGGGCATCGGGCGGAATTTGGCATATCGTAAATCATTGTTCTTCGCCCAAAAGGGATTCTCGGCGCATCTGGATTTGCAACGGGGAGACGATGACCTGTTTGTCAACCAAGTGGCCACCTCGAACAATACGCGCGTAGAGACCGACCCTGCATCCATTGTGCGCATGTTGCCTTTGGATCGCAAGCGCGACTGGTGGGAAGAGAAAATAGGCTATGCCTCTACCACTCCTCTTTATAAAGGCATACAACGCTGGCTGAACGGGTGGGAAACGACTACACGCTTGCTGTTTCATATTGCTTGGATAGCTGCAATGGTCGTTGGCATTCTTCATGCACATTGGCTGGTGGCAGGCATTGCCTTGCTGCTGTTTGGGGTGCGGTTTGCCATGCAAGCCATTATTATTAATCGGACAGCAAAAACGCTGGATGAAAAGCGGAGTTACGGGCTGATACTCTTTGTGTTCGATTTCCTGCAACCATTGCAGTCGCTCAACTGGAAGTTGCGTTATCGCTTCCGGGATAGGCGGGAATTTCTCAGAAAATAGATGAATGGGGGCGGAACGTTTTACTCGTAGCGCATGGAGTCGGCCGGGCGTATGCGTGTAATGAGGTAGGAAGGACCTATCAGCATCCCTACGGAAGCCAGCAGGGTGCCTGCGTTGAGCAAGAGGAAAAGCCATAGGTTGAAAGAGACGGGCACCGTATCCATATAGTAAGTGGAAGGGTCGAGCTTGAAGACTCCTCCATAACGTTGCACAAAATAGAAAGTCAGGCCGATAACATTTCCCCACAACATTCCTTTGCCGATAAGAAAGGCCGAGAACCAAAGAAACAAATGCCGGATGGTGCGGTTGTCTGCCCCCAATGACTTCAGCAATCCGATCATGGAAGTGCGTTCAATGATGAGGATAAGCAAGCCCGAAATCATGGTGAATCCTGACACGCCGATCATCAGCGCCAATATCACCCAAATGTTGACATCCAGAATGTCGAGCCAGGCAAATATGCCGGGATTAAGCTGCTCGATGTTGCGCACGCACAGCTCTTCGCCCGCATTCTTGTTCCTCTTCAACAACAGGTCGCCTATGCGCCAAGTAGCATCGTCCAAAAGTCTGTAGTCGCACAATGTCAGTTCCAGCCCGCTCGCCTGTTCGCTTTTCCACCCGTTCAGGCGGTTTACTGTATGGAGGTCGGTTATCAGAAACAGGTTGTCATACTCAGAAAGGTCCGTCTGGTAAATGCCTGCTATCTGCAAACGGCGGGCGCGGATGTTGTCCTGGAAAAAATAAGTGTCAATCTTGTCGCCCACTTTCAGCTTCAGTTTGTCGGCCAACGCCTGCGACAGCACTACTTTGTTGGAAGAAACCGTATCGTTGAAAAGAGGAAACTCGCCCTCTCGCAAATGGGCTTGTAGGAAGTGACTGTCATATTCCGGGCCGATGCCTTTCAACAGGATGCCTTGAAAAGCATCGGCCGTTTTTATCATTCCCGCTTTGGTAGAATAACGCTGCACGTGGCTGATGTCGGCATCAGTCGTTAGCGTATGCCATAACGCACTGTCCACCGTGACGGGAAGCGATTCGTAGAAAGTCGTGGCATTCAGGTTGCTCACTTGCAGGTGAGCCCCGAACCCTATTATTTTGTCGCGCACTTCGCTTTTGAATCCTACAATGACGGACACGGCTATCATCATGACAGCCAGCCCGATGGCAATGCCCAGCATGGCTATATATACGGCAGGGCGCGACACCTGCTCACCTGCGCTGTCGCTCCCTTTGTAAATGCGGCGGGCTATAAACAATGCCAGACTCATTGCCTTACCTTATTTCACTCCGTTCTTCCAGGGTAAGCCTCCAACGCCTTTTGCAGGACAAATAAGGCGCGTGTCAAGTCTTCTTTCTTCAAAACGTAGGCGATGCGCACTTCGTTTCGGCCTGCCCCCGGCGTAGTGTAGAAGCCCGAGGCGGGAGCCATAAACACCGTCTGTCCTTCATACTCAAAGTCGGACAGGCACCAGGCGCAGAATTTGTCAGAATCGTCTACGGGCAGCTTGGCCACTGTGTAGAAGGCACCCATGGGGATGGGCGAATATACGCCCGGTATGCGGTTCAGACCGTCAATCAGGCATTTGCGTCGTTCTACATATTCGTCATACGTATCGCGCAAATAATCTTCGCCGGCATCGAGCGAGGCTTCGGCAGCTATCTGGCCTATTAAAGGCGGGCTGAGGCGGGCTTGGCAGAACTTCATGACTGCATCGCGTATCTCTTTATTTTTCGTAATCAATGCCCCGATGCGGATGCCGCACTCTGAATAACGTTTCGACACCGAGTCGATAAGCACCACATTCTGCTCGATGCCTTCCAGGTGGCAAGCCGAAATGTAAGGCGAGCCGGTGTAGATAAACTCGCGATAGACTTCATCGGAGAAGAGAAACAGGTCGTATTTCTTCACTAAGTCGCGTATCTGATTCATTTCCCGGCGGGTGTAAAGATAGCCGGTAGGATTGTTCGGGTTGCAGATGAGGATGGCGCGCGTGCGTTCATTTATCAACTCTTCAAACTTCTCCACCTTAGGCAATGAAAAGCCTTCCTCAATGGTAGTGGCGATGGTGCGAATCTTTGCTCCCGCCGAGATGGCAAAGGCCATGTAGTTGGCGTAGGCCGGTTCGGGCACAATGATTTCATCACCCGGATTCAGACAAGCCAGGAAAGAGAACAGCACGGCCTCCGATCCGCCCGATGTGACGATGATGTCGTCTGCCGTCAGGTGAATGTTGTATTTCTCGTAATAGCCCACCAGCTTTTCACGATAACTGCGATAACCCGCGCTGGGGCTATACTCCAGCACCTTGCGGTCGATGTTGCGGATAGCGTCAAGTGCTACTTGCGGGGTGGGTAAATCGGGCTGGCCGATGTTCAGATGAAACACTTTTATGCCTCTTTGCTTGGCTGCATCGGCCAATGGGCTTAATTTCCTGATAGGCGAAGCGGGCATTTCTGTGCCCCGGACGGATATTTTAGGCATGAATTTTTCTTTTATTTTTCTGTTAAACAAATGATTTGGGAAGCAAAAGTAGCACATTTATTTCAAAAAGTAAGGCTTTAAGGGCATAAAAACTTTAAAATCCTTATTGAAGTTAAAAAAACGATGTGAATTGGAAAATATCTTTTATCTTTGACTCGAAACTCTAATATGCTATGATGACTATCAACCTGATAACATTCGCTTCACACCTGCACAAGCAGTCTGTCATTTACAGTTCGCACGAAGTGATTCTCACGGAACTGGAAAAGTATTTTAGTCTTAACTTTGTCAATTATGAGGATATGGATTGCCTGAAGCCCGATGACTTCAGCTTGCTTTTCATTGCCAGCGGAGGGGTGGAGCGCATGGTCATACAGCACTTTGAGCAATTGCCCCGGCCTACCGTTATGCTGGCCGACGGCATGCAGAATTCTTTGGCCGCCGCTTTGGAGGTATCCTCTTGGCTGCGGGACCGGGGTATGAAGAGCGAGATTCTGCACGGTGAGCTGATGGAGGTGGTGAAACGTATTTTTGTGCTCTACAATAATTTTAAGGCACAGCGCAGATTGTATGGCTCGCGCATCGGCGTTATAGGCGCTCCTGCCCCGTGGCTCATCGCAAGCAATGTGGATTATTTGCTGGCCAAACGCCGGTGGGGGGTGGAATATATAGATATACCTATGGAGCATGTGGCCGGACTTTACGAGCAGGTCGGCGAGGACGAGGTGGGCGAGCAGAGTGTAGAGTTGGCTGCCAAGGCATTGGCCTGCCGCGAAGCTCAGCCGGAAGACCTTATTAAGGCCATGCGGATGTACAAGGCATTGAAGATGGTGGTGGAAGAGCAGCGGCTGACAGCGCTTACCGTAAGTTGTTTTCGGTTGACTGACCAAATGGGAGTCACGGGATGTTTGGCGTTGGCATTGCTCAACGATGAGGGCATCGTGGCCGGATGTGAGGGCGACTTGCAATCCATATTCACCATGCTTTCCGCTCACTCTCTGACGGGCAAGTCGGTCTTCATGGCCAATCCATCCATGATAAATGCGCGCACCAACGAACTGGTGCTCAGTCATTGCACCGTAGGGTTGCAGCAGACTGAGCAGTTTATCCTGCGTAGCCATTTCGAGACGAATCTCAGCATCGGCATTCAAGGCATCTTACCCACGGGGGATGTGACTCTCATTAAGTGCGGAGGCGAAAGTCTAGATGAATATTATCTGACCACGGGCACGCTGACAGAGAATACCAACTACATCAACATGTGTCGCACCCAAGTACGTATTCGCCTCAATTCGCCCGCCGATTATTTCCTGCGTACTCCTTTGGGCAATCATCATATTATGTTGCAGGGAAATTATGCCACAATGATAGACGAATTCTTTCAGGTGAACGGGTGCAGACGGGTGGAATGAGGGGAATCCTGTTTTTCTTTTTAGTGGCGCGCGCTTCCGCGTAGGCGGTCGGCGGCTTTCACCATGACTTCATCCTTATAGATGGCGCGGAAGGCCAGATAATTGAGGATGATGCACACGGCGGGCAGGCACAAGGCCCATCCCATCTGGAAGGCGGATGCTTCCAACTTGCCCTTCAGGGTGAAGATAAACACAGCGGCGGCTATGTAGTAGCCCACCATCAGAAGGGTATTGAAGATGGTCATGCGGATTTGCAGCATACGGTTCCGAAACAAGAAGATGGTGGCTAAGGCTATGACCGCGCTTAGCAGGAGAATGCAGAACAAACCCCACGTAGACTGATTTGCGCCCTCGCTCAAAGTTACGCCCAATGGCAGAAAGGGGCAGGCTGTGATTCCATCGGCCCCGATGAACTGGCCCACGGGTTGACACATGGTCACCACCAAAAGGATGGCCACCAGCAGCAGGTAGACGGATTGAATACGTTGTATCATATTGCTGATTCTTTCTCCCTTCTTGTTTATGAAAGTTGTTTTTCTTTCTCTTTGGCCGGATTGCGATAGTATATTTTGCCTTCTATGTATTCTTGTGTGGCTATCAATGTGGGCTTGGGCAACTTTTCATAGTAGCGCGAGATTTCTATCTGCTCGCGATTCTCGAACACTTCTTCCAGATTGTCGTTGTAGGAGGCAAACTCGGCCAGCTTCTTGGACAGGTCGTTCTTTATCTCCACGCTGATCTGATTGGCGCGTTTACCGATGATGGCTGTTGTCTCATAGATGTTTCCCGTGTCCTCGCATAGTTTCATCAAGTCTCGTGTCACGGTGTTTACCGGAGCGTTTGTCTTTCTGTAATCCATTCTTTTTATTTTAATTATAAGTTGTAAATATCTTCGTTTTATTATCGCTTATTCTTCGTAGGCATCGTCTTCTTGGCTTGGAGTTTCGCCCAGCTCTTTTTGGGATTTCCTGAAGATGTTCTCGGCTTCCTTTATGTATTTGCTTTCAGGAAATTCGTTTACGAAAGCGTAGTATTCGTCCACGGCTTCGCGATAACGCTCGTTTTTGCGCTCCCATACGCTATATACGGCCAGCTCGTACTTGGCGCGCAATATCAGGATGGAAATGTCCTCGCGCAGCTTGGTGTAGGGATAGTCTTTCAGGGCGTTTTGGGCGGTAATAACGCATGAGCGATAGTTGTTGCCCAAATAGTTGCCTAGATTGAAGTACATCTTTGCGGCCATATATTCCTTCATCACGAGCTTGTCCTGCAGCTCCAGCAGCATGTTCTGTGCGTCTTTTGTCAGGGTGCTTTGGGGGTAGAACTCGAGGAACATCTGAAGCTCTTCAATGGCCTTGTATGTGCTCGACTGGTCGAGGCGGGGATCCGGCGTATCAAGGAAAAGGGCTTTTCCCGCATGGTAGCGCGCCAGCTCGGTATATACGCCTCTGGGGTATACTTGATAATATTGGATGAAGCTTTGGGCGGCCGTCTGGTAGTCCTCCATGTTGTAGTAGCACATGCCCAGCATGTAGACGGACTCTTCGGCCTTGTCCGTGCCTTTCATGATGGCTATCAGCTCGTTCAGCAGGGTGGCGGCACGGGTGTATTGGCCTTTGGCGAAGTAGCCTTTGGCGGCTTCGTACTTATATTCATAGTCGGTGCTTTTAAGCAGCTTGTTGTATTCTCCGCACGATGTCAGTGTCAGAGCGGCTATAAGAGCGATGAGGATATAGTTCTTTTTCATTTCTTATCACGCAAAATATGGCGCAAAGATAGAGCTTCGTATCGAAACACGCAACGATACGAAGCTAATTTTTCAAAAAAACGGATGTCTCCGGTTTACAGCCGGTACAAATCATTGGCCGCGAGAAGCTCCACTTGGCGCTCTTTCAGCACGCGCAGGCAGCCTTCCATGTCCGTGGGGCGTATGACCACGTGGGCGTGATTGCCGTTGGCGAACGAGTACATGTACTCGATGAATACGCCTTCATCCGTAAGGTATTGCAGCACCTTGGCCAGCGCGCCGGGTATGTTGGGGCAGCTGATGCCTACGACATCGGTCACGTTTACCGCGAAATGGTTTGCCTTGAGCAGCTCGTAGGCTTTCTCAGGTTCGGACACTACAGCGCGCAGGATGCCGAAATCGGCCGTTTCGGCTATATACATGGCCGAGAGGTTGACGCCTCCTTCGGCCAATACACGTGTCACTTCCGTCAGGCGTCCCGACTTGTTTTCCAGAAAGATGGATAATTGTTTCGCTATCATAATTCCTTTATTCTTAATTCTTTATTCTTAATTCTTCATTCAAAATCAGAGTTCCCGCTTGTCTATCACGCGCTTTGCTTTCCCCGTGCTTCGCTCTATGCTTCGTGGCTCTACCAAGCGCACGTTGACGCTCAGTCCCAGCACGCTTTGCAGACGGGCATAGAGGCGTTTTTGCATGGCCATCATCTTGGTTATCTCGTCTGTGTAGTATTCGGGTCGCACTTCTACTTGCAGCTCCATGGTGTCGGTGTTGTTCACGCGGTCTACGATGAGCAGGTAGTGAGGTTCGAATTCGGGCATTTCCAGCATGACGGACTCTATTTGCGTGGGGAATACGTTGACGCCCCGGATGATGAGCATGTCATCGCTGCGTCCTATGATGCGCTCCATGCGTACCGATGTGCGTCCGCAGGGGCATGGGTCGTAGCGCAAGGCGGTGAGGTCTTTCGTGCGGTATCGCAGCAGGGGCATGCCTTCCTTGGTGAGGTGGGTGAGGACCAGCTCGCCCGTCTCGCCCTCGGGCAGGGGCTGTAAGGTTTCGGGGTCGATGATTTCGGGGTAGAAGTGGTCTTCGTTGATGTGCGAGCCGTCCTGACACTCGCACTCGAAAGCCACGCCCGGCCCGGCAATCTCGCTCAGGCCGTAGATGTTATAAGCCTTGATGTGCAGTTTGGCCTCCAAGTCCTTGCGCATGTTTTCCGTCCACGGCTCGGCGCCGAACACACCCGCCTTCAGCTTAAACTCTTCCAACGGATAGCCCGAGTCGCGTATGGCATCGGCCAGATAAAGGGCGTAGGAAGGCGTGCAGCACAAGGCCGTGGCTCCGAAGTCGTGCATCAGCGTTATCTGCTTGGCCGTGTTGCCGCTGGACATGGGTATGACGGACGCGCCCACGTTCTCCGCCCCATAGTGTGCGCCGAAGCCTCCGGTAAAGAGGCCGTAGCCGTAGGACACCTGAAAGATGTCCGTCTTATCCAGCCCGTAGGCGTAGATGGCGCGCGACATGCACTCGGCCCACATGGAGAGGTCTTTGCGTGTGTGGCCCACCACGGTAGGCTTGCCCGTTGTGCCCGATGAGGCATGTATGCGCACAATCTGGCTCATGGGCACGGTGAACATGCCGAAGGGGTAGTTGTCCCTCAGGTCATATTTTGTGGTGAAGGGCAGTTTCACAATGTCGTCTATGCTGTTGATGTCGTCGGGCGTGATGTCCAGCTCCTGCATCTTGCGGCGGTAGAAGGGCGAGTCGTGATAAACGCGCTCCACGGTTTTCTTCAGCCTGATGCCTTGCAGGCGGCGCATGCTTTCCCGGTCCATGCGCTCTATGCTTTCGTTCCAATACTTGTTTTTCATTTCTTCTTTAGTTTGTCTTTCATGTTGTTAGTATATGGCACGCAAAGATAGCGAAGTTTTCGGGTTTGGCAAATATTCAGGAAGAAAAATGAAGAATTAACTTATACTATGGCACACAGATAACACAGATTTAACAGATGACCACAGATATTATTAAAAAAATAATCTGTGCAAATCAGTCTCATCTGTGTCATCTGTGTGCTATAAGATAATTTGATTAGTTACTTACATGCAGCTGGTGATTCCCAGCGTAGTGCCAATGGCGGTGAGGATACTGATCAGGGTCTGAATGACCATCTTCCAAATGTTCTTCTTGTCCATAGTTGTCGTGTTTTAGTTTGAATGATAATTTAGCGTTGTGTTAGCATGGCACACAGATGACACTGATGAGACAGATTTACACAGATTTTAAAGGGCTTCGCCTACAGGTTTTAAAGAATAAATCTGTGGTCATCTCGTGAAATCTGTGTCATCTGTGTGCCATCTAAATTCCCATTTTACGCCAGCGGGTCGTCCGTCTCGTCATCGCCGTCGCTTTCGCCGTCGCCGCTGCCGCCCGAGTCATCGCCGCCCGAGCCGCCTCCCGTGCCCGGCTTCTGCAGCGCGGCATCGTAGGCCACCCACTCGATGCCCGAGGGCACCAGTCCGCGCGTGGCCGTGCTGCCCTTGGTCTGCGCCCCCTCGCGCTGCGGGACGAACTGCACGCGCACCGCTTCCACCTGCTTCTGGAAGTCGAAGTCCTCCTCCGTCTCCACGCCCTTCGTCTTCAGCGTGTAGCGGAATGTTCCCAGTCCGTCCAGGCGCACGCTTTTGCCCTGCGCCATCAGGTCCGCCATCACGCCCGCCAGCTCGCCCAGCACCGCCATCACGTCCGCGTACGTCACCGTACACATCTGGCTCAGCCGTTTGGCCACCGCTTTTGTAGTTACCGGCTGTCCCACCACGATAGCCGAAGGATAGTAGACGCCAAATTTCTTGTTGTACTGTTTCTTGTAAAAAGCCATAATAGTTAAAGTTTAGGTTAATAATATAATGTGCTAATATGCTAATGTGCTAATGTGCTAATGTGCTAATATGCTAATATGCTAATTGGGCTGCGCTATGTTTTGCGCCGGTGCGTTTTTCGCACCGCAGGCATCAGCGCATCGGCACATTAAATCACATTAGCATATTGACAACACTGCAAAGGTAAGCGTTTCGCTCCGGACGGCCAAGAATCCGGTCCCGTCAAGCCCGTTTTTTTTGTACATATTTCGGAAAACTGTATTTTATAGCTGAAAATCAGCGTGTTACGACAATCTGTTTATCCGAAAAAAACGCAGACGACACAGAGCATGCAGACGAACGCAGCCTTTTATTTTCTCTGTGTGCGCAAAACAAAGTAAATGGGAAATTTAGCGCACTGCATCAGGAGAAAACGCAGACTACGCAGATTGGCGCAGAGGCTCGCAGAAAATAAAGGGCTTCGCCTATCTGCACTGAAAAAATATAAGTCTGCGTTCATCTGTGTATTCTGCGTCGTCTGCGTTCCCTGAGACAGATAAATTATCATTTTACATTGCAAAAATAGCTTTTTTAGCGACTGCATCAGGAGAACGCAGACTACGCAGACGGGCGCAGAGGCTCGCGGAAATAAAGGGCTTCGCCTATTTGCACTGAAAAAATATAAGTCTGCGTTCATCTGCGTGTTCTGCGTCATCTGCGTTCCCCAGACAATTAAATTTTCATCCGCGAAGCAGTGGCAGGGCTTTACTTCGGCGAAGGCGGACATTCCGCCGAGGATTGTCAGAAATTTGGTGCAAACCAGAGTTTCTCACTTCAGCACTTACACCCCTTACAGATGACAGATGACAGTTTTGCGAAATGAGAAAAACGAGGAAAAAAGAAAGTGTGACTTACAGTAATATATTATATATATATAAATATATATATATATAATATATTAAATTATTTAACTTTTTTCTTTCTCAGCGAAAAACTGAGCCAAAATCCACTTTTCATAAACTGTCATCTGTCATCTGTAAGGGGTGTAAGGAGTGGCAATGTTAGAATTTTTAGCAGAAAAAGGGGGAAAGTTTGTACGGTCGAAAATAAATGCCTACCTTTGCAGCCGAAAATAGAATTCAGGCATAACCCCCAAAACTTTTTAAGAATAGATTTTACCGTATGCAAACGCAATCTTTGTACACATATCGACCGCTCGTCTACCGCCGGCGGGACAGCATGGCGGAGTTTTTCGAGGAAAGCCCGCTGTGGGAAGTGCTCTATCAGCGTCTTTACCTGCCGCTGAAGAAGGAGTGGTATTTCATGGACGTATCTGCCCTGCATGAACCCGTAGAGGTGTTTAACGAAGCCTACGCGCTGATGGTGCAGGCATTAGCGGACGGACATCCCGAGACAGACTTCGAGGAGCGCTACGCACGGAGCGTGCGCAGGCGTATGGCCGGAGATGTCCCCTTGTGCTGGGCGCTGGTCTGTGCACTGATGCTTAAAAGCGCTTTTACGCAGCGCACGGAGCATGTCGCGGAAGTGTTTTGCGGACTTGCGGTGAAAGAGTTAGGCCATTCATGGCCGGATGTGGCGGATTTCCTTATGCGCATTCATTGCGAATATTCCATAGACTACAAGCCCCACCCCGAACGCCCCGAGCGGCTGTGCGACCCCGACTGGTGGATGGAGGTGACAGACGGTTACGATCCTGACGTGATGGAGGATGTAATGTCTTTCTGGAAGAATCTGAAGGAGAGAGAGCGTGCCCGCCTTCACATGAATCACTTTTTCCGGGCGGCATTATCCGGTGGAAAAATAACCGGCGGCTCGTCTTTGTCGGAGGAGAACGCTCGGCTGAAAGACGAAAACGCCCGTCTGGCGGCTCGCGTGGCCCAGCTGGAGCAGCAGCTGGCCGAGCGGGACAACGTGCAGCGACTGCCGCTGTCGGACTTCCTGACGCACGTGGAGCAGCTCTTCACGCCGTGGCAGAACGCCGAGGCGCTGGCCGTGAAGGACGTGCTCTTCGCCCTCTACACCAACCCCACCGCCGAGGAGCGCTGCCGCCTGAACAAGCTGGGCCACCTGCCGCAGCCCGTGGGAGGCATCACCGTGCAGGGCCCGCTGAACGACATTCATGGTAACGAACATGTAAAAGCAGGATTATGAGCGAGACGGAGAAAAAGACAGAGGGTAAGGACGGCTTCACGTGGGGAGGCAACGCCGTGTTTCACGGCCCCGTGACCTTCCACGGCCCCATGTTCCACATCCACGACAATCCGCACGTGGAGGAGCACATACACTACCACTACCCCGTGAAAGTGGAGGAGGAAGGGCGGAGCATGAAGGACGGTGAGATTCCCGCCGAGCTGGACGCGCCGCAGGCGCGCGACCTCATGGGCAGGCTGACGGAGGCGGGGCTGCTGGACGAGGTGTGGCAACCCGTGGGGCTGAGCGGCGCCCAGCGGGGCGTGCTGGCGCAACGCATAGCCGCGCGCCTGAAGATAGCCAACACGTGGAAGACCTTCGGCTCGCTGTGGGGCGTGAAGTCCGAAACGCTGCGCGCGGCGTACAACACGGGCATGCAGCAGAAAAGCATGTCGGACTTTATCGGACTGATAAACAAGGCGCTGAAGGAATGACGGGAGGGGCGTCAGTCTTTTGAAAAGTTTTTTTCCACTAATTATTTGGAAATTTCACGATTTAACCATATCTTTGCATTAACAAATTCCGCCGCGCTTCCCGTAGAACAGCGTACCAGGGCGGAACTTTTGCTTTATGTGAGTTTTACTTAATCAGTTATGGCACATATTAAAACTTTATCAGCGGACGATGTCCTCAAATTAAAAGCCATCACACTTTACATCGTAGGCAAATGCGGCGTCATTGATATTTTCCATATTTTGAAGATCCTGTATTTCGCCGACCGTACCCATTATGCCGAATGGGGTACAAGGCTTTCGGGCGATACGTTTTGTGCCATGGACAACGGCCCGGTGGCCTCGCACCTGTATAATGCGCTGAAAGCCGTGACCGGCAAAGAGCCCTTGCCGGCGGAGTCGCCTCTGAAGGCGATTTCCGATGCCCTCTATCAGGCGGATCCGATGTTTGAATACTATGTCAGTGCCCGCGAGAAAGCCGATATGGACGAGCTTTCGGCATCGGACATCGCCTGTCTGGACAAGTCGATAGCCGACAACAGGGGTAAAGGCTTTGGTGCGCTTTCACGTGAGTCGCACGACCTGGCCTGGAAGGACGCGTATGCGAAGAAGAGAAATTCGGAAATGGATCCGTTGCTGATGGCCGAGGCGGGAGGCGCCTCGAAAGCCACCTTGGAGTTCATTAGGGAAAACGCTGATTTTGACCGGATGATAGCACGTTGAGAGAAGGTATGGCTTCGTTGGGAGATTTGTTGTCGCAAGCGTCAAAAGAAAATCTGATGCAAGTAATCGGCAGAGGAGATGTTGTCCGCATGAAGCTGACGAAAGAGGAAGGCATTACTCCTAAAAATCCGGGCGACGTGAACCGCAACAAATATTTTATCGTGTTAGGCAAAACGGCTGACGGTCATTTAATCGGCTTTGTAGTAATCAATTCAAACATTAACGAAAGGCTTTCTCCTAAACTTCAAGCTCTTCATTATCCCATTTCTCCCACTAAATATCCGTTTTTGGGCAAAACACGTTTTGTATTTTGCGGTGACTTAAAAGAAATTTCGTCCGATGTCTTTGCCAACCGTTACAAGTGTGAGAGTTTTGGGCGAATAGAGGAAGAGGACTTGACCCTCATCGTGGAAGCTGTGGTACAATCGGGGAATGTCTCCCCAAAACGTCTCCGAAAGTTCGGCCTCATAGAATAATAATCCGTGCAAACCAATCATCATATATTACCCCCCGTAGCACCTACACCGTAGCACCTGCGTAGCAGGCAAACGCCGCGCATCCTCCCTAACTTTGCTCCCGCAATCATCGGAAAACGAACGACTCCCGTTCCGGTGGTTGCGGGAGTTTTTTTGTTTCATTTTTAAAATAAGAAATAGAACGATGAAAAGAATCATGAAAGTGGTGTCGCAGGGCGAGCCCTTCGCCGTGCAGAGTCAGAAGGCTGAAGGCGGGCAGGTGACGAAGTGCAACATCGTGTTGCAGGAGCCGGGTGGCAAGTACGAAAACTCGTATGTGGCTACGATGTTGGGTCAGCTGGCCACGTGCCGCTTCTATGCGGGCGAGCTGGTGTATGCCGTGCTGCGCTTTCAGGCGCGCGAGTACAACGGGCAGATGTATCAGGACATCCTGGCGGTGGACTTGATTAAAATAAAGGATTAAAAACAAGTAAAATGGGAATTTAGATGGCACACAGATGACACAGATTTCACGAGATGACCACAGATGTATCTGTCACCCTGAGCGTAGTCGAAGGGTCTCATGTAATACTTTTCACATGTGTTACGTGAGATGTCTCGACAAGCTCGACATGACAAATCACATCATAAAAATCTGTGTAAATCTGTCTCATCAGTGTCATCTGTGTGCCATTAAATACACCGCTAAATTATCATTTTACATTGCAAAAATAGCTTTTTTAGCGACTGCATCAGGAGAACGCAGACTACGCAGACGGGCGCAGAGGCTCGCGGAAATAAAGGGCTTCGCCTATCTGTACTGAAAAAAAATATAAGTCTGCGTTCATCTGTGTATTCTGCGTCTTCTGCGTTCCCTGAGACAGATAAATTATCATTTAGATATTCGCTCTTTGACATGGTGGGACAAAAATAAATCACTATCTTTAAATAAGATAGGCTGCACCTCTGAAATAAAAATAAAAGCTTGTTGCACTCACTTTTATTTTGTATTTCGCTCGGTTTGCACTATCTTTGCAGTGTGAAACAAAGATAGAAAGGAGAAACTATGGCAAGACCTATCAAGGAAACGCCGATACTGTTCGGCGAAGACGCACGGCGGCTTCGAAAAGCAATGGACAATGTGGTGCCAGAAACGCAGGAAAGGAAAGCGGAAATGGAAGCAAATTATGAGTTCTTTATGAGTATGTTCAATCGCGGACAAAGAGAAAATAATGGAAGCAAATATAGAAAGGTATGACATACACATATTGGAACCGGAAGAAAAGATAGAATCGTTCGATTGCGGTGATGCCGACTTGAACGATTTTATTTTAAATGATGCCTTCCTGTATCAAAAGGAATTGCTTGCAACAACCTACGTGGTACAGGATTGGGATACGGGTCATACCCTTGCTTTTTTTAGCCTGGCTACGGATAAAGTTTCGATGAGTGAATTTGAAAACAAAACGGAATTCAACCGTTTCCGAAAACAGAGATTTGCTAATGCAAAGCGCTTGAAAAGTTATCCGGCAGTTAAATTATGCCGTATAGGGGTGGCTCTTTCAGCAAGAGGATTGCATTTAGGTTCACGGCTGCTTGACCTTATTAAAATTATGTGCGTTAAGAATATGAAATTTGGTTGCCGTTTCCTTACGGTAGATGCTTATATTGAGAAAATTCCTTTCTACAAGAAAAATGATTTCAATGAGATGACTGTCGCTGATGAAAAAGACACGCATACACGTGTGCTAATCTATGATCTAAAGAAACTTGCAGATTGAGATAGCTGCACGATAGCGATTTACGCAAGTCCCGCCTTTCCGTGGCGCACACGCAGTGCCCACCGATAGGCGGGATTTTTTTGTCCCTTCATGTTTCATGAGCTTTGTAATGAAGACAAAAGAATATAAACTTATAATAAAACAAAGTATGAAACATTTGAAATACATTTTTACGACGTTTGCGGTGGCTCTGTTTGCCGCTTCTTGCAGCCAGGACGAGCTGTTGGATGACGGCGGTACGGAGGAGGTGCCTGTCACCTTCACCGCCACGGTGGATTATGCCATCGAAACACAGGGTGACGATACGGCAGGGGATATGAAAAAGGCCGCCACCCGCGCCACATCCACCCAGGATGATGCTCCCACCCGTTTCTATGCGCAGGCCGTTTCCAACGGGACGCTTTCCGATGTGGTCACAGGCATAAAGAATGACGATGGCACTTACTCCTTTACGCTCCAAGTGGCCAAGGACACGGAGTATGATTATATGTTTTGGGCGGACAATGCCCCCACTGGCGATGAACCTACCGACCTTCGGAGCGTACCATACACGATGGGCGGCATCGCTTTTGCTGCCAAAGCGCAGGGTACACCGGAAACAGTCGATAAAAACGTTAAGCTACAGCACGTTGTGGCAAAAGTGACGTTAAAGACCACTACCGATGTCACTTCTGAATACAGTAAAAACATTAGTCTCACCGCTTCGTGCGCATCTAAATATGACGTGCAGGGACAGAAAGCCATCGCTTCGAGTTTTGAAGACAAGAGTATTTCCACGGAAATGACCGATGCAGGTCTTCCAGCAAACAGTGAAGTGCTGACAACCTACATCATCCCCAATCCAGAGAATAAGACAGTCACGCTCGGCGCACACGAGATGACACAAGCCATTAGCGATGTGCCTCTCGCAGCCAATACCCGCGTCACCCTGCAAGGCGACCTGTCGGAAAGCAGTTCCAAATGGGGGAATCCTTCGTCTGCTTATAAAGAAACCAAGTTCCGGTCGTATTTCTTTAATGAAAATGGCACGGAAAAAGGATATTATGATAATGCTTATTACAATTTTAAAAATGGTAACGTTGAATCCATAACCACATTGTTTAAGGAGATTACCCGCAATGATTCGTTTGCAATACCTCCGATGGGTGATTATATAATAATTACAAATAATTTAATATTATTAAACAGTATTAACGGTAGTAGTGTGAGAATTGTATACAATAGCACTTCCTTTTTTATATACTATTATGGTGATGAAAACTATAGCGACTTCTCTACCACTATTTATCCAGGAGCAAACATAAATTAGGATAGGCGCAAGAAATAAGCCGCCCTTCATAACCCACAAGCGACTCAATCAAAACAGGCATAAAATTTGGAGATAACAAAAACCAATTTATTGACGAATAAAACAAAGATGAAGAAAAGACAGAATTTCTTGATGCTGGCAGCCGCAGCGTTGCTGGCATCCTGCAGCCAGGACGACGCGCTGCAAAGCACAGTACTCAACAACGAGGGTCTGAAGCCGATGACCATCACCGCCTCCCTGCCCACAGGAGGAATGCAGACACGCGCCGCAGGCGATGATACAGGCGATGCCGCCGTTGCGCGCTGCTACGTGCAGATACTTGATAAAGACGGCAATCCTTTGGCAGACGGCAATTCCGAACCCATAGAGATGGACTCGAATGGCAAAACTTTCACCACCCTGGTGTATCTCAATGGGAGCGAAACCTACGACTTCCTCTTCTGGGCGGACACGGAAAAAACAAACACCGACAAAAGCAACGCTCCCAAGGACTTGAAAGCCGTGGCATACACCAACGGGAAGACCATCGCGTGGGCTGGAAAACTCGACAACGCACCTTGGACCGCGGGGGGCATAGAAATCAGTTTGAAACACGTCGTTTCCCGTGTGACCGTGATAACCACTTCATATTTCGCCGGCAGCGAAGCATGGCCGTTTATTGTCACCGTGCCGACCGTGTACAACAAGTACAACGTGGCAGATGGAGAAGTAGTGGAAGATTCGGAAGTCCCCGGCGGCTATGAGCTTAATGTCACTGACGGAGAATATGAGGCCAATACGGAAGTATGCCATTTCTACGTCTTGGGCGGCGGCAACGAAACCTCCCAAGAGCAGCTCACATTGCAGTACAACGGCCCGAAGAGGAACCCTGTGATTCCTTTTAGTAATGTACCCCTTTTAGCCAACTACCACATCACGCTGAAGGGCGACATCTACAACGCCGGACTGGTCAATGGCACTATCACGGCCACCACAACTACCGGCTGGGATACGCCTGAAACAGGTGATATACCCTTTAAATAATATGCGAAATAGAGATTCCGAACACTCCTGGTGCTGGCAGCCGCCGTGCTGCCGGCACCGGGGAACGGAAAATGAATAAAAGCAAGCGTTCTTTGAAAGATTTTGTGTGGAAAGGGGATTGTTTTTTACAAAAAAGTAGCTAACTTTGCATAAGATAAGCTGCACTCGGCAATTTGAAAACAAGTTTTCATTGCGCTCGTTTGCATTATCTTTGCATCATAAACTATAATACAGTAAATTATGGCATTAGAAATTAAAGCAATCCCCACGCTGAAAGGCAAGGAAGCCGAACGCTTCGTGAAAGAAGCGGACAAGGCTTACCAGAGCAAGGAGAAGACTGATTTCAGCAAGCAGGTGAAGATAGCCCGTGCCATATTGAGAAAAGCCAATATGTTGTAAGCATAAAACTGATAAAGGCATTCCCTTTTCTACACAAATTCTTTCATCGCCACGCTTGTTGCCATATAAAGACAACAAGAATGATGAACATCAAACGAAACATTTTCGCGGTGCTGGCAGCCGCCGTGCTGCTGGCATCCTGCAGCCAAGACGAAGTGATGACGGACACGGGGCCTGACGGCCTCGTGCCCGTCACCCTCTCGGCTGCCGTGGGCGATGGTGTGCAGACGCGCGCTATTGATGCGGACAACGCTGAAAACCCGACACGCTGCTACGTGCAGGCCTTCACAACAGATGATAACGGTAAGACCTTGACACTTGCGCCGGGCGACCTTGCCAGTCCGCTGGATATGGGAGATCCGACAGCGGAAGGAACTTTCTCTCTTGCAAACGTTTACCTCAACCCGAATGAAACCTACGTGTTCCTGTATTGGGCGGATAATGCGGAAAAAACTGAGGACTCTGAAGGTTTAACCGATTTAAGGAACGTTGATTATCATATAAATAGAATTGCTTGGGCGAAGCGTAGCGAAATATGGAAGTACCAAAAATCCGAGCCTACAGAGATAACGGCTGAATTGCAGCACGTAGTGGCGAAAGTGACGCTGAAGACCACCACGAATGTGGAGGCAGACAGTAAAATCACCGTCACCGTGCCGACTACCTACACGAGATACAATGTAGCCGATGAAACCGTTATTCAGGACGTAATAAACAAAAACGTTCCTTTTGAACATACGGTGACCAATGCCATTACTGGCACAAAAGATGGTACGGAAGTCTTTTCGTTCTACGCCTTGGTGGATGAAGCCAACCAGGATTTGACCCTCACCAACGGCACAAACAGTCAGCCTGTTTCCAACGTGCCGCTCGGCCCGAACAAGCACACCACCCTCGTGGGCGATGTGCAAAACATCGGCCTGACCAACGTGACTTTCACGGCAAGCGTCGTTGGGGATTGGGGCAGCACGGAAACAGAAATCATCGGACTGGAGATTGCCGATGACGGCACATATATAGTCTCTTCTCCTGCAGCCTTGCAGGCTTGGGCAACAGCCGTACAAAGCAATCCGTCTTTGAACTGCACCCTTGCCGCTGACATTACCTTACCTACGCCTGCGGAAGGGGAAAGCAACTGGATACCTGTAGGTATGGGGGACACGAATATGTTTAGAGGTATATTTGATGGTGCTGGGCATACTATCAGCAATCTTGTGCTCAACACACCCCAACAAACCAGATGCCTATATACAGGTTTTATATCTGCATTATCCGGTGCTGTAGTAAAGAATCTTCACATAAGGAATGCTTCCGTCACTGGGACATCGAATGTGGTGGGTGGTATTATTGGGTGTCTTTTAAATAATTCTTCCGTTATTGGTTGTAGCTTTACGGGGGAAGTAATAGGAAATACCGCATATAGTCGTGTTGGAGGAATTGCGGGGGCAATGGATGCACAAAACTCGATTGTCGCTTGTTATTCATCAGGAACCATCTCAGCTAATAATGGATCAGTAGGCGGAATTGTGGGGGAAATGCAAGAGAGCTCGCTTACAGGGTGTTATTCTACCGCCCAAGTTACCGACCCAGATTCAGATTGTGGCGATATTGTAGGGTATATTCTATATCAGGCAACAATAACCGCTTGTTGCCATTCTGTTACGGATAAAAGTATTGGTTATATTCAGGATAATGCTTCTACTATAAATATCATCATATAGATGACACAAATAACACGTGGGAATCAGCTATGAATGCTATGAATGCAGCCTTAACGGACAATGGCTATAATTGGCAATGGAAGCCCAACAATGGAGAAGACAAGAGCACATTCCCATTGATAGTTGAAGAAACTGAGAAAGAAGAACAAAGCTAAATAACTGCCCATATTTAGTTTAATAAATGGGAATTTAGCGGGGCGGAGCCCCGCAATGTGCCAATGTGCTGATGTGCCAATGTGCTAATGCCCTGCGGCATGAGAACACGCCAGCGCAAACACAGCGCAGCCCCATTAGCACATTGACACATTAGCATATTAGCACATTAAATTATCATTTAGCACTTACATAGAAAAGAGTGCTTTATGCGAAAATATCGCTCCGTTGTACGTATGCGATGGTTTCGCCCTTGTTCACAACGTTGCCTTGCCGGGCGCATACCTCTACCACACGGCCGGTGAAGCCGGTATAGACGGGCTCGTACTCGCCCCACGGGGTGGAGATGTAGCAGAACACCTCGTCATGCTGGTATTTGCGGCCTACGAACGGGGCGGACGAAGGACCGTCTACCGACACTTCCCACAACACTTGCCCACGGCTGGGAGCAATAATGGGATCGGCCTTGGCACGCTTCAATTTCTTGATTTCTTCCTCCGACAAACCACCCTTGGCCATGGCGGCATCCTTGGCGCGCATCAACTCTTCTTCAAAACGTTTCTTGGCCACACCCGACTTGTAGTCGCGGTATTGGCGGTCGTGCATGGCCAGCTCAAAGAGTTCTTCATCGTCCTCGCCATAGTCCCAACCATTCTCATCCATCTCCTTGCGGTAGGTGTCCAATGCATCGGGATAATTGGCTTGCGGGTCGGCATCGGTAAACTCGTAGCCTTTTGCTTTGGCCAGTTCGATGATTTCCGGAGCCAGGGGACCGGGCAGGCGTCCGCTCTTGCCTAGAATCATGTCCCACGTGTGGTTGTCTATCATTGTCCACCGTTCTTCACCCTTGACCAGCTGCATGACGTTCATCAGGGCCACATTCTTGACGTATTGGCTGAAGGGAGTTACCAAGGGCGGATAGCCCAGTTTGGGCCATACATACTCCACTTCGTCGAAGAGCATCACCAGCAGGTCGTCCAGGCTCATAGGTTCCTGGCCTTTGCTCTTGAGGATAAGGTTGATGCCCGAGTGAACGCCTTTCAAGTCGGCCATCATGGAACCCATCATGCCGCCGGGCAGGCCGCACTTCAGCAGCAGAGACGACATGTGCTTGTTCGTCGGGTCCATGAAGTAACCCAGAAAGTCGTCTATGAACTCTTGCGTCAGGGCACGGGTATGCATGTAGGCTTTCATGTTGATGTCCGGCACCTGGAAGCCTTTGTCTTTCAGCATGGCCTGCACGGATATAACATCGGGATGCACTTTCCCCCACGACATCGGTTCCATGGCCACGTCAATGATGTCCGCCCCGGCCTCGCATACTTCGAGGATGGAGGCCATGGAGAGGCCCGGTCCGCTATGCCCGTGATACTGGATGAGCACCTGCGGATGGCGTTCCTTGATGGTCTTGGTCAGGCGTCCCAACATACCCGGTCGTCCGATGCCCGCCATGTCCTTGAGGCAGATTTCGGGCGCGCCTGCCTCTACCAGCTTGTCGGCAATGGCCGCGTAATATTCCACGGTGTGCACGGGCGAGTAGGTGATACACAGGGTAGCTTGGGGAATCATACCCGCCTCGAGCGCGTACTTGATGGAGGGAATGATGTTGCGCGTCTCGTTCAAGCCACAGAAGATGCGGGTAATGTCCACACCTTGTGCGTGCTTTACGCGATACATCAGGCGACGCACATCGGCAGGGACGGGATACATACGCAGGGCGTTCAATCCGCGGTCCAGCATGTGCGTCTGTATGCCCGCCTCGTGGAAGGGCTTGGTGAAGGCGCGCACGGCCTTGTTGGGATTCTCGCCATAGAGCAGGTTGACTTGCTCGAAGGCACCTCCGTTGGTTTCTACGCGGGCGAAGCAACCCATGTCAATGATGGACGGGGCTACGCGCACCAGCTGGTCAACGCGCGGCTGATACTTGCCGGACGATTGCCACATGTCTCGATAGACGAGGCTGAACTTGATTTCCTTTTTCATAGCATCAAAAAGATAATAATTCGTTTCTACAATTTCTGTAATTGTTATACCTTTTACAAATATAAAGCTTTCTTTTCGATTTGTCGGTATATTCTTGCGGAAAATATTCAGAGAAAAGATATGTTATATATCATATTAAAATGCTATCTTTGCAAAAAAAGAAAACTGACCCCATGGAATTTCCTCACGTAGACCTCCCGGTTGACATTATCGCCTGGACGGACGTCACCGAAGACATCCTGAACATATACAAGCAATCGTGCCGGCTCAAAGCCTGCATCTTCGCCCTCTGCCTTGAAGGCTCCCTGAAGGTGAGCATCAACCTGATGGACACGGAAGTGAAACAGGGCGACTTCATCACCCTCTTGCCGGGCAGCCTTATCCAGTTTTACGGGCAGAAGGGACGGGTGCGCCTGGGCTTTGTGGGTTTTTCGGAGAATTGCCATTCGGGCGCCGGCCTGATGTCGCCCACTCCAAGTGTCTATCCGAACTTGGCGGAGAATCCCATTGTTCACGCCAATGACACCATCGCGTCCTACATGGCAGACTATTTTGCCTTGCTGGGACGTATCACCACCGGCCCTTATCCGCCCGACACCAACATGGCCCGCAATATATTGAACAACCTGCTCTATGTGGTCAATCGCATGTACATCCGCCTTCAACTGGGGTCGGACAGGGCGCGTAGCCGGGCAGAGGAAATCTGCCACAGGCTGGTGCAACTGGTCTTTGAGCACTATGCGCACGAACGCCGGGCGCAATTCTATGCCGACAAGATGGGCATCTCGCTGCAACATCTCAGTACTACGGTGAAGCAAGTGACGGGACGTAACGTGATGGACATCATAGCCCATGTAGTGATGGTGGACGTGAAGGCCAAGCTGAAATCCACGAACATGACCGTTCAGGAGATAGCTTATTCGCTCAACTTTCCGAACCCGTCCTTCTTCGGCAAATATTTCAAGCGGCATATGGGCATGACGCCGCAAGAATACAGGAATAGTTAGTGACGGAAATGCCGCTAAAAAATCCTTCTTTTTTGCATGAAGTTCGGACAATAAAGCTTATATTTGTCGGAAGTGAATTTATAACATATTATTGTTTTTCTAACAAAACACGTTTATGAAAAAGCAAAATGCCAGCTTGTTTGCCGTTCTGCTTGCGGCAAGTACGTTTTTCTTTGCATGTACCGACAAAGTGAAAAAAGATGCCGGCGCCTTGGAATTTGATAGCTTGCAGGTAAACCGCACCGAACATCTCTTCGGGGATACCGCTAAACCGGCATGCAACATTGTGATGAACATCGCTTTTGTAAAGCAATCCTCCGACTCCGTCATGAAGGATAGTCTCAACACATTCATGATGGCTATGTGTCTGGGAGACAAATACATGAATCAGACTCCTGCCGGTGCGATAACCGCTTATGCGGATAATTACGTCAAGAGCTACCGCAGCGACTTGGAGCCGATGTACAACAAGGAAAGCCTGGAGGATAACGTTGGGGCCTGGTATTCCTATTATAAAGGGATAGAAGGCCGCGTGCAATACTATCGCAAGGACTTGCTTGTCTACCGGATGGATTTCAACGAATACACCGGAGGGGCGCATGGCATCTATATGTCTTCGTTTCTCAATATGGACCTGAAGACACTTACTCCCATCCGCTTGGCTGACCTCTTTGTGCCCGACTATGAGTTGGCACTGACCGACTTGCTGTGGAACCAGCTGATGGCCGACAACAACGTGGCTACGCACGAGGAATTGGAAGACATGGGCTATACCAGCACAGGCGACCTGACTCCCACGGAAAACTTCTACTTGAGCGAGGAGGGCATTACTTTCTATTACAACGTGTACGAGATTGCTCCCTACGTCATGGGTCCCGTGAAAATCACCCTGCCCTTCGATGCCGTACGCCATCTGCTGAGTGATTCAAAGCTGATTGAGAATATTGAACGGTGAATGATATTTTAATGTGCTAATATGCTAATGTGCCAATGTGCTAATGGGGCTGCGCTGTGTTTGTGCTGGCGTGTTCTCATGCCGCAGGGCATTAGCACATTGGCATATTAGCACATTGACACATTGCGGGCTCCGCCCGCTAAATTCCCATTTATAAAATTATGGATATAATAACGAACTATTTCCCCGGCCTTAGCGAAACACAGTTGCGGCAATACGCCGCACTGGGTGACCTCTACACAGAGTGGAACGCCAAAATAAACGTCATTTCGCGTAAGGACATCGGAAACCTCTACGAGCATCATGTGCTTCACTCCTTGGGCATTGCCAAGGTTATTCACTTTAAGCCCGGTACAGAGCTGATGGACTTGGGCACGGGAGGCGGATTTCCCGGTATTCCGCTGGCCATCCTTTTCCCCGAATGCCGTTTCCATTTGGTGGACAGTATCGGCAAGAAGGTGCGTGTAGCGATGGAAGTGGCGCAAAGCATCGGGCTGGAGAATGTCACCTTCAGTCACGCACGTGCCGAGGAGATAAAGACGAAGTATGACTTTGTGGTGAGCCGTGCCGTGATGCCCTTGCCCGACCTGATAAAGATTGTGCGCAAGAATATCGCTTCCGTCCAGCACAATGCCTTGCCCAATGGTCTGCTCTGCCTGAAAGGCGGAGAATTGGCGGGAGAAATAGCCCCCTTCAAGCAAAAGGTCATGGAATGGAATCTGAGCGACTATTTCGCCGAAGACTATTTCGAGACTAAAAAGGTCGTATTCGTTGCGGTATAATAAATTCACACACCATGAAAATAAAGAGATTCGAATTCAACATGTTTCCCGTCAACTGCTATGTGTTGTGGGACGAAACGAACGAGGCGGTCGTCATAGACCCCGGTTGTTATTTCGAGGAAGAGAAAGCACAACTCAAAGGATTCATCAACGACTTCAACCTCCAGGTGAAGCACTTGCTGAACACCCATCTGCACTTGGACCACATCTTTGGCAATCCGTTCATGCTGAAGGAATTTGGCCTGAAAGCCGAAGCCAATCAGGCAGACGAGTTTTGGATAGAGGAAGCGCCAAAGCAGAGCCGCATGTTCGGTTATCACCTGAAGGAACAGCCCGTACCCTTGGGCGGATATTTGCACGATGGAGATATTGTAACCTTTGGACATACACGCCTGGAGTGCATTCACGTGCCCGGACACTCGCCGGGCAGCCTGGTATTTTATTGTGCGGCCGAGCATTGCATGTTTTCCGGCGACGTACTCTTTCAGGGGAGCATCGGCCGGGCCGACTTGGCGGGAGGCAACTTTGATGAGCTGATAGACCACATCTGTAGCCGTTTGTTCATTCTCCCCAATGATACGGTGGTTTATCCGGGTCATGGCGCACCTACCACCATTGGCATTGAGAAAGCCGAAAATCCGTTTTTTAGGAATTCACATTAGTATATTCGTACATTAAAATATAAAGAAATATGATAAACGATTTACTTCCTCATCGTCATATTGGCATTAATAAGGACGATGAAGCCATTATGCTCCGCAAAATTGGAGTTCCCAGCTTGGATGAGCTGATAGACAAGACTCTTCCGGCCAACATCCGTTTGAAAGAACCGCTGGCTCTGCCCGAACCTATGACGGAATACGAGTTTGCCCGGCACATAGCCGCTTTGGCCTCTAAGAACAAACTTTATACCACATACATAGGTATGGGATGGTATGGCAGTATTACACCTGCCGTTATCCAGCGCAATGTGTTCGAAAATCCCGTGTGGTACACTTCCTACACGCCCTATCAGACGGAGGTATCCCAGGGACGTTTGGAAGCCTTGATGAACTTCCAGACTGCTGTATGCGACCTTACGGGCATGCCCTTGGCCAACTGCTCTTTGCTGGATGAGGCTACGGCCGCAGCAGAAGCTGTCACTATGATGTATGCCTTGCGTACCCGTCCGCAGCAGAAGGCCGGGGCCAACGTGGTATTTGTAGACGAACATATCTTCCCGCAGACTTTGGCCGTGATGACCACCCGTGCCATTCCTCAGGGTATCACCCTGCGTACGGGCAAATTCAGCGAAGCCGAGCTGACGCCGGATGTCTTTGCCTGCGTGTTGCAATACCCCAACTCCGATGGATGTGTGGAAGATTATCGTGCGTTCGTAGAGCGCGCTCACGAAGCCGGATGTAAAGTGGCTGTGGCAGCTGATATATTGAGCCTTGCTCTGTTGACCCCTCCGGGCGAATGGGGAGCTGACATTGTGTTCGGAACGACCCAGCGTTTAGGTACGCCAATGTTCTACGGAGGTCCTTCCGCCGCTTATTTCGCCACGCGCGACGAGTATAAGCGCAACATGCCGGGGCGCATTATCGGATGGTCGAAGGATAAGTATGGCAAGCTTTGCTACCGCATGGCCCTACAAACGCGCGAGCAACACATCAAGCGCGAGAAAGCCACCTCGAACATCTGTACCGCTCAAGCCCTGCTTGCCACCATGGCCGGATTCTATGCCGTGTATCACGGACAAGAAGGCATCCGTACGATCGCCCGGCGCATTCATAGCATAGCCGTGTTCATGGAGGCGGAGTTGACAAAAATGGGATATCGCCAGCTCAATGCCCAGTATTTTGACACACTTCGTTTTGCATTGCCCGAGCAAGTGTCCGTTGACCAAATACAAGCCATTGCGTTGAGCAAGAAAGTGAACTTGCGCTATTTTGAAAATAATGAAGTGGGCTTCAGCATTGATGAAACTACCGATATAGCCGATGTCAATGTCCTGCTTTCCATCTTTGCCATAGCTGCCGAGAAGGATTGGGAGAAAGTCAATGACGTGCCTGATGGATGCACTATTGACTCCGCTTTGTGCCGCCAAAGTCCGTTCCTGACGCACGAAGTCTTCTGCAAGTATCACACGGAGACCGAAATGATGCGTTATATCAAGCGTCTCGACCGGAAAGATATTTCCTTGGCTCACTCCATGATATCGCTCGGCTCATGCACCATGAAACTTAATGCAGCCGCCGAGATGCTTCCCCTGAGCCGTCCTGAATTCATGAACCTTCATCCGCTGGTGCCCGAAGACCAGGCCGAAGGCTATGCAGAACTAATAAACAACCTTTGCGAGGAATTGAAGGTCATTACGGGCATGGCAGGCGTAAGTCTCCAACCCAACTCGGGAGCCGCAGGAGAGTACACCGGTTTGCGTGTTATCCGTGCTTACTTGGAAAGCATCGGGCAAGGAAGCCGAAACAAAATATTAATACCGGCCTCGGCTCACGGCACCAACCCAGCCAGTTGCGTGCAAGCCGGATTTACTCCCGTGACCTGCGCTTGCGATGAACATGGTAACGTGGACATGAACGACCTGCGCCAAAAAGCGGAAGAGAATCGTGATGAATTGGCTGCCCTTATGATAACCTATCCGTCCACTCACGGCATCTTTGAGACGGAGATTGTAGAAATATGCCATATCATTCACGCTTGCGGTGCGCAAGTCTACATGGACGGCGCCAACATGAATGCCCAGGTAGGTCTGACCAGCCCCGGATTCATTGGAGCAGACGTATGCCACTTGAACTTGCACAAGACATTTGCTTCACCTCATGGCGGCGGCGGTCCCGGTGTAGGTCCCATCTGCGTGGCTCCTCATCTGGTGCCTTTCCTGCCCGGACATGCGAATTGGGGGAATGCCACCAATGAAGTTTCGGCCGCGCCTTATGGAAGCGCCGGTATCCTGCCCATTACTTATGGTTATATCCGCATGATGGGAGCCGAAGGATTGACTCGTGCCACGAAGATTGCCATCCTCAACGCCAATTATCTGGCTGCTTGTTTGCAAGACACGTATGGCATTGTCTATCGGGGTGCGCAAGGCTTTGTCGGGCATGAGATGATATTGGAGTGTCGTAAACTGCACGAAGAAACAGGCATTAGTGAGAATGACATCGCTAAGCGTCTTATGGATTATGGTTATCATGCGCCCACGCTTTCCTTCCCCGTACACGGTACGCTGATGGTAGAACCTACTGAAAGCGAGAGTTTGGCTGAGTTGGATAACTTTGTGGATGTAATGCTTCACATTTGGAACGAGATACAAGAAGTGAAAGAAGGACGCGCGGATAAAGTGGATAATGTTTTGCTCAACGCTCCGCATCCTGAATACGAAGTGGTAGCTGATAGCTGGGAGCATAGTTACACTCGCCAGAAAGCGGCTTATCCTACGGAGGCAGTGCGCGAAAATAAATTCTGGATTAATGTAGCCCGCGTGGACAATACGTTGGGTGACAGAAAGTTGCTTGCTACCCGTTGCGGTAAGTTTGAGTAACATCAAAAAAACAATTGAGGGTGTGTCGGAATGATAGTAACTTTACATTATGATACACCTTCATTTTTCTAAGTAAGTGTACAGAATTAACTTATACTATGGCACACAGATAACACTGATTTAACAGATGACCACAGATATTATTAAAAAATAATCTGTGCAAATCAGTCTCATCTGTGTCATCTGTGTGCTATAAGATAATTTTGATTAGTTACTTATCATATTTAAATTATACGCTGCATGTAAAATGCTAAAACTCTTCACCCGGTTGCGGCCAATAGGGAGTGGGCACATGCATTTTTTGCATTTCTGCATCGAATTCTTTCACCATTTCCGGATATTTTTCGGCCAGATTCGTTGTTTCCTGCGGGTCTTCTTTCAAGTTATACAACTCCAATGGAGTATCGGGCTTGATCGTTACACATTTCCAATCTCCTTTGCGGGCGGCACGTTGCTTGCCTGGAAACTCCCAATACAGCAGGCGGTTGTCCGTATCAATCTGTTGTCCGTAGAATAAGGGCGAAATGTCCATGCCGTTCAGTTGCTGGGGCAAGTAATTCGTTCCCCCGGCCAAAGCAGCCAGTGTAGGCATCATGTCAGGGAAATAGATTAGATTGTTCAATGTTTGTATAGGTACAGTCCCAGGCTGGTTGACAATGAATGGTACGCGTATGCCGCCTTCGTAAAGCATACCCTTACGCCCTTTGAAGCCGGCATTACAATTCAATAATTTGATAGGAGCTTGTACGGCAGCGCCATTGTCCGAAGCGAAGATTATCAGGGTGTTTTCACGTAAATTCAATTTGTCCAGTTCGTCAAGCAAGCGTCCTATGGCGGCATCCATGTGCGTTATCAACGATGCGTAGCGTTTCGTGTCCGGTGTCCATGTCTCTTGTCCGTCATACCAAGCGGTTTGGTCAATGTTGTAAGGCTCATGGGGAGCATCGTAAGCCAGGTAGAGGAAGAACGGATTGTGTTGGTTGCGTTGAATGAAAGCGATGGCATCATTTGTACTTAAGTCATTGTTATGAATGCCATGCCTCCCGTTCGCATTTTCCGGTATGTTGATGAGCGAATCGCCATGGAAGCGGTAATATGGATAATAATAGGGCGAGTTGCTATGCACGGTCGAAATAGTCCAGCCATAAAACTCATCGAAGCCCCGATGGTTGGGCGATGCGCCTTTATCGTAGCCGTCCAGATGCCATTTGTTTACCAGGCAGGTCCGATAACCGGCTGCGCTCAATACGGTGGCTATGGTGGTGTCTTGCGGCAGAAGGTTGGCACGGCGCACGATGGTAGAATCACCGTCAGGGTTGACTTTGATGCCTGCAATGCCTCCTGCGGTGCACATGTTGTCGCGGATGCGGGTGTTGCCGGTGTTGCGTCCTGTCATCAGCGCACAACGGGAAGGCGAGCTGATGCCGCTTCCGGCGTAGCACTGATTGAAGCGTGTACCCGTCTCTGCCAAGTGGTCTATGTTAGGAGTCTGTACATACTCGTTGCCGTAGCAAGATAAGTCGCCGTAGCCCATGTCATCGGCCAGGATGAAAATGATGTTTGGTTTTTCCGGGTCAGTTTGAATTTTTTTTTCGCCGGTGCAGCTGATTTGCGGCAGAAGAATGCCCGTTGCGCAAAGGCTTTTGATAAAGAGTGAATGTTTCATGGATATTGTAATTTAACTTTTATGAGAACAAAGTTAGCATAAATGGATGATATTCCCAAGCAAAGGACCAAAGTCTTGTAATCCGTTGTGCTTAAAATCGGTTGGGATAGAAAGATGCAAAAAGTGTGAGTTCTGATATTTTAAGTTAAAATGAGACTCGCTTTTAAACTTAAATCATTAGTTTTGTTCTAAATAGTAAAAACGACATGTTTATGAGACGAATGAACCTATTTATCAGCGTATGCCTGATGGCTCTATTTATGTTGGGAAGTGCGGGCGCACAAGCCCAGTCGTACGACAAACTGTGGAAACAAGCCGAGCAGGCGCAGGAGAAAAGCCGTCCGAAGACGGTGATAGAGTTGGCCGACCAGATTTACCGGAAGGCGTTGGTCGAGAAAAACTCCGGTCAGTTGTTGAAAGCCTATCTTTGCCGGGAGAACTTCAAGCGACAACTTACACCGGATAGTTTATATAGCACCCTATTATATATGGAGCGTTGGGCCGATGCTGCTACGGATGTGGTGGAGAAAGCCATCCTGCATTCGCTTTTGGCGCGTGAATATGCGGATTATTGGAGACAAAACCGCCGGGCAGTGACCGAGCGGACAGACTTGATTGTAGATGAACCTTCGGTCGACATTCGTACGTGGACTTCCCGTCAGTTCATGGAACAAGTAGACCGGCATAATATCGCTTCCTTGACCGATGTAGACCGTTTGATGGAGATACAGGCGTCCGATTATCAGCCATTTATTGAGCAAGAAGAGGCGAGTGCCTATTACGGGCATGATTTGTACCATTTGCTGGCCCGTCGTGCCATAGATGCCTATCAAGACATGACGGGAGCTGATGCCGACTCGCTCGTGCAGTGCCGCACGGACGAGCTTTATCAAGAGATGATAGCGGCTTATGGTTCTCGTGCGGACGGGTCGGACGCCGTGGTGTTGACTACGCTCGATTATTGGCAATGGAAGGCTGGGGATTATTTGAGGCAAGTCCGCTACTATTCCCTTTCCGCCCGCGACCTGAAGACGGAGAAGGCTTACTTGGACATGCTGGATGGTTTGATGGAGAAATACGCCGACCATCCGATTGTCGTTGAGGCGTATATCCGTAAAGCGGAATGGATGAGTTACGGAGGCGAAGGGCAAAGCATTGCCGAGGCCATCCGCTTGTGTGATGAAGGTATTCGGCTTTATCCCAAGTATAACCGTATTGGGGAATTGAAACGTATCCGTGCCGGACTGCTTCGTCCGCAGATAAGCCTGAGTGGTGAAGGCGCCAGCTATCCGGGCGATACGCTTCGGCTGAATGTGACGTATCGGACGCTGGATACGCCTGTCACGTTGAACGTCTACGCCACTAACCTGAAGACTTATCCCACATCACAGGGGTGCAGCAGCAATGCCGACTTCCGCAAATGTGCGCCGAAACGCATATATACAGCTCAACATACGTTTATGCCCTTGCCGGGTGAAGGCAAGTTGGAGGCGGACATTCCTTATCTGCCCAGCGACACTTTGCTTAGTTTGCCTATGCCCCTCGTGCCGGGTGTGTATATCGTGGAAGCTGTGCCGCAAGCCAAGAACGGACAGACAGAGCGACGCTTTCTTTCGGTATCCCGTCTGCGGGTAATGACGCTCGACTTAGGTGATGGCGCTATCGAAATAACGACCTTGGACAATAAGAACGGGCATCCCGTAAGCGGGGTGACGGTGGATATCTATTCCAATACGGATAAATTGCTGAAGTCTGTCACTACCGGGACGGATGGCAAAGCCTTACTGATTTGGCAAGAGAAAAGTTACGTGGCCCGCTATGTGGCGCGCAAAGACGATGATACCGCCATGGAGCCTCAGCGTATTTATCTGAAGCAAACTACAACTCCGACGCCTGCCATCAGTTACGAAGTTTCTTTGTTGACTGACCGTGCCATCTATCGCCCGGGTCAAACCGTCTATCTGAAAGGCGTGGCCTATAGCCAGGCGGAAGATAGCGCACAGGTGTTGGCGCAAGGCACTGCCTTCGAACTGGAGTTACTCGATGCCAACCGCAAGCAGATAGCCACACGGGAAGTAACGACTAATGATTTCGGCTCGTTCACCGCAGACTTTGTCTTGCCTACGGCCTGCCTGAACGGAAACTTCTCCATACGTGCCAAGGGGAAAGCCAATGCCTCTGTCCATTTCCAGGTAGAGGAATACAAGCGGCCTACGTTTGAGATAACTTTCAATCCTGTCAGCGTGCCTTATTGCTTGGGTGAGACCCTCACCCTCAGCGGACAAGTGAAAGCCTTCAGCGGAGCTACGGTGCAGGAGATGCCGTTGGCTTATCAGGTGCTTCGCACCAATCTTTACTTTTCATCTCGTCAAAAACCTTTCATCGTGAAAGCCGATACTGTCAGGCTAGATGCCGAAGGACGTTTCTCCATCGATGTGAAACTGGACACATTGGGTCAATCCCTCGTCCTCCCTCATACTCCCCGGCTTTATTATCAGATAGAAGCAAGTGTGACCGATGAGGCGGGCGAGACGCAGACAGCATCCTATAGCTTGTGGGCACAGAAAGAAACCTTTAGCTTGGACGCTTCCTTTCCTATGCAGGTGTGCAGGGAAGATACGGGCGCATGGGCGGTGCGTGCCTACAATGCGCAAAGCATTGGCCAGGACTTGGAGGCACATTGGCGCGTCTTCCGCGAAACAAAGGAAAGCGATTCTCCAAAGAATGTGCCTTTGCTCAGCGGCACTTGCCGGACGGATTCGCTTCAACCTTATTCTTTGTGGAAATCATTGCCTTCGGGAAATTATAAGCTGGTTCTGTCCGCCACGGACTCTTTGGGACATCAAGTAAGCACAGAGCGGACTTTCACCTTCTTCTCAAAATATGATACATGTCCGCCTGCATATACACCTTTGTTTTATCACGAAGAACGTACTGAGGTGGGCGAGGGTGAAACAGCTTCTTTCTATATTGGCACTTCGTTGAAGGACGCTTACATGCAAGTAAATGTATTTACTGATGGCAAGCGGATAGAAAGCCGTGCGTTGCAACTTTCTGACACATTGATGCACATAGAGATGCCTTATCAGGACACGTATGGCGAAAGTGTATCGGTGATGTTCAATCTCCTGCGTGAAGGACAATTCTATAGCCAAACTGTTCACTTGAAGAAAAAGCAACCTGACATGCGCTTGGACATGAAGTGGCAAGTCTTCCGCGACCGGTTGCGTCCGGGGCAAGAGGAGGAATGGCGGCTGGTGATAAGCAATCCCTATGGGTCGCCTGCTGCGGCCGAAGTGTTGGCGTTGATGTACGACGCTTCGTTGGACAAGCTCTATCGCAACCATCCGCAATGGGGTGTATTCTTCCCAAGAGTATTGGATTGGCGGAGCATGAACATCAGCTATCCGAAGCGATTGTATTTGTCACCCTATTATACGATACCCGATTGGCAGGTGCCGGGCCTTCACTTCGACCACTTCTGCTCGCCTTATCCCAACGGAAGGCTGACTGTGTCGATTGTAGAGAATGCGGTGAGGATACGCGGATATGCTTCGTCTCGCAGTGCTGCTTTAACGGGAGGCGTGATGATGAAGACCCAAGCCGCTGTGGTGCAAGATGCTGTTGCTTCCACGGAAGAAGTGGGACAGACGGTAGTACCGCCTGCGGCAGGTGATGTTTTGTTTGAAGAAGAAGTAGTAGAATCGGGCACGGCTCTTCAGCCGATGGAAGACCTGCGTACCAACTTTGCCGAGACCGCTTTCTTCTATCCCGACTTGCACACCAACGAGCAAGGGGAGGTGGTCATCGCTTTCACCGTACCCCAAAGCCTGACCCGTTGGAACTTCCGTAGCTATGCCCATACAAAGGATATGCGTACAGGCACGCTGGAGGCATCCGTGGTGACCGCCAAGGAGTTTATGCTGCGTCCCAACCTGCCTCGTTTCGTAAGGGTGGGGGACCATGCGACAATAGCCGCTACTGTCAGCAACTTGACTGATGGAAGGGTAAAGGGTACTGTGGTGCTGCAACTCTTTGACCCCGAAACGGAGAAAGTCGTCAAGACCCGCAAGCAGAAATTTGAGGCGGAAGCCGGACGTAACACTGCCGTCAGCTTCGACTTCGAGGTGGACGATCGCTATGAATTATTAGGTGTGCGCCTCACGGCGGATGGAGGTTCGTTCAGCGATGGCGAACAACATCTGTTGCCTGTGCTGAGAAACAAAGAACAAGTGACGGAAACCTTGACCTTCGACCTGCAAGGCAATGATGAATGCACGTTGAGGCTTGATACGTTGTTCAATCACGACAGTCCGAACGCAACCGAACGCCGCTTAACCGTGGAAGTGACCGGAAATCCCGCTTGGTTAGCCGTGCAGGCACTTCCCGCGCTGACTCAGCCCGATAATGAGAATGCCGTGTCGTGGGCAACGGCTTATTATGCCAACGCCTTGGCCATGACCATCGCTCAGTCACAGCCTCGCATCAAGTCGGTGCTCGATGCCTGGCAGGCTTCCGGCGCTTCGCAAGAGACTTTCCGCAGCCGCCTTGAACAAAATCAAGAACTGAAGACCATGCTTTTGGAAGAAACACCTTGGTTGGCCGAAGCGACAAGTGAGACCGAACGTATGCAGCGCATCGTCCAATTGTTCGATGCCAACCGCCAACGCAACCTGCAAATTTCTTCCCTCACGAGGCTGAAGGATTTGCAAGGTGAGGAAGGTGCCTGGAGTTGGTATAAGGGTATGTATCCTAATAGGGATATTACGACTTACATCGCAACATTGTTAGTTCGTTTGCCGCAACTGACCGGTACGCCTTTGGAGGGCGACGCCTCGCAGATGAAGCAACGGGCGTTCGACTATCTGCATAAAGAGGCGCAAGAAGAATACAAACGGATGCGCCGTGCCGAGCAGGATGGCCATCCGGTCAAGACACTCTCTTCCTTGGCACTCGATTATATGTATCTGATGGCATTGGACGGTGGTAAGGTGCCTGCGGCGTACAAGACCGTGCATGCTTACTTCTTGGAGCGTGTACCCAACATGCTGACCGACTTCTCCATGCAAAGCAAGGCACAATGCTTAGTCATTCTTTTGGCGAACGGGCGCAAAGCCGAAGCTGCCGATTTTGAAGTCTCGCTCAAAGAGCACTTGATACAGGATGGTAAGATGGGAGCGCATTTCGCTTTCAACGACGGTTATTATTCGTGGGGCATGATGCCCGTATCGGCCCACGTGGCGGCCATGGAGGCATTGAGCCGTTTCGGAGGCAACGAAGCATTGATAGAGGACATGAAACGATGGTTGCTGAAGCAGAAGCAAACGGTGGCATGGAATACGCCCGTGGCTTCGGCCGATGCCATTTACGCGTTGTTGTGCAACGGACGCAACTGGCTGGCCGATAGGGGAGACGTGCTTATCACTTTGGGACGTGAACAAATCTCCACCGTCAACGCAACTGATATTACTCGTCCGTTGCAAGGCTTAGGCTATGTGAAAGAAACGTTTGCCGAAGGCGATGCCGTCTTGAAGGCGAAGGAAATGGCCATTGCCAAGCGGGATGCGGGTATGGCCTGGGGAGCGGTTTACGCCCAATACTTGTCGCCCGTAGCCGATGTGAAGCAGCAGGGAGGAGAATTGGCCGTGGAGAAACAACTCTATGTAGAGCGCGTGGACGCTTCCGGCCACCCGACGTTGCATCCGCTGGAAGAAGGGGCGGCACTCCGTGTAGGCGATAAGATTGTCACCCGTCTGGTGCTTCGCTTAGAGCGTGCCATGGATTATGTGCAGTTGAAGGACAGTCGTGCCGCTTGTCTGGAGCCCACGAGCGTATTGTCCGGTTATCGCCGGAGTGGTTCGTTTGACTACTATGCCGAGACAAAGGATGCCTCCAGCCGTTTCTTTTTCGACCATTTGGGTAAAGGCGTTTATGTGTTGGAATACAGTTGCTGGGTGGCTCGTGCCGGAGAGTATCAGTCTGGATTGGCTACCCTACAATGCGCGTATGCGCCGGAGATGGTGGCACATACAAGGGCGGTCCGACTATGGGTTGCGGAAAGGTAAATCTTTTTGTAACTTTATGAATGATAGAAGCCATTCTTTGCTATATATGATGTGAGCAGGGAATGGCTCTTTTTTAAAAGATAAGCGTCAGAACAAAATCAGGGGATAGATAATAATGTATCTTGAAAGATTGTCTATTGGGTGTTCGGTATTCAATGGCTTGGAAAATTCCGCTTTCTTCTATCGGGAAAGGGAATATCTGTAGATGTTCGCAGAAATCTACTTCTTCGGCATTCAGGCATTTAAATAAAGTTTCTTTGGCCGACCAATGGAGCAATAGTCCCCATGTGTCTGTACCTTTGTAAATGCCAGCCTTTTCGTCCGGACGCATGAATCTGGAAGCGACCTTATGTACCCGTTCACCATATTGCTCAATGTCTATGCCGACTTCTTTATCCGGTTGACCCACTATGACCGCTACATAGCCGCGTGTGTGGGAGATGCTTAACGAGTGAGAATGATCTGAGAAATAAGGCTTTCCATCTATTCGATATTGAATGCTTTTTTCTTCACCAAGTAGAACATATAGCAGTACGCGTACTGCCAACCACTCCAATTGGCGCTTGGGTGATGCAAAACGTGTTATGTCGCGTTGGTATGTCTCACTATGGGGAAGCAAAGCAAGTAATTGCGTTATCGTTTCCTCCACTTTCCACACAGCCCATAGGCAGTTGTCTTTTTCTTTATGTCGTTGGAAAAGGGGCACTGTTCAATCCGTTTTAGGTAGTACAGCCGGTGTTTGTTTGATAGTGAACTTCACTTTCAAAATGCGGCGGCTGTCCATCTCCAGTACTTCAAATTCATAATTCTTATAAGGCACCCGTTCGTGCAATGCAGGGAACTCGCCTTTCAGTTCGAGTAACAAACCGGCTACAGTGTCAGCGTCTCCGGCCACTTCATCGAATTCTTCTTCATCAGTTTTTGTTACTTTATAGAAGTCGGTCAATAGTGTTTTTGCCTCGAATATCCACGTGTTGTTGTTCAGCATGACGTAAGTACGTTCCTCGTCATCGTATTCATCGTGTATTTCTCCCACTATTTCTTCAATGATGTCTTCCATGGTTACAATGCCCGATGTGCCTCCAAACTCGTCTACTACGATAGCTATATGTATTTTGTTGGCTTGGAAATCGCGTAGCAAGTCATCAATCATTTTTGTTTCTGGCACAAAGTAAGCAGGGCGTATTAATGATTGCCAACGGAAGTTTTCTTTTTTGTTCAGATAGGGTAGGAGGTCTTTGATGTATAGCACCCCTTTGATGTTGTCACGTGTTTCGTCATAAACCGGTATACGGGAGTAGGCGTTCTCAATGATACATTTCAAAACGTCTTTAAATGGTGCATGAATCTCCAAATCCACTACATCGAGGCGTGAAGTCATAATCTCTTTGGCAGTTTCTCCACCAAAGCGGATAATGCCTTCCAGTATGTTGCTTTCCTCGGATAATTCAGTTTTGTCCGTCAGATCTAAGGCCTGTGACAAGTCATCTACCGAAATAGCATGATTCTTGTGCCCGATGCATTTGTTTAAAAAGGAGGTGAAATAAATCTGCAACGATTCTATCGGGTAGAATATAGAGCGGCAGGCGATAATGCCTGGAGCTGCGAAACGACAGAAAGCCAATGCTTTTTGTGCGGAATAAATCTTTGGCATAATCTCACCGAACAGCAATAATAAGAAAGTCAGGCTTACCATTAGTACAATAAGCGACGTAATCCATGAATAGAAGTGGAAAACACTAAAGAAAAAGAAACCGCCTAACACAATAACGGCCACATTTACAACTGTATTTGTGATAAGTATCGTGGCATGCAGCCGTTCACGATCTTCCAACAATTTGCTGATTCTTTTGTCCGAAGGATGTTTGCGTTCTGCAATGTCATCCAAATCGGATGCGGACAACGAGAAGAAAGCCGTTTCGGAAGCTGATGCAAAGCCAGAAACAAGCAGGAATAATCCCGCTAACACAATGGCTATAATAGCCGAGAGGGAAGGGGTCTGTATGTACAAACCATCATAACATGCCGCCAATGGGCATAAATAAGCGTCTGGGTCCAAAGAGTTCGTGTTTAGTTATACAATTCAAAACGGCAAATCCTCGTCAGTTGCCGTGTTTATATTTTGTGCAGGGGTAGCCTGCGTCTGTACAGATTGTTGGGGAGCAGATTGAGCAGCGGGTGCGATACTCTTAGGCGTAAGCATCTCCATATTGTCTACGAATATTTCCGTTACATACCGCTTGATGCCTGCTTGGTCATCGTAGGAGCGGGTACGTATTTTCCCTTCCACATAAAGTTTATCGCCTTTGTGTACGTATTTGTCTACGATTTCGCCTAATTTGTTTCGGAAAATCAGGTTATGCCATTCCGTGCGGTCGGGTATCTGCGTGCCGTTTTGCAAGGTATATCCTTTTTCCGTAGTGGCAAGTGATGCTTGTGCCACACAACTGCCGCTATCATAATATGTAACTTTCGGATCTTGTCCTACATTTCCTATTAGGATGACTTTATTTACCGACATAATTTTCTTTCTTTATTTATTTGGTGCCAAAATTAAATAGAATTATAAAAACGTGCAAGAATACTGAAATAAAAATGCGGCATTTCCTGAAAGAAATACCGCATTCTAAAATTTCAGAATATATATTTTATTCTACAGTCAGTTCAAAATCATCCACAATCAATGTACTACCAGGTGCACCGCTAAACTTGTCACCGTCCTTGCTGGCAGAGCAAACAATTGCTAAACGGTATTTAGTTTCAGCATTATATTCTTTCTTCCATTCTAAAGGAAGTTCGAAGCTGGTCCACTCGGCTTGTTCGCCACCTGTCAGTTGGGCAATGGCTGCTACTCGGCTTGAATTATAGATGTTTTCTTCGGCAACGGCAGAACCTGTCAAGCAGTCACTCCATCCTTCTACATCATATTCTTCTGTTTCATAGAGTACTACGCTAATCATAAACTCATCGCTCTTGGTCTCATCCAATACAGCTTGGTGGCAGTGTTGTTCGTAAGGAGTTTCGGTTACGCTGTAATATTCAGCACCCGGTGTGTACTTGTACCATCCTTTCAAAGAAACGGGTTTTTGTGTGTATGGAATACCAAATTTTGTACTTCTCAATGTGCTGGACAACTCTGTAATGAAATTGCCTAAGAACAAAGAACCTGTAGTAACTTTGGGGACTTTAGCGATAAACATATCCATACCTTTTGTGTCGATGGATTTGATTAAAGCGGCTTTTTCACCAGAGTGTGCGTCCTCGGTTTCCATTACGACATAACTGTCAGCCATGCCAAAGCCCTTGAGCATATGTGCGCCGGCATTGCTCGATGACCAACCTGTAGGTTCATAATAAGTCATCTCGGGAGTTTGGCCTTCTACTTCGGCAGTCCAATTTTCAAAATCAAATGCCCTCATTTTAGATGCTACGCTTACTACATATTTTGCTACGGTACCATCTTCTGCGACTACTGTATAAGTTATAGCTTTATTAAAATCTTGGGCAACACCGCTGTTGGGGGTTACTGTTGCGCCAGTAGATATCTCAATTGTAGGGACTAATTGGCTTAAATATTCAGATTTAGCAGTGTCTGCTACGGATATAGAGATGGTTTTATTAGCCTCATCGATTGTGGTCGATAATACTAATGAATCAACAGCCGCTACATTACGGTCGAATACAAAACTTTTTATTTGTGCCTCACTGCTTTCAGAACCCGTCAGTTTTGTACCCGTATAAGTTACAACAACTGTTTGTTCAACTGTGCCTAATGTTGCATCAATATCCATTGTGATAGAGACGGTACCATTGCCAATATTACCCGTTGCATTTACTGATGCGGTCAAGCCGGTAATATTCAGATTGGTAGCACCTGTGAAATCATACGTATTACCATTCTGAGTCATCGGACAATTTTGCAGGGCTACATCACCAACTTGAATACCTGAAAAACTGAAGTTTGTCAAAGAAAGGTTGATGGACGTGGCTCCGGCACCCGAAACAGAGATTCGCTGAGGAATGTTTTGAGCAACTTGCTGTCCATTAATGGAAACGCCCAATACACCTTTATAGTTACCGGCGATTTCTTCCTCAATGACTGGCGTGTAGTCAGGGTCATCATCGCTACAAGCCGTGAACAAACTCATTGAACAAATCAATGCAAATAAAAAAAACAGATTCTTTTTCATATAAAATAAAATTAAACAATATCATTACCTAAATTTACTAAACATCTGTTTGCAGAATTTAGCGTGCAAATAAACTCGTTTTTCAAAAAGCCTACAAGGTCTAATCTATATTTTGATGCTCTTTTTTTAAGATGCTAAGGCCCAAATAAAGGATTTAAAGCGGGTTTTTGATGTCTAAAATACATATTCCTCAATTTCTACTTCTTTGTTCTCGTTGCATAATCCTTCGGAAATCTCTTACTATCTGGTCACCCATTCGGACAATGGTGCTGTCTACTTTTCGTATTTCCACAGGCGTTACGGCATCTTTGTATTTGGCCTTGCCTAAGCCAAACTTCATCTTGTCCAAATTGCCTCGAATGTTCAGCCCCAGCTTGAAGGGGATGGGCGATTTAAGGATGGAGATGTGATAATCGAAGTTCATGGCAAGATCTTGTGTGCCTCCTACGGCCGCCCGATAACGATCCATCTGGATAACAAATGGATAGACAGTGACATTTCCATCTTGTACACTGATGTTTACAGCTATACTGTCTATCAAGTTTCGTTCCTTGTTTTTGAAGAGGAATTTCTTCGATATTTCGGCAAAAGTTTCTCCATCCATCAGCACCAGGCTATCGCCTTTAATATGAATGGCCGAGCGCAATGATGGGATTTTGAGGTTGAAGCACGAATCGAGTGCCGAGGCTGCGGCTACATTGAAATCTACCACTCCTTCGAATGAACGGAGCATTGGCACAATAGAATCCAATGAAGGCACAAAGTCCACCAAATGTCCGATGTTCACATCGTGTAGCTTAAAGTCGAAGCCCGTATAGCCGGCTTGCAGACGGGCTGCGCGATAGAGCAGTGTAGTTTTCATGGTAGCGCCCATGCCCTTCATGCTGAGTTCTTTCAGATGGATGGCTTGGTTGCGTACGTCTACATCGCCTTTCACATCGGTGAAAAGCATTTTGCCATAGCGTACGCGGCGTAGATTAGTGGTCAGCTCAAAGTCTACGTTGCGGGGGATGACGAATAACTTCAAATTGGTGGCCGTTGTATCTGTTTCGGCTTGCAAGGTATCTTCGGGGAAGGAGAGGGAGCGTATCAACTGGTTGCAATTCAAATTGCGTGAAGTTAAGTCTAACTTGGCACGCAAGGTTTTGTGGAACTTCATTGCTCCATAAAGGTCGTGCACCGAGCCGCTGGCCGTGAGGTCGGAGCGTCCGATGCGCATGGTCGCATTGCGCAAGGTGATGGCTCGATTGCCCACAGTTACGGATGTTTTCATCATCCGGATAGGCAAGGCGCATTGAGGAGTGCGTATGGACAAACGGTTGAAACCGACAATTCCTTTGGGAATCCATACGGAGTCGCGCAATTTATCGGCCGTAACGGCTATACCGGCTTTGTCCATGCCCATCTTCATGCTGCCCATGCGGCAGAAAAGGGTATCGGCGTTGAACTTCAAGCCTATTTGTGGTTTGTCGGTATTTCGACGTCCGGGTTGCAAGGTGATAGTGCCCGAGGTGCTGCGGCAGAAAGCACGCAGAGAGTCGCCCATGTGTCCGAAGAGGGTATCGGCTTTTAATGTAAAGGTGATGTGCGGGCGTTCTTTATTGCGGTCGCTGGGTTTCAGCTCTACGCTTGCGGTTGTTTTTCCACAATAAGCATCTATTGAATCGAGCGGCATGGATGCTTTCAGGCGGTTCAGAGTCAGATTGCACTTCATGTGCGCGATGCGGGTGGTGTCCTGCGGATTGGTAGTGCCGATGGTTGCCGTCAGGTTTTGTAAGTTAGAGTTGAGCCGCCGGGATTGCAGTTGCATGTTATTGATGGTTGCCTTGGCTCCCAATACATTATTGCCCATAAAAGCGAACATGGCATCGGATGTAAAGTCAAAGCCCTTGTTTACATCACGCAGGAAGAGGCCTTCCATATTCAATTTTCCTCCGGCTTTGATGTGCCCTATGTCTTGTTTCTTCAATGTGGAGAGCCGGCAACGCAATTTGATGTCTGCATCCAGCTTTCCTCCCATGCTTACTCCTTCTTGCAGAGGAAATGTTTGCGACAAAGCCGTGAGGTCAACGGTAGATGTCGTATGGAAAGTAATGTCAGGGTCGCCCAGCAGGTCGTCAATGCGGGCATCCGCCAAGATGTCGGTATGCGCTCCGCGGAAGCGGAATATTTTAAGGTTGGCATACGAAGGGGCTTTCTTCATCAAGTCTACTTGGCCAAAGAAGTCGGCGGAAATTTCATCAATGCCATAAGGCATTCCTTTATATTGTGCCGAAGCTTGGTTGATGTCTACTTTAAGCGTGGCGAGTGGCATTTGCTTTTTGCCATAAAGTCCTTTCAATGTGCCGTTTACGGTGACTTCTCCTTGTGCGTTTACGTCTCCTTTCTTCAATACGCTGGCGGGAATCATGCGCAATACGGTTTCCAATGAAGGTGCGTGCAGGCTGTATCGCAAGTCGACATTCGCTGCCTTGGCCACGGTGTCACGACGTAAAGTCCCTTTCAGGTCAAGTTGTATGCCATTGATGTCCAGCAGGGCGTCTTTCAACTCCAGTGTACGTTGGCTTCGGATGAGGCGTAAGTCTGTTTGCAAACGTGTGGCTATGCGGTTGGCCAACAATTCTCCCTCCTGCCAGAAGAGGATGTTGCGGTTGCTATAATCTATTCGTAGCATGGAGTAGCCCTTGTGCAGATGGGCTTGCAGACGCAAATTGGCATCCCAAAGATTGGCAAAGACACGTGCCTGGCGGTCATCGAAAGTCACCGAAGCATGGCGCAGAGCCAGTCGGCGAATGTCTATGCCTCCGGTGGCGATGCGTGTAGTATCCGTGGAAGTGGTATCCGCTGGGGTTTCCTCGGTGGAGGATGGCATAATGTCCCAATTGGCCCGCCCATCCTTGTCGATATGGGCATAGACACGTGCGCTATCTATCGTGAGCCGGTAGATGGATATGCGTTGTTTCTGTAGATAGTCTATAGGATTGACCACCAATGTGGCTTTGCTGAACGTGACCAAAGTATCACGTCTCAGCCACGAAGTGTCGCGCAATGCTTTGGATACCAATGTGCCGTCCGTCAAGCGCAAGCCGAAGCGGGGGAAGGAAGAAAAGAAAGTAAGGTCCACACTTCCCAAGTCGAGTTTGGCGTTCAGGTTTTGGTTGGCTATATTTACTACTACCGGTGTCAGTTTGGCAGGGGTAAAGACGAAATGAATGGCAATGGCTATGGCCACCGTCAAGATAATGAGAAGACTTCCCAAGCTAATGCCCAAAATCTTCAAGATTTTTTTTACTGACTTATTCATAGTAAAGCATATTAAAATATACGTTCATTACGTTCTTCTTATTTTTCTCTCACCGGAAAAATATTTTTTCCTCACCGGGGAAAATATTTTCTCAGCGCAGGCGGAGTGTATCGCCAACCTCGGGCACATATTCCTCCATCTTCTTTTTATTCATCTTATAAAGATTCTTTAGACGGATGCCATAAGTCTGCGAGATGCTGTGCATGGACTCGCCATCGCGCACCACGTGCATGGTGTAGGGTTTTTGGGCTTTCTTGTTTTTCTTCTTCAGATAGATGATGTCGCCCGGCTCTAAAACATATTCCTTGTGCAGGTCGTTGTAATCCACCAGTTTCTTCCAACTGATGTCGAATTCTCCTCCAAGGAATTTGAAGGTATCGCCCTCGCGCACAACGACATAGGCCAGTCCGTTGGCTATGTACACCTGATGCGGATTGACTAGCCAGGGTTTCTTCTTCAACAGCTTTTCTAACTTCCGCGCTTCGCGCTTGCTCATGCCCTGATTGTCATACTTATAAAGTTCGTAATCTTCGATGATGGTTATCAGGCGGTTGGCATACGAACGGTCGGTGGCATAGCCCGCCTTTTTCAAACCCTTTGCCCAACCTTTATAGTCGGTAATCTTCAAGTCGAAAAGAAAACGATAGCGCGGGCCTTCAGTGAGGAAGATGGAGTGGTCTTCATAAGAGTCTTCCACCTTACCATAAGCGCGAAAGCATTCCTTGGGAGCGTCATCGTCATAATAGACTTTCTTTCCACGCCACGTCCGATGGCACTTGATGCCGAAGTGATTATTGCTCTTTCGGGCTAACGAGCTGGTGCCCGCCCCGCTCTCCAGCAGTCCCTGCGCTAAAGTAATGCTGGCAGGAATTTTGTATTTCTTCATTTGCTCCACGGCAATGGGAGCATACTCTTTAATGTAGCTGTTGTATCGGGAGTTTTTGCGTTGGGCTTGCAGTGTTAGGGGCAGCACTCCGAACAACACTATTATTGTCAATCTGATGCAATATTTCATAGGGTCTTTATTGATTTGCCTACAAAAGTCTATAAAAGAATTGAATAATCCAAACTACTTCCTTATCTTTGTGACATATATTACAAAAAATTGTACCATGAAAGAAGAAACCCTGCACATTAAGTTGAAGATTTTTCAATATGAAGAATTGAACGAGGCCGATCGTCAATTGATTGACTCTGCCCGCCAGGCTACTTATCGTAGTTATGCGCCTTATTCTCATTTTTCAGTAGGGGCGGCCGCCCGACTGGCGGATGGCACCGTGGTGGGTGGCTCCAATCAAGAGAATGCAGCTTCTCCTTCGAGCCTCTGTGCCGAACGCACTACGCTTTTCTATGCCAATGCTCAATATCCCGATCGGGCGGTGGATACTTTGGCCATAGCAGCCCGCAATGAGCGGGGCGAATTCGTGGATAATCCTATTTCGCCTTGCGGTGCTTGCCGGCAAGTGATGATTGAGGTGGAGCGCCGTTTCAACCGCCCCATGCGCATCCTGCTTTATGGGAAACAAGGCATTTGCGAAGTGGGGAGTGCCACCGACTTGTTGCCTTTATCATTCGATGATTCGGCCATGAAATAATTGTACCTTCATTAAAAAAACGTAATTGGGGTATAAATATAAGTAATATGTGTCAGCGTGATTTTTCTATTTTGACTACTTTTGCGACAACAAATACAATAGACAAATCTATTAAGAAGTTATGTTACGTAAAATCAGACTGACGCTTGCCATTGTATTCTTTACGCTGATAACCTTGCTGTTCCTCGACTTTACGGGGAGCATTCACGCATGGTTCGGCTGGATGGCAAAGATTCAATTTCTTCCCGCCTTGTTGGCGCTCAATGTAGGAGTGGTGGTGGAACTCATCGTGCTTACCCTCCTGTTGGGGCGTGTTTATTGCTCGGTCATTTGCCCTTTGGGCGTGATGCAGGATATGGTGGCCTGGTTCTCCAAGAAGCGCAAGAAGAATCGCTACACCTACTCGCCCGCCCTTTCGTGGTTGCGCTATGGAGTATTGGCGGCATTCGGTATAGCCATGCTGGCCGGAGTAGGTTCATTGGCGGCCCTGTTGGCTCCTTACAGTTCCTACGGGCGTATCGCCAGCAACCTGTTCGCGCCTGTCTACCAATGGGGGAACAACCTGCTGGCTTACTTCGCCGAGCGGGCTGACAGCTATGCTTTCTACGAGACGACGGTGTGGATAAAAAGTATGCCCACGTTCATCATCGCCCTCGTGACTCTTATCGTACTTATCGTATTGGCCTGGCGGGGCGGACGCACGTACTGCAACACCATCTGCCCGGTGGGCACCCTGCTGGGCGTCTTGGCCAAATATTCCTGGTTGAAGCCGGTCATCGACACGGACAAGTGTGTCAACTGCAACCTCTGCGCACGCAACTGCAAAGCCTCGTGCATCGACATCAAGAGCCATCAGATAGACTACAGCCGTTGCGTGGCTTGTATGGATTGCATCGACAAATGCCACAAGGGAGCTATCAGTTACACGCATAAGACTTCGTCGCAGCCAATCTCCCGCAAAGAGCCCGTCAATAATGCGCAAAGCCCCGTTCAAAGTGCCTCTAAGGGAGAGGCCGAAGGAGTAGGACGCCGCACTTTCCTGACAGCCACCGCCTTGGCCGCCACAACGGCCGTGCTGAAAGCCCAAGAAATGAAGGTAGATGGCGGATTGGCTACCATTATTGATAAGAAGAAACCCCAACGCCAAACACCCATTGTGCCTCCCGGCGCACAAGGCTTGAACAACTTTGCCCAGCATTGCACGGCTTGCCAACTCTGCGTGTCGGTGTGCCCTAACGAGGTGTTACGTCCCTCCACCGGGCTGCTGACACTGATGCAACCGGAAATGAGCTACGAACGAGGTTATTGCCGTCCGGAGTGTGCGAAATGCGCCGAGGTTTGTCCCACGGACGCCATCCACCTGATTTCTTTAGCCGATAAATCAGCCATCCAAATAGGTCACGCCGTATGGATTAAGAAGAACTGCATCCCCTTGACCGACGGGGTAGAGTGTGGCAACTGTGCCCGCCATTGCCCCACGGACGCCATCAGCATGGTGCTTTCGGACGCCTCCAATCCTGAATCGGTAAAAATACCGGTTATAGACACCGAGCGTTGCATCGGATGCGGAGCGTGTGAGAACCTCTGTCCGGCCCGTCCGTTCAGCGCCATTTATGTGGAAGGACACGAACGGCATAGAATTATATAATGTGCCAATATGCCAATGTGCCAATGATATGCGATATGAAAGTGAATTGCAGGCACACATGGCATAGCCCCATTAGCACATTGACACATTTGTCACATTAGCACATTAAATCATCATTTAACTGCATATAAACCATGAACGAAAAGAATCATAACGACATATCCCGCCGCGATTTCCTGAAAATCGTAGGCATCAGTACGGCCACCTCCGCCTTGGGCTTGGCCGGATGCACACCCAAGCAAACCACCTCGCCCGACGCTCCTCAGGCACAAGGCGAAATCCCTACGGACAAAATGACGATGCGGGAGAATCCGCGTACCCACGACAAAGTGTCCCTCTTAGGATATGGCTGCATGCGCTGGCCCACTCTGCCCACGGCAAAAAAGGGAGAAAACGTCATCGACCAGGACGCCGTAAACGAACTCATCGACTATGCCATGGCGCACGGAGTGAACTATTACGACACATCCCCGGTGTACGTGCAAGGCTGGTCGGAGCGTTCTACCGGCATTGCCCTGAAACGCCATCCGCGTGACAAATTCTTCATCGCCACGAAGCTCTCCAACTTCTCCAACTATACGCGCGAAAACTCCATCGCCATGTACGAACGCTCCTTCCGGGAGTTGCAGGTGGACTATATAGATTATTACCTGCTGCACTCCATCGGTAACGGAGGCATCAAGACCTTCCGCGGGCGCTACATCGAGAATGGCATGATAGACTTCCTGATGAAGGAACGCGAGGCCGGACGCATCCGCAACCTGGGCTTCTCCTTCCACGGCACCAAGGAAGTGTTCGACGAAGTGCTGGCCATGCACGACCAGGTACACTGGGACTTCGTGCAAATCCAGATGAATTACGTGGATTGGCGTTATGCTTCGGGACGGAACGTGAACGCTGACTACCTCTACGCGGAGTTGCAAAAACGAAACATCCCTGCCGTCATCATGGAGCCGCTTTTGGGTGGACGGCTCTCCAAGCTGCCCGAACATCTCATCCAGCGCATCAAGCAACGCAACCCAGAGGCCAGTGTGGCTTCCTGGGCTTTCCGTTATGCAGGCTCTTTCCCCGGCGTGCTTACAGTGCTGAGCGGCATGACCTACATGGAGCACTTGCAGGACAACCTGCGCACGTATTGCCCGCTTGTACCGCTGACCGAGGACGATTTCCAGTTCCTCTACCAGACGGCGGACCTGATGAAGCAATACCCCACGATACCCTGCAACGACTGCAAGTATTGCATGCCCTGCGAATATGGCATCGACATCCCCGCCGTGTTGCTCCACTATAATAAATGTGTCAACGAAGGGAACTTGCCCACCTCAAAGGAAAACGCCAACTACCGCGAGGCACGCCGCGCTTTCCTGATAGGTTACGACCGCAGTGTACCCCGCCTGCGCCAGGCCAGCCATTGCATCGGATGTGAACAATGTAACCCGCGCTGCCCGCAAAGCATCGACATTCCGAAAGAGCTGCACCGTATTGACGCTTACGTAGAACAACTGAAGCAAGAAACGTTGTAATAATGAAGCGGCTTATTGACATATTGGACGAAGGAGGCTACTCCTGCGTCATAGCCCAGGGCGACCACATCCGCACGTTCACGCGCCGGGGTGTGGCCGACCTTTACGACTTGTTGCAAGAAGACGCGGCTTTCCTGCACGACGCCTCCGTGGCAGACAAGGTCATCGGGAAAGCCGCCGCCACGTTGATGGTATTGGGCCATGTAAAAGAAGTCAGCGTACACACAATCAGCCAACCGGCTCTCCGGCTGTTGCAGGAAGCCGGCATCCCCGTCCAATATGATGAAGCGGTACACCACATCATCAACCGCGACCACACGGGCTGGTGTCCTCTTGAACAAGCCAGCCGTGACCTGTATTCAGTGCAAGAGATTTATCCTGTGATACAAAGCTTTATAACCCGACAAAGAAAACAGGGGTGATTACTTGGGGGTAGCTATGGAAGTTCTTTTCATAATTTCTTTTCGGATAATCCAAATGTTGATTGCGGATATGATAATCGCCAAGGCAAATCCTGTCAATAAGCACGGAAGCAAAGATTTTTCGGGTAATTGGGGTAGCAATGTGTGTAAAAAATCAAGATAGATATTCCTCAACACGGCTACACACTCAATGGCAAGCAGCCACACAGCGAGATTAAGCCCGGTGCTGAGAAGAAAGTAAGGCATGCCCACTTGTCTCGTTGAATAACCGATAAGCAAGAGGTTGTGCAGTTTTTCGTTATTCTTTTGCAAAAGCAGGAAGATGCTGAGCATTAGGATGTAAAAAGCTAACAGGCTGATGATTAATCCAATGCTGATGACGATACTGGTGACAAGCCGCAGGAAATAAGTGGCTTTTCCGGTATCGAGCGTATCACCTTCGGTTTCGTAACCTTTTTTTGCAAAATAGCGGTTGATGGCTGGGGAGGTCGGATTGTTGACTTCCACTATCAGCCGTGAAGGTTGAGGCTTTTCTCCGGGAGCATAACGTGCATTAGCCCAATCCATGAATGCTTGGGGGACAAGAATGGTGTTCAGGCGATTGGAGAATCCGATGATTTGTCCTCTAAACTCTTCGCTGAGGCCGTTTCCGCTTAGGCGGATGTTCATTTGGACAAGGTTCATCAGACCTTCAGACAATTTGGGGAGGCTACGGCTTTGGGCAAATCCAAAGTTATATAGGTTGAGATAATTGCGCGGAATGACAATGGGGATGAGATGATTTTGGAAATCGAAATGCCAACGATCTAAGGTTATGTCCATGTATTCGTCCGGCACGGATTCAAAAAACATCTCGGTGGAAATATGGATGCCAGCTTGCTTCATACCCAATCCGGCCGATACGTTGAATAGTGATGGCGTAAAAGTCCCAATGCTTTGTGTGAAAGGTTGGCGGCGTAAGTCTTCTATGTCTTGAATGGAGAAGGTATTGCTTTTTCCAGCAAGGCTTCCCAATGTGCTGATTTTGCGGGTGACTACAATATAATCTTTTTTTAGGAAGCTGTTTCCTTCCGTGAATACAGGTATTACATCGCGGTAGAACTGTATACCAAGCAAGACAATGGTCATGCCGAATAAGCAGGCCAAAAAGAAACCGCAAAGTTGTGCTTCACTGATGTTTCGGCGTAATAATTTCCAGACGAGTCGGTTCATAGTTTTAGTTTGCTGTGATAGTTCATTTCAAGATGTTTTCCGATAGAGGTGACAAGGATGCCCATACCTTGCCGTTCAGCTTCTTCAGCCAGTATTTGTGCCATGACGTTTGCATTGGATTCATCCAAATGGCTGATAGGTTCATCCAATAAGATAAAGTCCATAGGCTGGCACAAACTGCGGATGAAAGCTACTCGTTGTTGTTGTCCGAAAGATAATTTCCCGACAAACTCATTTGTTTTATCGGCAATGCCAAGTGCTTCGAAAAAAGCGAGCAATTCTTTTTTCTTTTTATAGTCGGTTAACCGGTTTTTGAGCAATACATTTTCAAAGGCGGTCAACTCGGGGAAGAGGCGAAGTTCTTGAAACAAGATACTGAGTGACTGGCGATGCAGGTATGTCCAGTCTCTTCTGTTTAAAGAGCGTATGTTACGTTCATCAAAGCATATGATGCCTTGATAGTCATCCCGATAGCCATACAGATAGCTGCATAAGGACGATTTGCCGGTGCCGGAGTCGGCTGCAATCAAGTAGTATTTACCTTTCTCGAAGACGAAATCCTGATGCCAAATATCGGAAATCTGTTTGTCACGGTCGGCAAATACTTGTGGAAGTGTTTGCCGCAGATGAATGGTGTTCATAGTTATGTCAAGAGTCAGATTCCAATAAATGTTTTGATGAAATTCAGCAGTTGTTTCAGTGCGTTGGTATTCTTATCCTTCAGTACTAAAAACAATTGACCGGAATCCGATTGACCGCTGAGGCCTACGTAAGAGATGTTTTCGGCCATGTTTGCGTAGGTGCGATATTCTGGACTTAGAAAGCCGATTGCCATCCTGACGAGAGGCATATCAAATACGGCTTTGGCGTTGACAATGATGGCTGCATGTTGCCCTTCCAAATCGGTGGCATAGTCGGTTCCTGCTATGGAAGGTTCAGCTTTTTGTGCGATACGGTTGTATTGTAGATTATCGTTGGTTACAAACACGTCTGTACCGCGAATGCCGAGATACATTCTTTGTGAACCAGCCCGTAACTGGTAGTCACCGTTGTCCAAACGGTTTAGTTGAAGGTAGCTGTTTAAACCTTGGGTGACTATCTGCTCGGAGAATGATTGGAGAATGGTGTCATCATTGGTTTCAGCGTATGCTACAAAAGACAAGTTGCCGCTGGCGGACATGCCGGTGATACCTATGGTGACATCTTTACGGAAAGCGCCGAGTAATGTTTGAAGAAAGGCGGATTGTTCGGGAGTGAGTTGGTCGCGGACACTTTTTTCGCTTTGTAGTGATTCATACAGCTTTTCGCCATCGATACCCATAGTTAGTAGCAACAATGTGGATTGCGGAAAGTAGGAGAGATACTTGCCGTTGGTGGGGTGTGTGCTTTGGGCTTGTTGTTCAATGAGTGTCTTTAATTTTTCGTCTTCGGTGTAGATGCTTCCTTGCAACTCTATTCTTCCGTTTTTAAAGTTCAGGCTTCCCAATATTTTTAGGTTTTTCAGATTCACATGTTCAGGTAGTTGGGTGATGCCCTGCTTTAAATAGAAATCACGTAAGCTTTCCGATGCTATCAGGCCATTGATGTCTCCTTTCAGTTCTTGAAGTTGGGTAAAAAAGTTTTGTTGCCTGATGCTGTTTTCTTCCGTTTGACTGAACAATAGCTTGGCATTGTTGTGCATCTGTCCAATGTCCATGGAAGAAGGAGTGGGAAGTGCTAATAGGGTGGTTTTGTTGAAAGCAAGAAATAGCCGTTCGTTGTAGGCATAACTATAGTCACCGGTTTGTTGCAAACCCATGAATAACTCGTCTTGTTGGGCTGTTTGCAGGAAACTTTCTAATTTGTTTGGGTCGCTGATTTTGGCTACCATCCCTTGCGCTTGGCTGGCATGAAAAAAATAGATGGGAGCTGTATAGTCGATGCCTAAGTTCTTCGGATTCTCCATCAATGTTTCTATTTGTTGTTGTAATTCCACGCTAAGGCCCGTCTTTAAAGCTTCGGTCAGTTTGCTCAGGGCTGCACGGTTTTCGCCCTCTTGCAGCCCGGCTTTTTGTGCCAATGTCTGTAGGTTTACAGACAATACTTCTGTAGCATCAGCGGGTATGGCGTTGGTGTAATCTTGCTGTCGAGAGCATGAGCTGAGTGTAATCAGTGCGAGCAGGCAGAAAGAGGCTACTGCCATAGGAAGGTTCAGACATTTTCTTATCATAAGTCTAAGTTTTTATAGGTTGGAAAAATGATTCGTTTATTGATTGGCCAAATTCATCAGGTGGCAGGCTACCAAGGCAGCAGTCTCGGTGCGCAGGCGTGAGGGACCTAAACTGATGGGGCGGAAACCATGCACAAGTGCTTCTTGCACTTCTTCTTCACTAAAGTCACCTTCCGGACCTATTAACACCAAAGCGTCTTCGCCCCGTTGCAGGCAATCTTTTAAAAGCTGCTTTTCACCTTCGTAACAATGGGCGATGAATTTTTGTCCGGTGAATGGTTGTCGGATAAATCGGTTGAAGTCGGTCATTTCATTTAGTTGAGGCAGACGTGCTTTGAGTGATTGTTTGATGGCCGATACCAATATCTTATGGATGCGTTCGGTTTTGATGACCTTGCGTTCAGAGTAACGGCAATTAAGGAATGTCAACTCATCAAATCCTATTTCAGTGGCTTTCTCTGCAAACCATTCTGTGCGGTCCATGTTTTTGGTGGGTGCCATGGCGATGTGCAGATGGCCTTCCCATAATGGAGCTTGCGGTAGCGTTTTCTGTACGTTGACCAAGCAATGCTTATGAGTGGCAGTGCTTATTTCCGCCCGATAGAAGTTGCCTTTCCCGTCAGTCAGAGTCACTTCGTCACCTGTTTGCAGGCGCAAAACTCTGATGGCATGCACAGCTTCTTCTTCAGGCAGTTCGGGATTCGTTTGTATGTCAGGGGCATAAAATACGTGCATCAGTCCGTTGGATTTAAATGTTTGAAATTGTTTATCATGTCACGTAATACGGCGGCTTGTTCATAGTCTTCGTTTTCAATGGCTTTGCTCAAGGCCGATTTTATGATTTCTATTGATTGCATCCGGTAGATAGGTTCGTTTTTGAAACTTTGCTTCTTTTCTTCGGCATCTATTTCATTTTTCAAGCTCAATTTTTCGGACTCTAGTATTTCTTCATAAATATAGATAGGTGCATGCGTGTGCAAAGCCAATGCAATGGCATCGCTTGTGCGTGAGTCTACCCGAATTAATTTGTCGCCGGAACTCATAAATAAGTAGGCGTAATAAATGCCGTTATTTACCTTATAAATAAGTATACGGAGTATCTTGGCTCCCAAAACTTCTATGACTGAAGCAAACAACTCATGCGTCAAGGGACGGGGCGGAGTGATGCCTCTCAGCTCCATGATGATGGCTTGTGCTTCGGATGCGCCAATGATGATGGGCAACTGGCGTTCTCCTCCTTTCTCGGCCAATAGCATAGCGTACGCTCCTGCTTGCACCTGGCTGCTTGATATGTTTACTACTTGTAATTCTACTTTTGGTTTATTCATTATATGAATGTGTTAATATGCTAATGTGCTAATGTGATAGATGTGCGGATGAATTAGCACATTGTTATTATTTGTTGTGTTTATATCGGAATACCAATCCGAACAATAGACCGATAATCAAGGCATAACCTGCAAAAATCAGCCAGATAGGCGTCCACTCGCGACTTACCAGTCCTCCACCTTCGGCATATACCGAGAATGCGTCTACTACGGCTCCGCTTGCATAACCTCCGATGAAAGCTCCAAAACCATTGGTCATCATGAAGAACAAGCCTTGCGCGCTGGCGCGAATGCTGGAGTGTGCTTCCATTTCCGTAAACAAGGAGCCGGAGACATTGAAGAAATCAAATGCCATGCCATAGACTATCATGGAGAGGATAAGCATCCAAAGTCCATCGCCCGGATTACCTAAGCCGAACAAACCGAAACGGAATACCCATGCAAACATACTGATGAGCATGACTTTCTTGATGCCGAAATGCTTCAGGAAGAAAGGTATGGCGAGGATGAACAATGTCTCGCTCATTTGCGAGATGGAAAGCAGGATGACCGAATGCTTCACGCCGAATGAGTCGGCATATTCGGGGATGGAGGCAAACGAACCGAGAAACAAATCTCCGTAAGTATTGGTAATTTGCAAAGCCGCACCCAGCAACATGGAGAAGAGGAAAAATATGGCCATCTTCTTTTGCTTAAACAATACAAGCGCATCGAGACCGAAAGCCGAAAGCACCGTCTTGCTCGCACTTCGTTCGGGCGGGCAGGCGGGCAGGCTGAAGGCGTAAAGTCCCAATAAGGCGGCCGCGCTGGCGGCTACATAGAGCTGGGCGGGCCCACTCTTGAATCCCGTGAGGTCTACAGCCCACATGGCGCAGATGAAACCTACCGTACCCCACACACGGATAGGCGGGAAGTCTTTCACCAAATCCAGCTTGTATTTCTCCAAGGCGTTGTAGGACACTGTGTTGGCCAGCGAAAGGGTAGGCATGTAGGCCAGCATGTTCAGCAACATGGCCCAATACATGTGTTCATAGTCCGTAATGGTTGAGGCATAAAACAAGGCACCCGCGCCTATCAGGTGAAGAAATCCGTAAAGGCGTTCGGCATTCACCCACTTGTCGGCAATGATGCCCGTAAGTCCCGGCATGAACAAGGCGGCTATACCCATTGTGGCGAAGATAGCACCTATCTGTCCGCCTTCGAAGTGCAGGGAGCTGCCCATATAACCCCCTAACGAGATAAGCCATGCGCCCCAAGTGAAGAACTGGAGAAATTGCATGGCAGCAAGTCTGAATTTGATGCTCATATTCTTTGGGTTGTGCGTTATTTGGTTTTATAACGAACAAAAATACGATGTTGTCAGCAGATAAACAAACCTAAGAGGAGTTTTTTATTTGTAGATTGGGCGAAAATGCACATGTCCGGTTCGAATGGGCGATGTTTGGCGTAGTCAAAGCTATAGATTCTTGTTCAAAGATAGTGTACATCTCTTTGGAAGAGATGTACTCATTTGCCCGGTAGATGCTAAGTGGTTGAATAATAGAAAGGTTCTAAGAAAAAGACGCGTGTTCACTCAGTAAGCGACATGCAAAAGTCGATTTTTTCAAAATACAAAATTTTTCAATCGCTGAATGTTTTTTACTCATTCACATCGTTTTATCGGGAAAAACGTAATAGTTTCCTCTATTTTTTGAATTTCAAAAAGAAAGCGAAGCATTAGAAATTAGCAGGTAACGATTTGGTGACACAACTCCAGCACCCGTCTGCGCTTATCTGCATAACCTCAAACATCTCTTCAAGGACAAAGGTAGCCAATGTTTCCGACTGTGGCAAGTCATTTGAGGATAAAAATTGAGGGGATTGCACCCGATATTCAAGCCTAATATGCGCAGTCTCAAAGAGGTCGAGTTGTACGTCAGCCCCGATATATCCCTTGTCCCCATAGATGCTGCAATCGTGATATTCCAGCTTCACATCCTTCATGTAATTGAGATCATGCACGCTCGCCTTTGACAAGTCATAAGAATGCACTACTCCACTTAACCCACAGATGGCATGAAGCTTATAACCAAAGTAGTATGTGTTTTGCGAAGCGCAATAGCCAAAGTCGGGTGCTTTGGAGAAATCTCCCGACTGTCCCATCTTGCAGCGTTTTCCCCTTGCGAGACGACAGACTTCTATCGGTTTGGAGTCCACAAGGAAGAAATCCTCATCGCCATCTATTTTCAAGGCAATCCGCTTGCGGATGGCTTCACATAGGCCTGCGGTATTCTTTCTGCGGTCATTGAATTGTCTGCGCGATATAAGATTGGGGATTTTCTTCTTGTACTCTTGCAATTTGTAATCAAAAAGCCATTTCTCGCTATCGATGCTTTCCGATTCTGCCGCTAAGGACAATGCTACCATCTCCAAATCCGAGAACTTTGGAACCGGACCACAGCGGACAATATTTCCTTGGTCATTAACGAGATTATTGGAAAATTGCTTGCATATCTCAAGTATTCTGACGAATTTTGTGTATAAGTTGTGCATACGATGATTTAAACTTAATGATTTGGACAACACTAAGTTAATAAAAATCAGCGATATGCGCAACTTTTTAAACATAATTCTTAAACCAAATTAATTCCGCCAACGGGTAGTTTCTATTATCACCTTATGCGAAAACAAGCATCTGAGCGGAGGGAAGCTCCCAATCAGATGCTTGTTTTCTTTTGCCAAGCCACCTTTGCTGGTTTTAAGGGATGGAAGGTCGTTACCCGTCTGTTTCATTACTCGAACTGTGCTACAAAGGCAGCGGGCCATTCGAGACCTCTTTTTATAAGTCCTTTAATAATACTTGCCCCGCGTTGCGGTAGTACTCTTCCTTAGCCTTCATTAGCATTTGCCATTGTTTGCTGTAAGTATGTTCCTTGTCGATTTTGAAATCCTCGGAGCCGTGCGTGTCTAAGCGGTCGAAGAGGGTAGAGGCGTTCAAATGGTTGATGTCTATGGAAGGTTGGTAGGAGAGGGATTCGCTCTTCTCGTCCGTGCTGACTTCGTGTACCAGTCCAACTTCTTCCAGTTCGTCCAAGATGCGTCGGGTCAGGCGGATGGGAATCTCCCCTTCTTCGGACAGTTCTTCGGCAGTATAGGGGGAAGTGCCGGCGGCAAAGCGCTTGGCGATGAGGGACATGATGAGCACGGCCACGAAGTCGTGATAGCGCCGGCTGATGTTGCGTGTATCGGCATCGAAACTGAAGTTGCGGATGTTTTGTCCGGCGTAGGTCAGTTGGGCGCCAAAAAGGCAGATGGTCCACGAGATTTGCAACCACAGCAACAGCAAGGGCAGGGCGGCAAAGCTACCATAGATGGCATTGTAGCGCGATACCCATAACTGACCGTTGATGTACAGGAATTGGAAGAACTGGTAGGCCGTTCCCGCCAAGATGCCTGATACCAAGGCATGTTTGAACTTCACTTTTGTGTTGGGCATGAAGATGTAGAGGGCCGTGAACATGCACCAGGTCAGCACAAAAGGAATGAGTCGGATGAAGAACTTACCGACAGGAGCCAACAAAGTATAGTCATTGATGTGCTTCAGTACGGTGGCGGTGAAGATGGAAAGACCTCCTGAAAGCACCAGCAGGACGGGGATAAGGAGCAGCATGGAGCAATAGTCGGTGATGCGCCGATACATGCTTCGTGCCTTCTTCACCTGCCATATGCGGTTGAAAGTGATTTCCATACTGTTTATCAGGTTGAGCACTGAATAAAACAACAGGATGAGGCCTACGCCGATGAACACGCCGTTCTTGGTTTGTGCCAGATAGGTGTTGACCGTTTTCAGGATGACTGTGCTTGCCTCTCCCATGCCTACCAGTCCTTCTTGGATTTGTTGCTCGATGATGTTGTCGAACCCGAAACCGCGCGCGATGGCAAATACCAAAGCCAAGATAGGAATGATGGCTATCAGCGTACTATAGGTCAGGGCTGCCGCTTTATTAGCCAGTCGGTCTTTAGTAAAGCGGGTGATGCAGAGATAGATGGTCTTGATGATATTATAGAGGGAAAAGGTCGTTTTGGTGACCTCGTCCTCTGTGATACGCCAAATGTCGTAGGTGAGGAATTTCCAAAAAGCTGCGATTCGTTTGTTCATGCTAATATGGTTAATGTGCCAATGTGCTGAAAATAAAAAGCAGCCGGCCTGTAAGCCGGGTTCTGTTCTCCGTCCGTAAACGGAGCGCCTGTCATTTATCTGCGCCGCATGTCGCCATACGGCTTTAGCGGTCTACCCTCCGACATCGGGCGAGCCACCCTCCTTACGCCGGTTTACATGACCTTACAACTCCTAAGACGCACAGCCCTTGTGTCGCCACAAGCCTGGTGGGCTCTTACCCCGCCTTCTCACCCTTACCGACCCGGAAGCCGGCGGTTCTTTTCTTCTGCGTTACTCTGCCCTCGCGGACAGCTTTCTGTTAGGAAGTAGGATGCTCTGTGTTGCCCGGACTTTCCTCCCGCACTCGAGTGCGAGCGACAAGCCGGCCTGCTGCTTTATGTGTGCAAAGGTACGATTTTTGTAGGAAAAAGATGTACGATATGGAAATATTTCGTAGTTTTGTCTAAATAAACACTTATTTAATCGAAAAATGAGGATAAATATTTTCATACGTATAGGAGTTTTAGTAACGATACTTTTCTCCTTAGTTTTCTCCTTGCAGGCCGATGAGGGGGAGAAAACTTACGGCATCATCAACCTTTCGGTAGCCACTTTGTGCGAGAAGCCCGATTTCTCCTCAGAGATGATGACACAAGCCCTGCTCGGCATGCCCGTGCGGGTGTTGGAGCAAGGCGACTGGCACCGTATACAGACGCCCGACGATTATGTGGCGTGGGTACATCGGGCGGGTGTCTGTTTGACCACTCCGGAAGAGCTGAAGGCATGGAATGAGGCGGAGAAGGTGGTGGTTACCTCGCTTTACGGCTTTGTGTATTCGCGGCCTGACAAGCGTTCGCAAACAGTGTCGGACGTGGTGGCAGGCAACCGCTTGAAGCGGGAAGGGGAAGAAGGCGAATATTATAAGGTGTCATATCCGGATGGTCGGGCAGGGTATATAGAAAAATCAGCCGGCCTGCCCGAGGACGTGTGGCGTGCCGGTGTGAAGCAGGACGCGGAAAGCATCCTCCAAACGGCATACACCCTGATGGGCATTCCCTATATCTGGGCAGGTACTTCGACCAAAGGCATGGATTGCAGCGGCTTTGTGCGTACGGTACTTTTCATGCACGACATCATCATTCCCCGCGACGCCTCCCAGCAAGCCCTTGTAGGAGAGCGTATAGAGATTGAGCCGGACTTTGGGAATCTCCGCCCCGGTGACTTAGTGTTTTTTGGGCGCAAAGCCACGGACAAAGTTCCGCAAAAAGTTGTCCATGTAGGCATTTATATAGGAGATAAGCGTTTCATTCATTCGCAGGGCGATGTGCACATCAGTGGTTTTGACCCGGATGACCCCTTGTTCGATGCCTTCAACTGCGGCCGTTTGCTTTTCGCCACCCGCGTATTGCCTTATATTAATAAGGTAAGGGAGGTGAATACGACGTTGACCAATCCTTATTATCAGGGTGAATTGAAGGAATAATAATACATTGAACATATTGTTTTTTAATTATTATTTTCTACCTTTGTAACATGAGTCCAAGGGCAATATTGATTGACGGATACGATTTTTTCTTCTATTCAAGAGAAGAAAACAGAAAGCACATCCATATAGAGAAAGGTGATAATGAAGCGAAGATTTGGTTAGAACCGATTATAGAAGTGGCATATAACCATGGTTTCACAACAAAAGAAATAGGATTTATTCTTCAAACAATTAAGGAATATGAACAAGTTATCAATGACAAATGGAATACTCACTTCTCCGGTAAAAAATAAGGTAGAAGTGACTTATATATCTCGAAACGGCTTAGTATTGCTGGTAGGCGATAAAGAATATTATTTGTCTTATGAAAAATTTCCTTGGTTTAAGAAAGCTACGGTTGATAATGTGTTTGATGTCCGGTTGCTCGGCAAAAATCGAATACGTTGGGAAGCGTTAGATGTGGATTTGAATTTATCCATCATTACTAATCCGGATGCTTATCCGCTCATGGCAGAGTAGGTCGATATATTATGGCTTATAATCGTCGAAAATTCTTAAAAACCGCTACCTTAGCTACCTTAGGCGCAAGTATGTTGGCGCAAGATGCGTTGGCGGGCGAGAAGTCCAAGCCTGCCTTGTTCCATGTCAACCGCAAAGTGGGTGTCAATCCTGTCATGCGCTTACGTTTCTTCCCTTACGAACTTCGGTTGAACCATGTGTTTACGGTGGCTTCCTACTCGCGGAGCACGACGCCCGATGTACAGGTGGAGTTGGAGTATGACGGGGTGATAGGTTACGGAGAAGCCTCCATGCCGCCTTACCTGCAAAAGGAACTGGGTACGATGGATAGCGTAATGGCTTTCTTGAAGCGGGTGCAGGACTCCGTCGGCCAATTTGCTGACCCCTTTCAGATGGAGGACATTTTGGCTTACGTGGATAGCCTTTCTCCGGGAGACTCGGCGGCAAAGGCGGCGGTGGACATCGCTTTGCACGACCTTGTGGGCAAGTTGCTCCAGACTCCTTGGTACAAACTTTGGGGGTTGAACAAAGAGAAAACGCCTGATACCACCTATACCATTGGCATCGATACACCCGACGTCGTGCGCCAAAAGACGCGCGAATGCGCCGAGCGCTTCAATATCCTGAAGGTGAAGTTGGGGCGCGACAATGACAAGGAGATGATACAGACCATCCGCTCGGTGACAGACTTGCCCATTGCCGTAGATGCTAACCAAGGGTGGACGGATAAGGCCTATGCACTGGACATGATACATTGGCTAAAGGAACAAGACGTGGTCATGGTGGAGCAACCCATGCCGAAAGAACGCATGGAGGACATAGCCTGGGTAACCGCCCAAAGCCCTTTGCCCGTCTTTGCCGATGAGGCCGTTCAGCGTCTGAAGGACATCCCAGCCTTGAAGGATGTTTATACGGGTATCAATATCAAGTTGATGAAATGTACGGGCATGCGCGAGGCGTGGAAGATGGTGGCCTTGGCCCGTGCGTTGGACATGCGGGTGATGGTGGGGTGTATGACGGAGACTTCGTGTGGCATATCGGCCGCCTCTCAATTCTCTCCAGCGGTAGATTTCGCCGACTTGGATGGCAATCTCTTGATAGCCAATGACCGTTTTCGGGGTGTAGAGGTTGTAAAGGGAAAAATCACGTTGCCCGATCTGCCTGGGATTGGAGTAGTAAAAGTGTGAGGCTGAACTCCTGAAATGTTAACGTGACAGGAATCGTACATAAATGCTAATTTGTCAGGTTTTGCCGTTAAGCGCTGTTAAGCTCAAAAATAGCTCTGTTAAAAGAGGACAAAAATAAGTGACAATCGGAATAAGTGAATGTTTTTTGTCGTTATTTTAACGTCATAAAGTTAAATGAAATCCGAATATTAACATTTAAACGAATAAGAATTATGAAACGGACAACTAAAATCGTGATGGGAGTAGCCGCCGGTGTACTCTTGAGTTCCGCAATAGGAGGCATTACTGCCTATAAATTATTGGAGAGACAACAATTGCGCGAAGCCGCTTCGTTCAATGAATTATTTCAGCCGAATCCCGACAATATGAAATTGACCGCTTTCAGTGCGGGACCTAATCAATTGGTGGATTTGACGCAAGCCGCCGAAAGTTCAGTACATGCCGTAGTGCATATCCGCGCTACGGAACTTAGCAAGACTATGACTGTTTATCGGCCGGATATTTTCGATTTCTTCTTTGGAGATGGACGCGGACGCCAGCAACAAGTGCAGACACAGCCGCGTGTAGGTTTTGGTTCGGGGGTCATCATCTCGAAGGACGGTTACATTGTGACCAACAATCATGTGGTAGAAGGTGTGGACGAGATTACGGTGAAATTGAACGATGACCGTGAGTTGAAGGGCCGTATCGTAGGCACTGACCCTGCTACGGATTTGGCCTTGCTGAAGATAGAAGGAGATGATTTTCCCACTATACCAATAGGAAACTCCGATGACTTGAAAGTGGGCGAGTGGGTGTTGGCCGTAGGTAACCCGTTTAATCTCAACTCTACGGTGACGGCCGGTATTGTCAGTGCCAAAGCACGTGCCATCGGCACAACGGCCGCTAACGGACAAGCCGCCAACATTCAATCATTTATACAGACGGATGCGGCCATCAATTCCGGAAATAGTGGTGGTGCCTTGGTTAATGCACGGGGCGAGTTGGTAGGCATCAACGCCATGCTTTATTCACCTACGGGTGCTTACTCGGGCTATGGATTTGCTATCCCGACAAGCATTATGACAAAAGTGGTGTCCGACTTGAAACAATACGGTGCCGTTCAGCGCGCCATGTTGGGAGTGACTTGCACTGACTTGAATGTAGGCTTGATGGTGGATGAAAGCGACCCGCAAGTGAAAGCCATCAAAGAGAAAGCCGATGAGTTGGGCTTGAAAGAAGGTATCTGGGTGCGTGAGATTGTAGAAGGAGGATCGGCTGCAGGCATCTTGAAGGAAGACGACGTTATAACCAAGATAGAAGGCAAGAAGATACATCGCTTTGCTGATATGCAAGAGGAATTGGCCAAGCATCGTCCGGGTGACAAAGTGACACTGACAATTCTTCGCGATGGCAAGGAAAAAGAAGTCACTGTTACCTTGAAAAATGCCCAAGGCAATACAAAGGTGGTGAAGAATGCCGATATGGAAATCCTCGGCGCTGCCTTTAAGCCGATAGACTCCGACTTGCGTCGCCAACTCAATTTAGGCTACGGCTTGCAAGTGACGGGTGTGAGCGGAGGCAAGATGGGTGAGGCTGGCATCCGCAAAGGATTTATCATCTTGAAAGCTAATGGAGAACCCATGAAAGATGTTGAAGATTTGGAGCGTGTGATGAAGGCAGCTACGCAAACGCCTGAACAAACTTTGTTCATCAGCGGTATGTTCCCATCGGGCAAGCGTGCAAGTTATGCCGTGGATTTGAGCCAAGAATAATCAGATAAAGGTAAAAAGATTGTAAAAGGATTGAAAGAAAATAAGAACGGGTGTCGGCAAGTGACTTGTCGGCACTCTTTTTGTTAAGGAAAGTTGGCCTCTTGTCCAAAGATTGTCGTGCTCTTTGCGCAAGAAAGCCTGCCGAAGCGGATTTGTTTGATAAAAGATGAAAAAATAAGGGATAAAATGATGGTGGATTCAAAAAAATGCCGTAATTTTGTTCACTCAATATGTGTTTGAAGGATGAGACAATTAAAAATTACCAAAAGTATCACTAATCGAGAGAGCGCTTCTCTTGACAAGTATTTGCAAGAAATCGGTCGCGAGGACTTGATTACGGTCGAGGAAGAGGTGGAGCTCGCTCAACGCATTCGCAAGGGTGACCGTGTAGCGTTGGAGAAATTGACACGTGCTAATCTGCGCTTCGTTGTATCTGTGGCAAAGCAATATCAAAACCAGGGGTTGAGTTTGCCCGACTTGATAAACGAGGGTAACTTGGGGCTGATTAAAGCCGCTGAGAAGTTCGATGAGACACGCGGATTTAAGTTTATCAGCTATGCCGTGTGGTGGATACGCCAATCCATTTTGCAAGCCTTGGCCGAGCAATCACGTATCGTGCGCCTGCCTTTGAATCAAGTAGGTTCGCTGAACAAGATTAGCAAAGCTTTCTCCAAGTTCGAGCAGGAGAACGAACGACGCCCCTCGCCCGAAGAACTGGCTGATGAGTTGGAAATCCCCGTAGATAAAATCTCCGATACATTGAAGGTTTCCGGACGCCATATTTCCGTAGATGCGCCTTTTGTGGAAGGAGAGGACAATAGCTTGCTGGACGTGCTGGTGAACGATGACTCCCCCATGGCCGACCGTTCGTTGGTGAACGAGTCTCTCGCTAAAGAAATAGACCGTGCGCTTTCTACACTGACCGAGCGCGAGAAGGAAATCATCCAAATGTTTTTCGGCATCGGCCAACAAGAAATGACATTGGAAGAAATCGGCGACAAGTTTGGATTGACCCGTGAACGTGTGCGCCAAATAAAGGAAAAAGCCATCAGAAGGCTTAGACAAAGTAATCGTAGCAAGTTGTTAAAATCCTACTTGGGATAAGTAGGCGTTTGCATACATAAATAAGATTGTGGGACGAAAACCGGCAGCGTCTGATAGACAATGTCGGTTTTTTTATTATCTTTGCCCCGATAAATATCATTTAAAGTTTATAGTTTGTATGAAATACGTTCGTATACTATTGGCCTTTGCACTCGTATTTATGGTGTGCTCGGCATTTACGATGAAGAAAGGTGAGGAAAAGCCCGTGTATGTGTTTGGCATAGCTGCCTCGTTCAATGATACAGTGGTGTATTACACGCCCGTTCAATTGCTGGATAGTGTGGCTTTGGACCATCAGGGATTTCTCCCTCGGCGGGAACTTTATTCTTACCAACTGAAGAATTATTTGGAGTACAACATGGGCAAGCCCAACTATACGTGCATGATATACTTCTCGGAAAAGAAAGCCAAGTTGGAAAAAGAGGCCACCAAGATTATAGGAAAGTATAAGAAAGACCGCGTAAACGTGCAAATATTGGACAATAGTGCTTTCACCTTTACGAAACCTAAAGAATAAAAGCGTATGAAGAACGTGAGTTTCCGAATCTTGCTCTTAGCCTGCCTCAGCATCTTTTTTATGGCTTCGTGCGAGGATGATCCGGAGCCGCTTGTTACGCCCAAGCGGACGGTGTTGGTGTATATGGCGGCGGATAATAATTTGGCTCATTTTGCCTACGATGATGTGGATGAAATGAAGGAAGGCATGGCTGCCACGAATGGCGAGTTGCGTCTTTTGGTATATATGGATACGGGTACTTCCGCACGCTTGATGGAGTTGAAGAAGGAGAATGGAAATGTTGTGGAAGATGTCGTGCGTGAATATGGTGATCGTAATTCCGCAGGTACGGAAGAGACGCGCGAAGTTTTCAATGATGTATTCTCTAATCCTACTTATGCGGCCGAGAGTTATGGTTTGATATACTGGTCGCATGCGGATGGATGGGCACCTTATGGAAAACGCAGGCAAACACGTTGGGTAGGCCAAGACACGGGCGATGGAGATAATCGTATGAACATTTCCGACTTTGTATCCGTTCTGGAGGAGGCTCCTCATTTCAATTTTATCATGTTCGATGCTTGCTTTATGTCCAGTGTGGAGGTGGCTTACGAACTGCGTCACTATACGGATTATTATATAGGTTCACCTACGGAAAATCCAGGTCCAGGTGCGCCTTATGATTTGATAACTCCCTTGATGACGAATGACAATGCAGCCACCGACATGGCTTCTGCATACTTTAAGCATTATGAGGCCAAGTATAACGGAGGAATAGGCATTAGTAATGATAATTGGACGGGAGGCACTTCCATTTGCGTTATTCGCACTTCCGCCTTAGAACAATTGGCTACATTGACCAGTCAATCTCTCCCTCAGAAGAATATAGATGGAGCCTCCTTGCGCGAAGAAGTTTTTAATTATGATCAGCGTTCTTCTGATTCATCCTCTTTCATAGGTTATTATGATTGGGTAGATATGATGCAACTGCTTTTAAGCGAGACAGACTTTGACGCATGGAAGCAGATTTTTGATGCATCCATTGTCTATCATACTACTCCAATGAATTACTCAGCCGTGGTACATATGTTTTCTATGGAGGGCACCCATGGCGTGACTCATTATATTCCTGTTGGCGAAGAAGAATATGCTCTTGCCTATCGTTCCACGTCTTGGTATCAGGATGCAGGACTTGCAAAATTGGGTTGGTAAAAAGAGAAGAAGAAATGCAGAAACTATTGTCTTTGCCGCCCCACATGGTGTCGGCGTTTTATGAGTTGGAGAATGTAGACCGTTCAGAGTGGTTTTGTACGTCCGACCCTGTGGATTGCAAGTTAGGTTCCGGAGGAGGAACCACATGGCTCTTGCGCGAGTGGGAGCGTGCTTGCCGTGAAGAGGCGAAGGGCGAAAAAAAGATTCTTCTTCATGCAGGAGGCCAAAGCCGGCGTTTGCCTGCCTACGCTCCCGTGGGTAAGATATTGACTCCGATACCTGTCTTTCGTTGGGCGCGTGGCCAGCAGTTGGGACAAAATCTGCTTACCTTGCAACTTCCTCTCTATGAACGAATCATGCAGCAGGCACCCTCTTCGCTTCGTACCCTCATAGCCAGTGGCGATGTCTACATACGGGCTGAACAACTCTTGCAATCCATACCGGAAGCCGATGTCGTATGCTATGGCTTATGGGTGGATCCTGTGCTGGCCACTCATCATGGTGTGTTCGTGTCCCGAAGAAAGAACCCTGAAGTGCTCGACTTTATGCTGCAAAAGCCCGCTTTATCCCAGTTGGAGGCTTTGTCCAAGGATTATTTGTTTCTGATGGATATAGGCATCTGGCTTCTGAGCGACAGGGCGGTAAATCTATTGCGGAAACGCTCCCTGAAGTCCGAAGGAAACACGGATGCTTCCACGCCTTATTCCGATTTGAAATATTACGATCTCTATTCTGATTTCGGTCTTGCTTTGGGCGAGCATCCGGGTATTGCCGATGCGGAGTTGAACGCATTGTCCGTGGCTATACTGCCGCTTCCCGGCGGGGAATTTTATCATTATGGCACAAGCCGGGAAATGCTTTCGTCCACCGTGGCCTTGCAGAACAAGGAGTACGACCAACGCAAAATCATGCACCGGAAGCTGAAACCCAATCCCGCCATTTTTACACAAAACTCGGATGTGCAAGTGGCTTTTTCTGCTTCAAATCACGATGTATGGGTGGAGAACAGCCATGTGCCCGCTTTCTGGAAGTTAGGCTCCTGCCAGATTATTACCGGCGTGCCCCGCAACGATTGGACCTTGACGGTGCCCGATGGGATATGTATTGACATCATTCCCCTGCGGGAAGGATGGGCGGTTCGTCCTTATGGTTTTGACGATGCTTTTAAAGGAGCCTTGAACGATGCTTCCACTACCTATTTAGGGAGACCTTTTGCGGAGTGGTTGCGGGCGCGCGGTTTGTCCTTGGAGGATATTTCGGGGCGTCACGATGACCTTCAAGCCGCTTCGCTCTTCCCCGTGGTGAACGATGCAGATACAATGGGGTGCTTGCTTCGCTGGATGACGGCTGAACCGGAACTGGAAGACGGGCGTGAACTGTGGTTGCGGTCCGAACGTTTGTCTGCCGATGAAATATCCGCTAAGGCAGATTTGACCCGGCTTTATGCACAGCGCAGGGAGTTCGTGCGGAAAAACTGGATGCAACTGGCGGCTAACCATGAGAAGAGTGTGTTCTACCAGCTTGACCTCTCCGATGCCGCTTGCCGGTATCACGCTTTGCATTTGGATAAGCCTGCTCCTTTGCCGGAAGATAGTCCTTTGATGCAACGTATACATAATTATATGTTGCGTGCCCAGATAGACAAGTTGAATGGCGTGGATTACAAGGCGGATGAGCAAAAGGCTTTTGGCCTGTTGCGTGAGGGCCTGTTGCAGGATCTGTATGAGCACAAAAGCACGCCGGTTTTGAATGTGTATGCCGACCAGATAGTGTGGGGGCGCAGTCCGGTGCGCATTGACATTGCCGGTGGTTGGACCGATACGCCTCCTTACTCTTTGTTTGCCGGTGGCAATGTGGTCAATCTGGCTATCGAATTGAATGGTCAGCCTCCTTTGCAGGTTTATGTGAAACCTTGTCCGGATTTTCATATTGTGCTTCGCTCTATTGACATGGGTGCCATGGAGGTTGTGCGGACGTATGAAGAACTGCATGATTACAAGCGGGTCGGTTCGCCTTTCTCCATTCCAAAGGCTGCATTAGCGTTGGCAGGATTTTCTTCTCATTTCTCGAAAGATACTTATGCTTCCCTTCGTGCACAACTCGAGGCGTTTGGGGCGGGTATTGAAATCACCTTGCTTTCAGCCATACCTGCCGGATCCGGATTGGGCACCAGTTCTATTTTGGCTTCGACGGTGCTTGGGGCTTTGAGCGACTTTTGCGGACTTTCGTGGAGCAAGAACGAGATATGCCGGCGCACGCTGGCATTGGAGCAGTTGCTCACCACCGGAGGCGGCTGGCAAGACCAGTATGGCGGTGTGCTGGAAGGTGTCAAGCTGTTGCAGACGGAGGCCGGATTTGCCCAACAGCCGTTGGTGCATTGGTTGCCGGACTATTTGTTTGTCCAGCCGGAGTATTTGCCTTGTCATTTGCTTTACTACACTGGCATTACCCGCACGGCCAAGAATATTCTGGCGGAAATTGTACGTGGCATGTTTCTGAATTCGGGCGCTCATCTTGCCTTGCTGGGCGAGATGAAGGCTCATGCGTTGGACATGGCCGAGGCTATACAGCGCAATGATTTCTGTGCGTATGGGACATTGGTGGGTAAGTCGTGGCGTCAGAACAAAACGTTGGATAGCGGTACCAATCCGCCTGCGGTAGAAGCCATCATCAATCAGATAAAGGACTATACCTTAGGCTATAAATTGCCCGGAGCGGGTGGGGGAGGCTATTTGTACATGGTGGCTAAGGATGCACAGGCCGCCTTACGCATCCGTGAGACGCTGACTGCTCATGCTCCCAATTCGCGTGCCCGTTTTGTGGACATGACACTGTCTGACAAAGGCTTTCAGGTGTCGCGTTCGTAAGAAGTGTCTAGTCTTACTCGTGGTGGTAGGGGCCTCCGTTCAGGATGGTCATGGCCCTGTAGAGTTGCTCCACGAAGATGAGGCGTACCATCTGGTGGGAGAACGTCATGCGCGATAAGGAGAGCTTTTCCTGTGCTGTAGCATAGACTTTGGGTGCGAATCCGTAAGGACCACCGATGATGAATACCAGCCGCTTGTTTACCGTGTTCATCTTATGCTTCATATAGTCGGCAAACTCTATGGAGCGCATTTCCTTGCCTCCTTCGTCTAACAGTACCACTGTATCACCCGGCTGCAAAGCCTTCAGAATCAATTCTCCTTCTTTTTCCCGTTGTACTTCCTCGGTCAGGTTTCGGGTATTCTTCAATTCGGGAATCACTTCCATGTCAAATGTTAGATAGCGGCCGATACGTTTGACGTAATCACTGATGCCTGCCGTAAAGTGTGGCTCTACGGTCTTCCCCACCACAAGGAGTATTGTCTTCATGTGTATTCAAGAATTTTGTAGTTCGTAAAAGGTATATGTATAGCTAAATCTCTTCGTTTCGCGAAACATTGCTTTCCTCTCTGCGAGTCGTTTGCCTGCACTCCGCTAAATTTTATGAGCCAATGTGCCGATATGCCGCATTTATTTGCATTGAATGGCATTTGGCACATTGGTCAATATTGCTACATCATTACTTATATTCCGCCCAAGACTTAATCTGCAAGTCATCCACCGACATCGTGCAGAACGCATTGATGAAGGCGCTGGCCAGGCGGGCGTTGGTAATCAGCGGGATGTTCAAGTCGATGGCTGCGCGGCGTATCTTGTAGCCGTTGCTCAACTCGCTAGAGGTAAGGTTCTTGGGGATGTTCACCACCATGTCTATCTCCTTGCGGTGGAGCATATCCAATGCTTGCGGCTGCCCATCCTCGCTGGGCCAGAAAACGCGGGTGTTCTCCACGCCATTCTCCGTGAGGAACTTGGATGTGCCGCCCGTGGCGTAGAGCTTGTAGCCCTTCTTCTGCAGTTGGCGCGCCGCTTGGAGCATCTCCACCTTCTGCTTCGGCCCGCCCGTGGAGAGGAGCACGCTCTTCTCCGGAATGCGATAGCCTACAGAGAGCATCGCCTTGAGGATGGCGCAGTTGGTGTCGTCGCCCAGGCAACCCACTTCGCCCGTAGAGGCCATGTCCACGCCAAGGACGGGGTCGGCCTTCTGCAAACGGTTGAAGGAGAACTGACTGGCCTTGATGCCCACGTAGTCGAGGTCGAACAGGTTCTTGTCCGGCTTCTCCACGGGGAGGCCCAGCATCACCTGGGTGGCCAGTTCGATGAGGTTTATCTTCAGCACCTTGCTCACGAAGGGGAAGGAACGCGAGGCGCGGAGGTTGCACTCGATGACCTTGATGTCGTTGTCCCTTGCCAGGAACTGGATGTTGAACGGGCCGGAGATGTTCAGTTCCCTGGCTATCTCACGGCTGATGCGCTTGATGCGGCGCACGGTCTCCACGTACAACTTCTGCGGGGGAAACTGGATGGTGGCGTCGCCCGAATGCACGCCGGCAAACTCGATGTGTTCGCTGATGGCGTAGGCAATGATTTCGCCGTCCTTTGCCACGGCATCCATCTCTACCTCTTTGGCATGCTCAATGAACTGGCTCACCACCACGGGATGCTTCTGGCTGACGTTGGCGGCCAACTGGAGGAAACGCTCCAGTTCCTCCTGATTGGAGCAGACGTTCATCGCCGCGCCGCTCAGCACGTAGGACGGACGCACCAGGACGGGGAAGCCCACCTTCGCCACGAAAGCATTGATGTCCTCCATCGAAGTCAGCGCGCTCCACTCCGGTTGGTCCACGCCTATGCGGTCGAGCATGGCAGAGAACTTGTCGCGGTCTTCGGCATTGTCGATGCTCTTGGCGCTGGTGCCGAGGATGGGCACGCGCTGGGCATCAAGGCGCATGGCGAGGTTGTTGGGGATTTGTCCGCCCGTGGAGACAATGACACCGTGCGGATTCTCCAGTTCGAGGATGTCCATCACCCGCTCGAAGGTCAGTTCATCGAAATAGAGGCGGTCGCACATATCGTAGTCGGTCGATACGGTCTCCGGATTGTAGTTGATCATCACGCTGCGGTAGCCCTCCTTGCGGATGGTGTTCAACGCCTGCACGCCGCACCAGTCGAACTCCACGGAGGAGCCGATGCGATAGGCGCCTGAGCCGAGAACCACGATGCTCTTATGGTCACCCAGGTAATGCACATCGTTCTCCGTGCCGCTGTATGTCAGGTAGAGGTAGTTGGTCTGCGCGGGATATTCGGCGGCCAAGGTGTCTATCTGCTTCACCACAGGCACGATGCCCCGACTCTTGCGATGGCGGCGTATCTCCAGGCTGGCTTGCTCGATGTCCTCGTCCTGCTCCATGCCGATGGCGCGGGCTATCTGGAAGTCGGTGAAGCCCTGTCGTTTCGCCCTATATAATAAGGTGTCGTCCAAGTCCATCAGTTGCTTGTGGTTGGCGCCCCAGGCATGGAGTTCCTTCGAGGTCTGCATAATGTTCATCAGCTTCTCCAGGAACCAACGGTCAATCTTGGTCAGTTCGTGTACTTGGTCCACGGTATAGCCCGCACGGAAGGCTTTGGAGATGACAAAGATGCGCTTGTCCGTCGGCTCGCGCAACGCCTTGTCGAGGTCGGGGATGCGCAGTTCCTTGTTCTCTACAAAGCCGTGCATACCCTGGCCTATCATACGGAGACCTTTCTGAATGGCTTCCTCAAAGGTGCGGCCTATCGCCATTACTTCGCCTACGGACTTCATCGAAGAGCCAAGCTCCTTGTCCACGCCGTGGAACTTGCCCAAGTCCCAACGCGGAATTTTGCACACCACGTAGTCCAACGCCGGCTCGAAGAAAGCACTCGTGGTCTTGGTGACGCTGTTCTTCAGTTCAAACAGACCGTAGCCGAGGCCCAACTTGGCGGCCACGAAAGCCAAGGGGTACCCTGTAGCCTTCGATGCCAAGGCAGACGAACGAGAGAGGCGGGCGTTGACTTCGATGACGCGATAATCCTCACTTTGCGGGTCGTAAGCATACTGCACATTGCACTCGCCTACGATGCCGATGTGGCGGATGATGCGGATGGCCAGTTCGCGCAGCTTGTGATAGTCGGTGTTGCTCAGCGTTTGGCTCGGCGCGATGACGATGCTCTCGCCCGTGTGGATGCCCAGCGGGTCGAAGTTCTCCATGTTGCAGACCGTGATGCAGTTGTCATAGCGGTCGCGTACCACCTCGTATTCCACTTCCTTCCAGCCTCTCAGCGATTTCTCCACCAACACTTGTGGAGAGAAGGAGAAAGCTTTCTCTACGAGCACGTTCAGCTCTTCCTCGTTGTCGCAGAAGCCTGAGCCTAAGCCACCGAGGGCATAGGCGGCACGCACGATGACGGGATAGCCCAACTCGCGGGCGGCGCGGCGGGCGTCTTCAGCATTCTCTACGGCCTCGCTCTTGATGGTCTTCACGTCAATCTCGTTCAGCCGGTCTACGAACAGTTCGCGGTCTTCGGTGTCGATGATGGCCTGCACGGGGGTGCCGAGCACCTGCACGTTGTACTTCTCGAACACGCCCGCCTGATAGAGGGCAACGCCGCAGTTCAACGCCGTCTGCCCGCCAAAGGCCAGCATGATGCCGTCCGGGCGCTCCTTCTGGATGACTTTCTCCACGAAGTAGGGCGTGACGGGAAGGAAATAGATTTGGTCGGCCACGCCCTCCGAGGTCTGCACGGTGGCGATGTTGGGGTTGATGAGGACGGTCTGTATGCCTTCCTCCTTCAACGCCTTCAGGGCTTGCGAGCCGGAGTAGTCGAACTCGCCCGCCTCGCCTATCTTCAGTGCGCCCGAGCCGAGGAGCAGCACTTTCTTTATATCGGTTGGTTTCATATTGCTTATGGGATTATTCTTGTTTACATAATTCTTTACATCACTCCGGCGGCTTTCCCGTTTGTCCCCCACGACCGCCTCGTTTGTCCCCCACGAGGGTGTCGTTTGTCCCCGACGAGGCCCTCGTTTGTCCCCGACGAGCACCCCGTGGGGGACGGATTGATTATCAATAGGTTACAAACGCCTGTTCGGGCAGGGATTAAAGTAAAAGCCTTTTACACATCACAGCAGCTTCACGAACTCGTCGAACAGGAAGTCCGTGTCCGTGGGACCGCTGCAGGCTTCGGGATGGAACTGGGCGGAGAACCAAGGATTGCGCTTGTGGCGGATACCCTCGTTCGAGCCGTCGTTCATGTTGACGAACAGCGGTTCCCAGTCGGCGCCCAGTGTGTTGTTGTCCACCGCATAGCCGTGGTTCTGGCTGGTGATGAAGCAGCGCGTGGTGCCCACCTGGCGCACGGGTTGGTTGTGGCTGCGGTGGCCGTACTTCAGCTTGTAGATTTTCGCGCCCCCGGCCTTGCTGAGGAGCTGGTTGCCCATGCAGATGCCGAAGATGGGGAGCTTTTCATTGGCCATCGCCTTGCGGATGTTCTGCACCGCCGCGTCGCACGTGTCCGGGTCGCCGGGGCCGTTGGAGATGAAGAGGCCATCGAAGTCCAGGCCGTTGAAGTCGTAATCCCAAGGCACGCGGATGACTTCCACGCCCCTGCGGATGAGGCAGCGGAGGATATTGGCCTTCACGCCGCAATCGACGAGGACGACCTTCTTTAATGAAGAATGAGGAATGAAGAATGAAGAATTTAGCTGCGCGTTCAACTCCTCCTTCGGGGTATTGACGGAGAACTTCTTGCTCTTGTCCCCGGCATAGACGATAATATCCTTGCACGACACACGGTCTACATAATTAATCTCCCCGTAGGACGGAAATTCTTCATTCTTCATTCTTAATTCTTCATTATCAAAGACGATGCGTCCCATCATCACGCCGTGCTCCCTCAAGGCCTTGGTCAGGGCGCGGGTGTCGATGCCCGTGATGCCCGGTATCTGCTCCCGTTTGAGCCAGTCGCCCAGGCTCTCCACGGCATTCCAATGGCTGTAGTTCTCGCTGTAATCGCTCACGATGATGGCCTCGGCGTAGATGTGATTGCCCTCCATGTAGTCGGGTATTCCGTCCGCGCCACGGGTGAAGGGGGGCACGCCGTAGTTGCCCACCAGGGGGTAAGTCAGTGTCATCAACTGCCCGGCATAGCTGGGGTCGGTCAGGCTTTCGGGGTATCCCGTCATGGCCGTGTTGAAGACCACCTCGCCCGCCACGGGCTTCTCATAACCGAACGACTGCCCCCTGAAGCGGGTGCCGTCGTCGAGGATAAGGGTTACGTTTCTCATTCTTTATCGGGTTCGTTATTATTGTTGTTTTTCTTCTCTGATTTCACTTTATATTGATAGTAGGCATAACCTGCCGCAGCGCCCAAGACCATTCCCAAGCCTATGTTGTGCCACGCAGCACCCAAGGCTATGCCAAACATTAGGCCGAAGTAGACGTAAATGGCAGGTCCTTTCTTCTTTTGCTCTTCTGTCTGTTTCTCTTCTTGTCCTTCTTCCATATACTTAGCCGTTATCTTGTTCGCTATTTTTATTCTTATTCATCCTTTTCTTCAAGGCAGGCACCACCAGCCCGATGCACACGCCGATGGGCAGCCATAGGCCGAGGTTCTCAAAGATGATGCCGAATGCCACACCGAGGGCTATGCCCGCACCAAACCATTCATCGGCGAAGGCGGATTTCTTCTTGGGGTCGTCGTTCATGCCTTATAATATTTTCTTCAGTTCTTCCATATCCGGCAATGCCTTCCGCAAACGTTCGGGCATATCCGAAGCAGTTTTATACGTAGCTACTCCCATTGGCTTCTCATAATCGCGCACAGCATATTCCACGTATGTCTTGTCCGCGTTCTTGCATAAGATAATGCCGATGGAAGGGTTCTCATTAGGCTTTCGCACAAAATCATCCAGCACACGCAGGTACATGTTCAGTTGCCCCAAGTAGGCGGGTTTGAACGGCCCAGTCTTCAACTCCACGGCCACCAGTGCCGACAATTCCCGGTTGAAGAACAAGAGGTCGATGATATGCACATGTCCCAATGCCTCTACCCGATACTGATTGCCCACAAAGGTGAAATCCCGCCCGAAGGTCATGATGAAGTTCTTGATGTTCTGCACGATTTGATTCTCCACCACCCGCTCATCCACATCCTCAATGTCCCGCGCTCCCAATTCCTCCACGTTGATGAAGTCCAGCAGATATTCATCTTTGAAGGCCAAGATGGCACGTTTGGCATACTCCGCCGAAGGCAGGCTTTTTATGAAATTGTTGGGCATCGTGCCTTGATGATGGAAGACATCTTCACGCATCAGCCTCTTCAAAGCATCTACTTTCAAATGCTCATTGGCACATAAGCGGATATAGAAAAATCGTTCCTCCAATGTCTTTACTTGCGTCAGGATAGAAATGTGATGGGTAAATCCTATGGCCAAGAACTCTTCCACAGGGAAATCTTCCCATTTCGTCAGTTGTAACTGACGATTTAAAAGAAGATTATCTATCTTTACAATATCATCATTAACTATTTGGATATCTACGTTTTGTAAATCGGCAGTTGTGATTGCCGATTTGGCTTCTGCCGGGTTCCATTCTTCATAGAATATACGCATCATCTTAAGATTTGTCTGGGAGAAGCCTCTCAATCCCGGCAGTTCCGCCTGAAGCCTGTTGCTGATATATGCAACAGCGCCTTTGCCCCAAAAACCATTCCGTGAATTTTCAGAGATATATCGTCCTATACCATAATATAATGCCAATTGCTCTTGGTTTGCCAGCTTAATTGCATTGTACTGGCTCTGCAAGATGGCCGTCTTTATGGCTTGAACAGCATGGTTATATGAAGGGTTTGAAGGATTGTCCGCCATACGCTTAGAATTGATATACCTGTTCAATATAGTCGATGAACGCCTTGTTCAGCATCTTCACCCCGCCCGGCGTGGGATAGTCGCCGCTGAAGTACCAGTCGCCCGGATGGTTGGGGCAGGCCTGGTGCAAGCCTTCGAGGGGCTGGTAGACTATCTGCACCTCGGCGCGTGTCCCCTTGGGCGTGAGGAGCTCGGCCATCTTGGCGGAGATTTCCTCGTCGGTGAAGGGGGCGTAGATGTCCTTCACGTAATTCACCATCTGCTCCTTGGGCAGGTCGGCCTGCTCCTTGCTCTTGCGGTAGGCGGAGGCGATGATGTTGCGCATCTCCCGCTCCCTCAGCAACTCGATGGCGGCCTTGAAGGCGATGAATTCACTCATGCGGGACATGTCGATGCCGTAATAGTCTGGGTAGCGCACCTGGGGCGAGCTGGAGACGATGACTATCTTCTTCGGCCCCAGTCGGTCGAGGATGCCGATGATGCTCTGTCTGAGCGTGGTGCCGCGCACGATGCTGTCGTCGATGATGACCAGATTGTCCTGCCCCGGCACGAGGCTTCCGTAGGTGATGTCGTAGACGTGGGCGGCGAGGTCGTTGCGCGTGTTGCCTTCGGCGATGAAGGTGCGCAGCTTGATGTCCTTGATAGCTACCTTCTCTCCACGGATGTGGCGGGACATGATTTGCTCCAGGTCTTGACGCGAGGGCATGTGCTCCAGGGCGTCAATCTGGTAGATTTTCTCTTGATTGAGGTATTCGTTCAGTCCCTCCATCATGCCGCAATAGGCCACTTCGGCGGTGTTGGGGATGAAGGAGAAGACGGTGTGGTCGATGTCATTGTCGATGGCACGGAGGATGCTGGGCACCAGTTCCTTGCCAAGCTGCTTGCGCTCCCGGTAGATGTCCGCGTCGCTTCCCCGGCTGAAGTAGATGCGCTCGAAGGAACAGGGCTTTATCGGGGTGCGGGGCTTGTTTATCTGGATGGTGCGCATCTTGCCCGCCTTGGTGAAGATGACCGTCTGCCCGGGCTGCATCTCCTTGATGGACTCCATGGGGACGTTGAACACGGTCTGGATGACGGGGCGTTCGCTGGCCAGGACGGCCACTTCCTCGTCCTGATACCAGAAGGCGGTGCGGATGCCCCACGGGTCGCGGATGGCGAAGGACTCCCCGCTGCCGGTCAGGCCGCAGATGACGTAGCCCCCGTCCCATTCCTTGCTGGATGTGCGCAGGACGTTGGCCAGCTCGATGTGGTCTTCTATATAATGGGTGATGTCCATGCCGGTCAGTCCCTCGGCCTCGGCGATGCCATAGAGGCGTTCCACCTCACGGTCGAGGCGGTGTCCCACCTGCTCCAGCATGATGTAGGTGTCGGCATACTTGCGCGGATGCTGCCCCATGGCGGTTATCTTGGCGAATATCTCGTCCACGTTGGTCAGGTTGAAGTTGCCGCAGAGGGCCAGGTTCTTCACCCGCCAGTTGTTGCGACGTAGGAAAGGATGCACGTAGGTGAGGCCGGACTTGCCCGTGGTGCTGTATCGCAGGTGCCCCATGTAGACCTCGCCCGCAAAGGGGAGGCA
>CALUOR010000009.1 GCA_944322285.1 uncultured Bacteroides sp.
TGCTGGAAATCATCACCAACAAGGACGCGGAGGGGATGAAACGGTATCTGACGAAGATTAGGGAGAAGATAAAGTGACATCTCGAATAAAAGAATGAAGAATGCAGACCTACGGCTATTGCATTTCTTCATTCTTTACTATTGGCATTCATTTACGAAGCTCTGCTTCCCATTCCATATTCAAGTCCAAAGGATAAGAAGGCCGATGCACCTTCTGGAAAGGTAAAGTCCGCATATCTAAGTTACAGAACCCGGATGTCAATGCCATCAAATGAACAGGAGCAATGTCTCTCAACTCAGGATAAAGATAGCCAAGTTTCACAACTACAATCTTATAGTCCAACGGATCTATCCCTAAATCTGTAAAATCCTGTAAAGTTGTAAATGAACGTCTGCTATTGATTATAGCGATGTGCACGCCTTCCGATTCTACCAAAACAGCCCCCCTTGAGGTCGATAAAAGAGAATCTTGAGCCATAGCCTCAACCGTTACATCCAATGTCAAAGGATGCCCAAATACCGTATCTCTTCTACCTCCCATTGTCAATCTGAGTTTACCGCCTATACCGGCATTAACACACTGGCTGTACGCTTCTTCATCTACCAAACCTGCGAAAAGAGCATTATCAGCCTTCTGCCTAAGCAAAGCCTCAATAAATTGAGGATTATCACCTGGTGCTCCAGCTGTTGTATTGTCGCCAGAGTCGGAAATAAACACTGTCTTTTGCGGCAACTCACCCGCCCGTCTGATCATTTCATCCATCGTACCCGATTCTACATCCAGTTCGAGTTTCCGCCGTACGTGCCAAATATCCTGTGCCAACCGGCAAGCTTCCTGCCCAGCCTTGTCCAAATGAAAAGAATCCTGTGCCACAACAAAAACACGCATAGCCGAACGCGGTAAATCGGCCCATGCATATCCAACAAATATAGAAGCATCCATCAGGCCTTCGCTATGTTCCAAAGTATCTAAACGCTCATAAATGGAATGCAAAGGTTCCACTTCCGTTATACTCTTCTCACCGGGCACCAATATAGGAATGGTCACATAAGCCATCTGAGGCTGTAAGTCTTCACGAAGTACCTTCAATAAATTCTTTACTGCACGCAATTTGGTTTCTTCTCCATCTCGATGAGGAGCTGTTCGGAAACAGGTCACTAAATCCAACCCTTTGACAAATTCATCGGAAGGATTGCCGTGCAAATCAAAGCTGGCACTAATGACAACCTCGTCGCCTACAATCTCCCGAATAGATTTTATCAGATCCGCTTGCGCATCTTCATAACCATCCACATGCAATGCACCATGCATATCCATATAAATGCCATCCAAAGCACCGGCCTTCCGGATGCCTTGCAATATTTCACCTTTAAATTGTTCGTAAGCTTCCTTTGTCACCATACCTCCCGGCCAAGCATAAGCATGTAATGTCGGGATAATTTCCACATCCTTCTCACTTTTCAAGTACTCACTCCACAAATGCTTTTCTACTAACACTTGCGGTCCACGTTGCACATTAAAGTCGGACAATCCGGTTCTCAATGTCGAGAAAGTATTTGATTCGTGACGTATACCACAAGTCAAGATACGTAACTGCTTGTCTTTATCTGTCCGGATGCCTCCACAAGACAGCAATAAACAAACCATAATCAATGAACAAAAAAAAGTTCTCATCTCTAAGAAAATCTATTATTAAACAAAACTCAACACGCATTGACTGCGCAAAAAGAAAGGCACTACTATTCCGGCCATGTTGGATAACGGTAAAACCTCTTCCGGTAGTTCGAATCCCAAATCCTCCATGAAACAACGTCGTTGCATACATCGTGCGTACACAGCCGGATAAGCCTGAAGCAATCTTTTTCGCAAACCCTCATCCGCTATGACAAAGCCATCTTCCATTCGTGACGAACCATAGATAGAAGAACGCGGTATGATGTCTGATTGCATATACATGCCTGAAGCTATAACTTCCTTCGAATTCTTATAAATAGGAGACGTTGTCCATTCGTCAAGATGGATCAAATGTCCTGGATTTAGATACACATTAAATTGGTCAAAAGGAAGCATGTCCATAATCAGTTGATACAGATAGCTACCAGGAACTCCTATCTTAAGATTTCTAAGCCATTCACGAAGAGCAAGGAAATAAGGCGCAGCAAAAACCGGCACATACGTCTTTGCCGCTTGCGGTAAATCACGTTCATCCGCAGCTATCCAACCTGCCCGACAGACGTTACTTCCCCAATGAGCGATACTAATTGAACAAGGCTGCCCCAAGCAAATCTTATCTCCCGTGGGGCTGGACAAACCATAGTGCTGATTCCCAGAACTCTTGATACTCATGTAACACGATAAAGGAAAACCCGTATAACGAGCAGCTTGCATGGCCTCAAAGTCAGTCATCCCAACCTTCAACCCTTTCAATACACGTTTAACGGATTCAGAGCTCAAAACATTGGCATACTCAAAACAAGCTATTTCATAAGGTGACAGACAAGAACGCATACCATAGGAAGGTGCTATCAACAAATCCGTTACATTCACCACTGAACTAGGCGATACCAAAGAGCGTAGAATATCTGTCAAATAAGAAGGTACATCAGTCGTATGCAACGGGACGTCCACTTCACCCGGCATGAAATATTTCCACCCGACTAACCCAACCTTAGCATAGCGAGAGATACCTTCTTCTTGCAAGATTTCTTTCAACTGACGACTCCGCTCCCGAGGCTGGTTCATCAAAGAAAACGTTTGGAAACGTTCATGTCTCAACCTTCCTTTCTGTATCAAAGGGGAAATACCCAAATGACCTTCACCTTCATTTCCAACCAAGAGCAAAGGCGTGTCTTTATCCAAACTTATCACCAATAAAGCTTCTTCAAAGCGGGGATCAAAATGCACCAGATACATCAGATTGGCAAAATGCTCCCGGTCTCCATAAACGACCATATGGCTCAAATCCTGCTCAACCATCCTTTTCCGAAGACGTTGCAGTCTGTCTTCCAGCTCCTCCAATGCAGGAGGAGCCGGAACAACTGGACATTCATACTCAGGATAAACAATATCCCTCAACACAACTTGTTTCTCCATAAAAACAATCTATAACCTATTTATGTTCCATCTATATTCGGTCACATGCAAATAAATCTCTCCTTTCCGCAGAACTATACTCGGAAAACAAGGATGATTTATAGCATCGGGAAATCCTTGAGGTTCCAATGCAATTCCCGCTCCTAATTCATAAGGAAAGCCTCCTTTTCCTACATCCGAACCATCCAGTCCATAGCCTGTATACACTTGCAACGAAGGTTGATTTGTATAAATTGCTAACTGACGGCCGCTCTCAGCTTCCGATAGAGTTGCAGCCAATCGAACATTAGCATCTGGAGCATCAAGAGCATAAGCCAGCGAAAAGCCTCTATTATTTTCAATTCTAAACATTTCGGCATGTAATGCCTTGCCAATCAGCATGGGTTTCCTGAAATCAAGCAAAGTATTATCCAAAGGAAGTAACCTCCCGGTAGGAAGCAACTCTTCATTACACTCTATCAAGTAGGATGAGTTCAAGAACAATTTATGATGAAATATTTTTTCATTCCGTCTGCTACCACATAGATTGAAGAAAGCATGATTGGTCAGATTAACAACAGTATCCTCATCACAAGTAGCCGTACAAACCATTCTCAAAACATCATCAGCCCTCAACGTATAACACACTTCCACTTGAAGATTGCCAGGAAATCCTTCCTCACCGGCCGGAGAACAATACATAAACAAAACATATTCATCTCCATTGAAGTCTGTCCCGTGATTCATTTGCCAAACTACATTGTGAAAAGCCCGTATTCCACCATGCAAATGATTGACACCATTCTCATTGGCTGACAGATGATAAATATGCCCATTCAACCCGAACTGCGCCTTACAGATACGTCCACAAACCCGCCCAATGACAGCCCCATAATATGGTTCAGAAGCCGACTTGTATTCTTCCGGATTTGCAAACCCCAACAATACATCATCCAAAATGCCGGATTGATCGGGCACAATCATTCCTACCCACCTAGCTCCATAAGGAGAAAAACGTGCAATCAATCCATGTAAATTACGCAACGTTACAAATTCAGAAGTTTCCATTTCCTATTTATTGATTTACAATATCATGTTTTCAAGGAGTGTGCCGCAACAAAAGTGTAATGCCTACATTTTTATTATGGCACACTCTACTACTTCCGGACTTACCAACCAGGATTCTGTGTAAGATTGGCATCAATGTCTATCTGAGATTGAGGTACTGGCCAAAACTCATGTTTATCCGCTTTAATATTGCCCACTACTTGCGGATTCCACTCTGGAGTCCGACTAGCATAAACACCCCAACGTACCAAGTCGAACTTACGGTCACCTTCAAAACAAAGCTCCCAAGCACGTTCCAACATCAAATGTTCACGGAATGCTTCCTTACTCATGTTTTCTAACGGAGTCAGACCTGCACGCGCACGCACTTGGTTGATATAAGTATAACATTTAGAATCGCCTAGCTCATTTAAGACCTCAGCATACATTAACAAGACATCTGCATAACGAATAATGCTATGATCCAAGCTAGTATATTGCGAATTATCATTGGGGGTCTTCTCTCTGAACTTCTTAATATGAGGACGATAGAAAGCAATATGCTCGGGATTTCCATTCTCGTCCTTCGGCACCAATGCGTCATATTCTTCCGGAATATCAGCCGTCGATGTCCAATAGGTAAAGGCAAACCGTTTGTCATTCTCCTTATCATAACTATTGTAGAAACGATCGGTAGGAAGTCCGTTACTCCATCCACCTCCATATGTCAATCCTAAACCGGCCGCATAATAAAGTTCCAAAGGAGCAAACTCTGTATGAATACGGCTACCTTGGTCATAAGTGCCGCGTGTGAAGTTAATAATCCATACACCTTCATTGCCCGGTCCTACATTTTCATCAAACACTTGTGAATACTCCGGTAACAATTCATATTGAGACCCATATGCTTTGTTTTCTATAAAGTTTTGCAAGATTACTTTAGCATCTTCCAGTTTGTCTGTTTGATAAAGCGGATAACCTGCCATGGTCAAATAAACTTTTGCCAACATAGCAGCCGCCCCGCCTTTCGTAATGCGTCCATAGTCTGTAGCCGACTCCCATTGTTCGGGAAGTACATCCATAGCAAATCGCAAATCTTCAATTACAGCTGCATAGATTTCTTCCGGAGTAGCACGCGGAACAGTCTTCAAGTAAGTAATATCTGAGTTCGACTCCAGTAACAAAGGCACCCCGTTAAAGACTCTCACAGCATCAAAATACAAGAATGCCCTTAGTGCCCTCGTCTGCCCTTCCACCAATAATTTATCTTCTTCACCAATTGGCGCATTTGGCAATACGGCTAATAAATTATTAGCATCCTTCACATGATTGAATGTGTACTCCCAAAAATCTTCAGGAATTTCCGAAGAAGCATTGAATGTTGATGGCAAACGGGCTATTTCATTATGATGAGCCCAAGTAGACTTATCTGTTATCTCGCAAATATCCGTCCCCCATTCAAACCAGCACGGACCAGCCCAATTACGTGAATAGCGGTCTTGGGGAGCACGGTACACAGCATTCAGACCGGAATTAATATCATCCGCTGTCTGATAGAAATTGTCCGGAGAAAGGAACGACTTAGGGTGTTCCTCTAAGAAATCCGTACATGAACTGCATGAAAGTGCAGCTGCAAATAACATATAAAAACCTATATTTTTCATAATTCTATACTTTAAAATTGAGCTTGCAAACCAAATGTATATGTAGTTGTAATAGGATAGGAACTGCTTCGCGTATCGTTCCAAACATCACCATCTTCCGGATCCATACCTGTATATCCGGTAAAAGTGAACGGATTGCTCACCGAGAGATAAAACCTCAGATGTGACATACCCAACTTGGATATAGCCTGTTTCGGGAGTGTATATCCCAAAGTAATGTTTTTCACTTTCAAGAAACTGGCATCCTCCAAGAATTCACTAGTAGTTGTACTAAGACGATTACTACCCGTCGATGACGCTCTTGGATATTTATTGCTGGGATTCTCCGGTGTCCAACGATTCAACATCTCAATGCGGTTATTGTCACCCGTAGAGCCGGACAAAAGAATATAGTTGTTACCATTATATACATCGCGGCCTTGAGAGAACGTCATGAAAATACTCAAATCAAAATTCTTGTAAGAAAAGTCATTCGTCAATGAACCATAGAAATTAGGATAATAAGAACCACAGAATACACGGTCTTCATCATCAATAACTCCATCATTGTTCTGATCGACATACTTCACATCGCCCGGTACATTCCCATACCGTGCAGCTTCATCGGCTTCATCAGATTGCCAGATGCCATCGGCTTGTATCATATATCGGTTGCCAATGCCCAATGGCTTTCCAACCCAATGTGTAGTGCCAATGCGATCGGAACCGTCACCCAACGAAGTTAGTTTATTCTTATTGGCAGCAATCATAAAAGAGGTTCTCCAAACAAATTCACGGTCAAAATTGACAGAATTAATCTCCAACTCAAAACCTTGATTACGCAAATTACCCATATTGGCATACGTATCCGGGAAACCGGCAACCGCAGGTATTTCAATGTTACGAATCAGGTCTTTCGTATTCTTATAATAATAGTCAAATGTCAAACTCAAACGGCGATTGAAAACAGACAAATCAAATCCTAAATCGAACTGTTTAGTGGTTTCCCATTTCAAATCAGAAGAAGGCATATTGGATTCGTAATATCCAGCCGCTTCGTTTCCATTAAAATTATAGGATCCGGTACTTAACCGAGCCATCGTCTGATAAGGAGACAAAGCATCTGCATTTCCCGACAAACCATAGCTAGCCCTCAGTTTCAGATCAGATAACCAACTGAGGTCTTTCATAAAATCTTCTTCAGACATTCTCCATGCCACAGCTCCACTGGGGAAATAGCCGTACTTATTATTCGCTCCGAAACGCGAGGAACCATCAATACGCATGTTACCAGTAAAAATATACTTATCCTTCAACGTATATACGACCCGTCCAATATAAGACAACATGCTCCATTCTTGTAAATCTGAAGAAGGCTTTCGTGCTTCACCGGTCGATGCGCCCAAATTGTAAGATTCGTAGACATCACTTGCAAATCCGGAAGCCGAAGCTGTGACAGTTTCCCAACGATTCTGTTGAGCAGAGAAGCCGACTACCGCATCTATATTATGAATATCCTTGAATGTTTTGTTATAGGATAACGTAGTCTCGCTAATCCAATTGTAATTCACCGTAGAAGTAATGTAAGCGTATCCACCACTAATACGACCATTCATTTCGTCCTCTCCACTAATGGAGCGTGGATTATAAAAATTTTGTCGCCAACTATCAATTTCACCTGAAAGTTGTGTGCGCAACTTCAAACCATCCAACAATTTTATATCCAAAGCCAAAGAGGAAGTAATAAGAGGTTCCATCACATGATTCTTGGGTAAGTCAGAGAATGCCACAGGATTGGCACGTGGAGTACCCAAAGCATTTTGTATCATAGCATAATATTCACCATTTTCATCCTTAACAGGTGACATAGGATTGCCCACCATGGCAGGGAAAAGCACATTTGTAGCATTGGTACCTTTCTGAGAAACCAAACTTACATTATTGAATGTAGATAACGTTACACGGTCACCAAACTTCTGTGAAACGTTCAGGCGCAAATTTCCACGAATAAAGCCAGTATTGTTTACAATACCTTGTTCGTCAAAGAATCCGGCACCCACATGTACTTTCGTGTTTTCCGTTCCTGAACTGAAAGAAATCTGATAGTTCTGTGTCAGACGTGCTTGCCCTGTTACCTCGTTCCACCAATTTGTACTACGTCCGGCATTCAGCATTTGCTGTTCTGTTGACAAGAAAGCATTGTCCGGCATTTCAATTCCATCCATGGCATAAGAATCGCGTCTCAATTGGGCGAACTGCTCAGCGTTCATCATTTCTATCGGATTATTAAAATGGCTGATGCCCCAGTAAGCATTTACTTCTAACACCGGTTTCCCAACCTTTCCGGACTTCGTGGTTATCAATACAACACCATTCGCGGCACGAGCACCATAGATAGCCGTAGAAGAAGCATCCTTCAGCACGCTAATAGACTCAATATCATTAGGATTAATTGAATTAAGTCCACCATTAGAGGCAATTGGAAAACCATCTACAATGAATAAAGGCGAGCCACCTGAAAAAGAGTTATTTCCACGAATGTTCAACGACACACTAGCTCCAGGAGAACGATCGCTTTGCAATGTATACAGACCTGAAATATTACCCTGCAACGCTTGACTTAAATTAGCAGAAGGAAGTTTCTGAATCTCATCGCCTGAAACTGACGATACAGCACCAGACAAATTACTCTTCTTCACCGTACCGTATCCAATAACTACCACTTCATCCAACGCGGCTGCATCTTCTTCCATTTTTACGTTTAAAGCACTTACTCCATCCGTAGAGATTTCCTGAGTAATCATGCCCACATAAGAAAATATCAGCACATCGCCCGGTGATACTGAAACGGAAAACTTTCCGTTCAAATCCGTAATAACACCATTCGAAGTTCCTTTCACTTGAACCGACACGCCAATCAAAGGATTACCGGCAACATCTTTCACCGTGCCTGTCACCGTTCTCCCTTGCTCTACATAGGAACTCGTCATAGTCTCAGCCGAGACAATTGGCATCATTCCCACAAACTGCATTGCACAAATGCAACATACCAGACTCATAACCTTGTGCATTCTGCACATGTTACAAAAAACTTTTTTACTTCTTCTCATGGTATAATAAATTTGTTGAACAATAATATAAAAATAAACACAAATATCTCCCAATCTAAGTTTCATACAGGAACGATGGATCACAATTCCGCAAACGGACAAACTCCTTTAGAGAAGAGCTTTTTCAAGTATCATTAGTTACTTGACCAAATATTATTGGATACTTGAGCATTTATCCAAGGATACTTGACCATTTCATATTGAATACTTTTGCAATCGCATTTTCAGACTGTTCCGACACAATGCGCAATAGGTATACAATCTCCTTGAACAAGTACTGAACAAAATATATTCAGTACTTGCCTATAGCCAATATCCGAAATATAATAAAAATACTAACCGACTCTACAAATACGGATTATGCTGCTCTTGTAAGCTCCACGCAGAGGAAGAACAATACCAATATTCATCAGCATCTTTCCTGTATAAACGCCCTCTACACCTTCTATCCGGTAGTGCCCATCTTCCTGCAAGCCTCTCAACCTTACCAAACGAGATGACGTTGTTTTCAAAACTGCATTCTCCGGATATTCAGCCAGATTATAAACAAATAAGACGGATTCCTCACCGGCTTTGTTTACGTACTGAAGCACACTGCGGTTAGTCTCAAAAGGAGATACAAGCCGATACAAATCTCCTTTATGTACTGTTTCACGAATGGACTTATATTGGGCTATTTTTTTACGAGCCAACTCTTTTTCTTGTTCATTCCATTTTGTAATATCATATCCTATGCCTAAGACACCACTCATGGAGACATCAAACTTAAATTCTAATGAAGGATTCTGTCTATGCCAATCCTCTTGTGTCACCCAACTAATCATGGAATTAGCAGGGAATGCATTCAAATATGCATATTGTATAAACGTACGGTCAATAGGATCCGTATTATCACTCACCCAATTGCAATCGGTCAACCGCATCATACCTAAATCAATTCGTCCACCTCCGCTCGCACAATTTTCAAACCAGACATCTGGAAATTCCGTACGCAAAGCGTTAAACAAGCGATACAAATTCTCCACATATTTCATACGAACTGCACGCTGTTCTTCCATTTTGGCTGAAGGAAATCCCGCATCGGCCAAAGCACGATTCATATCCCATTTGATATACTTGATGTTATTTTCACGCAGTAATGAAGAAAAACTGTCATACAAATATTGATAGACATCTTCACGAGCTAAGTTCAATATCAACTGATTGCGTTGTTCATGCCGTGTACGGTTAGGATAATGAAACACCCAATCCGGATGGGCACGGTACAAGTCACTGTTCGGATTCACCATTTCCGGCTCTATCCAAATGCCGAAATCCAGTCCCATGTCGTTTATCTTGCTAATCAATGACTTCAAGCCGTTAGGGAACTTCGTTTTGTCAACCGTCCAATCGCCCAGTCCGGCTTTGTCATTCACTCGTCCTTTGAACCAACCGTCATCAATGACGAAGACCTCTACTCCTATCTCTTTCGCAATTTTCGCCAAAGCCAGTTGATGCTGTTCGTTAACGTCAAATGCCGTAGCATACCAACTATTATAAAGTACCGGGCGAACCTTGTCACGATGGTTGGGATGCAGTATTTGCTCACGCGTGTAACCGGCCAAACTCAACGAAACGCCTTCCATACCACCTTCCGTGTATCCAATAACCATCTTAGGAGTAACAAGAGAAGTCCCCGCTTGCAACGTAATGGACTGATCCCAATAGTTAACACCGGAAGTGACTTGGAGTTCACCTGAAGTGTATTTCTCGAAATCAACTCTCCAATTGCCGCTATATTGCAACGTCCCATACCAATAGTGCCCGGCAGTTTCAGTTCCCTGACCCACTTCACTCAATGCATAAAAAGATGAGCCAAAAGAGCGGAAATCCTTTACCTGTAACGTTTTGATGCCTTGGGTAAGCAGTGTCTTATTCGGCAAGAATTCGTTTCCCCACGCCCCCGACAGATGAGTCAATTCATAATTACCACGCGGAATAAAGAACGTCCCTGATTGAGCATTCTCTATTAATAATGACTTCTTCTTCCCTGTGTTCTCTACTTCCATCCATTTTTCCAACAAATCATATTCCGGTAATACACGAATATACTCAATGACAGACAATGGATAATGAACATCTTTCTGATAAATAACCAATGAAGGATAACCCTCAATTTCTTTCACTTCTGCACGGACGAATTGTAATTCAACGGCTCTTACTTGGTCATCGAATACCACCTCCAACATGGGAGTATTTGCTGAGAATCCACCTCTCACCGCCACCTCAGGGCCTAAAGCACGATGGGACAACTCTGCTTGATAAGCATTTCCACCCCAAAAATACATTTCTACTGAACCGGCTTCTGACACAGCCAAATGGTAGACTGCCGATTTCGTATGCAAGGTCCAAGACTTGTTGTCAGCACCCACTTGTATGGTCTCTGCCTTTAACAGACCTATACAACAAAGTAATGTCAATAAAAAGTATACACGTTTCATACCTAAAATTACTAATACTATTCTCCAAGAAGGAATAGCGGTTCTACATATCGTTAATTTATCTCGTTCTCGGTTGTCATTGAATAAGGCTTATCTGCCACCATTATTCCCCTGTCTTTATTTGGTTTGGCATCCATATCGAACTCCCATCGTCCACCTTCCAGCAGCATTTGATGAGTAATATAAAGTTTCTCATATTTTTTTCCATTTATCTTCATTGAATATACATAACGATTCCTGTCGCTTACTTTCGGAGCAACAATCTCTAACATATTTCCATTAGGAAGCCTCATTTTCAAATAAGGCAAATAAGGAGCGCCTAACACATACTGGTCTGTACCCGGACAAACAGGATAGAAGCCCATAACAGAAAAAAGATACCAAGCAGACATTTGACCACAATCATCATTGCCACTCAAGCCATCAATATCATTGCGATACATACGGTTCAATATCTCGCGCACCCAGTATTGAGTTTTCCAAGGTTGAGAAGTCCATGCATAAAGATAAGGCACATGATGACTCGGCTCATTACCATGTACATAACCGCCCAACAAACAATCGGCCGTAATATCTTCATTTTTTTCGTAGTATTTTTGGGGTAACTCCATTACAAAAAGTTTGTCCAGTCTGTCAATAAAAGTTTTTTCACCCCCCATCAAATGCATCATGCCCGGCACATCCTGAGGCACATGGAAAGAAAAATTCCAAGAATTTCCTTCGATAAAACCTTCGCCATGCGTCTGCAATACATCAAAATCTTGCTTAAATGTACCGTCTCTGTATTTTGGACGGGCAAAACCGATAGCCGCATCATAAATATTGAGATAATTTAGAGCACGTTTCCGATAAGTTTCGGCCACCTTACGACTGCCTTCATTTAAAGCTGTATAATAAATACTCCAATCATCATAAGCATATTCCAATGTACTGGAAGCCGATGTTCCACTTTCCTCTAAAGGCACATACCCCAGCTCCATATAAGTTCCTACTCCCTCGTAATAAGGCACAATAGAAGTTTCAAGCATCGCTCTCAAAGCTTCACTCTTATAATCAGTATATACGCCTTTGGCCACAGCATCAGCCAACACAGATACCGCATGATAGCCACTCATACACCAATTCTCATTACCCATGTGGCTCCAGACGGGCAACATGTGATGCACACTCTGCTGCTGATGCCTAATCATAGATTGCACCATATCAGCCGCACGATGAGGCTGAAAGAGATTCAAGAAAGGATGTTCTGCCCGATAAGTGTCCCATAATGAAAAAACCGTGTAGTTAGTAAATCCTTCCGCCCGATGAATATTTTGATCGGTACCACGATACAGACCATCTACATCCATGTAGACCGAAGGATTAATCATGGTATGGTAAAGTGAAGTATAGAACATGGTCATCTGGTCATACGAGCCTTCTGCTTGAAAACGTACCAGTTCATCATTCCAAGTTCGGGAGGCATTAGCGGCCAATTGTTCAAAGCTTTTTCCGGCAGTTTCAGCATACAGATTTTTAAGCGCTCCTTCAGTGCTTACGGCTGATAAAGCCACTTTCACTGTCAGTTCCGGATTATGCGCTGTATCAAAATGGAAATAAGCCACCAGCTTGCGTCCGGCCATCTCAGGGAAGTTTCGTTCTTGATTAAAACGCCTCCAAAATCCATTGTAAAGCACTTTTTCCTTGTCTTTACATCCATAATCACATATGGGCTGCGACAAAGATATGGCAAAATAAATATAATTAGTACGTGCCCAACCATTGGTAATGCGATAGCCGGTCAGAAGCGTATCATTCTCCACACGCAAACTTACCCACAGCACTTTTCCATCATAATTATAAATGCCATGCAATAAGTCAAGAATCAGATGACCACCTTGCCCTTTGGGAAATGTATATTTATGTATACCGACCCGTTGCGTAGCGGTCAGCTGCGCACGAATGCCATAATCCGCCAGCATCACCTCGTAATAACCCGGCGATGCTTTCTCGGAAGCATGACTGAAACGCGAGCGATATCCTTCTCCCGGATGTCTGGCACGACCCGGATTCAATTTCACTTCACCCGTTGCAGGCATAATTAGAATGTCTCCCAAGTCAGAATGTCCGGTTCCGCTCAAATGCGTATGACTGAACCCCACAATGGTACTGTCCCCGTATTGATATCCGGCACAATAAGCATACACATCCTTCTGATAGATACCGTCTACATTGTGAGGAATTGTATCCGTATCAGGACTGAGTTGTACCAAACCGAACGGCACACAAGCTCCCGGAAAAGTATGCCCCATACCATTGGTGCCAATGAGAGGATTCACATAATCTATCGGAGATTGCGAACAAACAGAAGAAACCGCAACGCAAGCTATTACCAGTGAAATTATATGTTTCATCATAACAATTAAGTTTCTAAGATTTATCGCAAAATAAGCCAATATACAGAACATAAAAAATAGATAAAAACAATAAGATATAGACGATATCCCGATTGATGTTCATCTAAGCCTAAAACCCGTTTTTTTAATCCGAAGATACCATACTATATACAGATTATTTTCTACCTTTGTCTTAAATCTACGATTAAAGCCATGGAAACACTTATAAGAAAGGAAATAGGATTTAAAGGACAAAGAGCGCTTGTGCTGCCCCCGACCGTGATCAAAACAATGGAAAATAATCCATTATCAGCTATTCTGCACATTACAGACATCGGCTTTTACCCCAAAGCATCTTATCACTATTGTGAACGAAAAGAGCCCATTAATCAATACGTATTTATCTATTGCACTGAAGGAAACGGATGGTTTACGTTAAACGGACATACATATCAAGTCTTTGCCAACCAATATTTCATCCTCCCGGCAGGCCAACCTCATGCCTATGGCGCAAACGAACACAATCCGTGGACAATCTATTGGATACATTTCAAAGGAAAGTTCGCATCCTACTTCATACCTGACGTCCAAGAGCCAATCGAAATCAAACCAAGCATCCATTCGCGAATTTATGTAAGGAATGAATTGTTTGAAGAAATATTGCACATTTTGGAAATGGGATATAGTCACGACAATCTGCTGTTGGCTTGTTCCACCTTTTATCATTACTTGAGCACTCTCCGCTTCTTGCAACAATTCCGTGATGCCGGGACCATGAACAAGCAATACGACATCATATCCTCTGCCATCCATTTCATGAAAGAAAATATCGAAAAAAAATTAAGCCTTGATGAAATCGCCAAGCATGTAGGCTACTCCACCTCGCATTTTTTGACTTTATTTAATAAACGCACAGGATACTCGCCATTAGCCTATTTCAATCAACTCAAAATACAACAGGCATGTCAATTATTAGATTTCACCAATATGAAAATCAATCAAATCAGCTACAAAATTGGCATTGAAGACACCTATTATTTTTCACGGCTCTTCCGTAAAATTATGGGAGTATCTCCACGAGAATACAAAAAAATGCGGAAAGGATGAGTTAGTATAATTCGTCCCCTATTTGCCATTTGGGAAAACATTCGTAACTTTGCTCGCCGTTACACAGATGATAGACCACGCAACCATAGACCGCATTATGGACGCGGCACAGATATACGATGTCGTGTCCGACTTTGTCACCCTGCGCAAGCGCGGGGTGAATTATGTGGGTCTGTGCCCTTTCCACGACGACAAGACGCCGTCTTTCTACGTATCGCCCGCCAAAAACCTCTGCAAGTGCTTCGCCTGCGGCAAGGGAGGAAACCCGGTGCACTTCATCATGCTGCACGAACAACTCGCTTACCCGGAGGCTTTGCGCTATCTGGCCAAGAAATACGGCATCGAAATAAAGGAACGCGAATTGTCGGACGAGGAGAAAGCCGTCCATACGGAGCGTGAAAGTCTGTTCGTTGTCAACCAATTTGCCAACGACTACTTCCGCCACACCCTGCGCGAGACGGAAGAAGGGCGGAGCATCGGCATGGCCTACTTCCGCAGCCGTGGTTTCCGCGACGACATCATAGAGAAATTTCAGTTGGGCTACTGCACCGAGAGTCACGACGCCTTTGCCAAAGAAGCATTGGCCAAAGGTTATCAGAAAGATTACCTTGTGAAAACAGGACTTTGCTACGAGACGGAAGACCACCGCCTGCGCGACCGTTTCTGGGGGCGCGTCATCTTCCCCGTACATACGTTGAGCGGCAAGGTGGTGGCTTTTGGCGGACGTGTGTTGGCAGCCGCCACCAAGGGTGTGAAGGTGAAGTACATCAACTCGCCGGAATCAGAAATCTATCACAAAAGCAACGAGCTGTACGGCATCTACCAAGCCAAGCAGGCCATTGTGAAGCAGGACCGCTGCTACATGGTGGAAGGTTACACGGACGTCATCTCCATGCATCAAAGCGGCATCGAGAACGTGGTGGCATCCTCGGGCACGGCGCTCACCACGCAACAAATCAAGCTGATACATCGCTTCACGAGCAACATGACCGTGCTTTACGACGGCGACGCGGCGGGCATCAAAGCCTCTCTGCGCGGTATCGACATGCTGCTGGAAGAAGGAATGAACGTCAAAGTCTGCCTCTTGCCCGATGGAGACGACCCCGACTCTTTTGCCCGCAAGCACAACAGCACGGAAATGCGCGCTTTCCTCGATGAACATGAGACGGACTTCATCCGCTTCAAAACCAACTTGCTGCTGGAGGATGCGGGACGAGACCCCATCAAACGGGCAGAGCTCATCAGCAACATCGTGCAAAGCATATCGGTCATTCCCGAAGCTATTGTACGCGATGTCTATATCAAGGAATGCGCCCAACTGTTGCATGTAGAAGACCGCCTGTTGGTGTCCGAAGTGGCCAAACGGCGCGAGAAAGAAGCCGAACAGCGTGCCGAGCAACGTGAACGGGAACGCCGGCGCAACATACAGACGGAAGCTCCGATATCCGAAGCACCTGTGGCTACCGCTCCCGAAGGGGAAACCTTACCTCCTCCGCCGGAAATAGAAGCAGAGAATATACCCGCCGACACGTCTTATACTTCATTCATTCCCCAAGAAGGGAAAGAAGGGCAAGAGTTTTATCAATACGAGCAACAGATTATCCAAATGATTGTGCGCTATGGAGAACGGGTGATGTGTAATGTGACCGATGAAGAAGGGAATGAACATCCCGTAACTGTTATCGAATATGTCGTGGCCGATTTGCAGCAAGACGATTTGTCTTTTCACAATCCGCTACATCGGCAAATCTTGGCAGAAGCCGCCGAGAAGGTGCAGCAATCGGGATTTGTGGCCGAACACTATTTTCTGAATCATCCTGACCCGGCTATCGGACAACTCAGCGCAGACCTGATAAGCGACCGTTACCAATTGAGCAAATACCATTCGAAAGCGCAGAAGATTGTGACGGACGATGAACGATTGTATGAACTGGTGCCTACACTGATGATAAACTTCAAGTTTGCCATTGTGAACGAGGAATTGAAACACATCCTCAAAGCGTTACAAGATCCCGCCGTAGCGAACGACAACGAGCAATGCACCGCCGTGATGCAACGCTACAACGAACTGCGCCAAGTGCAAAGCCTCATGGCCAAGCGGCTGGGCGACCGTGTGGTGCTGAAGCTCTGACAAGCCTCATTTCAGCCTCAGCGAATCGAGCTGCTCCAAAGTGCCGTTGAACACATCAAGATCGACTTCCTCCTCAACGCCCGGCACCGTACCCACATCCGTATGCTGCCAAAAATGCCAACGCCCCTTATAACGCACCGAATCTACATAATAATGAGCTATCCAATAAGGATATTCGTTGAAAACAGGATTGTCCAAATAGCGCATCTTGAATTTATACGAGGTGTAAAGAATGGGCTTCACGCCATAGTGAGCCTCTACGGAATCCATCCACGTCTTCACCGCTTGCTGCAAATCCTCCTTGTTGCGCTTTCCATGGTCTTCCACATCGAGCACCGGAGGAAGGTCGCCCGGCACCAGCTTCACGTTGCGAATGAAGAAATCGGCCTGCTTGCGCGCATCCGTATGAGGACGGAAGAAATGATAAGCCCCCCGGATGAAATTATACTTGCGTGCCGAGTCGAAATGCTGGCGAAAGGTATGGTCGCTATGATCGCCCCCCTCCGTAGCTTTCATGAAAATGAAGCGTATGGGAAACTCGCCCCCATGCGTCCGCGCTAATTCATCCCAATCAATAGCTCCCTGATAGTGGGAAATATCAATGCCATGCACTTCATAATCGCAAGGCATGCATACGCCATATCCCTTCGAACCATAACACGGCTTCCAACGATAGGCGTACGGACGGATAAAGAAATAATAGAAACCCGAAGCAAACACCAGCACAATGCAGACAGCCAAAGCTACGCGCACCCATGCGGGCATCATCCGCTCCGCAGAAACTTGGACCTCTTTATGCCGTTTTCCTCTTTTCGATCCGGCGGTGCGGCGGCGGGATTTTGCCATGCCCTTTGGGGCAGAAACATTTTTCTTAGTCGGTGTGGTCATATCAGATTCCTACAAAACGGATGCAAAGGTACACAGATTATCCCAAAATTAAGTAAGAGATAGGGAAAACTTCACATAAAAAAGTTATCTTTGCGGGCGCAAAAACGAATGAAAGACAGATGCGACGCTCCGTTTACACCATTATTATATATATAACATGGCTTCTACTGCCCTGCTTGAGTATGCGGGCGGCAGAGGCGCAGGCGATGTCCGGCAAGGACAGCGTACGCCTCAGCCTGCTGACGTGCGGACCGGGAACGGAGATTTACTCCCTCTTCGGGCACACGGCCATCCGCTACGAGGACCGGAACCGGGGCGTGGACGTGGTGTTCAACTATGGCCTGTTCAGTTTCGACACCCCTAACTTCATCCTGCGCTTCACGCTGGGCGAGACGGATTACCAGCTGGGCGTGACGGACTTCCGCCGCTTCCTCGCCGGTTATTGGATGGAAGGACGGGACGTGTGGCAACAGACGCTGAACCTGACTACGGAGGAGAAACAACGGCTCATCGGCCAACTGGAAGAGAATTACAGGCCGGAGAACCGGGTCTACCGCTACAACTTCTTTTATGACAACTGCGCCACCCGCCCGCGCGACCAGGTGGAAAGGGCCACGGAAGGCCGTCTGCGCTACGCTGAAGACATGGAGAGCACGGACACGGGGCGCAGCTTCCGCGACATCGTCCACCAATATTGCGAGGGACATCCGTGGGCACGCTTCGGCATAGACATGTGCTTAGGGAGCGAAGCCGACCGTCCCATCAACCGGAGGCAGATGATGTTCGCCCCCTTTTATGTGAAAGACTTTTTCGCTTCGGCCACCTTGGCGGACAGCACGGACGTGCGCCCCTTAGTGTCCGACACCGAACAAGTCCTCGCCATTCCCGCCGATGCGCGAGAGAAAGAGGCGGCCTATCCTTCGCCTTTGCAAGCGGCCCTGTTCCTTTTGCTCGTGGTGGGCATCGCCACATGGATAGGGATTCGGAAAGGAAAGAGCCTGTGGGGCATCGACCTGCTGCTGTTCTTTCTGGCGGGCGTGGCCGGATGCTTTTGGACGGTGTTGGCATTCTTCTCCCAACACCCGGCGGTAGGCTCCAACTACGTGCTTTTTGTCTTCCATCCGCTCCACCTCTTATGCCTTCCGTTCCTGCTTCGCAAGGTCATAAAGAAGCGGACGAGCTACTATATGGCGGCCAACGGAGCAGTTTTAACATTATTTATACTGTTATTGGGCATCATACCGCAAGAAATCCATTTAGCAGTGTTACCTTTGGCACTGTGTTTGCTGGTTCGCTCAGCAAGCAACATTATAATTAGTCGAAAACAAGCAAGACGATGAAGAAAGGGCTGATTACTTCCATACTGGCATTGACCTTCGGAGGCATGCAGGCGCAACCGTTGCCCGCGGCTCCCAAGTTGGTGGTCACGCTGACCATCGACCAGCTACGCACGGACTATCTGGAGAACTTCTCCCCGCTTTATGGAGAGAAAGGCTTCAAACGCCTGTTGCGCGAGGGGAAAGTGTACAGGCAAATCGAAATGCCGTTTGACAAGCCCGACCGTTCATCGGGCATCGCCACCCTCTGCACCGGATGTCCGCCTTCCACGCATGGCATCATCGCCAACCGCTGGCTGGACGTGTCCACGCTGACCGCGCGCAGTTGTGTGGACGACCCCGACTTCATGGGGTACTCCACGGACTTGAACAGTTCGCCTTCGCGGCTGCTTACGTCTACCGTGGCCGACGAATTGAAGATAGCTACACGCAACGCGGGCAAAGTATATGCCGTCGCTCCCTTCCGCGATGCCGCCATCTTGAGTGCGGGCCATGCGGGCGACGGGGCTTTCTGGATAAACGAAGTGACGGGGAAATGGTGTGGAACGACCTATTACAAAGACTTCCCCGAATGGCTGAGCCGCTACAACGACTCCTGCTCCGTGGATTTCCGCATCAAGGATATAGAATGGACGCCCCTGCGCCCCCTGGCGGACTACAAATACCTGCCCGACTGGCGCACAGAGCCTTTCAAATATGTGTTCAATGCCGAAAAAGACAACAAGTTCCGCCGGTTGAAAGTCAGCCCGATGGCCAATGACGAAGTAAACCTGTTGGCGGCCGAACTATTGGACAAGAGCGGCATCGGTAAGGATGACGTGACCGACATGCTCTCGCTGACCTACTATGCGGGCAATTACAATCATTACAGCACCCGCGAGTGCGCCATGGAGATGCAGGACACGTATGTCCGTTTAGACCGTAGTATCGCCACGTTGCTCGACCTGCTCGACCACAAGATAGGGCTGCACAACCTGGTGCTCTGCATCGCCTCCACCGGCTATGCCGACCCCGAACCGGCCGACACGGGCATCTACCGCATCCCCGGCGGAGAGTTTCACCTGAACCGATGCGCCATGTTGCTCAACATGTTCCTGATGGCCACTTATGGCGAAGGACAATATGTGGAAGCCTTCTACGACCGGCAAATCTATCTCAACCACAAGCTGATAGAAGACAAGCAACTGGACTTGACGGACATCCTGGAGAAATCAGCGGCTTTTCTGGTGCAATTCAGCGGAGTAGACCAAGTATATACATCACATACGTTGCTTTTAGGCTCCTGGTCACCCAAGATGGAGCTTGTGCGCAACGCTTATCACCGGAAACGTTCGGGCGACTTCGTCATCGAGGTGCTGCCCGGATGGACCGTCGTACATGAAAACCCCAACGAGAGCCGTGCCGTCCGTGTGGCCAACACGCCCACCCCGATGATATGGCTGGGCGGAAACGTGAAGGCGGAAACCATTAAGGTACCCGTCTGCGCCGACCGTGTGGCTCCTACCCTATGCCGGGTGATGCGCATCCGTTCTCCTAACGGTTGTAACTCCCAACCTCTTGAACTTTGAAATTTTTTCCTTACCTTTGCGCACGCAAAGCATCTGTAAATCATTTAGCTAATAATAAATAAAAACAACTATAAAGACATGGGATTTAATGAATTTCTGAGTTCGATTTTCGGAAACAAGTCCACCCGTGACATGAAGGAGATACAACCGTGGGTAGACAAGGTGAAAGCCGCTTATCCCGAAATCGACAAACTGGACAACGACGCCCTGCGCGCCAAGACTGAAGAGTTGAAAGCTTACATCCGCAACTCCGCGGCCACTCAACGCGCCAAGGTGGACGAGTTGAAAGCCTCCGTGGAAACAACCGAGTTGGAAGACCGCGAGAACCTTTTCAATCAGATAGATAAATTAGAGAAAGAAATACTGGACATCTACGAGAAAGCGTTGGACGAAGTGCTGCCTACAGCTTTCGCCATCGTGAAGTCCACTGCACGCCGCTTCACCGAAAACGAGGAAATCGTGGTGACCGCCAACGACTTCGACCGCCAACTGGCCGCCACGAAGGACTTTGTGCGCATCGAGGGCGACAAAGCCATCTACCAAAACCATTGGATGGCCGGAGGTAACGAAATTACCTGGAACATGATACACTACGATGTACAGCTGTTCGGTGGTGTCGTATTGCACAAAGGCAAAATCGCCGAGATGGCAACCGGTGAAGGTAAGACCCTGGTAGCTACACTTCCCGTATTCCTCAACGCACTGACCGGAAACGGCGTACATGTAGTGACCGTGAACGACTACCTGTCCAAACGTGACTCCGAATGGATGGGACCGCTCTACATGTTCCATGGCTTGAGTGTGGATTGCATCGACAAGCACCGCCCCAACTCCGAAGCGCGCCGTCAGGCTTACTTGGCCGACATCACGTTCGGTACCAACAATGAGTTCGGTTTCGACTACCTGCGTGACAACATGGCCATCAGTCCCAAGGACTTGGTACAACGTCAGCACAATTACGCCATTGTCGATGAGGTGGACTCCGTGTTGATAGACGATGCCCGTACGCCGCTTATCATCTCCGGACCCGTCCCCAAAGGCGACGACCAACTCTTTGAGCAATTAAAACCGCTGGTTGAACGCCTGGTAGAAGCCCAGAAGAAACTGGCTACTCAATACTTGGCCGACGCCAAACGTCTGATAGCCTCGGACGACAAGAAAGAGCAGGAAGAAGGATTCCTGACCTTATACCGCAGCCACAAGGCCCTGCCCAAGAACAAGCCGCTGATTAAGTTCCTCAGCGAGCAAGGCATCAAGGCCGGCATGTTGAAGACCGAGGAAATCTACATGGAGCAGAACAACAAGCGTATGCACGAGGTGACCGACCCGCTCTACTTCGTCATCGATGAGAAGCTGAACAGCGTAGACCTGACCGACAAGGGTGTAGACCTCATCAGCGGCAAATCTTCCGACCCCACGTTCTTTGTCTTACCGGACATCACCGCCCAACTTTCCGAACTGGAGAACGAGCAAGGACTCACCGAAGAGGAACGTTTGGCCAAGAAGGACGAACTGCTCACGAACTACGCCATCAAGTCCGAACGCGTGCATACCATCAACCAGTTGCTGAAAGCTTACACCATGTTCGAGAAAGATGATGAATACGTCGTCATAGACGGACAGGTGAAGATTGTGGACGAGCAGACGGGCCGTATCATGGAAGGCCGCCGCTACTCCGACGGTCTGCACCAGGCCATCGAAGCCAAAGAAGGCGTAAAAGTGGAAGCCGCTACGCAGACGTTTGCCACCATCACCCTTCAGAACTACTTCCGTATGTACCACAAACTGGCCGGTATGACCGGTACGGCAGAGACGGAAGCAGGCGAGTTCTGGGACATCTACAAATTAGATGTGGTGGTCATCCCCACCAACCGCCCTATCGCCCGTATCGACATGAACGACCGCGTGTACAAGACCAAACGCGAGAAATACAAAGCCGTCATCGAAGAAATAGAGAAGATGGTACAGGCCGGACGTCCCGTGCTGGTAGGTACTACTTCCGTAGAAATCTCCGAGATGCTGAGCCGTATGCTCGACATGCGCAAGATACCCCACAACGTATTGAACGCCAAGCTGCACCAGAAGGAAGCCGAGATTGTGGCCAAAGCCGGACAAAGCAGTACGGTAACTATCGCCACCAACATGGCCGGCCGTGGTACCGACATCAAGTTGAGCCCCGAAGTGAAAGCAGCGGGCGGTTTGGCCATTATCGGTACGGAACGTCATGAATCACGCCGTGTAGACCGTCAGTTGCGCGGTCGTTCGGGACGCCAGGGTGACCCGGGTTCATCCGTATTCTTCGTGTCATTGGAAGACGACCTGATGCGTCTGTTCTCCTCCGACCGCATCGCCGGCGTCATGGACCGTTTGGGCTTCAAGGAAGGTGAAATGATTGAGCATAGCATGATTTCGAAATCCATTGAACGTGCCCAAAAGAAGGTGGAGGAAAACAACTTCGGTATCCGTAAACGTCTGTTGGAGTATGACGATGTGATGAACAAGCAGCGTACCGTGGTTTATACGAAACGCCGCCATGCACTGATGGGCGAACGTATCGGCATGGACATCGTGAACATGATATGGGACCGTTGCGTCAACGCCGTACAGGCTCCCGACTACGAGAACTGCAAAATGGACATGCTTCAGACGCTCGCCATGGAAGTGCCGTTCACTGAGGCAGAGTTCAAGGAAGAAAAGAAAGAGAAGCTGGCCGACAAGGCGTTCGACACCGCCATGGAGAACTTCAAGCGCAAGACCGACCGTATGGCACAGATAGCTTACCCCGTCATCAAGCAAGTGTATGAGAACCAAGGCCACATGTACGAGAACATTCTGATTCCCATCACCGACGGCAAGCGCATCTACAACATCTCCTGTAACCTGAAAGCCGCTTACGAAAGCGAGTGCAAGGAGATTGTGAAGTCGTTCGAGAAGAGCATCCTGCTGCACGTCATTGACGAAGCGTGGAAAGAGAACCTCCGCGAACTGGACGAACTGAAGCACTCCGTACAGAATGCCAGCTATGAACAGAAAGACCCGTTGCTGATTTACAAATTGGAGTCAGTCAACCTGTTCGACGCCATGGTCAACAAAATCAATAATGAGACCATCTCCATCCTGATGCGCGGACAGATACCGGTACAGGAACCGCAGGAAGTACGCCAGGCCGCTCCCGAAAAGCGTCAGGACATGAGCCGTTACCAAGAGCAAAAGCAGGATTTGAGCGACCCCAACCAGCAGGCAGCCGCCGCACGCGACACGCGCGAACAACCTAAACGGGAACCGTTCCGTGCTCCCAAGACAATCGGTCGCAACGACCCTTGTCCTTGCGGAAGCGGTAAGAAGTACAAGAACTGCCACGGAAGGAATCTGTAATCAATAGTTCGTAGTAAAAAAGAGAGGATGCGCATTTCAAAATTCATGCACATCCTCTTTTTTATTTTCAACAGATACGACAAAAAGAGTCGTTAAAAGAGAAATACACAACAGGTTATACCTCCCGTCAAGCCTATAGTCCTGTCCAATCCTTCCTATAGAGGACTGTAGTCCTAACAAGGAAGGACTCGAGTCCTACCCAAGGAGGACTAAGCTTAAGCCAATCTCTAAATTCTCAAATACCCTTGTTATTCGTCCTTCTCTTCCTCTTCCCCTTCTTCTTTATCTTTCATTACAAGCAGTTTATCCACACGGCCACGATCCATATCCACTATCTCAAAATGGAGATTTTTATATGTAAAGGTATCGCCAGCTTTGGGGACACGACCAACCAAGAACATGGCCAAGCCGGAAAGGGTGGTAAAGTCTTCTTCTTTCAAGTCTTCATAATCAAGGATACCCATTGCTTCCATAAAGTCATCAATATTCATGGAAGCTTCTACCAACAAAGAGCCGTCCTGACGGGTTACAATATCTTCTTCCTCCGTTTCGTTCTCTTCCAAGATGTCACCAAAGATGCTTTCTGTCAAGTCGTGTAGGGTAATGATGCCTTGCGTATTGCCATATTCGTCCACCACTACGCCAAACTTGTTCTTATTCTTCTTGAAGATTTCCAACACCTTTTTCGCATAAAGGCTCTCAGGAATGAATTGGGCGGGGCGGGCTATGCTGCGCAGGTCAAAATGCTGGTCAGTGTTACCCATCATCAGGATAATGTCTTTCACCGACACTACGCCTATGATTTCGTCCATGCCATGCTCCACAAGCAGATATTTGCTAAAGTGCTGTTCGCGGATGGTTTGCAACACTTGCTCGGGAGTGTCATCGGGATGCAACACCACGATGTCGCGGCGATAGGTCATCAGGTCATTGGCACGCTTGTCCGAGAAGCGGAATACATCCTTCAACATCTCTGTCTCTTCTTTGTCAATGACGCCCTGTTCAGAGCTTTGATGTAAAATCATTTTTATTTCATCCTGCGTAATCTGGCGTTCCTCCGTGTTGGCCGTACCCATCAGGCGGTTGACAAGGCGCGTAGAGGCACTAAGCAGACACACAAAAGGGTAAGATACTTTGCTCAGCACAATCATGAAAGGGCTGAAGCGTGTGGCCCATTTTTCAGGGTCGCTCATGGCGATGGTTTTAGGCACCAGCTCGCCTATGATTAAGCTCAAATAAGTGATGATGGCTACAGTGGTCACCATGGCCAGCTCCGCGGCATAAGGCTCGGCACCCGGGATGAGGTTGAACAAGGGCACCAAATTGTCCGCAATATTGGCACCACCATAGGCACCGGACACAATGCCTATCAACGTGATACCTATCTGAATAGTGCTGAGAAATTTCTCCGGTTCTTCGAGTTGGCTCAATACGCCTTTGGCCCGTTTGTTACCTTTGCTGACAAGTGTTTCCAGTCGTGCTTTACTGGACGATACCAGCGCAATTTCGTACATGGCAAAAATGCCGTTGAGAATTAAAAGAAGTAGGATAATTATAAATTCCATATAATGTGATAATGATTCGCGTGCAAACATACGAATTTATATGAATCCTTGCAAGATGTTTTCTTATTTTTGATAGGATTCAAAAGCATTTGCCCGAATTCAGGCGAGCTTCATACTCAACTTTATCCTCTATCAAAATAGTGCTTTGACATTGCAAAAACTTCGCGTTGAAGGCAACAATGTTTCGCGTTAATAGCAATAATGTCTTATAAAAGAGATTTCGGCCCGAAAAGCGCAATTAATTGAAGAAAAATTTCTCTATTCAGCAAGAAATGCCTTACTTTGTACGATTATTCCTATAAAAGGATTTGATCGTAACACTAATATATTAAAAATTATAAAGTTATGAAGATTTCTCACATTGAACATTTGGGCATTGCCGTAAAAAGCATCGAGGAAGCCCTGCCGTATTATGAGAATGTATTAGGTCTGAAATGCTACAACATTGAGACTGTAGAGGATCAGAAAGTTAAGACCGCTTTCCTGAAGGTGGGCGATGTAAAGATTGAACTGCTGGAGCCGACTTCTCCGGACAGCACCATCGCCAAGTTCATTGAGAACAACAATGGCAAAGGCGGTATGCACCACTTGGCTTTCGCCATCGAGGACGGCGTGGCCAACGCGCTGGCATCGGCCGAAGCCGCAGGTATCCGTCTTATAGACAAAGCTCCGCGCAAGGGTGCCGAAGGACTGAACATCGCCTTCCTTCACCCGAAATCTACTTTGGGCGTGTTGACCGAACTTTGCGAGAAGCCCGAATAAGCCGAAAGTAATTCAATAAAACTTAGTTTTCAAACCCATTAATCATCTAAGAAAATAATGAGTAATCAACTTGAAAAAATAAAAGAGCTTATCGACCGCCGTGCGGCAGCCCGCATGGGTGGAGGTGAAAAAGCGATTGCCAAGCAACACGATAAGGGCAAATACACGGCCCGCGAACGTATAGCCATGTTGTTGGACGAAGGCAGCTTTGAGGAAATGGACATGTTCGTAGAGCACCGTTGCACCAACTTCGGCATGGAGAAGAAACATTATCCGGGCGATGGCGTAGTAACCGGATGCGGCACCATCGAAGGCCGCTTGGTGTACATCTTCGCACAAGACTTCACGGTATCGGCCGGCTCCCTGTCCGAAACCATGTCATTGAAAATCTGCCACATCATGGACAAAGCCATGAAGATGGGCGCACCCGTCATTGGCCTGAACGACTCGGGTGGCGCGCGCATCCAGGAAGGTATCAACGCCTTGGCCGGATATGCTGAAATCTTCCAGCGCAACATCCTGGCTTCGGGCGTTATCCCGCAAATCTCCGGAATCTTCGGTCCTTGTGCGGGCGGCGCCGTTTACTCTCCCGCCTTGACCGACTTCACGCTGATGATGGAAGGTACATCATACATGTTCCTGACCGGCCCAAAGGTGGTAAAAACCGTGACGGGCGAAGACGTGTCGCAGGAAAACTTAGGTGGCGCCAGCGTGCACTCCACCAAATCGGGTGTGACACACTTCACGGCAGCTACGGAGGAAGAAGCACTTGCCCTCATCCGCAAATTGTTGAGCTACATTCCGCAAAACAATCTGGAGGAACCGCCTTACATTGACTGCACCGACCCCATCGACCGCTTGGAAGACTCGCTGAACGAAATCATCCCCGATAGCCCCAACAAGCCCTATGATATGTACGAAGTTATCGGCGCCATTGTGGACAACGGTGAATTTCTGGAAATCCAGAAAGATTACGCCAAGAACATCATCATCGGTTTTGCCCGCTTCAACGGCCAGTCCGTAGGCGTGGTAGCCAACCAGCCTAAATATCTGGCCGGTGTGTTGGACAGCAACGCTTCACGCAAGGGGGCGCGCTTCGTCCGCTTCTGCGACGCTTTCAACATACCTATCGTATCGTTGGTAGACGTACCGGGCTTCCTGCCCGGCACGGGCCAGGAATACAACGGCGTCATCCTGCACGGTGCCAAGCTGCTTTACGCTTATGGCGAGGCTACGGTGCCAAAAGTAACCGTAACGTTGCGTAAGTCCTACGGAGGTTCGCACATCGTGATGAGTTGCAAGCAGTTGCGTGGCGACATGAACTATGCTTGGCCTACGGCCGAAATCGCCGTAATGGGTGGTGCCGGCGCCGTAGAAGTGCTTTATGCCAAGGAGGCCAAAGAGCATGAGAATCCCGCTCAATTCCTGGCAGAGAAAGAAGCTGAATACACCAAGTTGTTCGCCAATCCGTACAATGCCGCTAAGTATGGCTACATTGATGATGTCATCGAGCCGCGCAACACGCGCTTCCGTATCATCCGTGCCCTGCAACAATTGCAGACCAAGAAGCTGACGAATCCGGCCAAGAAGCACGGCAACATTCCTCTCTAATTCCTAACTAATAAAAAACATTACAATGAAGAAAACGAACATCGGAATATTCTTTTCATTGCTTTTGACGTTAGGAATATGCTCCTCATGCGGAGTCGAAGGGGAAAGCAAGTTGATACTGAACGAAGTGTTGGTAGACAACGAGACCAATTTCCAGGATGACTACGGCGTACAAAGCGCATGGATTGAAATATTCAACCAATCGTACGGCTCAGCCAACTTGGCGGGATGCTATTTGAAGCACTCCAGCCAACCGGGCGACACGGCCGTGTATTTCATCCCCAAAGGGGACGTGCTGACCCAAATAGCACCGCGCCAGCACGCCTTGTTTTGGGCGGACGATAAGCCTAACCGAGGGACTTTCCACACCAATTTTACATTGGACAAAGAAAGAGCCAACTGGATAGGTCTGTATGATTCGGGCAAGAAACTGCTGGACCAAATTACCGTTCCTGCCGGCCTGTTGAAAGCCGACCAATCGTATGCCCGCGTGGATGATGCTTCCCCTGAATGGGAAGTGAAAGACGAATCAGCCGAGAAATACGTTACGCCCAGCACCAACAACAAGACGCTGGACAAGAACGTAAAAATGGAGAAGTTTGAGCAACATGATAGCGTGGGCATCGGCATGTCCGTCACTGCTATGATGGTAGTATTCATCGGTCTCATCCTCCTCTACATTTCCTTCCGCTTCATCGGTAAGGCATCCGTAGCCTTAAGCCGGAAGAGAGCCATGGCCGCAAAGGGTATCACGGACAAGGCCGAAGCCAAGGAAAAGAAGCTGGGTCAGGCACCGGGCGAAGTATTCGCCGCCATCTCCATGGCCTTGCACGAGATGCAGAGCGATGTGCACGACGTAGAAGAAACCGTGCTGACCATCACCCGCGTAAAGCGCAGCTATTCGCCTTGGAGCTCGAAGATTTATACCCTGCGCGAGACACCGCATAAAAAGTAATATCACCTCTTAATCAGATTCTGAACAATGAAAGAATATAAATACAAAATCAATGGCAATCCCTATAAAGTAGTCATTGGAGACATCGAAGGCAACATCGCCCATGTCGAAGTGAACGGCACCCATTATCAGGTAGAAATGGAAAAAGCGCCACAACCGAAAGCTACCGTCATTAAACCCGTTGTAAGACAAGCCTCCACCACTCCAGCCGCACAAACCACGCAGGTAGTGAAGCCTGCCGCCGCTTCCGGTGGGAAGTCGGGCGTGAAGTCACCTCTGCCCGGTGTCATCCTTGACATCAAAGTGAATGTGGGCGACACGGTGAAGAAAGGCCAGACCATTGTTATTCTGGAAGCCATGAAGATGGAAAACAACATCAACGCCGACAAGGACGGAAAGATTACCGCCATCAATGTAAACAAAGGGGACTCTGTTCTCGAAGGTACTGACCTCGTAATCATCGAATAATATGGGAGAATTTATTGATTTTATTGGAAATAACCTTGCCGACTTCTGGACCTATACAGGTTTCGCTAACGCCACGGTAGGACACCTTATCATGATTTTGGTAGGCTTGTTCTTCATCTATTTGGCCGTAGCCAAGGAGTTCGAGCCGATGCTGCTCATCCCCATCGGCTTCGGTATTCTCGTCGGCAACATACCTTTCAACATGGAAGCCGGATTGCAAGTCGGCATCTATGAGCAAGGTTCTGTACTCAACATTTTGTATCAGGGCGTGACGTCCGGCTGGTATCCGCCGCTCATCTTCTTGGGCATCGGCGCCATGACGGACTTCTCGGCATTGATATCCAACCCGAAGCTGATGCTGATTGGCGCGGCCGCCCAATTTGGTATCTTCGGCGCTTACATGATTGCGCTGGCCATCGGGTTCGACCCCATGCAGGCTGCCGCCATCGGTATCATCGGTGGTGCGGATGGTCCTACGGCTATCTTCCTTTCATCTAAGTTAGCACCAAATCTGATGGGTGCCATCGCCGTGTCGGCATACTCCTACATGGCCTTGGTTCCGGTTATCCAACCGCCCGTCATGCGTCTGCTGACCACGAAGCACGAACGCCTCATCCGCATGAAACCGCCCCGCGTAGTTTCTCATACGGAGAAAGTGATGTTCCCCATCATCGGCTTGCTGCTGACCTGCTTCCTGGTTCCGTCCGGCCTCCCCTTGCTGGGTATGCTGTTCTTCGGTAATCTGTTGAAGGAAAGTGGCGTAACCCGTCGCTTGGCCAATACCGCCAGCGGTCCGCTGATTGATACCATCACCATCCTGCTGGGTCTGACGGTAGGTGCTTCCACGCAAGCGTCCGAGTTCCTGACGACTGACTCCTTGTGGATTTTCGGTCTCGGTGCCGCATCATTCTTTATTGCTACCGCTTCGGGCGTACTCTTCGTGAAGATATTCAACATCTTCTTGAAGAAAGACAACAAGATTAACCCGCTTATCGGCAACGCCGGTGTATCTGCCGTGCCCGACTCGGCCCGTATCTCACAGATTGTCGGTTTGGAGTACGACCCCACCAACTATCTGCTGATGCATGCCATGGGCCCCAACGTAGCAGGTGTTATCGGGTCGGCCGTAGCCGCCGGTATCTTGCTGGGCTTCCTGATGTAATAATGTAAATGGACATACCGAGGTTCCCTAACGCCTTCCCGGCTCTGTCTGGGAGGGCGTTTTTTATATATGATAATTGGGAATTTAGTTTTAGGCACGGATTACACACGGATTCCACAGATGAAAAGTGGTTCCGCCTACGAATGACAAAAGCAACCCGTGAGCAATCTGTGACAATACATTAATGTAATAATCAAAAGATGTTTTGAGCGAAGCTAAATCCGTGCCCGAAAACAACCCGATAAATTAGCACTTAAAAGAAAGAATAAATTAGCATGCCCACTACGGTCAGGCACCCTACACACACCGGCACCCACATATCCAACAGGAGCACCGGCCTGCGATATTTGCATATCCAACGAAACAACCCGTAACACAAGCCTGCACCCGCCAGACCCAATAAAGCACCGGCCAGCAAATCGCCCGGATAGTGCACACCGAGGTAAGCCCGCGAATAACACGTCACTAACGCCCACAGCATGATGAAGTACGTCAACACTTGGTTACGAAAAAGAAAATAGAGAAAGAATGCCAGGCCGAAAGTATTGGCAGCATGACATGAGGGAAAGCCATAACGCCCGCCTCGATAGCCGTTCACGATATGCACCCACTCGGAAAGCGGATTATCCAGGTTAGAGGGACGCAGGCGGCATACCTCAGGACGAATGAGCGAGGCACCTATCTGGTCGGCAAAGACGATGGTGAGCGCAATGGCCACAGCACACCCCAAAGCCATCCGCCAGCGCAAATTGCGGAAGATGAGATACACCAACGAGACATAAAGCGGCACCCACACCAACTTCCCACTGAAGGCATACATGAAGTTGTCAAAATAATCGTTATGCATCCCATTGATAAAGAGAAGCATGTCCGCATCCAGCTCGCTAAGCGCTTGCAGTATTTCATTCATCAAATCCATCATGACTAATATGTTTGGCAATTAAAGCAAAGTCTATAATGCGCAAAAATAAACCTTTTTCTTCAAATGTGCCAACTTTTGACGGATATTTCAATGCCCTGCATCCTTAACCCGGTCACTTACCAATTCATCTTCCAGCTGCTCCAGTGATTTTCCTTTTGTCTCGGGCAGACGCCATAGGAAGAACACGAACCCCAAGGTACAGATGGCCGCATAAATCCAGAACGTTCCGCTAGTACCCAAGGCTGCGTTCAGGAATGGGAACGTATAGGTCAACGTGCAGCTGGCCACCCACAAGGCAAAGGTTCCAGTAGCTACAGCCACAGCACGCACTTTATTTGGAAAGATTTCGGATAGCAATACCCACGTGACAGGCCCCAACGACATAGCATAGCATGCTATGGCCATCACGACAAGCACCACCATCATCACTCCACTCACTTCCAAGTAATAGCACAAGCCTAAAATGAAATAAATGCCTGCCAATCCACCTGCGCCAATCAGCATCAAGGCACGGCGTCCCAAACGGTCTACCGTATAAATGGCCACAAAAGTAAATATCAAGTTGGCAATGCCTGTCACTACAATATTAATAAAGGTATTGTCCACATCGTAACCGGCCGATTGGAAAATCTCTTGTGCATAGTTGAAGATAACATTTGTACCACACCATTGCTGGAACATGGCCATCACAATACCGATTACAAGCACCCGGCGATAGGGCTTACTAAAGAGCAGACGCAACCCGCCTTGTGACTGTTGCTGTACAATGGCTTCATCGAACGAACATAGTTCCCGCGAGGCATAAGCCACACCTCCGATACGCTCCAGCGTAAGTCGGGCACGTTTGCGGTGCCCCTTCATGGCTAACCAGCGTGGACTCTCGGGGATAAATGCGGCCAGTATCAAGAAAGCAGTTGCAGGGAAGGCAGCCGCCCAGAACATCCAACGCCAAGCCATTTGCACATTCCATGCAGGGTCGTCGCTAACCAGTAACCAGTTAACCACCTGAGCCCCCAATATGCCAATAACGATGGTCAACTGATTGAGTGACACTAGACGTCCGCGTACCGAAGTGGGAGCAACCTCGGCAATATACATGGGCGAAAGTCCCGAAGCTATGCCAATGGCTATGCCACCCAGGAAACGGACTATCAAGAAAGGCGTAAACGTATCGAAAGCCCCCGTGCCATAAGCCGTAGTGGCAAATATCAAAGCCGAGAGTAATAGCAAAGGCTTACGCCCCAGACGGTCGGCCAGCATACCGGCAGTCAAGGCACCAATCAGGCAGCCTGCCAACGCGATGCTCATAGCCAGTCCTTGCAGTGCGGGGACTCCCGCTATACTAAAGTATTGCTCGTAGAAGATTTTGGCACCGCCTATCACGACCCAATCGTAACCAAACAACAGTCCGCCCATGGCAGATACCAAGCAGATAAAATAGACAAAACGTTTGTTATAGCTTTCCATGGTAGAATAATAATTAGAAATTCACTGGGCACAAAGATAAAAGATTGTGGGTAGGAAAAAAATAGACTTTTTATAGAATAAGATGGAGTATTCTATTATTTATATTATATTTGTAACTGATTATCACATTTAAATAAATACCTACCATGATTAAACTAAAAGATGGGTTCAATGGGGAAAGAACCTTAACACTACCCAAGGTCATAATCAAGATGATGGAGGAGGATCCATTGACATCGGCCTTGCACATCACAGACATTGGCTTCTACCCTAAAGCCGCACACCACTTCCGCGAACGTAACACACCTATTAATCAATATGTGTTTATATACTGCACGGACGGGGCAGGTCGATACCGGATAGGCGAACACGAGTATAACGTATCGGCCAATCAATACTTCATCCTACCTGCCGGTATCCCCCATGCCTATGCCAGCGATGAAGCTCAACCGTGGACCATCTACTGGATACACTTTAAAGGCACAATGGCGGCCCACTATGCCAAAGACGCACAGTCGCCTACGAAGGTATCACCCGAAAAGAACTCGCGTATCAATGACCGTAACAACCTATTCGAGGAAATGTTCAATACCCTGAAGGCCGGATACAGTAGTGAGAACCTGCGCTACGTCTCCTCACTATTCCACTACTACCTCGGCTCACTGCGCTACATCCAACAATACCGACAGGCCAAGAGGTATGTATCGGATGATGCCAACATGGTAAACATTGCTATCCACTACATGAAAGAGAACATCGAGAAGCGCATCACCCTGCAAGAGTTGGCCGACCATGTGGGCTATTCCACCTCCCACTTTACCACGTTATTCAAGCAGCAGACAGGGCATACACCCCTGAGCTACCACAACCTGTTGAAGATACAGCAGGCTTGCTATCTGCTAGATATCACAGATATGAAGATAAACCAGATAAGCTATAAGATAGGGATAGGGGACCAATATTACTTCTCACGCCTGTTCAGCAAAATAATGGGAATGTCGCCCTACAAATACCGTAAGACTAAAAAAGGATAAGTCGTTGCACTCGTGCAATGACTTATCCTTCATGTACCATCCACCCAAGCAATGGCAGAGATAGGGAGCAGGTATCAGAAGCCCTGCTTCCTCATTGTCTCTGCAAGTACCTCAGACATAGCTTCGGCATCCTGCTTCGTATAGCGCACGTCAGTGAACACCTGCGCTAACGTCTCTTTCCCATTCTCCATAATGAACTGATGATTCTCTGGCAAAGACTCCTTGTAGGCATAGTGGCGATCGATGTCACTAGGGGTATAGTCATGGTAGACTTCCTCGTGGACGATAGCCTCCAGAGGCAGGCGGTCCACTTGGGGAGGATTCTCATCGGGCCAACCCATGGTGAGGGTGATGAGGGGGAACACCAGTTTGGGCAACTCCAGTATGTCCACTATCTGGTCGGGGTTATAAGTAGTGGTGCCTAGGTAGCAGATGCCCAATCCACGTTCCTCCGCAGCGACGCAAAAGGTCTGTGCCACGAGGGCCGTGTCAATAGCACCCGTTACGAACCACTCTAGATTGCCATAGCCGGGCTCTGCCTTACGCTGATAGCACCACTGACTAAACCGTCGCAAGTCGATGCAGAAGGTGAGCACCACGGGGGCCGACTCTACCATAGGCTGATGGAAGTGTGCGGGTGCCAGTAGTTGCTTACGCTTGGCATCGCGCGTTACAATCACACTGTACGTCTGCATATTGCCCACGGTGGAGGCACGGCATGCACTCGCTAGCAGGTCGTTCAATAAATCGGCTGGGATGTCCCTCTGCTGATACTTACGTATGGTTCTTCTTTGTTTCAAACTGTCCATGATATTTGCATTTACTATTACGTTGCAAAGATAATAAAAATAGTCATATGTTGATGCATGCACGGGCCATTACAGCAGTGTGCGCTTCAGCCACAGGCGGTGTGTAATGGTGTTGGGCAACTCGTTAGCATAGTGAGTCACCATAATAAGTGTCTTGTCATGGCGATGGCAGAATGCTTCGATGATGGCCTTCACTCTGCGGCGGTTATGGGTATCCAGTCCGTGTAGAGGTTCGTCCAGTATTAACAGTTCAGGGTCCTTCATAAAAGCGCGGGCAAGGAGTGCCAGGCGTTGCTCGCCACTGCTCAGCTGCAGGAAGGGTCTGTCCCTGAGGGCCGCTATGCCGAAGATGTCCATCCACCACGCGCAGGCGTCCAGCTCCTCCGGGCGGGGACGCTTGTACAGGCCGATGCTGTCGTGCAGGCCACTGGCCACTATGTCGATAGTGGGCAGGTTCTTTAGGTAAGCACGGTGCATCTCGGGACTGACGTAACCTATATGGCTCTTTATATCCCAAATGCTCTCGCCGGTACCCCGCTTACGGCCAAACAGGTGTATGTCGCAAGCGTAGGACTGGGGATTGTCGGCACATATCAGGCTGAGCAATGTAGATTTGCCCGCCCCGTTCTCTCCACCCAGGGCCCACTTCTCGCCCCGCTTGATGGTCCAATCTAGGTTGCGAAGGATGGTACGCTCGCCGTAGCGGATGGTTACATGGGTGAGCTTCACAACCTCGGGTGCGGTGTAATTCGTGTGGGTGTAAGGCAGATGCTCCACTTGGCTGCGCAGATTTGCCAGGAGTGCCTGCTCGCTAGCTTCGCGATTGGCGTCAGGCCGAGCAAGGCGGTCCAGCCACTCACTACGGGTGAGCTTCGGCCCTACCCTACGGTCTGCAATGGGTATGACATGGGTGATGAACGGGGGTACATCATCTAGCATCGAGAGTACCAGTACGAGTTGCAGCGTACCCAGGGATGCGATGTGCGTCAGCAGGTCCGTCAGCAAGTCGCGCGTAGCGGCATCAAGCCCTATGAAGGGATTGTCTAGTATCAATACACGCGGATGGGTGAGCAGGGCTTTAGCCAGTTGGAACTTGCGGAGTTCCCCGCTACTTAGGAGGATGATTCGCTTGTCTAGCAGGGGCTCTATACCGAAGAGGTTGAATAGTCGGTGTCGATACGCTTCGTCGTGCACTTCGCCTAGCTGTTGGTGTACGGTGGGCGCATCGTCTTGGTCGTGAGCATTCCAGCGCTGTTGGTAGTAGTAGTTGGCATCGGCACTGCCGTAGGTGTCGCGGAAGGCTATGTAGCGTATGTTCTCGTAGGCTGATGTGGAGGTGGATGGATGGAAATCGTACGTCAGACTTCCCTCGCGTAGGGGGTACTTACCCGTCAGCATATCTACCAATAGGGTCTTACCCGCTCCGTTGGGGCCTATCAGGGCGATTTGTTCATCGGCACCAAATGCCACACTTGCCGGAGCATCCAGCCGCACTAGTGGATTGCGGGCTACGGCGTCTTTCAATAAAATAGTGTTTTGTTCTGTCATAACATATATTTATTTGTTTATATATTGCTGATTCGATTTGCTAGTGCATACCACAGTGTAGTTACTGGGGTATACCCAAGTGTATACACTGGGGTGTACCCAAGTGCATACACTATGGTATATAGAAGTGGATTTATGAGGGTGGTGTACGGTCGGTTTACATGGCTGCCAATCGCTGCACCAGGGAGTCGCACAGGTGTGTAAAGGCTTGGCGGTTGGCGTTGCTGATGGGTTTCTTGGGCTGGGACTTAATGGTTAGGGGGTTGATGGGTCGTCCGTTTTCGTGTACGCGGAAGTCCAGGTGTGGGCCGGTAGATAGTCCTGTGGAACCTACGTAGCCTATCACTTGCTTTTGCTGCACGCGGTCGCCCACGTTTAGGCCTTTGGCGAATCGGGAGAGATGCATGTAGGTACTGACGTAGACACTGTTGTGCTTAATCTTGACGTAGTTGCCTCCCCCACCCGCCTGATAGGCCTTGGCTATAACCTTACCGCTGCCTATGGCATAGACGGGCGTACCGGTGGGAGCTGCATAGTCCACACCGTGATGGGCCCGATAGCGCTTTAGCACGGGGTGGTATCGGGCGTTACTGAAGCGCGAAGATATGCGGTAGTAGTCTAGCGGAGCCTTTAGGAAGGCGCCCTCCAGACTGTTGCCATGCTCGTTATAGTAGAGCTCTTCATTGTCCTGTACAAAAGGTATGGCATAATAGGTACTGTCGGAGGCTCGGAAGGCGGCTGCCAGTACGTGGAAGTTAGGCAGGGGCTTGTCGTCTACATACTCCTGCTCGTAGATGACTCGAAACTCGTCCTGCTTCTGCAAGCCAAAAAAGTCTATGCTCCAGCCGAAGATGTGTGACAGCACTACGGCTAGTTGTGGTGATGTGTTGTTGCTCTGCATGGCTACCCACAAAGACGATTCTACCTGCCCCTTCACTTCGCGCTGACGCCACTCCACGGGATTCTGCCCACGTGTTACCCGGCCATCGCCTTGCAGGTGGAAGACGATGTAGGACTTAGGGTCTTCCTCATAGACGAAGTAACGGGGGGCGCCCAGGCTGTCGTCTTTGGCGTAGAATACTGCGTAGGCTTGGCCGCTGCGTATCTTGCGTACATCGAATATGCCCTTCGAGTGTTCGTTCAGGTTGTGTACGTCTCGTAAGGACAGGCCGTGGTCGGTGAGGATGTGCGATAGGTTTTGGCGGGGTTTCACGATGCCATACTTCACGTTATAGTCGTCCTCCGGAATGCCATATTTATAGGATATGGTTTCCACTTCACTAGAGTCGGTCACAGTCACTTCATCCAGTGGTTCGCTTGCTTCCCGGTTTAGGGGGATAAACAAAGTGGCTAGTGCCAGCAGTGCAAACACGGGTAAGGCCACCAGCCACATCTTCTTTTTGTTGAATCTGAATACTACCATAATTGTAATGTGCTTATGTGCAAATATGCCAATGTGCTAATGGGGTGGCTAGTTATTCGCCTACTGGTTATTAGTACATTGGCATATTCGCGTAATGAAACATTGTGGGGTAAGGCCCCACTATTATTTACTTATATAATATCATTGCTGACTGGGCAGGTACTACGACTTGGGTGCCGCTGATACGCTCTAATCCTTGCAGGCTAATGGCTCCATCCTTGCATACGATGGTGTAGGTACCTGCCTGGGGGAGTGTCACTTGGGTTGGCTCACGGCGAGAGTTGAGTATCACGATAATGTCCTCCCAGGCATCCCCACCGGCATGTTCCTTCAGGCGCCATGCCACCAGGTTGGAGCCTTCTACGGGTAGGAACTCCAAGTGACTGCGCACGAGGTCAGCGTCTCCTAATCGGAAGGCCGGGTGTTGCTTGCGTAGCTGTATCAGTCCTTTGTAGTAGGCATATACATCAGTGTGTCGGGCCTTGCGGCTCCAATCAATGGCATTCACCGAGTCGGGACTTTGATAGCTATTGTGCACGCCTTTCTTGTCGCGCATCACCTCCTCACCCGCTTGAATGAAGGGTACCCCCTGCGAGGTAAACACGGCTGTCTGTGCCAACTTATCCAGTCGGACCAGTTCTTCGGGTGTGATGCCTGGCACACTGGCCTTCAAGCGATCTACCAAGCACATGTCATCGTGACAGGACACGTAGCTAATCATCTGTGTAGGCTGTTCGGCCCAAGGTGCCCGGCTATAGTTGACCGAATCGTTGTTGACTTGTGGATGGCGTATGGCACCCACGATACCAAACTTGATGCTCTCCTCATGTCCCGGCAATCCGGCCAGGAAGGCACCTTGCTCATTGTTGCTAAAAGGCCCTCGAAGAGCGTCACGCAGTTCGTCACTAAAGACCGCAATGCCAGGCATACGGTATGTGTTAGCCTTCATGGCCAGTAAGTCCTGAGGCAGTTGTGGAGCTTGAGCCGCCCACCCTTCGCCATAGATATAGATAGTGGGGTCAACGGCAGTAAGGGCATGGCGTATCTCGTTCATCGTCTCAATGTCATGTATGCCCATTAGGTCGAAGCGAAAGCCGTCAATATGATATTCGCTCACCCAATAGAGCACGGACTCTATCATGAACTTGCGCATCATGGGACGTTCGCTGGCTGTCTCGTTACCACAGGCCGAAGCGTCTGCATAAGTGCCATCGGGCTTCTGACGATAGAAATAGCCGGGAGCAGTGCGCTCGAAGTTGCTCCCCTCGATGTTGAACGTATGATTGTACACCACATCGAGAATCACGCGAATACCCGCCTTGTGCAATGCCTGCACCATCTGCTTAAACTCACGAATGCGGGCGGCGGGGTCGTAAGGGTCGGTGGAGTATGAACCATCGGGCACGTTGTAGTTCAGCGGGTCATATCCCCAATTATATTTGTTTTCATTCAGTTTTGTCTCGTCCACCGAGGCATAATCGTAGGAAGGCAAGATGTGCACATGGGTCACGCCCAATTCCTTCAGATGGTCTATGCCTGTGGCAAGTCCTTCGGGCGAACGGGTGCCCTCCTCTGTCAATGCTAGATACTTGCCTTTATGTACGATGCCCGATGTGGGCGAAATGGAGAAATCGCGGTGGTGCATCTCGTAGATAACAATGTCGGCAGGCGACTTCAATGGCGGACGTTGGTCTTCACTCCAGCCTTCGGGGTCGGTGGCATGCATGTCGATGATGGCAGCTCTGCGCCCGTTCACTCCCACGGCTTTGGCGTTAATGCCGGGTGTGTCACCCAACCAGCGGTCGTCTATCTTCACATTGAACGTATAGAACTTGCCTAACATATCCCCCTCAACCTTCGCATTCCAAACGCCTTCTTCTCCGGCTTCCATCACCACACTCTGAGAAGCATGGCCACCTTCGCCTTCCTCATAAAGCATCAGGCGAACTTCATCCGCCGTAGGCGCCCACACTGAAAAGCGCGTAGCCTGAGGGGTATACTCCATTTCGGTCAAACTGCCCGAGCGCACAGGGTAAAGTTCGTATGAAGCATATTCGTTCTTAACCGGGGCACAGCCTACAGCCGTTGCCGTAGCTACACTTACAATAACTAAATCGTTCAAATTCATAGTCACACCATATTATATATATTATCTACTCCTAAATTCCTCTTACCTTATCCCGGTTTTTAGCCACAAAGTCTTTCCAACCGTGATAAGCCTTGTCAACCACCGGACGCCCCATCTGTAGGAAATGACAATAAGCCGCCCCCAGCGCATCAGTAGCGTCCATAAATGTCGGCATTTCAGCCTTATCAAAGTGTAGCATCCGTTGCAACATGTCTGCCACCTGCTCTTTCGAAGCCTGCCCGTTGCCCGTAATGGCCATCTTGATTTTCAGCGGAGCATACTCGGTAATGGGAATATCCCGGCTCAAGGCTACCGCTATGGCCACGCCTTGTGCCCTCCCCAACTTCAACATCGACTGCACATTCTTACCAAAGAAAGGCGCTTCAATGGCCATCTCATCCGGCAAATAGCTCTCAATGATGCCCAATACCCGCTCCTGAATACGTTTCAGCTTCAGATAAGGGTCATCCACCTTGCGCAAGTCTATAATCCCCATGGCCACCAATTCCGGACGAGTGCCCGCCACACGCAGCACCCCATAACCCATGATGTTGGTGCCCGGGTCTATTCCCATGATTATTTTCTCCTTCACCGGCACTATCACACCACAACCTCCATCAAGGTAGGAAAGCCCACCACTTTATCCTTAAATATCTTCAACATTTCCTCGTTCAGTTTCACGCCCTGTTCACGATGCCAGCGATGCAATACTGCTGAGTTTTCCACTTCAAACTGAACGGAATAACACTCACCACCTTCCTCCCGATGACTCAGTATCCGTGCAATGCGAGGTGCATGTAAAACTCCGTACTTTTCCACTTCCGGCAGATAGTATTCCTGCATCCAAATCAAAAAATACTTTTCCTGCCCATCCTCCACATGATAAGTCGTATTATAAATCAGCATAAAGATTTTCTCTATTTTTTCTTGCAAACATAGCAATTATTTCAGAAATATCCATTATCTTTGCACCGTCAAAATCAGAAAAACGTGCAAACGTTTACTTTTGGGGTATTAGCTCATCTGGCTAGAGCGCGACACTGGCAGTGTCGAGGTGAGCGGTTCGAGTCCGCTATGCTCCACGAAGCAATATTTTAAGTCCTTGAAAATCAAATTTTCAAGGACTTTTCTTTTTCTACTACTCCCTCTCTGACTCCCCCTATATTTTTTATATTCATTTAAACTCTCCTTCTTAATAACTGCAAATACAATGCTCTTTCTCCGCCCACAATCCTCCGAAAACCTTATATATGAAAAGAAAAAAGAAGCCGAAGAGCAGCATTACCTCGTGTAGTGCGCCACGGCTTCAAGTAAAACAATATATTCCGGGTTGAACCTGAATTTCAGAAGATGGTCAGGTAATCAATTCGAAGGCTGGAAAGTCAGGAGTAGTCATAGTAGCATCGTCTCTATGTTGAAAGTGTATGGAACAGCGAAGAGCCAAGTCAGAGCGAAGAGTTCTGATAACGGCTCTTCTTTTTGTCCTTAAAAATCCAGCATTTGTTGGCGGTATGACATGGAAAGTCGATATTGCCGTTTTAAGTCCTCAGAGAGAAAAGAACGGTTTATTAGCCCATCTATTGATGGATGCTTGGAAGCAAAACGATCCAACTCCCGTTTTATCAGTTTCTCGGAGAGGCCCATCCGTTTCCCGAATTCTTCAAAATCAGCCCTGTGAATAGTCCTGGTATCGCTGAATGACATTCCTTCTCGGAAAAGTCCCTTGTCGAGCGCGAAGATTCCGGGCTTTAGCAGGTGCAGAGAGGTGTTTATCAAGTCATAAGCGGGTGATAAGCGATATTCTTCACCTTCATTGACTAAAGTGAAGTTTTTCAAATGAGCATCGTCATTTAATGAAATGAAATTGAACACAACCAGTCGAAAGAAACGAAGAAGATCTACGGGAGCGGTTTTCACGAATCGACGGATAACTTCACCACACTCTTCATAACTTCCATTGCAATATTTATAGTCGCTGCCTCCGTTCATTTTGGTATAGCCCATCAGAGAAGCGAAATCTTCTTGCTGACGCTTTCCCATCGGGGTTATGTCAAAACGCCGGGTCAGGTAAGCTGCTTCATCATTCGCATAAAAGCACAGGCCATTGACTGCGGTTTCTATGCCAAACACCTGGGAGGCAATCTGCATGGTCAGATGTTCGTTCGCCGCACAATAATCCTTGTTCAATATATGATAACCATTGGGGCGTGGCTTAAGGATGAAAGTGCCGGTTTCATCCTCCCTGGCATAGCGCAAGCATAGATTATCCACCAAAACAGAAAACTTTGGCTGCACTCCTGACAATGAAATCCGACTTGCATTTTGAATGGCTTCTTTTGCTTCTTCACTATCTGTAGAGGGACTTGGAACCTTCATATAGTGTGATACAGGCTTTCCATCGAATAGCCGTTGTCTGGCTTCGGGGGAATAGGTATCAAAACCGTCTGCCAATGTGGAGGGACAAACTTGTAACTTTATCATGCGCCTATCGGTTTCACGGTTACTGCTCCTATTGTATCGTAGCGTGCTGTAGCAAGCAAAATGCCGAAATCATCTTCGGGTGAGATATGTAATAACCTGGCTTGTGTCTCTCTGTTTTCTCCTTCGGACAGCATGTTGAAGAAGAAGGGAAATAGATATTCCGAATGGTAAACCTCCTGCTGCAAAGGCATGGTGAGACTTATCGGAGGATTATTCTTCCCTTGCAAATAAGTTTTGTTGTAGGCAAAAGAATAACCGTCCTCATCTTCTTTGAGTACTCCGGCCTTGATGCCATGTACATATACTTCACATTGTCTCATACCCTATTAATCTTTTAATTTGATGCTAAGTTGCAGGCCAAGCACATCAAGGACAGAAATCAAGGTCTCCAATTTGGGATTTCCTTGACCTCGTTCGATGGCTACCAAAGTATTGATTCCTATTCCCGCCAGCTCAGAAAGCTCCAGTTGGTTCACTTTCAAAATCCGCCTACGCTCCTTAATGATGTTTCCTATTTCTTTTGTATTCACAATGGAGTGTGATTTTCTTGCAAAAATAGAGATAAAAAATGTATTGTGCAACAAGAATCACATTATATTGTGAATTTTAGTACGCGTCAATGACTTCTTGTATAGCTGCTCTTACAGAATCCAGCATTTTCCCGGAGAGCTTTTTCACGGATTTCACAAACGCCTTGGAATATTCTACTCTCATTTCCTTTCAACGCCCAACCAGTTCTCAAAATCCTGTTTTTCCTTCTCTTCCACTTTCACATGGCCATCAGGTTCATGTTTGGAGAGCCACCGATAAGCTTCACTATCATCCATTCCGGCTACCATATCTTCCACGTCCTTGGCAAGAAGGCTTTCAATGTACCTTTTCAGATTAGTACCTTGCATAGCCGCTTTTACGGATAGGAAACGGAAAATGTCTTCCGGAATATCTATCACTTTCCTTTTCGTGAGTTTGATTGCTGTATCCATAATCATCAGTTTTATTTCTCCACAAAGATATATAATATATCTGATATATATGGTATATATGCAATGTTTTTTCGGATTCCCCACCTTTTTTCATACCCTGAAAGCCTTATTAATGAGAAGAATGAATAAGCAAAGAATAAAACAAGAAAACAATAACAATAGTATTAACAACAAAAACAAGAAGTAAAAATGGGAAAATTAGTAGAAGGAATCAAGATTGCGGCTTATGTGGCTGAAATCGTAATGGCAAGCGCAGTGGTAATCGAGCTTGTTGGAAAATGTAGCGGCAAATCAAGAGTGAAAGCCGCAAGTGTGGAAACCGGAGCGGGAGAAGCACCGGAAACAGAGTAACGTCTTATGAATTATGAGAAGTCGCAAGACGTATTAATAACGATCCTGGAGGTGGCAACCTCCGTATTGAAAGGCATTAAGAAGCTAAGAAGTTTATTTGTAAAGTCAAAGAAATAAACCTCTTGGCTTTTTTGTTTGTGTGAGGACAGCATTATTAACGACCAATAAAAACATTTACAATTATGAACAGAACAACCGAAACGGCTCTTGTTCCTCAAATAGCAGAGGCAAGGCCAAGAATGACACTGAACCGCAGCAGGTTCATCGAAGACGCAGTGATCGTATCAGAAGAGAAGGAAGGAATGAAACACCCTAATTTCATCGAAGCGAACACATCAGGGATTACGCTGAAAGAGTTGACGGAAAAGAACATCATCCCGACGTTCAGCGACAACAGCCTAACCATTTCACACCAAAATTTCATCGGTACCGTAACGAAAGCAGCCGGAGAAGTATTCGGAGAGCTGACACCCGTAGAGTGCAGAGTTTCACACCCTATCATCGGACGTATTCCATCCGCCCAAAACAAGAAAGCGAGTGAACTGACGGAAGAAGAAAAGACGGTTTTCTATCAAAGATTAGCCTGGGTTTGCCATATCAAGAATTTTGTGAGAACCATCAACGGACAGCCTACCCATCTATGTATCGGTGGAGTCCGCGCTTACAACGAGGATAAACTCTACAGCAAGCGAAGTCCCATGAAATTTAAAATCTTTGTGGGCTGGCAGGTAAGGGTATGTAGTAATCTGATGCTAACCTGTGACGGTTTCACAGGAGCTATCGAATGTATGACGGAAGCTGACATTATGCAGAAGTCAATAGAGCTATTCGGGGCATTTAATCCACACAGAGAAGAGACCCTGTATCATCTGGAGGGTTTTAAGAGAAATTTTACTCACTGAAGAACAATTTTGCAAGATTGTGGGAAGGCTGAGACTATACCAATACCTTCCCATATCCGAACAAAGAAGATTACCCTCATTGCAAATAGGCGATCAAGCCGTAAATGCAATGCTAAAAGGTTATGTTTCAAACCCTGATTTCGGGAAGAAAGACGGGGAAAAGTTTACATGCTGGAACTTGCATCTCCGTTTCTTTATAGAATATCCTTACTTCATGTACGTGCGGAAGAAGCCTTCAATCCTATCGAAAGGAATCTTCTCTAAGTTGTCATACAGATCCGTGTGTACGGCATCGGGCACAATGAGCAGTTCCTTGTTATCACCCTTCAGCTTCTTGAAAACATCTTCGCTGAAATAGCGTGAGTGAGCATTTTCACCATGCACAAGGAGGACTGCATTGCAGATTTCGTCCGCATAAGCCAAGATGGGCATGTTCAATAAGGACAAGGCTGATGTCACATTCCATCCGCCATTGGAGCCAAGAGAGCGTTTGTGGTAGCCACGCGGAGTTTTGTAGAAAGCGTGATAATCTTTCATAAATTGGGGAGCATCAGCTGGCAACGTATCGGGGACGCCTCCTGCCAAAGCGTAAGAGCCATTGCGATAATCCTCTGTGCGCTGGGCGTTGAGTTGTTCCCTCATTTCATGACGGGCATCGGCATTGTCGGCCTGATCGAAATATCCCTTAGCCGTAACACGAGTCATGTCGTACATGGTGACTGCCACCGTGGCTTTGATGCGGGTATCGATGGCTGCAGCATTGACAGCCATGCCTCCCCAACCACACACACCAAGAATACCTATTTGCGCAGGATTGACATCAGGACGTGTCGAGAGATAATCAACGGCTGCACAAAAGTCCTCGGTATTGATGTCAGGCGAAGCCACATAGCGGGGTTGGCCACCACTCTCGCCAGTGAACGAGGGGTCGAAAGCGATAGTGAGGAAACCACGCTCAGCCAATGTCTGAGCATAGCGGCCGGACACTTGTTCCTTTACGGCTCCGAATGGTCCGCTTACAGCTATTGCAGGCAACTTGCCGGTAGCGTTCTTAGGAACATATAAATCGGCAGCGAGGGTCACGCCGTAGCGGTTGTGGAAGGTAATCTTCGAGTGGTTTACCTTGTCACTCTGTGGGAAAACCTTGTCCCACTCTTGTGTTAAAGTCAGTTGTTCTTCCATTGTGTTACTTTCTTTTACGGATTGATTGTTTGGCTCTTGCCCGCCCTTCGTAGCACTGGAGGCAGCGAGGAAGGACAGAGAAAGAGCGGTGATGAATGATGCTTTCATATTTATTGCCTATCAATTATTAAACTGTCTTACCCATTTCGTAGGCAAAGGCCAGCGATGCGTGCCCTTCTATTTCTCCCGGCTCGTTCACTCCTCCCGCAAATACCGACCCGGCCAAGCGCGCATGCTCAAAACAGGCTATCCATCCGCCCAATCCGGTCACGGCACGGGCGGGAGTCTGCTCTTCGTCTTCAGCCGCAGAAGTCAGCAGATAGACATCGCGAAAATGATAATCGGTAGTGTACAGAGGATTAGCACGGTCGAGCAATGTCTTCAGCTGTCCACTTAATTCATAATAATAAATAGGCGTAGCAAAGACCAAGACATCTGCCGCATACATCTTCTGTACAATAACAGAGGCGTCGTCTGCAATGACACACTTCTGCGTCTTCTGACACACTAGGCATCCTTTGCAGAAATGCAGTTCCTTGCCTTTGAGGCTGATGGTTTCTACCTGGTTGCCGGCCTCTGCCGCACCGCGCACAAAGGCTTCTGCCAGTGCATCCGAATTGCTCCGTGGACGCAAACTGGACGAAATAATCAATACATTCTTCATACTAATTCTCTATTGATAAAGTCTATAATCGTTAAATGATAATTTAATGTGCTAATATGCTAATGTGCCAATGTGCTAATTAGGCTGCGCTGTGTTTGCTTTGGCGTGTTCTCATGCCGCAGGGCATTAGCACATTGGCATATTAGCACATTGACACATTGCGGGGCTCCGCCCCGCTAAATTCCCATTTACCTCTGCAAAGGTAAAAGAAAAGCCTCACAACATGATTGCTGTAAGGCTCAAAGATGATTGTTGAAAAGGTCAAATCGTCAAAATGTAGCTACGGCGGTAGGCGCGATGCCATATTGCTTCTTAAAAGCAGAGGAAAAATGAGACTGATTCTTGAAACCCACTTTGGCACAGACATCTACAATTTTCTTGCCGCCTTCCTGCATGAGGGCATAGGCCACCTCCAGCCGCTTACGAATAAGCCACTTCTCCGGCGTCAGGTCGCTTATCTTCTTGAAATCACGTTTAAAAGTGGCCAGGCTCCGGCCTGTATAGTGCGCCAAATCCTCCTGCGAGAACTCGTACATATAATTCTGGTTCATAAAATCCAGAATATCAATTTTCCAGGGTTCGTTGAAATCGAACAACGTAGGTGCAAACCGCTCATCAATATGAAGCAAAGCAAGCAATCCTTCCTGCAACTTCAGCTGCATGAAATCATCCTGCGGCTTCACATTCGGGTCGAAGAAAGGAGTGAGCGAGGCAAAAAGGCTGACCAGCTCCGCCGTCTTAGGCAACTTAAGCACTTCCGACTTCAACTTAGGTGTATTGGCCGGAACTTTATAAGGCCCTCCCTGGGCATACATGGCTCGCAAGAAGTTACGCGTAAAGGAGAGAAAGATGCCACAATAGCGTTCCCCATTGCAAGGTTTCTTATAAAGAGTGATGTGATGGTCGCGCGGAATAAACACGCTTTCACCTTTCGCTACATGAATTTGCTGCTTGCCATTGTCCAACACCATTTCACCTGAGTAGACCGAGTTGATGGCATACTCACGCGATCGATGGACACAAGCGGTGGTGTCATCGTAGAAGAAACTAAAAAATACATTATTATAGTTGAAAATAAGCTTCAATGGGCTATTCTCTTCTTCCACTTTTTCAGGATTCATAACGCTTAAAGAAATTATAGGGGCAAATATAAGGAATATTATTCAGAAAAGGCATTTCCCTACGGCTCATTTTAAAGAGAAATTATAATTCCGAGAAGAGACATCTGCGAAAAAGGTAGAATCTGAGCAACAAGCTATAGGATGCACGCTCGGCAATAAAAGGCACTACAGTATTGTCTCTGTTTTTTCTGCGGATTTCGGCATACGCGGCACGCATCCGCCTGAACTCTTTCCTCGCCTGCCATACGGCACGCGCGTTTGCCCACTGGCCTTTCAGGAGAAAAGTCAATGCGGCCACATAGTCGAGCACAGCGCGCACCCGCATCACAGGAGCCAATTCTTCCTCCGGCAGATTCTTATAAAGCATCAGCAGGTTATTGCGGAAATTCAAGAAGGTCTTGCGAGGATTTTCCTTCTTTAACGTAGCTCCCCCTACATGATAAACCACACTCTGGGGCACGCATACCAGCATCCGTCCACGGGCACGGAGCCGCCAACATAAGTCTATCTCCTCCATGTGGGCAAAGAAGCGGGCATCCAACCCTCCCGCCTCCCGAAAATCTTTCCCACGGAGAAAAAATGCGGCTCCCGTGGCCCAAAAAACAGGAGCGATTTCATCATATTGCCCATCGTCTTTCTCCACCTTATCAAATATCCGTCCACGGCAAAAGGGATAGCCATAGCGGTCGATGTATCCGCCGGCCGCACCGGCATATTCAAACATCTTCCGGTCTTTCCAACTCCGCACCTTGGGTTGGCAGCCGGCCGCTTCGGGATGCGCGTCCATGTAATCCACCAAAGGGCGCAACCAGTGTTCCGTCACCTCTACATCGGAGTTGAGCAACACCACGTATTCAGCCTCAACCTGCCGCAAGGCCCGGTTATAGCCATCGGCAAAGCCATAATTCTGCTCTAACAAAATAAGGCGGACTGAAGGGAATTCTTCACACAGCATCCGCACCGAATCGTCCGTAGAGCCATTATCGGTCACGTAGACACATGCCCCGTCTTCCTCCGAATAACGAACCACGGAGGGCAGAAAGTCTCGAAGCATCCCGCATCCGTTCCAATTTAATATGACAACCGCTACCCTATCCATCCTTCTTACATCCATCCAAGCAACGCCGTTCCGTCTTCATTAAAATCGCCTAAACGCAGGTTCACGACCTGATTGTCCAGCGCGTCATCGTGCGGCACCTCCACCCGAATGTAGTTGGGCGTAAAGCCATGCATCGGCACGCCCGGCTTGGATCGCTCCAGGAGAACGGGCATCGCCCGGCCGATGTGACGTGCATAGAAGGCATGTGTCTTCTGTTCGGACAATTCCAATAAGCGTTGACTACGACAGTGTTTCTCTTCGGGAGACACGACATGAGGAATCTTCAACGCCTGCGTACCCGGACGCTCTGAATAACTGAACACGTGAAGCTGGGTCACATCCAAGCCCTCGATAAACCGATAGCCTTGTTCGAAAAGCTCTTCTGTCTCGCCCCGCGTACCCACAATCACATCTACCCCAATGAAGGCATCCGGCATCACGTCCTTAATACGCCTCACCTTCGTGGCAAACAAGTCCGACGTATAGCGCCTGCGCATCAGCTTCAGCACCTCATCGCACCCCGACTGCAAGGGGATATGGAAGTGTGGCATGAAGCGTTTGGATTGCGCCACAAAGTCGATAACCTCGTCCGTCAGCAAGTCCGGCTCAAGGGAGGAAATGCGGTAACGCTCAATACCTTCCACCTCGTCTAACGCCTGCACCAGGTCGAAAAACGTCTCGCCCGTAGTCTTGCCAAAGTCACCTATGTTAACACCTGTCAATACAATCTCCTTGCCTCCTTCGGCCACCGCCCGCCGAGCCTGCTCCACCAGCGAGGCAATGCTTCCGTTGCGACTGCGCCCACGGGCAAAGGGAATGGTGCAATACGAACAAAAATAGTCGCAACCATCCTGCACTTTCAGGAAGAAGCGCGTGCGGTCGCCCCGCGAGCACGAAGGAGCGAAGGAGCGAATGTCCCGCAAAGGCGAGGTAAAAGTTTCGCCATGACCGCGCTTCCGCAAATCATTCAGGTATTTCGGCAAATCCTTCTTCTGCTCGGCACCCAACACAACATCCACCCCGTCAATAGCAGCCACCACATCAGGCTTCAGCTGGGCATAACACCCCGTCACCACCACAAACGCACCCGGATGCTGCTTCACCAGCCGATGAATGGCCTGACGGCATTTCTTGTCCGCCACTTCCGTCACCGAACACGTGTTCACCACGCAGATGTCCGCCTTCTCTCCCCTACGGGCCGTACGTACACCCATCTCGCTCAACGTACGTCCGATGGTGGAAGTTTCCGAAAAGTTCAGCTTGCACCCCAGCGTGTAATAAACAGCCTTCTTATCTTGAAAAATAGTCGTATCAATCATAAACATTCGTTTTCCGGCACAAAGGTACGCATAATTCTCCGATTTACCAGCCTTTTCAAGTCGGCAAGCCGGCAACAAAAAGACAGAGATAAAAGGAAGAATCCAAAAAAACATAAAAAAAGTTGCGCGAAAGTGAACAACTTAATCAAAAAGTATCTACCTTTGCAGCGTTTTAATAAAGCAATTGATTGTATTACGTTTAAAAATTTAAAGAAAATGAAGAAGTTAGTTTTGATGGCCGCAGCTATCGTAGCCGTATCTTTCGCATCTTGTGGTAACAAGGCAGCTAATGCTGAACAAGCAGCCGCTGATTCAATCCGTATCGCCGACTCTATCGCAGCTGTTGAAGCTGCCGCAGCCGAGGCAGCCGCACAAGCTGCTGATACAGTGAACGCTGACAGCACAAAGGTTGTAGCTGAATAAGATTCAGAGCTACTACAGCTTCAGAGAGAATTGAAAGTCTGACGTGCAAAAGCACACCAGACTTTTTTTGTATCCGCCTCTAACTACAATCCGAGCATCATTGGATACTTGCTCCAATATCCTTGGATAAATGACTCAGTATCCAAGGATGTTTGACCTTTTATCCAAGGATACTATAAAATGGGAATTTAGCTCATTTACGATTTAGCAATTTACAATTTACGATTTTGTTAAATGGGAATTTAGCGGGGCGGAGCCCCGCAATGTGTCAATGTGCTAATATGCCAATGCCCTGCGGCATGAGAACACGCCAGCGCAAACATAGCACAGCCCCATTAGCACATTGGCACATTAGCATATTAGCACATTAAATTATCATTTTGTCACTCCTGACACTTTGTATTTCCTAATCGCTGAGAATCGCTTGTTTTGAACTGAAGGACAAGCTGAGCGGAAAGAACGGATTTCAAAAACGCTTATCGGCTTATTATCAGTAGGATACAATGATTTTTATTGAATTATTTACAAATTCTAGAAACGTATTTTTCCAGATTCAAAAGGTTTATTAAGATGATATTTACAGTTTTTAGCGGAATAGAGAGAAGTTCCCGCTGAAATAGCGCACTTTTTGCGTTCAGTCAGCGAAGCGTTTGCTCCGAAATAGTTAAGTATTACCACCCTAAACACTTAACTATCTTAGAGCAAACACTTAAGTGTTTCTGAAACAACCGTTTTTTCGCCTCTCTAGTTTGCGGATTTTGTAAAAATAGCGAGTAAGCAAAGTGGGCGAAATAAAAGCATTTTGATAGTTAAAGTCTCTTTGAACGTGACAGGAGATGTAAACCATACTTTGGACTTAGATAAGTGCAATGTAGCGACTCCTCGTATTGTTCGCAACAACACGTTCCGCCTTGTTAGGCTGAACCGTGTCAAAACGCAGTTGAGAGACAAAAGACTGACCGTCAATTTTAAAATCAAACTTCAAGTCCTCCAAACGGCTTTTGGAATAACCGCGCATGATATTTATATGCATCGGCAGCTATGGATTGGACAATCCACTGACCAAAAATAAAGACTCCAACAAAGAAGACTTCCCGCAATTATTCTTCCCAAAGAACAAATTGATTTGCTTAAAACCTTCTATCCGAGCATATCGTATGCTCCGAAACCGCTCTATTTCAATTCTGCCAAACATGACTGCCGTAGTATCTTAAATTCATATTTCCCGTCAAAGATAGGGATTTTTCTGGTTGGAAAATAGTTCAAGTCACGAAAAATCCTTAATCCTTTCATGCTTGTCTTTATTCTCCTAGTCTATGCAATGCTTCTTTCGCAAATTCATTGCCTTGTTCAGCGGCCTTGCGATACCATTTTATTGCCTCTGCCTTATCTTTTGGTACACCATTGCCATATTCATACATGGAACCCAAATTGCATTGACTACCAGCATCGCCCTGTTCAGCGGCCTTGCGATACCATTTTGCAGCTTCTACATAATCTTGGGATACTCCTTCACCTGTATAATATATAGTACCCAACTTAAACTGAGCATATTTATAACCTTGTTCCGCTGCCATACGATACCACTTTACTGCTTGTAGACCATCCTTTGGAACATTTTTCCCCGAAGAATATATATACCCTAACTCTAATTGAGCAAACAAATTACCTTGTTCAGCGGCCTTACGATAGCATTTAATAGCTTCTTTATAATCCTGTATAACACCACGACCAAGATTATAACAAGAAGCTAAGTTGGACAAAGCAGGAGTATGACCTTGTTCCGCAGCCTTGCGAAACCACTTTACGGCTTCTGCATCATCTTGGGGTACACCTTGCCCCATGAAATACATATTCCCCAAACCATTCTGAGCATCAGCATATCCCTGTTCAGCAGCTTGTCTGTATAAATCAACCGCAGTTACATAATCTCCTTTTTTATATGCCTCATCGGCTTTCGCAAATAGTTCTTCAGGACTTGGGCTGAAAAACATTGCATACATTCCCCAAAAAACTAATGCAAGAACCGCAAGCAGACCAACAATTTTTGCGTTCTTATAATTATTCGAATGTTGTTTTTGTTCTGTTTTTTGTCTTTCGGGTTTAGAAGAGGGAACATCCTCTTGTTTTATCACTGTATCTTCTGATTCTTTACAATCCAACAACTTCAAAAACGCATCTACATTCTGCGGACGTTCTTTCTTCTGCACCTTCATCGCCTGCCGAATGGCGTTACAAACCGAAGCGGAAAGCGTTTCCGGATAGTCTAAATCCGTCTCCAACAAATCGGTTGCCGAAGGCGGCACAATCCCGGTCACTAAATAATACAAGGTTGCTCCCAAGGCATAAATATCCGTCTGGGGTGAGAATTCCTTCACGCCTCCGGGCTTGTATTGCTCGATAGGTGCATATCCGTGACTGATGCCTACGGGTGTGGAACTCGTCTGGTTGCCTTCCGCATCGTATTGTTTGGAGAGACCGAAGTCTAATAGAAAAACACGGTTGTCCGCATGGCGCAACATAATGTTGCCCGGCTTTACGTCCAAGTGATTTATCTTCCGTTCGTGCACGTACTTCAAGGCTTCCGCCACGGCACGGATGTACTTCACCGCTTCACTTTCCGGCAAAGCACCCCGGCGCTTCACCAATTGCGACAAGGATTCGCCTTCGATGTACTCCATCACATAGTAAGCCGTATTGTTCTCCTTGAATATATCGTGTATTTGGATGATGTTCGGATGCGTTAATGCGGCAATGGTGCGCGCTTCCTTCAGGAATTTGTTCAGATAGCGTTCCATTGTCTCCCGATTGGAAGCCGTACCTAACGTGACGGAGGACGTATCGCCCTCGCGGCTGCAAAAGTCGCGCATAAAGAATTCCTTCACGGCGACTTTACGGTCCAACAGTTCTTGCGTGGCAAGGTAGGTGATGCCGAAACCTCCTTGTCCTAACACGCTTTCAATGCGGTATTTACCGCCTTGTAGGATGGCTCCCTTACTCAATTGTGACGAGTCCATGGTCTTTTCATTTTTTATTTTCCGCAATATTCGTCATTTTTTCCGACATTTCCAAACAAAAAGCCAACTAACCCGCTATGAGTCAGTTGGCTTTTACGAATATTTCTACTTATCCCGAAAGCGGTTGGGAAAGTATTCAGACACTATTCCTTCTCCAATTCCTTGAAGAACGCTTCAATAGCCACGGGGTTTACAAAATAATGCAAACTGTCACCCACCATTTTTTCATTCATAAGTTTGCGCAAACCGGCATATCCCTGAGGGTCTACGGCCAATATTTGCTTTTCGTAGCAAACGGATGTCGTACGCTTCTGCTCATCAGCAGGCAGTCGGTCATAACGGCCCAAATACCAGTTCCCTTCAAAATGATTGTGGGTGGATTTCGTCATGTCAAAACGGCTTTGCTCTGCTGTGTAGAACAAATTTTTGCGGAACACGGTGCTGTCGGCATAACCGTCCCAACTGTCCGAGGTTATCATCGTACGATCGATGTTTTTTGCCGGCTTCACATTTGCATGCAGGATGTTGTGCTCTACCAGAGTGTTCTTGGTCGGCCCGCCAATATGGATGCCGGGTGAGAACATGCCCGCACGTGTCTCTTTCGGACGAATGCCATCGCCTATGCTAATATTGTATCGAACAATGCTTCCAATGTTGCCTATGCTGTAATCGGTTTGCGAGCCTGCGTTGCAAATCAAGACCAAGCCTCCATAGTTGTCATGGCTATAATTATATTGTATCACGGTATTGGTGCAATTGTAATCGCAATCATACGCCTGCGCATCCCAGGGGGCTTTATGTCCGCTCACATCGTTGAATTGTATCAGCGTATTGTCGCAGCTCCAAGGCCAGATGCCGGCCGCCGCTTCCGTAGGAGGAAGAATATCGGGGCAGTTGCGCATGACGTTATACTCTATCAAAGTGCTGTCACAACCTATCGGCACAATGCCGTCACCAGGCACTTCTTCTATCAGGTTACCACGCACTACGGTGTGCAGGCTGGGATACCAATTACGCCGATCGCTATAAGCACCCCATATCATGGCATTACGTGCACAGCGTAGAATATGACAATTCTCAATGGTCAGGCTATCGAAACGGGAGGGGACTTGCTTACCCCCGTTAACTATGAGGATGCCGCAACCTCCGCCTTCGGCTTTCACCAACGAGCCGTTGACATCGCGGACGGTTATGCCATTCACCCGAATACTATGAGAGGTACCATAATCCCAACATTCTATCTTTAATCCACTTCGTCCGGCCATGCGCTCCTTACCGGTATTGACTATCTCCAAATTCTGGATAGTCACATAATCGGAGTTATAGACACGGGCCGCATAACGGGAGGTATCATGTCCCATGATGCAAGGATTCTTCTCTCCCTCGCCATAAGCATCAATCACAATACGGTCGGTAGCCGTTCCTTTACCCGTGATTTCAAGCTGACCGTGGAAAGTCTCTCCCCGTTTCAACAGCAGTTTATCACCTGCGTTAAGGGTCAGTTGCTTTACTTTATCCAAGCTCTGCCAAGCTTCTTCCGCACTGGTGCCTGAATTGGTGTCATTCCCTGCCGTGGCGTCCAAATAATAAGTATGCCCCTTGTCTGTGCCGCACGAAGCGAGCATCAGGAACGCTAAAAGAGAGGAGCATAGTAAGCAAGATGTTTTCATGTAGAATTAAAATTTAATATGACAATATGCAAATATGATTTCTCTGCAAATATATCCATTTAAATTGAAAAATGGCACAGATCATACCCACAATCTGTGCCATTCATGGTTATCCTGTACAATCAGTTTATTTCCACAATTCGTGCTGTTCCAACATGGAGTTGGACTCCAACTCACTCAGCGGAATCGGCCATACGTAATCACGCTCACCATTGTAGGTACGGGCCTCGTAAGCCAAGCCTAAGCTGGTACGTTCATGCTCAATATTAGCTACAGCCTTATCCAGTTCGTGCCAACGATAAACATCAAACAAGCGCAAGCCTTCGAAAGCCAACTCTACACGGCGTTCGTGCTTGATAATCTCCAGCAAACGTTCGGCCGACAAGCCAGTGCCTTCCACATCTTCTACACGAGGCATGTCAACAGTGGGACGTTGACGTATCTGATTGATAAGACTGCGTACTTCGACTTCATCATATTCTCCGCTTTGTACCAAAGCCTCAGCCAACGAAAGCAAGACTTCGGCATAACGAACAATATAGAAATCCTGCCCATTATCCCATGAATTGTTGGTATCCGTATCATCGAAATACTTCATGACATAAACCATGGAAAGGGATGCGGCAGCACCACCATACCAGGCACCTTCTCCACCTTTTCCATTCCAGCACATACCGGGCACGAATAATGTAGTGTACAAACGCGGGTCACGTCCCTCAAAATGAGCAGCATTGGGTTGGCTCACATCCAAAGTCCCGTCACTCTTCATAACTCCATAATTCGTATCGGTCGTCTTCAAACCGGTAGCCTGCATATAATAATCATCCGCCAAATCGAGTGTGCCGTTCATAGCTTCCAGCGGTGTATTCCAGTGAGCGTTGTAAGCAGCACCTTCACTTACGCCCGGACCTTCGTAGCGCACGGCAAAAATGATTTCATTAGAGGTCTCACCGGTTTGGGTAAACAATTCATCATAATCATCGTAAAGAGAATAACCCAATCCCATGATTTCACGATAAGCAGCAATGGCATCAGCCCATTTTTCATTATACAATGCCATACGACCCAAAATGGCAAGCGCGGCACCTTTAGTAATACGACCTCTGTCTGCCGTCTGAGGAAGCACTTCTACACATGCTTTTAAATCCGTCATCACACTCTCTACAATCGTCTCACGATCGGTCTTGGCACATTCGGCATTATCCAATGTCAATGGTTCCGTCAGGTAAGGTACATCCTGATAAGTGATGGTCAGGTTAATGTACATCAGCGAGCGGAGCACAATGGCTTCGGCCTTGTAGCATTCCTTGTCGGAATCGGACAATCCTTCTACCCGGTCGACATTGGATATCAGCAAATTACAACGGTTGATGGTTTCGTAACAAGCATTCCAATAATCGGAGAATACCCATGAAGAAGAGTTTTGAATACCCATAGCCACATCATAACCAGGCACCCAGCCGCTCCAGTTGAAGTGGCCGCCGTTGTCCGAAATACATTCCATGTACAAAGGACCAAACGTGTATTGGTCAGCATTATACAACCAGTTGCTTTGCAACGCATCGTAGCAGGCGGTCAACGCCATCAGGGCATCTTCAGGCGTCTGCCAGAAAGTAGAGGAGGAAATTTCGGTCAGCGAATCCTTTTGCAGAAAGCTGTCGGAACAAGAAGTGGCTGCCGTCAGTGTTCCGGCCATCAGACCGAGAGTCAAATATTTGTTTATCAGTTTCATAATCGTTCTGTTTTTTAGAATTTAACGTTAACACCAAATGAATAAGTCTTCGTATTGGGGTGAACATCGTTACGCATATCGCTGCTCTGCTTTTCCGGGTCGTAGTCATCCAACGAAGTAAAGGTCAACAAGTTGGTTCCGGCCACGTAGAGGCGCAGACTCTTGACGCCAAGTTTGGACATCCAAGCCTCATTGCGGAAAGTATAACCAATTTCGATGTTCTTCAAGCGCAGGTAATCACCCTTGGTCAGCCAGAAAGACGAATAAATATCGTTGTTCGTATTGCCCAGTCGCGGCATGCTTCCATCGATATTATCGGGCGACCAGCGGTCCAGCCAGCGGGAAGTCTTGTTACCACCGTTAGAGATAACAGTCTCATCCCAATTGAAGCGGTCGAGTCCGGAAACGCCTTGCCAGAAAGTATTCACATCCAAATTCTTCCAAAAGAAACCTAAATTGAAAGAGAATTGCAACTTCGGGAACGGATTACCAATGATTTGACGATCATCATCCTCGGTGATGTTTCCATCTCCACTTAAGTCTTCATAGATAATGTCACCCAGTTGTGGAGCCTGTCCGTTGATGGTGGCGGGATAACGCTCTAAGTCGGCTTCTGTACGATAGATGCCAAGTGCCTTCAGTCCATAGAACGAATTGATAGCTTCTCCTTCACGATTAATGGTGTGCCCATCAATGCTTTCCTGACCTTTCATGTCGAGAATCTTATTCTTCACACCTGCCAATGACACACCAGCCTGCCATTGCCAGTCGCCCGCTCCGTCATAGTAATTAACAGCGAGTTCCCAACCCCGATTGCGGACCTTACCGGCATTCTGATAAGGAGCACTGAGTGACCCTAAGTAGATGTTCGGCATAGGGAGTTGCAGCAAAATGTCCGAAGTAGTCTTGTCATACCAGTCGAACGTCACATTAATGCGGCTCTGTAAGAACGATGCGTCCAAACCGACATCAGTAATGGTGGTTGTCTCCCACTTAATGTCTTCGTTGGCTATCTTCGTCTTGCGCATACCAATATACTTGTTGTCGCCAAAGTAGTAACCACCTTGAGCGGCCAATGTCTCTACATAGGTATAATCACCTATTTCCTGGTTACCCAGTTTACCCCAGCTGGCACGCAGTTTCAGGGAGCTTAACCAATCGACGTCTTCCATAAAGCTTTCGCTCGAAATGAGCCATGCACCCGAGAATGAGGGGAACGTTGCATAGCGGTTGTTCTTGGGCAAACGGGAAGAACCATCGCGGCGCACATTGGCCTCGAACAAATAACGTCCGTCATAGTTGTAGTTGACACGTCCGAAGAAAGACTGCAAAGCCGTCTCAACCGCCTCACCTTCTACGGAAGGATTCTGCGAGCCACCGTTTAGCTCGTAAATGTTCTCTGTCGGGAAGTCCTGAATACCGGCCGTATTGGAATCCCAACGGCTACCCTGAATAGAGTGGCCCAACAGGATGGTAAACTCATGCTTGCCGATGCGGTTGGTGTACGTCAGGATGTTTTCGTTAATGTAACTGGTCTCCAGATAATGGTAGTCACTCAACGAGTTCATGGTTCCGGCGGGCTGAAGTTCATTGCCATCGGCATCGTACACAGCCAAGCTTTTCGGATTGTACGTTGAAGTATCATTCATATAATACTTGTAAGCCAAGCTGGAACGGAACTTCAAACCTTTCCAAATGTCAATCTCACCATAGAACTGTCCGTCAAAACGGTAGTGCTTGTTATCCTTATAACCGTTGTTCAACGCATAGATAGGATTCTTGAACACAGTAGAGGAGATGAACGGGTTTCCGTCCACATAGCCGTAATGACCGTTTTGATAAGTAACGGGAACGGTAGGACGAGTAAACCACGTCAGATAACGCATCAAACCTTCACCCGTAACGCTGGTAGTAGGTTCCTCGATGCTCTGACGGCTACCGGAGAGGTTTAAGCCAATCTTCACAATACCCAACTTGGCATCCAAGTTAGAACGGAAGTTGAAACGCTGGTTGGACGTATTCTTCATAATACCTTCCTGCTTGAAATACTGCGTAGAAATCATGTAGTGCACATCTTTGCTACCACCGGTAACAGAAAGGTGATGCTGGTGCATAGGAGCCGTACGGAACATTTCACCCGCCCAGTCCGTATTGGCAAAGTGATCCGGATCCGAACCCGTGCGCAAGGCCTCCAGCATATCTTCCGTATAAGCCTTTGAAGGCTGGGCTTCGTTATACATTTTCGCCCATTCATACGAGTTCACATAATCCGGCAACACCGTAGCCTGCTGAATGGCAATGCTACCCGTATAAGTAATAGACGGTTTCTGCTCTGCACCGCGCTTGGTCGTCACCAAGATGACACCATTAGCAGCACGTACACCGTAAATGGCGGCCGAAGCAGCATCCTTCAATACGGATACACTGGCGATATCATCGGCAGGCAAGTCAGCCATTTGGGCAATACTACTCTCCACACCGTCAATCAGCACCATCGGGTTGTTCTTGTCCGCGTCACCCATTGTACCTACACCACGAATGCGGATTTCCGGACTATCGTGTCCAGCTTGCGCACCGTTACCGGTAAGCACCACGCCAGGCAGACGTCCCTGCAACATATTTGTAGTGTTGGCCACCGGCATGGATGCCAATTCGTCAAATTGTACAGCAGAGACGGAACCGGTCAGGTTTTCCTTCTTCTGCACACCGTAACCCACGACAACCACCTCCTCAATCATCTCTGTATCTTCCTTAAGAAGCACATTAAGGTTCATGCCGTCCTGATTGATGGTGAACTCCTGCGTGGCATATCCCACAAAAGAAATGGAAAGAATAGAATTTGGCGACACCTGCAATGAGAAAGAACCATCAATACCGGTAATGACACCATTGGTCGTCCCTTTCTCGACAACACTTGCTCCAATAACAAATTCGCCAAAATTATCTTTCACTACACCGGTCACTTTGTAACTCCCGGCATTTTGCCTCGTATCGGCCTGTACACCGGAGGCTGTCATCATAAAGAAACAAAACAATAAGAATGAAAGGCTTAGTGTTTTGCCAAAAAACAGTTTGCTCGTCATAAAATATAAAAGATTTTAAGTTAAACATTATTTTATTTAAAGCGGGGCTAAATTGCAGTTTTTCTACCATAAAACTTGATAAAGAAATGCCGATAAAGGGTGAATGGACAAAATTTCATCCTTTTCAGGCATTTTACTACCCCTAAAAGTAGCCCTCATGTACGATTCTTCAGCAGGTGAACAAGAGAGAAAAGTTATCCTCATTCCCCAAACTTGAATGAAGAATTAAAGCGCATGCTATCATACCGCATAGTTATTCTTCATTCTTCATTTAGGCATAAACTAAATATGACCAATTATTTAGTTAAGTAACTAATCAAAATTATCTTATAGCACACAGATGACACAGATGAGACTGATTTGCACAGATTATTTTTTAATAATATCTGTGGTCATCTGTTCAATCAGTGTCATCTGTGTGCCATAGTATAAGTTAATTCTGTACACTTACTTAAACTATATTATCCGAAGACTATTACTATACTAAAAACGGCTATCCCTCTATCACAAGAAGAGGAATAGCCGTTACTACACTATACTTAAAAAAGGAGAACCTTACATCCCGAACGAGAAATGGTCGATGGAATCGTAAACCACACTGGCAATGCTCAACACGATGATGCCCGCCGTGCATATCAGCAGACTGGCACGGGTATAATTGTCGCTCCGGAAAGCGGCGATAGGCTCATCGCACGGATTGATGTACATGGCTTTCACCACACGCAGGTAATAGTAGAGCGAGAGCACCGTGTTGACCAACGCAATGAATACCAACAGGTGGAAACCGCTGTGGAAAGCCGCCGCAAAGATGAAGAACTTCGAGAAGAAGCCCGCGAACGGCGGAATGCCAGCCAACGAGAACAACGCCAAGGTCATGAGGAACGCCAGTTTGGGATTGGTACGGTAAAGTCCGTTGTAATCGTCCAGCGTGATCTTCTGCGAACGCAGGTAGACGATAGTAATCACGGTGAACACCCCCAAGTTGGCAAACAAATAAATCAGCACGTAATACACCAAGGCCGTCATACCCTGTGCCGTGCCGCTGATGACGCCCAGCATGATGTAACCTGCCTGCGAGATACTACTGAAAGCCATCAGTCGCATCAGGTTCTGTTGGCGCAGGGCGAAGAGGTTGGCCAACGTAATAGAAGCTATCGTTACCCAGTAGAGCACTTCCTGCCACTGGTCCACCATCGGGGCGAATACTTTATAAAGAATGGCCATCAGCACGAAAGCCGCCGAACCTTTGGAAACCACACTCAAATAAGCGGTCACCGTACTGGGTGCTCCTTCGTAGACATCGGCCGTCCACAAATGGAAAGGCACCAATGAAATCTTAAAGCCCATGCCGGCGAAGAAGAATACAAAGGCCATTACCTGCAAGGCGTTTCCGTCCATCCGTGCGGGCAGGTCCGCGAAATAAAGCGTTCCTGTCGTACCATATATTAATGAAAGACCAAAAAGCAGCAGGCCGCTGGAGAACAGGGCGGTCAGGATATACTTGGCACCCGCCTCGGCGGAGTGGTGACGGTATTTGTCGAAAGCCACCAATGCGGCCATCGGGATGCTGGCGGTCTCCAGCCCAATGAAGAACATCAGGAAGTGTCCGGCTGAAATCATGAAATACATACCCAGCAGCGTACTGAGCGTCAGGAAGTAGAACTCGCCTTGCTTGACTGCGTTGTCGGTACGGCGCATCCATTCGTGAGCCATAAGGAACACGATAAGCGTACCGATACTGAGGATGGACTTCACAATGTGTTGAATGGGACTGTTGTAGTACATGCCGCCAAAAGCTTCCGCCACCGGACCGGGTACGATGGTAACGGCAATATGTATCAGCATCAACGCCACAGGCAGCATGGTGTTCAGCACCGGACGCCCGTCACGCTTGTGCGCGTCCGGACTCATAAAGAGGTCGGCTATGAAGAGGATGAGGATGACGGCTATCAGCGACAGCTCTTCTTTCATCACGAGAAATTGACTGTAATCCATGGAATACAAATCTGAATTATAAGTTATCAATTAGAAATTAAGCACATTCACTATCGGCAGGACACTCTCGCCTATCATGTCGCTAATCCACCACGGAGCCATACCCAAAGCGGCCACGCAGACGATGAGCACGATAACCGCCGTGCGCTCGTCCCACGTAGCGTCGGTCAAGGCCAAGTGGTGTTTGTTGGTGCAGGTACCATAAAGTATCTTGCCCACCAGACGGAGAATGTAGACTGCCGTAATTACGATACTGCAAGTAGCGATGACGGTCCACGTGCGGTGGAAAGTATCGGCATGCTCGAAAGCGCCATTGAAGATGGTCATCTCGGCCACGAAACCGCTCAAGCCCGGCAAACCTAAGTTGGCCAAACCGGCTATGACGTAGCAGACGGAGAGGAAAGGCATAATCTTCATCAGTCCGTTCAACTCACGCACGTCGCGGGTGTGGGTTCGTCCGTATATCATACCGATGAGGGCGAAGAACAAGGCCGTCATTAATCCGTGGCTCAACATCTGAAGCACCGCACCCGTGCTGGCCGTCTGGTTCATCATCAGGATAGCGAAAAGCACCAAGCCGCAGTGGCTCACGCTGGAGTAAGCGTTGATGTACTTCAAGTCGGTCTGTACGCAAGCCGAGAAAGCGCCGTACACCACCGAGATACCCGTCAGAATGATGAATATCCATCCCAATTCCTGCGCGGCTTCCGGCATCAGGTACATGGCGATGCGGAAACAGCCGTAACCTCCCAGCTTCATCAGCACGCCGGCATGAAGCATGGACACAGCCGTAGGCGCCGAAGCATGACCGTCGGGACTCCATGTGTGGAAGGGGAACAACGCGCCCAGCACGCCAAAGCCCAAGAAAGTCAGCGGGAACCAAATGCGCTGCTGCTCAATGGGGATGTTATGCAATCCGGCAATCTCCAGCAAATTCATGGTCGTTGCGCCGCTGCCGTAGTAAATGCCCAGGATGCCTATCAGCAAAAAGGCGGAACCACCCATCAGCATCAGCGTCAGCTTCATGGCGGAATATTCCTTGTGTCCGCTGCCCCATACGCCGATGAGCAGGTACATCGGTATCAAAGCCACCTCGTAGAACATGAACATGGTGAACAAGTCGATGGAGATGAAGAAACCGAACACACCCAACGACAAGAACGTGAACCAAAGGAAGTATTCCTTGGTGAGCGGTTGCAGCCGCCACGAGGCAAACGTACCGGTAAACACGATAATGGCCGACAGCAACAGCATGGCCACCGAAATGCCGTCCACTCCCACGGAGTAATGTATGTTAAGGGCGGGGTACCAGACCATGTCGGCACAAAACAGCATTTCGTCCGTAGCGCCATTACTCCGCGCGTTGAGATACATCACGGTCAACGCCACCGACAATGCCACCAATGCCGAAGCGCCCGTCACCATCACCGCGCGTATCTGGCTGATGTTGCGGCTCAGCCAAAGCCCCAGCAGCATCAGCAACGGAATCAGAACAAATAAAGATAAGAAGTTCATTATGCTAAGTATAAATTATCAATTAGAAACTCATTACACCATTAATATAAGTATCAACGCCAACACGCCGAGCAGGAAGACCAGCGCATATTGTTGCACGCGGCCGCTCTGCAGCGTCCGGATGGAGTCGCTCGAAGCCTGCGAGCTCCATGCCAGGAAGTTGAAGAAACCGTCTACCACGTGGCGGTCCCACCAAGCTATCGGACGGCTGACGCAACCGAAGATGATGCGGTGCGTGATGAACTGGTACACCTCATCAATATAGAAACGATGGTAGGCGGCCGTCCACAGACCGTTGAAACGACGTGCCAAGGCATCGGCCACAGGCTGACGGTCGCGGGCATACATCCACGTGGCAAGCGCAATGGCTGCCAAAGCAATCACGATGCTCGTGCAGGCGATGGTCAAGTCGATGTGAATGTCGTATGCCTGGCCATTGGACGATACCAGATGGCCGAAAGGCAACGCCCAACCGCATACCACGGTAATGGCTGCCAATATCATCAGCGGCACGGTCATCGTGAGCGGACTCTCGTGCGGAGTATGCTCGGTGTGCAACGCCTTGTTCTCCGTCCCCCAAAAGATGCCGTAGTACAGACGGAACATATAGAAAGCGGTCATACCCGCAATGGCGGTCATAATCCAACCCATCGCCGGACTGAACTGGAAGCAGGCGGCCAAAATCTCATCTTTAGAGAAGAAACCGCTGAAAGGCCAGATACCCGCAATAGCGAGGCAGGCGATGAGGAACGTCCAATGCGTAACGGGCATATACTTGCGCAGTCCTCCCATGGCAGACATCTCGTTGCTGTGTACCGCATGGATGATGCTGCCCGCACAAAGGAACAGCAACGCCTTGAACATGGCGTGAGTGAACAGATGGAACATACCCGCCATATAGCCCAAGCCTCCGTGATGCGGGTCGGCGGATGTGCAGACGCCCAAAGCCACCATCATAAAACCAATCTGCGAGATGGTAGAGAAGGCCAGCACACGCTTGATGTCGCTCTGCACACACGCCACGCTGGCGGCATAGAAGGCGGTAAAGGCACCCACGTAGGCTACGATGTGCAACGTCTCCGGCGCATAGGCGATGAACAACGGGAACATACGAGCCACCAGGTAAACACCGGCCACGACCATCGTCGCCGCATGGATGAGGGCACTGACGGGCGTCGGGCCTTCCATGGCGTCGGGCAACCAGATGTGCAACGGGAACATGGCACTCTTACCGGCACCACCGATGAACATCAGTCCCAGAGCCAACGGCAACATCGCCCCGCCCTTCATCAGCATCATCGCCTCGGGCGTAAAGGTGTAAGTGCCCACGTAGTAACCATAAATAAGGATACCGATGAGGAAACCCAAGTCGGCAAAGCGGGTCACGATGAACGCCTTCTTGGATGCGGCGATGGCGGCAGGCTTCGTATAGTAGAAGCCGATGAGCAGGTAGGACGACACGCCCACCAACTCCCAGAACAAATACATCTGGAAGATGTTCGTGGCCACCACCAGTCCCAGCATAGACATGGTGAACAGCGAGAGGAAAGCGTAGTAACGTTGGAAACCGCGCTCGCCCTTCATATAGCCGAAGGAGTAAATGTGAACCATCAGGCTGACCGTACTGATGACAATCAGCATCACCACCGAGATGGGGTCGAGCAAGATACCCATGTCGATGCTGAGCCGCTCGGTGAACGGCAACCAACGGAAGTTGTAAGGCATCAGTGTCTCATACGTGCCGTCGGCCAGCCGCGGCGCGGTGAAGTACGTGAACGCCGTCACATACGACAGGACGGTCACCACACCCAGCACCGCCGTACCGATAAGCCCCGCCGTGCGGTGGGACATCCATTTGCCTCCCACTCCCAGCGTGAGGAAGGAGAGGAAAGGAAGGAGTAGGATAAGAATCGTATATTCCATTATCTTCTTGTTTTATTTCTTTTCAGTTCCTTTTTCAAGCCCCCAAGGGGCGTTTTGTCAATCTTTTCGAAGCATTTCAAAATGCGTGCGGGAGGCGTTAAAAACGCATGCGGGAGGCGTTAAAAATGCATGCGGGTCCGTTTTCAACGGCATGCGGGTGCGTTTTTAAACGCATGCGGGTGCATTTTCAACGGCATGCAGTCGCGTTTTCAGCCCCCTACCACTTCATGTCCTCCAGCTTATCCACCTGTATGCTGCGGATGTTGCGGTAGATGTTAATCATGATGGCAATGGCGATGGCCGTCTCTGCCGCCGAGATGGCGATGGAGAAGAGCGAGAAGAAATAGCCCTCCAACCCGTCGGGGAAGAGAAAACGGTTGAACACGGCGAAGTTGATGTCCGTGGCGTTCAGTATCAGTTCGACCGAAATCAGCATGCCCAACGTATTGCGGCGGATGAAGAAGCCGAAGATGCCGGCAAAGAGCATGATGGTCGAAACGATCAGATAATATTCTAAGTGTACCATTCTTCTATGTAATGTTATATATTATAATATGGTATAATTTATCGTTTACGGGCAATGAGCAGACCACCCACGATGCAGGCCAACAGCAATACGCTGACCGCCTCGAAGGGCAGCAGGTAACCATACTTGTCGCCGCTGAGCAGGTGTTGGCCGATGGTCTCGATGTTCACCTCAACCGGTTCCACATCCACCGGAGCCAGGAACTTATGCTTCAGCGTAATGAACAATACAATGACGGCACCCGCCAATACGGTACCCAGACCGGCCACCAATCGGCTGCGCTTCAGTTTGGAAACGCGGTCGCCCTCGCCGCTCACCAGCAGGATGGAGAACACATAGAGCACCACGATACCGCCCGCATACACCATAATCTGTACGGCTCCCAGGAAGGTATATCCCAACAGGAAGTAGATGCCCGCCGTGCCGAAAAGCACGAACAGCAGCCATGTGGCCGCACGCACCATACGCCGCGTAGTCACCGTCAGCACGGAAAACACGGCAATGAAAGCCGCCAAAAAGAAAAATACTACAGTTTCAAGCGTTATATCCATATCGTTTAAGCGTTTTGTTCGTTAGCTACAGGTTTCTTCTTCTCTTCCACACGACTGCCCGGACGGTTCAGCGTCAGGAGCAGCTTAGAGCGGTCGAAGACGGCGTGCTCGAAGTTCTGGTCGAACGTGATGGCCCCATGCGGACAAGCGTTGACACAAAGCTGGCAGAACATGCACGAAGCCAAATTGTATTCATAGCGCGCCAATACTTTCTTCTTTTTCCCGTCCTCGGTCGTGACGGTTTCGCTCACCACACGGATGCTGTCGTTGGGACAAGCCATCTGGCACAGTCCGCACGCCACGCACTTATGTTCGTTCCGCTCGTTATGGGGCATCACCAACGTGCCGCGGAAGCGGTCGAACATCTTCAGCGTCTTGCGGTTTTCGGGATATTGCTCGGTAATCTTCGGCGTGAAGTACTCGCGCATGGTCGTCTTCAGACCCGTCGCCAAGCTGGCCACCGCCTTACCGAGGCCTCCTATATAAGACTTTTCCATTTACAATTTACAATTTACGATTTACATTCTTCATTCATTATTCTTCATTTAGAAGTGCCATCCGAGGGCCACGCATACGGCCATCAGCAACAGGTTGGCCAGCGAAATAGGCATCAGGTATTTCCATTCCAACTTCACAATGTGGTCAATACGAAGACGGGGGAACGTCCAGCGCATCCACATCAGCAGGAACACCACAAAGAACGCCTTGGCGAAGAACCATACAAAACCGGGGATGTAGTCCATCACCATATTAAAGCCGTCCAATCCGGGAATGTGCAGCGGCATCCATCCGCCCAAGAACACCGTAGCGGCAATGGCGGACACGATGAAGAGGTTCAAGTATTCAGCCAGATAGAAGAAGCCGAAGTGCATACCGCTATACTCCGTATGGTATCCGGCCGTCAACTCGCTCTCAGCCTCCGGCAAGTCGAAGGGTCCGCGGTTACATTCCGCGTTACCTGCAATCAGGTAGACGATGAAAGCTATCACGGCGGGGATATGTCCCTTGAAGATGAGCCAGCCGTCGGTCTGTCCTTCCACAATCTGCGAAATCTGCATCGTTCCGGCCAACACGACCATCGTCAGGATGCTAAGCCCTACGGACAGTTCGTAGCTGATAATCTGCGCGCCGCTTCGCATGGCGCCTATCAACGAGAATTTGTTGTTGGAACTCCATCCGGCCAGCAAGATACCTACCACGCCGATGCTTGACGCAGCCAACAGGAAGAATATGCCCACGTTGAAGTCCAACACTTCCAGCCCCTTGTTCATCGGAAGGCAGGCAAACGTAAGGAACGAAGCCAGCAACACCATGTAGGGAGCCAGGTTATAGAGCACCTTGTCCACGCCTTTCGGAGTGAAGATTTCCTTGGTCAGCATCTTCAGCACGTCGCATATCACCTGTATGGTTCCGTAAGGGCCTACACGCATCGGGCCTAAGCGGCATTGGAAGAAGCCGCACACCTTACGCTCCATATAAATCAGTATGATAGCCAGCAACGCGTACATCAAGACGATGCAAACACCTATCACGACACATTCGATAAACACCGCCAAGCCTTCGGGCATCACAGATGTCAGCATCGTGTGTATCCAGTTTGTTACAATACTAAAATCTAACACGCTATTCATTATTTACGATTTTATTATTTACAATTTACGATTTACTATTTTACTATTTACCAAATACCATTCCTCCAAATCGTAAATTGTAAATAATAAAATAGTAAATGAGCTCATCGGTCAATGTCCGGCACCACATAGTCCAGCGTGCCGCCGATAGCTATCAAATCCGCAATCTTGGCTCCGCGGGTAATCGTGTCTATCACGCCCACCAACGGCAATCCTGTGGCGCGGTAGTGCAGACGGTAAGGAGTCTTGTCTCCCCTACTCTCCAGGTAAACGCCAAACTCGCCACGGCTGCCTTCCACGGCACTGTACCAACTGCCTTCCGGTACACGGATGATGGGTTTCATCTTCTCTTGATAAGCGCCTTCGGGGATGTTGTCTATCAGTTGCTCAATGATGTTCAGACTTTCCTTTATTTCGTCCATACGTACCAACAGGCGGGCAAAGCTGTCGCCTTCCGTACGGACGATTTCCTTGAAGTCAACCTTGTCATACACGCCGTAAGGCATGCGTTTGCGCACGTCGCAGGCCCATCCGCTGGCACGTCCCGTACCTCCGGTAGCCCCAAAGGCAATGGCTTGCTCACGAGTCAGTACGCCCACTCCCTTCAAACGGTTCTGAGCAATGACATTATTGATGAATACGTCATAATATTCTTGCAAGTTATGGCGCATGTAAGGAATGAACTCCTTCACACGGTGCACAAAGTTAGGATGAATGTCCGCCTGCACACCGCCAATGGTGTTGTAGTTCAATATCAGGCGGCCTCCGCACGTCTCTTCAAAGATGTCGAGCACCTTTTCACGGTCGCGGAAACCGTAAAGGAAAGCCGTAGTCGCTCCCAAGTCCTGGCACAGACAAGCAAAGAACAGGATGTGCGAGTCGATACGCTGCAACTCGTCCATGATGGTACGAATATACTGCACGCGCTCGCTTACTTCCACACCCATCGCCTTCTCAATGCACATGCACAGCGCATGGCGGTTCTGCATGGCGCCCAAGTAATCCAAACGGTCAGTCAAAGCCAGAGTCTGCGGATAAGTCAGGCTCTCGTTCATCTTCTCGATGCCCCGATGGATATAGCCGCAGTTCACGTCTATCTTCTTGATACTCTCGCCCTCCAACGAAACACGGAAACGCAACACGCCGTGCGTGGCAGGATGTTGAGGACCGATGTTCACTACATATTCTTCGTCACCGAATAAGGTCTCCTCGGTTTCAGTTGTAGTGCCGTCCTGTTTCAAACTATACTCACGGGTCGTGTCTACGGTCGGCTCGTTATCCATGCGCAAAGGATTTTCCTTGATGGGGTCGTCGTCCTTACGGAACGGATAGCCCACCCAATCGTTACGCAAGAAAAGGCGACGCATGTCGGGATGGCCAATAAACTCAATGCCATAGAAGTCATACACTTCACGTTCCGGCAACTCCGCGCCCCGCCAAATGTCCGTTACCGTAGGCAGCTCCGGCTGTTCCCGGTTCTCGGTCGATGTCTTTACGACCATGCGTTTTCCGGTAACGGTAGACTCCAAATGATATACCACGCCCAATCCTCTGAGAGCGTCGGCAGGCTCGTCTTCTTTACGTACCCCCCAGTCCATGCCGGTCAGACTCTCCAAGAAGTCCATCTGCTGCTTGTCACGCAAGTCAAGCATCCGTTCGTGCAACCGGGCAGGTTCTATATATAATATTGTATCTTCCACCTTTTTATTTACGATTTTACTATTTACCATCTACGATTGACTATTTACCATTTACGATTTACCTTCCGTTCAAATCGTAAATCGTAAATAATGAAATTGTAAATTAGTTAATCATTCTTCTTTTTTCTCCGGTTGATGCCGCCGAAGAACTTCTCCATCTTCACCTTACGCTGCAACTGCATCATGCCGTAAAGGAAGGCTTCCGGCCTGGGCGGGCAGCCCGGCACATAGACATCTACCGGAATAATCTGGTCTACACCCTGCACCACGTGATAGGATTTCCGGAAAGGTCCGCCGCTGACGGCGCATCCGCCTACGGCCACCACGTATTTCGGGTCGGCCATCTGGTCATACAAGCGTTTCAATACGGGTGCCATCTTGTTTGTAATCGTACCACTGACCAAGATAACGTCTGCCTGTCGGGGACTGTTACGGGTTACCTCGAAACCGAAACGGGCAATGTCATAGCGCGCCGCACAGACGGCCATAAACTCAATGCCACAACAGCTGGTGGCAAACGTCAAAGGCCAAAGCGAGTTGCTGCGTCCCCAGTCTATCAGTTCATCCAGACTGGCAACAACCACATTGGTTCGTCCTTCATTCATTTGGGCAATCAGCTTCTCCAAGGTCTCATTGTCCTGAAATTCCTCGTAGGGAATGGACTTGATTTTCGGCTTGCGCTTTATTTCCATTCCAACGCTCCTTTCCTCCAGGCGTATGCCAAGCCCAGAATTAAGATAAACAAAAAGAATCCCACTCCGAGCAATCCGCCGACACCCAACTGACGGGTTACGACAGCCCACGGAAAGAGGAACACGGTTTCTACCTCAAACATCAGGAACAAGATGGCGAACAAGTAATAGCCTACACGGAACTGCATCCACGAACGGCCTCGCGTCGGAATACCGCACTCGTAAGGCTCCATCTTCTGAGGATTGTACGAGTGGGGTGCTATCAGATTGGACAGCACGACTACTACGCCAACAAAAATAATTGCCGTCAACACGACGGTCACTAAGAGGGTAAAGTTCATAAATCCAATAAGATTTTATTAGAATGATTAGAGGATGTATTAAAATGCAAAGTCTTTATCTGTCACCCTGAGCGAAGTCGAAGGGTCTCACGTTGTGTTATGTGAGATGTTTCGACTACGCTTCGCTCCGCTCAACATGACAATATGATAGGAGTTTTGTATTTTTATGCACCTCCATTTGTTTTCAGCCGCAAAAGTACAATAAGAATTTCATCCGATTGTAATCTCCGGATAACAAATAACGGTAGTTTTTACACTTTTTATCCTATGCAAAGTTAACTAAAGTAGCTTTCTATCTTCTTTATCATCATACTGAGGCAGAATACCACCACATGGTCGCCCGGCTGAATCAGCGTATTACCGGTCACAACGACACCTTCGCCTTGCCGAATCAAGCCTCCGATAGTTACCCCCTTAGGCAGTCCCAAGTCTTTCACCGGATGCCTGGTAATCTTCGACCCGGCCTTCACCGTAAACTCCGCCACATCGGCATTGGCCACGGTCAGGCACTTCACGTTACTGACATCCGCGTCCAGCATCATTTGGTAGATGTGGCTGGCGGCTATCATCTTCTTATTGATAACGGTGCCTATGTCCAAGCTCTCGGCCATGCCTATATAGTCTATATTCTCCACTTCGGCCACGGTCTTTCTCACCCCCATCCGTTTGGCGGCCAGGCAGGCCAAGATATTAGTTTCCGAGTTTCCGGTCAGAGCCACAAAAGCTTCGGTGTTCTGCAAACCTTCTTCCACCAACAAATCCATGTCGCGTCCGTCGCCGTTGATAATCATAATCCGGTCATTCAGCAATTCGCTCAAACGGTTACAGCGGTTCAGGTCATTATCTATAATCTTCAGTTGCATATAGTCCGGCACATATTGGGCGGTGCGCACCGCTATGCGGCTACCTCCCATAATCATGACGTTGCGCACGTCCGGATAATCTTCCTTACCGGCCACCTTACGCACATACGGAATGTATTTACGGGTCGTGGTAAAATAAACAATATCGTGCAGTTTGATGGAGTCATCGCCTCGTGGAATCAAAGTCTCATTTCCCCGTTTGATAGCCACGATGTGATAGGGCAACTCAGGACCTCCCAATTTATACAACGGGATGTCCAGTATTTCAGCCTTCTCGCGCATCTTGGTTCCTATCAATATCAAAGCCCCTCCACAGAACTCCCACCATTGACGCACCCAACTCATGCGGATGGAAGCCACAATCTCCTTGGCGGCCAGCATCTCCGGATAAATCAATGAGTGCACCCCCAACTTCTGGAAGAAATCCTTGTTTTTAGGAAGCAGATATTCGTAATTATCGATGCGGGCCACCGTTTTCTGCGCTCCAAGGTTTGCCGCCAATAAGCATGCGGTCACATTGCGGCTTTCATCGGGTGTAACGGCTATGAACAGGTCCGCATCCTCTACGTTCACTTCACTCAAACCGGATATAGACGAAGGCGAAGCGGCAACCGTCATCAAATCGAAGTTTGATCCGAAAGCATTCAGACGTTCTTCATCCTCATCCATCAGGATAATATCCTGCTTCTCGCGAGACAAAAGCTTGGCTAAATGAGTGCCTACAGAACCGGCACCGGCAATAATGATTTTCACTGTGCTATCAATTGTTTATATATACTGTCTTCATCCATCTCACACAACCTGTAAAGCTCGGCCACCGTACCGTGCTCCACAAACCTGTCAGGCACGCCGATGCGCCGTACATCGGGCTTATAACCATGGTCGGACATAAACTCCAGCACGGCACTTCCCATACCACCTTGTATAACTCCATCTTCGACCGTAACAATACGACGAAAATTACGACCCACCTCGTGCAACAATTCCTCATCCAACGGCTTCAGGAAGCGCAAGTCATAATGGGCGACGGAAAGCCGCGCATCTTTCCCGGCCCGCTCAATGGCACGTGCAGCCACATTCCCTATGGGTCCCAAGGTCAGCACCGCCACATCCGTCCCGTCTTTCAACTTACGCCCTTTTCCCACCGGGACTTCTTCCAGCGGGCAACGCCAATCCAAGAGGACGCCTCTGCCTCGCGGATAGCGAATCACGAACGGACCTTTATCCGGCAACTGCGCCGTGTACATCAACCGCCTCAGTTCATGTTCGTTCATCGGCGAAGCAATGGTCAGGTTCGGAATCGGACGAAAGTAAGCCAAGTCGAACACACCGTGATGGGTAGGTCCGTCCTCTCCTACCAGTCCGGCACGGTCCAGACACAACACGACGGGCAAACGCAGCAAAGCGATGTCGTGTATCACATTGTCATACGCACGCTGCATAAAGCTGGAATAGATGTTGCAGAATGGCTGGAGACCTTCCTTTGCCATTCCCCCCGAAAAAGTAGCGGCATGTCCCTCCGCAATGCCTACATCAAAAGCACGGTCGGGCATGGCCTCCATCAGCTTGTTCATGGAGCATCCTGTCGGCATGGCCGGTGTAACTCCTACGATACGCGGATTGGCCTTAGCCAGTTCCACCAACGTCTCGCCGAACACATCCTGGTAAAGCGGAGGCAGGTGACTCGTGTCAGCCAAAATCCGCTCGCCCGTATCCGGATTGAATTTGCCTGGCGCATGCCACACGCCCGGGTCTTTCTCCGCCGGTTCAAATCCTTTCCCTTTTACCGTATGCAAATGCAGAATTTTAGGCCCTTTCAAATCCTTGATGTCATGCAACACCCGCGTCAGGTTCTTTACATCATGTCCGTCAATAGGACCGAAATAGCGGATGTTCATTCCTTCGAAGATATTCTGCTGTTGGGCGGCAATGGATTTCAAGCTGTTACCAAGGCGTATCAACGCTTTACGGCGTTCTTCATTCAAGATGCCCATCTTAAACAGGACTTGTGAGACCTTAAAACGCAACTGATTATAACGGTTACTCGTAGTGAGGTTGAAGAGATACTGCTTCATGCCACCCACACTCCGGTCGATGGACATGTCGTTATCATTTAAGATAATAAGCAGATTATTGGGCGTAGACGACGCATTATTCAGTCCTTCGAAAGCTAATCCGCCACTCATACTCCCGTCACCAATGACGGCCACCACATGACGGTCCGTCTCCCCCTTACGTGCCGCAGCCACAGCCATACCTAAAGCCGCTGAAATTGAATTGGACGCATGCCCGCAAGCAAACGTATCATATTCACTTTCCTGCGGCGAAGGGAAAGGACGGATTCCTCCAAAGCGGCGGTTGGTAGAGAACGCATCCCGCCGTCCTGTCAGGATTTTATGTCCATAAGCCTGATGTCCCACGTCCCATACGATACGGTCGTAAGGCGTATTATATATATAATGTAATGCGACGGTCAGCTCTACCGTTCCCAGGCTTGCGGCGAAGTGCCCCGGATTGCGCGACACCTCGTCTATAATATCCCGCCTCAATTCCCTGCAAACCTCCGGAAGTTGTTCCACTTTCAGCTTGCGTAAATCTTCGGGATATGCTATCGAATTCAGCAAATTATATGAATTCTGTTCTGTTTCCATCTTCCATACGATATTTGCAAAATGTCTTTATTCCTTCTCCTGCTTCTTGGCCTCCTCCCAGAGTTTGTCCATCTCTTCCAACGTCATGTCGTGCAGGTTACGTCCTTCCTTGATGGTGTGGGCCTCCAGATAGTTGAAGCGGCGGATAAACTTCTGGTTGGTATGCTCCAAAGCGTTGTCCGGGTTGATTTTATAAAGGCGGGCGGCGTTGATAAGGCTAAAGAGGACATCGCCGAATTCTTCTTCGGCCTTTTTGGGGTCCATATTGGCCACTTCGGCTTGAAACTCACGGATTTCCTCCTTTACTTTGTCCCACACCTGCTCGCGTTCTTCCCAGTCGAAGCCCACGTTGCGCGCCTTGTCTTGGATGCGGTAGGCCTTGATAAGCGAAGGCAAGGCGGCGGGCACTCCGCTCAGCACGGTTTTGTTTCCTCCTTTTTCCTTCAGCTTCAACTGTTCCCAGTTCTCGGCCACTTGCCCGGCGGTTTCGGCCTTGGCCTCGCCGAATACATGCGGATGACGGAATATCAGCTTCTCGCACAAACGGTCGCACACGTCTTTGATGTCAAAGTCGCCCGTCTCGCTCCCTATCTTGGCATAAAAGGCCACGTGGAGCAAGACATCGCCCAGCTCCTTGCAAATGTCTTGTTTGTCCTCACGGATGAGGGCGTCGCATAGCTCGTAAGTTTCTTCGATGGTGTTGGGTCGCAGGCTCTCGTTTGTTTGTTTCCTATCCCAGGGACATTTCTCGCGAAGCTCGTCCAAAATATCGAGAAAACGCCCGAAGGCTTCCATTTGTTCTTTACGCGTATGAAGCATATTTTTAACTCTCCTTATTTTATTCCTTAAGTGACGGCAAAGATAAACAATCTAAGGGAATGTTACAAATTATACGGGCATCTTCCGCCGCTCGTATGAAATCAGCAATCCGATGACCTCGGAGTAATTCTTGCGTCCGCCGGGTATCTTGTTGCCTTTCAGATACAAATCGTACACCCAGTCCTGTATGCGCCCGATGAAAGGGCTGTATTTCGCTTCCCAATAAGCTTGCTTGTCCTGGAGCAGGCGGATGATTTCGGGACGGATGGAAGCCAACAGCGCCTGATACTCCTCCTTATCCATCAGCCGGTAGGCATTATTCAGCACATGGGGCAAGATGGAGTAATAGCCGCTGAAGCGGATGCTTTTCTCGGAGGAACGGATGCACACTTGGTAGGCGTAGAAATTGGCTTCGGCTTCGCTGGTAATGCCCAACTGATGAGCCATCTCGTGTGCATAGGTGGCTGGATAATCCGCGGGAAGCACATCGCCGTTCACCGTAAATTCGCAGAAGAAAGGCCCCATGCTACCCGTCACTCCCACCATCGAAATAAGCGGAGTGAAGAGCATGGTCTTTACCTGCGGATGATCGCTCAGCGGGCGGTGTACTTCCAAATGGCTACTGATGTGCCGATATCCCCGCACCGCCTCCCGGCACATTAGCGGACGGTCGACTTCGGCAGGAGGGGCGACATAGGAGGCATTCAGTTTCTCCACATAGTTTTGGGTGAATGCCTGAAAGGCTTCCGGCGTATAAGCCACGGGGGTAATACCCGTGCGCCGGTAGAAACCGTCCTGCGAATAATTCAGCCCCCAGGCGGCATAAAACCACACGTAAAGCCAAGCTAAATACTCCGCTTCGCGAAGCGCGATACTTCGCCAAGTTTTGTGCCCGGCTCGGCGCACTATAAACGGATAGACCACCAGCCCCGCCAGACTAAGCGCAATGAAAAGGTCGCCCACGGCAAAAGGAAACAGGTTGGAGAAGGAGGAGAGGCACAACGCAATGCCCGGATAAAGCTGACGGGCGTAAAACTCTCCCCAGCCGGGCACGGTCTGCGCCAGCCAGACAAACAAAAGCAGCAGGCCCAACAAAACGTAACGCCCCTTGAATAATCTGTTTTTTAATGCCACATTCATACATTCCTCCTTTTATAAGACTGTCTTGAATTTATAGTTGCACGGAACGGATTTATGCGTTGCGAAATGATAATTTAATGTGCTAATATGCTAATGTGCCAATGTGCTAATGGGGCTGCGCTGTGTTTGCGCTGGCGTGTCTCATGCCGCAAGGCATTGGCACATTGGCATATTAGCACATTGGCACATTGCGGGGCTCCGCCCCGCTAAATTCCCATTTAACAAAATCGTAAATTGTAAATTACTAAATCGTAAATGAGCTAAATTCCCATTTACCGCAAAAACATAAATTCAAACGGTTTCTAAAACAGGCGCAAACTTAAGGAAAAAAATCCGGATGCGCAATGCCTCATCCTCTGCGAAAAACAGTTTCTTTTCAACATTTTTCTCAATCAGAAAAGCAAGCGCAAAATGTCCGTTCAATCAGCGCGCTATTTCCTCTCAACCGGCGCAGTGTTTCTCTTCAATCAGCGCAGTATTTAGGGGGGTAAACACTGCGCTGACAAAACGGAAATAGCGCAGTGTTTCTGCGACATTTAAATTGCTGAAAATCAAGCATATCTATAAATGCTTACATTTCAAAAGGCCTTTAAGCGTCTTTTCTTACACATCCGTTAACAATAACAAGCCCTGATTCTTAACGATACTTAAATCTGCTTGTAAAACAAAATTTCCGCTCCTATAGATTCGAGAAGAGCATTGCCTACACCATATTATATAAGTAACTAATCGTATTTAGTTTATACTAAATGATAATTTATCTATTAAATGAAGAATGATGAATTAAGAATGAAGAATTAGAGTAATCAACTCCCCTCCTTCCGGAAGGAGGGGAGTTCCGTTGCCATTCTTCATTCATCATTCTTAATTCTTCATTTAAAGCGCGCTTGCGCGCACTAAATTCCCATTCACCCCCTTTCCTTCCATTCCTCCCTTATTTCCCTAAAAATCTGCAAAAACGCCTCGTAACGCATTGCAGTTTGCGATTTATCCCTTACCTTTGCGTTGATGTAAAATTATTCACCCTATTAACTACATAAAAATGAAACGTTACGGATGCATACCCTCTTCGCTATCAACGGTTTGCCGACAGGACGGAGGTGTATGCCGTGTTCCGAATACGGAAACGAATACCCCTGCTTTCGCACGCAAAAATACCTGCGAAAATACCGTTAAAAGCTTGTGTATGTGCGGATTTATTTTAAACACACACACACACACACCGTAGAAGCCTCGCGCGTAATATAATAAAAAATCTCTGGAAAACAACACCTTGCAAATTTATTTTTCTCGGTTGCAAGGCGATATTTCAAGCAAAATTTCCACCCGGTTTTCCAGTCCGTTCCCTATAATAATGTATATGCTGTTGTCGCCGGTCTTGTTTACGGCCTGCGACAAAGAGGAGGACGATGTTCTTCCCTCCACGGTGCGCCTCTCGCTCGCTTTGCCGGAAGCGGACTTGCCTGTCTATACGGCTACCCGTGCGGGCGACGACAGCATTCCCACCAACAGGCAGTTACGTCTTGTTGTCGAAGTTTTCCCCCAAGGCGAAAACATCCCCTTATATAACGACACACAATTCTGCACGCTTCAAGCAGATAGCACTTACCTGGCCGAACTCTCCCTGATGCCGGGCGACTACGACCTGCGCCTGTGGGCGGATTGGGACGGTGGCTACTACAACGCCGACGACCTCGGCAAAGTCCTTGTCCTCACGGACAGCTACGTGGCCAATGGCGAGACGGACAAGAAGGATGCGTACTATGCGACAGCCCCCATAACCATCCACAGCCCCTCCCTAACCCTCCCCCGTAGGGAGGGAACCCAGACTGGCAAAAGCCTCCCCTCGGGGGAGGTTGGTGGGGCTGTTTCTCTTGAGCGTCCTTTCGCCAAGTACCGCCTGATTGCCACCGATGTGGAAGCGTATTATAACCTGATAGACAAGGGCGAAGCCTTGCCCGATATAGAAGACTTGCAGGTGCGCGTCACCTACGAGGGTTTCTTCCCCACGGGCTTCAACGTGGCCACGGGCAAGCCCAACGATGCGCTCAACACGGGCATACATTATTCCTCCGTGCCTACCGTGGCAGAGGGATATGACGCAAAAGTGAACCGACAGGTGGGCGCGGACTTCGTGCTGACCAACGGCGAGGAATCGTTCGTCAACGTCACCATACAGATGGTGGACACCAACACGGGCGATATAGTCGCCACCGTGCAGCACGTAAAAATCCCCTACAAACGGAGCCATCTCACCACCGTTACGGGCCACTTCCTCACGGCAGGAAAGACGCCGGGCGGTGTGCAGATTGACACCGAATGGGGGAATGATGTTATGATTGAGTTTTGATGATAAATAGGAATTTAGATGGCACACAGATGACACAGATTTCACGAGATGACCACAGATGTATCTGTCACCCTGAGCGCAGTCGAAGGGTCTCATGTAATACTCATCTCTGCGCTACGTGAGATGTCTCGACAAGCTCGACATGACAATGTAATCAACTCTCCTCCTTCCGGAAGGAGGAGTACCCGAAGGGGGAGGTGGTAGGAGAAATAGACCGCTTTAGCGACTCCTATATAAAATAAGTCGAAGCATTCTTTACCTACCACCCCGCCCGGTGGGCACCCCTCCTTCTCGAAGGAGGGGAGTTCAGTTGCCATTTACTTCTAACAGCTAAATTATCATTTAGATATTCGCTCTTTGTCATGGTGGGACAAAAATAAATCGCTATCTTTTAATAAGATAGGCTGCACCTCGGAAATAAAAATAAAAGTTTTTTGCACTCACTTTTATTTTGTATTTCGCTCGGTTTGCACTATCTTTGCAATATGAAACAAAGATAGAAAGGAGAAACTATGGCAAGACCGATTAAGGAAACGCCGATACTGTTCGGCGAAGATGCAAGGCGTTTTGTCGAGCGGATGAACCAAGTCCGCCGTGAAACGCCTGAGGAAAGAGAAAGAAGACTGGCCAATTTTGAACTTGCAATGAAGATGCTCGATTTAGGAGAGCGTACTAAAAAGAAAAGCGTATGAAAACCAGTCTGCAAGCACCGTTCTCTTCTTACAAAATCCGTAAGTTGGGAATAAATGAGAAAGTAAAATCGTTCGATTGCGGCGATGCCGACTTGAACGATTTTATTTTGAATGCTTCAACTCTCTATCGCGAAGCGTTATTAGCGGTTACATACGTGTTTGAAGCTGAAGACGACACGGCGCATGAACATATCGCAGCCTATTTCAGCTTGGCAAACGACCGTGTGTCAATGTCGGATTTCCCGAATAAAACTGAATTTAACCGTTTCCGCAAGCATCGGTTTGTCAACGAAAAGAGGTTGAAAAGCTATCCTGCGGCGAAAATCTGCCGTCTGGCAGTTAACAAGGATTTGAAAGGGAAACATATTGGTGAATTTTTATCAGACTTCATCAAGAGCTTTTTCCTCGCCGACAACAAGACCGGCTGCCGCTTCCTGACCGTGGACGCTTACGCTGCTGCCATTCCTTTTTATCTGAAGCAAAAGTTCGTGCCGCTGACGGTGGAGGATGAAGGAGCGGAAACTCGCCTCCTCTACTTCGACCTCAACGACATAGCCGATTAGGATATATATAACCAAGTTATAGCGATTTACGCAAGTCCCGCTTTTCCGTGGCGCACGCGCAGTGCCCACCGACAGGCGGGATTTTTTGTCCCTCCATGTTTCATGAGCTTTGTGATGAAGACAAAAGAATATAAACTTATAATAAAACAAAGTATGAAACAGTTGAAATACATTTTTACGACATTTGTGGTGGCTCTGTTCGCCGCTTCTTGCAGCCAGGACGAGCTGCTGGATGACGGCGGTACGGAGGAGGTGCCTGTTACCTTCACCGCCACGGTGGATTATGCCATCGAAACACAGGGTGACGATGCAGCAGGGAATATGAAACAGGCCGCCACCCGCGCCACATCCACCGAGGATGATGCTCCTACCCGTTTCTATGCGCAGGCACTTTCCAACGGGACGCTTTCCAAGGTGGTTGAAGGTACAAAGATTAACGATAACACCTACTCTTTTACGCTCCAAGTGGCCAAGGACACGGAGTCTGATTATATGTTTTGGGCGGACAATGCCGCCCCTGGTGATGAGCCTGCCGACCTTCGGAGCGTATCATACACGATGGGCGTCATCGCTTTTGCTGCCACAGCGCAGGGTACACCGGAAGCCGTTGGTAAAACCGTTGAGTTGAAGCATGTTGTGGCAAAAGTGACGTTAAAGACCACTACAGATGTCACCTTTGAAGACAGTCGTACTATTAGACTGTCCGCTTCGTGCGCGTCCACATATAACGTACAAACGTCTTCCGCTTCGAGTTTTGAAGACAAGAGTATCTCCGAGGAAATGACAGATGCAAGCCTTGCCGCAGACAGCGAAGTGCTGACAACCTACATCATCCTCAATCCGGACGACAAGGCAGTCACATTCAGCGCACACGACTTGGCGCAGACCATTGACGTTGTGCATCTCGTCGCCAATACGAATGTCACCCTGCAAGGCGACCTGTCGGAGGATAATCCCAAATGGGGAGCGACAAAAGAATATGTTGAGAAGTAAATCGACTTCTTTTTCAAAAATGAAAACGGTGACCCCGTAGGAAATTTTGTTAGTGGTGCCTACCGATTTTATTTACCGGAAGAAAAAATAACAGATTTGGAAGCGGTTTTAAGTGCTATTTTTCATAAGAACGTAGAACTTAACCTTACACAGTCTGGCACTATCTTTGAAGAAGTATTGGATAACGATTATACTTTTAAGATATCACATGTTGGGCCTAATAAAAATTTTGATATTTCAATAAATGACAACAAAACATATGTTGTTAGTTATAATCCTGATAATGACTACTATGTAAATTTTTCAGTCGTTTCAAATAAATTGAATCAATCAACTGAATAAGCATACTACAAATAAAGGGAAGAGTTAATAACTCTCACCCACAAGCGACTCAATCAAAACAGGCATAAAATTTGGAGATAACAAAAACCAATTTATTGACGAATAAAACAAAGATTATTATGAAAAGACAGAATTTCTTGATGCTGGCAGCCGCAGCGTTGCTGGCATCCTGCAGCCAGGACGAAGTGATGACGGACACGGGGCATGACGGCCTCGTGCCCGTCACCCTCTCGGCTGCCGTGGGCGACGGCGTGCAGACGCGCGCCGTTGACGTGGACGATGACGAAGATGCAACGTATTGTTACGTGCAAGTATGCGACAAACAAGGAAACGCATACAGAGATAACGACTATGCCACGCCCACTCGCCTGACTGATGAAGACAAAGACGGAACTTTCACAGGCAACATCTACTTGAAACCCAATGTAAGCCACGTATTCCTCTTTTGGGCGGACAATGCGACAAGTGATATTCCTGCGGACTTGCACGACGTGACGTACCAAAAGGGAAGCATCGCCTTTGCTGACCGCGTGGCACAGACCATCGGCAGCGTTGCCCCAACGGTCAATGCCACGTTGCAGCACGTAGTGGCGAAAGTGACGCTGAAGACCACAACGAATGTGGAGGCAGGCAGTAAAATCACCGTCACCGTGCCGACTACCTACACGAGATACAATGTAGCCGATGAAACCGTTATTCAGGACGTAATAAACGAAAACGCTCCTTTTGAACATACGGTGACCAATGCCATTACTGGCACAAAAGATGGTGCGGAAGTCTTTTCGTTCTACGCCTTGGTGAAAGATGAGACGCAAAACATCACCCTCACCAACGGCACAAACAGCCAGCGAGTCACCAACGTGCCGCTCGGCCCGAACAAGCACACCACCCTCGTGGGCGACGTGAGAAATCTCGGCCTGACTAACGTGACTTTCACGGCGAATATGGATACGAATTGGGGCAGCACGATAGTCCACGATGATAGAATTACCGCAGACCCCGCCACACATACCATTACCTTGGAAGCAGAGGGCTTGCTGACCAGAGACATCATAATCCAAACAGTGAGCGACAACGGTGAACTGAAGATTGTCGGGCAGATGAATCAAGGAGACTTTGAAACCATAGGTGAAAGTTGCCAGATGGATGATTCCCCTGTTAAGGTGCTTGATTTGTCGGAGGTGGTAACCCAACTGACTGCATTACCTAAAAATACTGGTAGAGAGACAGACGGCTATCAAACTGGCTCAGTCTTTTACCTTTCTACCAATTTGGAGGAAATTGTGTTGCCAAGCTCCATAACGAGCTTGCAACAAGGTGCTTTTAGAAACTGTTCTAAGCTTCGCATCGTAAAAGCACCTGGCGTGAGCACATTAGAATCAAACATTTTTCAAAGTTGTTCAACTTTGACCGATGTCTGGCTCACGTCCGATACATGGTCGGAACGTTTATCGACACAGGAAAATGCACTTAACAACACGAATACGACCTTTACGCTCCACCTCGACATTTCCCAACAGCCGTATGTGGATGAGGAAGCAAAGACATGGACACCGGGCGGAAATACCACTCCTGTTAAGTTGTATAGCAATTCCACCATAAATGTCGTCTTTGTAGATGGTAACTGATCTTTGTGTGAAATGAGAGACCTCATTGAAAGAATAGCGTTCTACATTCGCTACGAAATGACCGACACGGCTAAGATGCGGATTTGGGCTAATGATGCAGCTTCTCATTTATAACCCAAGCCACTACGCCTGAAACATATTCAAAGAGGGATAGCAGGAGAACGCTCCGCAAGTTCCTGTTGTTCCTCTTCTCTTACATTTTCTGAAAGACCTATGATTTAGTACCTTAGCACAATTTTTACTCCCCATATCCCTCTTTTCCCCTTCCTTGTCAATGCAATGGTTCGCTGAAAATCCAATCGGTTTTCAGTTCATGCGGTGGTATAGAAACCTCAATTTTTTATACAACATGAAGAAAATGACTATTGTATTTGACTTTGAAAGTCAGAGTATGGATGAGGGTGTATCAAAATACAAAACTCCTATCCTACTGTCATGTCAAGGAAGCGTAGTCGAAACATCTCGCATAAGCCTACGGGAGACCCTTCGACTTCGCTCAGGGTGACAAAATATTAGAGATACCGGCTACGAGCATCACGGCTTTACTGTAAGACAACTCGGGAATAACGGCTCCTTCAGCGTATTATATTGGTTTCTAACATACTCCATCATATAAATGCCCTTGTCTTCTGAAAAAACAACGACACCACAGCAAGGGGAAAACGAACAACGGTATCCGCCGGGGTCATACGCATTAGGATTTTAATCCGTCCCATATTTCCCAGTCTCGCCTTTTATCGCTATCTTTGCCCCGTCAAAACAGATACATCATTGTTGCTTATAAACAGATTTTTATGCCTGAATCGAATTTTGTAGACTACGTGAAGATATATTGCCGCTCAGGCAAAGGCGGACGAGGCTCCACGCACATGCGCCGGGCCAAGTATATACCCAACGGCGGACCGGACGGAGGAGACGGAGGCCGCGGAGGAGACATCATTCTGCGCGCCAACCGCAATTACTGGACGTTGCTCCACCTGCGCTACGAGCGTCACATCCTGGCCGGACATGGCGAAAGCGGCTCGAAGAACCGGAGCTTTGGTAAGGATGGTGAGGACAAGGTGATAGAAGTGCCCTGCGGCACCGTGGCCTACAATGCCGAGACGGGCGAATACCTGTGCGATGTCACCGAGCATGGACAGGAGGTCGTGCTGCTGAAAGGCGGACGCGGAGGACTGGGCAACTGGCATTTCCGCACCCCAACCCGCCAGGCTCCCCGTTTTGCCCAACCCGGAGAGCCGATGCAGGAGATGATGGTCATCCTGGAATTGAAGCTCCTGGCCGATGTAGGCTTGGTAGGCTTCCCCAATGCGGGCAAGTCGACATTGCTTTCCGCCGTATCGGCCGCACGGCCCAAGATAGCCAACTATCCATTCACCACGTTGGAGCCCAACTTAGGCATCGTGTCCTACCGCGACAACAAGTCGTTCGTCATGGCGGACATACCGGGCATCATCGAAGGTGCCAGCGAAGGTAAAGGATTGGGCCTGCGCTTCCTGCGTCACATCGAGCGTAACTCTCTGCTGCTCTTCATGGTGCCGGCAGACAGTGACGACATCGCCCGTGAATACGATATCCTGCTGAACGAATTGCGCCAGTTCAATCCAGAGATGCTGGACAAGCGGCGGGTACTGGCTATCACCAAGAGCGACATGCTGGACCAGGAACTGATGGACGAGATTGAGCCAACTCTGCCCGAAGGCATCCCGCACGTGTTCATTTCCTCCATCACCGGATTGGGCATCAACATCCTGAAAGACATCCTTTGGACGGAGCTGAACGAGGAAAGCAACAAGATAGAAGGCCACATCGAAAGCATTGCCCACCGCCCCAAGGACATGAGTCACCTGCAAGAAGAACTGAAAGAAGAAGGCGAGGACGAAGACCTGACGGTGGAATACATCGATGAGGATGATGTGGAAGACCTGGAAGACTTTGAATACGAAGAAGACTGGGACGAAGAAGACAAGTGATGGAAAGAATCGTTGGCAATATCCGATTGGTGGAATACGCCATCCTGCGGAAGCACTTTGAAGTGTATGCGTTCAGCACCTACCGGCAGGGAGGAGTCAGTACAGGGGCATACGCTTCTCTGAATTGCACGCCCTACGTAGGCGATGACCCGCAATGCGTGCGCCAAAACCAAGAAATCCTTTTGAACACCTTGCCCCATCGTCCGCGCGAGTTGGTCATCCCCTGGCAAACCCACGGCACAGACATACTCACCGTAGACGAAGACTGGCTGGTTGCTACCCCCGAAAGGCGCCACCATCTGCTTCAAGGCATCGACGCGATGATAACCGACAAACCCGGCGTATGCCTTTGCGTCTCTACGGCCGATTGCATACCTATATTATTATACGACCACGTCCATCGGGTCATAGCCGCCGTCCACGCGGGCTGGCGGGGCACTGTCAACCTCCTCGTGTTGCGCACCCTGCGGCGCATGCACGAATACTATGGCACAGAAGCGTTTGACGTATTGGCCTGCATCGGGCCCGGCATCTCGTGGGAAGCCTTCGAGGTGGGCGATGAGGTGTTCGACGCTTTTCACAAAGCCGGCTATCCCATGCACGCCATTGCCACCTACGATCCGTGCGCCAAGAAGCACCACATCAATTTACCCGAAGCCAACGCCATCCAGATGAAGTACTTCGGCATGCACGAGGACTTTATAGAAGACTGCCGGATCTGCACCTACAGGCGGCACGAAGACTTCTTCTCCGCCCGCCGGTTGGGAGCCAAGTCGGGGCGTATCCTGTCGGGCATCATGCTGCGAGGATAGTTTTAAAAATCACAAAGTCAAATCTTGGCATATAAAAAAGATGTGCCCCAACCCCATTCGGCACATCTTTCCGGTTTATTTTCACGCTGCCGCGTCATTCCAGCGGATTGTCCGTATCTTCTTCGCCCGGTTCGTTGTCGTCCGAACCGCTCACGGGCTTCTTGTTGGCGTCCACTTCCGTCCACTTGATGTCCACATCGCTCAGGGCGCGGGTGGTCACGCGGTTACCGTTACTGCGGGTCGTCTCGGGCAGGAAGCGCACGCGCACGCCAGTTATCTGGTTGGCGCTCACCTCCTCGGCGGTGGCCACTCCCTGCTTTTCGGTGACGGCGGTGTAGTAGAACCACCCCAACCCTTCAATCTCCACCGAAAAACCCAGCGACATATAGTCGGCCATAACCGAGGCGAGGTCGCCCAGCACGGCCTGCACGTCGCTCTTCGACACGGTGGATATCTGCGCCAGGCGTTCAACGACACGGTCCATGGTGACCTGCCCGGCAAGAACGGATTGCGGATACCACAGCCCGTTCACCTTTTGTTGTTTTTTTTTGTAATAAGCCATAAACGTCCTTTTTTGTGTTCCCAACTCCCTCAACCTGCCCCAGAAGGGCTTCTGAAGGGGGTACGGCAGGGGGCAAAGTTAACTGTCGTAGTTAACGCCGTTGACTGTCGTAGTTAACGCGGTTGACTGTCGTAGTTAACAGGGTTGACTGTCGTAGTTAACTTGACCATCTCCGGCTCCCGCCCGTTTTGTAAGGAACGGTTACTATAATCAGGTTCACAGTCTCTCGGTTTTTCGGCGCGCTTCCTCCGCCGTGCGCCCAGTCCTTTCTTCGCAGCGGAGGGGATAAGATTTAGGGGGTTGACCGGACGGCCCGTCCTAATCCCGGCGGAACCGTCAGGCCAAAGATAACGTTTTTGTCCGTAAGGCGTTCCGCCGGAAGCGGATTTCCCCCCTAAAAAAACATTAATTAAGAAGAATGGGACGGAATGCGTGTATAAATCATTATCTTTGCCCCACCAAAAGACAACGATATGTTCCAACTGACCCTATCTACCGAATTGACCTCCCGCTGCCCCGCGTACCGGGTAGCGGCCGTTTATGCCGAAGTCACCAATACGCCTTTCAGCGAAGGCTTGTGGCAGGAGATTGACGCTTTCACCCAAGCGTTGCGTGCCTCGGAGACACCCGACACCATCAAGCTGCAGCCCGCCATTGCCGCTACGCGCGAGGCTTACCGCCGTTTGGGTAAAGACCCCAGCCGGTACCGTCCGAGCGCCGAAGCCTTGCGCCGCCGCCTGTTACGCGGGCTGGAACTGTATCGCATCGATACGTTGGTGGACCTCATCAACTTGGTTTCCTTGCGCACGGGCTACTCTATCGGCGGCTTCGACGCGGACAAGATACAGGGCACTGACCTATGTTTAGGGGTAGGACATGCCAACGAACCGTTTGAAGGCATCGGGCGCGGCCCGCTCAACATAGAAGGATTGCCCGTGTGGCGCGACGCCCAAGGAGGCATCGGCACGCCCACCAGCGACCACGAGCGCACGAAGATGGACGTAGGCACCCGTCACATTCTGGCCCTTATCAACGGCTATGACGGGGACGAGGAGAGATTGTGCGAAGCAGCGGAGATGACGCGGGAGTTGCTGAGGAGGTATGCGGCATCGGATGGAGGAACGATTACTTATCTGCATTCAGAAGAGGAATGACTATGCAAGTACGCATTGCCGAGGATTGGCGCCAACAGCTACAAGACGAATTTGACAAGCCCTACTTCAAACAATTGACGGACTTTGTGCGAGAGGAGTATGCACACACGCAAGTGCTTCCGCCGGGAAGTCGCATCTTCTACATCTTCGACCATTGTCCGTTCGACAAGGTAAAGATAATCATATTAGGCCAGGACCCCTATCCTACGCCGGGACTTTATTATGGCGTCTGCTTTTCCGTGCCCGAAGGTGTGGCGATACCCGGTTCCTTAGCCAATATCTTCCGTGAAATACACGATGATTTAGGGAAACCCGTCCCTCACTCAGGCAATTTGGACAGATGGGTAGCGCAGGGAGTCTTTCCCTTAAACTCCGTTCTAACCGTGCGCGCTTACCAGACAGGTTCGCATCGTGGACATGGATGGGAAACGTTTACTGATGCCGTCATCCGCAAACTGAGCGATGAGCGTGAGCATCTGGTCTTTATGTTGTGGGGCAGTTATGCGAAAGAAAAAGCCGGATTGATTGACACCTCGCGCCATCTGGTGCTGACCGCCGCCCACCCTTCTCCACGCTCTGCCGAACATGGTTTCTTAGGATGCCGCCACTTCAGCCAAGCCAATGCTTATCTACGTCAACACGGCATCGGAGAAATAGATTGGTAGACAAATTCCTATTGACACGATAATTGGGGAATACTTCTCGGACGGTGTTGCGATTACTCAATGCCATTCCGGCGAAGGATATCCAGCAATTCGGCATCACTGATGTTTTCCCGTTCCGACTTATCGTAAATGGTGATGAGTTTGACTTCGGTTTCCGTCTGCGCAAGAATCACAGTGTAAGTTATCACTCGGGCACCGCCGCTCTTGCCCTTCCCTTTTGAGGTAATAGCCAAGCGGACTTTGCGCAAGCGATGTCCGAGGTCGGTGCCAAGGTAAGGATCTGCATACAAATCTTCAAGCAACCGGGCATAATCCTGCTTCATTGAACGATATCGTTTGCTCAGTTTCTTTAATGCCTTGGCAAAATCGGGAGTATAAGTAATCTTACAGTTCATTGAGCAAATCTTCTGCGTTTTTAAACTCCAGTTTCCCTTCCAGATTCAGTTTCAGTTCCTTGCAGGCTTGGTCGAAGTTCGCGAGGATTTCCTCTTTGGTCATATAGGGTTCGGCCTCTTCCGCCACGGTGGAAGGTGCGGATGTCTGTTCGGCATATCCGGCCGTTTTGCGCTCTTCACGGCGCAGCAGGTTACGCAGTTTCTTCAAGACGTCAATATTATCGACACGCAACACATCGCGTATCAACTCATTCTGCAAGGATTCCAAAGTCAATGTTGCCATATACTAAACAATGCTATAAACTACGCACAAAGATAAAGCAAAGTAACGTTTTGTACAAACCGAAACACAAAAAATACACATGCTCCGCACAAAGTATGCAAACCTTTCACTACCTTTGCGAAAAATAGCAGAATTGGAATTACACGAATGATAGAAAAACTGATTGTACTCGAAGACATAGACCCCGTCATCTTCTATGGCGTGAACAACGCCAATATGCAGCTCATCAAGGCATTGTACCCCAAACTGCGCATCGTGGCGCGGGGCAACGTCATCAAGGTGCTGGGCGACGAGGAAGAGATGTGCGCCTTCGAGGAGAATATACTCAAGCTGGAGAAGCATTGCGCCGAATATAACTCGCTGAAGGAAGAGGCCATCATCGACATCATCAAGGGCAACGCCCCGCAGGCGGAGAAGAGCGGCAACGTCATCGTCTTCAGCGTCACGGGCAAGCCCATCATCCCGCGCAGCGAAAACCAACAGAAGCTGGTGGACGCCTTCCGCGAGCACGACATGGTGTTTGCCATCGGTCCCGCCGGCTCGGGCAAGACCTACACCGCCATCGCCCTGGCCGTGCGTGCCCTGAAGAACAAGGAGATAAAGAAAATCATCCTCTCCCGCCCCGCCGTGGAGGCTGGCGAGAAGCTGGGCTTCCTGCCGGGCGATATGAAGGAGAAGATTGACCCCTACCTGCAACCCTTGTACGATGCCCTGCAAGACATGATTCCCGCCGCCAAGCTGCAGGAATACATGGACTTGAACATCATCCAGATAGCTCCCTTGGCTTTCATGCGCGGACGAACGCTGAACGATGCCGTGGTCATCCTGGACGAGGCGCAGAACACCACCTCCGCCCAAATCAAGATGTTCCTCACCCGCATGGGCATGAACACCAAGATGAT
>CALUOR010000010.1 GCA_944322285.1 uncultured Bacteroides sp.
AGTATATTATTTAGAGTAGTGTCTACTAACTTAGTTTATAAAATAAAAAAGTGTCTAGTGAAATCAGGAAAAGACAGTATGTTGCTTACTTGCCCAAGTCATATTGGATACTTTGCCATTTATCCAATAAGACTTGGGCTTTTCAATATAGGATACTCAAAAAATAGGGTTCTTTGTGTTATGATATTTCTTCTTTTGAAGAAGCACCGCATTTTCTTCGTTCAAACACTGCGCTATTTGCGCTCAATCAGTTAAGTGTTTCTCTCAAATCAGCGCACTGTTTAGGGGGTAAACACTGCGCTGATTTAGCGGAAATAGCGCAGTGTTTTTAAGAAGATTAATACGCTGTAAATCAGATAATTACATTAATATTTACATAACAACAAAGGTTTAGACGACTATAATTATACGTTTGTTAACAACAAATAAGCCGAATTATTAATAAGCATTAATTTTATATGTAAAATAAAATCACCATGTGTCCATATGATGGATATGAGGGTGTATCTGGATACTTCGGCTGAATAGGCAGCATGAATTCTGATTTGGGATGAGTCTTTGAGACATTTTTGCTTCTGTGATGAGGAAGATAGCAAGCTATCTGACGAAGAATAGAAACAAAAATGAACAAAAAATCACCCAAAGCACACACGAAAACGAATATATCAAGCTAAGAAAAACTTTTTGTAGAAATTCAAAACAGTTTCTAATAGATTATTTTATCTGCATATCTTTTTCAATGGGATTCATAAATACATCAATCGAATTTGAATAAGTATCTCATTTCTTTAGAGGAATAACCATATTCCACGATTTGCTTGCATTTTCAAACCCGCCAGGGCCATCCATTGTGGCGAAGAATGCGTGTGTGACGACTCCATCCTCGATGAGAAGAAAAGGACGTTCCAACTGACCTTGCATTTCAACGCTTCCGTCTTCCCATTCTACGGTACGTGAATAAGCTTTCGGGTCTTTATCCACTGTCCAGTGAATGCCGTCTTGAGAGTGAGCCATTACACCGCCGCCCCGTTCGCCAGTATATTTGGCAACGTGGTCTTTGAAGATGATATGATACCCACGATTGTCTTTCCATAAGAAAGGATCTTCGGCCTCTCCTTGCCCGTCTACCTGAAAAATGGGTTGGTCATTGTTCAGGACACCATAGGGGCCTTCTATGGAAGGTGCGTATGCCACGCCTAATGACATTTGCGAGTATTCCCCATCCTTTGTGTGCGCCCTTCCTTTGAATATCATCAAAACAGAGCCGTCTTCCTGAATGACGGGGGAAGGATTGGAAGTCAGGAAGCTATAGAAAGTATTTGGTTTGGTTTTCAGAATCGGTTCGTCCAAACGTTTCCAAGGACCATAAGGAGAGTCGGCTACAGCTAGCCCGATGCGTTTGTTGGAACGCCCCACGATGCACCACTTGCTGTCCAATGTCAGTTCATCATAGGTCGGTTCAACAAATGGGTGCGTGGAGCCCATATATATAAGGTAATACTTATGATTATGCTTAAAGATACGGGGATTGTGCGTGGAACGTCCGTCCCAATATTGCGCGCCGCGTGCCGGAAGAGCCACATCGCTGAATTGATAAGGACCGGCCGGTGTATCTGATACGGCATGTACGATTTCCGATGCCACCATCCATCCCGGATGAAAGGGGAGTGTCTTGGGGAAACGTGACACGAACATGTGGTATTTTCCATCATCTCCCCTTACCACGGAACTGCCCCACACCCAATAGCCTTCTGATTCAAAAGCCGGAGTACATGGAGCTTTGTCCAAACGGTGGAATAACTCGTTCTTTGATTCTTTCTTCATCTGAATCAGGTTGTTCATCTTTTGTGCGAAACCGGGTGTCGTTATCCAAAGGATACCCATAAGCACTGACACATAAAGTTTTTTCATATCAAAAAAGATACTTATACCGATTTATACTATGCAAAAATAAGCAAAAGGCACGAACGGTGCAAACGTTTGCTATGTCTTTGCCAATCTTTTCATCGCACTTTGTTTCGCGGAGGCGGAGGCTTTGCCTACTTTTGTGGTATAAAATGTAAATTACCATTTGAGAAACATGAAAACATTCTACACAAAACTGATGAGCATGGCACTTTTCTTATGTGCCGCCGGTATGCTGAAAGCACAAAACTTGACATCGCCCAATGGCGAGCTTCAAATGAATTTCTCTGTCAACGCGCAAGGAGAGCCTGTCTACGAATTGTCCTATAAAGGCCGGGCGGTGCTGAAACCCTCAAAGTTAGGGCTTGAGTTGAAAGACGATCCGGGCCTGATGAACGGTTTCACCATAGCCGATGTGGAAACCTCTACGTTCGACGAGACGTGGAAACCTGTGTGGGGTGAGGAAAGTCAGATTCGGAACCATTACAACGAAATGGCCGTTACCCTTAACCAAAAGGCGCAGGAGCGTAACATGGTTATTCGTTTCCGTCTGTTCGATGATGGGCTGGGCTTTCGTTACGAATTTCCTTTGCAAGAAAACTTGAATTATTTCGTCATTAAGGAAGAACATACCCAGTTTGCCATGACGGGTGACCACACGGCTTTCTGGATACCGGGCGATTATGACACGCAGGAGTATGACTATACGGAATCCAAACTGTCGGAAATCCGTGGTCTGATGAAAGGAGCCATCACGCCCAACTCCTCGCAAACGCCTTTCTCGGAGACCGGTGTGCAAACGGCTCTGCAAATGAAGACGGACGATGGGCTGTACATCAACCTGCACGAAGCGGCGTTGGTGGATTACGCTTGCATGCATTTGAATCTGGACGACAAGAACTTTATCTTCGAATCGTGGCTGACTCCGGATGCCGTGGGCGATAAAGGCTATCTGCAAGCTCCTTGCACTTCGCCTTGGCGTACGGTGATTGTGAGCGATGACGCCCGCGATATATTGGCTTCCCGCATTACGCTGAACCTGAACGAGCCTTGCGCCTATGACGATGTGTCGTGGATTAAGCCGGTGAAGTACGTGGGTGTCTGGTGGGAGTTGATAGCCGGAAAGAGTACGTGGGCTTATACGGATGAGTTGCCTTCCGTGAAGTTGGGTATATTGGATTACAGCAAGACGAAGCCCAACGGACGCCATGGAGCCAATAACGAGCATGTAAAGAAGTACATCGACTTTGCCGCCGCTAATGGACTCGACCAAGTGCTGGTGGAAGGATGGAATGAAGGCTGGGAAGACTGGTTCGGAAAATCCAAAGACTACGTGTTCGATTTTGTTTCTCCTTATCCCGATTTTGACGTGAAGATGCTCAATGAATATGCGCACAGCAAAGGCGTGAAGCTGATGATGCATCACGAAACCTCTGCGTCGGTGCGTAACTACGAGCGCCACATGGACAAGGCTTACCAGTTTATGGTGGACAACGGATACAATGCCGTGAAGAGCGGCTATGTGGGCGACATCATTCCGCGTGGAGAATATCACTATGGCCAGTGGATGAATAATCATTATCTGTATGCCGTGAAGAAAGCGGCCGAATATAAGATTATGGTCAATGCCCATGAGGCTGTACGTCCTACTGGACTTTGCCGTACCTATCCCAATTTGATAGGCAATGAGTCGGCGCGTGGCACCGAGTACGAAGCCTTTGGCGGAAGCAAGCCTTTCCACACCACGATACTCCCCTTTACCCGTCTGATAGGTGGCCCGATGGATTATACGCCCGGCATCTTCGACACGAAACTGGATTTCATGGGCGACCTGCCTCACGGACAAGTGCAGACAACCCTGTGCAAGCAGTTGGCCTTGTACGTCACGATGTACAGTCCGCTACAGATGGCGGCCGATGTGATAGAAAGCTATGAGGCACGCATGGACGCTTTCCAGTTTATCAAGGACGTGGCGATAGATTGGGACGAAAGTCGGTATTTGGAAGCCGAGCCGGGTGATTACCTGACCATCGCCCGCAAGGCCAAAGGCACCAATAATTGGTTTGTAGGTGGCATCACCGATGAGAATGCCCGCAAGGTAGAGCTTAAACTCGACTTCCTGGATGCGGATAAAAAATATGTGGCTACGCTTTATGCCGATGGTAAGGATGCCGATTATAAAGAGAATCCTACTTCTTACCAAATAAAGAAAGGCATTGTGACCAACAAGACAAAGATTTCCGTACAAGAAGCACGAAGCGGAGGTTTTGGCCTGAGTTTGATAGAGGCCACTTCGGAAGATGTGAAAAGTCTGAAGAAGTGGAGAAACTGAAACGACAAGCAGATAAAAAAGAATAGGTTCAAGTTGACGGTTGACATATGACGTTTATGACGCTGTGTCAACCGTTAACTTTTATCTTTCCGGCCAGCCGGTGAAATTTCCTTTATACCTTCCCTTTCTATTCCATCTTTTTATCAATACTATTTTATGGCTACACTTCCGATGGCGTAAAAAGCCTTTTCAAAGCGATTCTGCGTTTACCACGTATAATTCAGCCCGAAGCCCAACGTCTCGGTGCACTGAAAATAGCTGTCGCCTACGGTAGGAGCCGCGCTATCATCATAACGTGCCAATACGTAGAACCGGGCGGAAAGGAACTTGGTGAATATAAAGTCCACATTCGTCTCCCACTCCACACGGGTCCACTTATAACTGGTCAAATAATCCAAACGAGTCTTCAATTTCACTGCCGGGACAATGGTCCATTGGAAATTAGTCTGCACCTGCGAACCAAAATCGTGTTTCACAGAGGCACCTTCCTCCAAGCCATAGCTGGTTTCATTCACTTCCTTATTACCTATATAACGCATGGTGTAAGTCAAAGGAGCCAAGAATACGGAAAGATTAAACTTACTCTTATCCAGCTTATAATCCATACCGATACTGGTTGACCAGTCGAGCGGAGCCAGGAATGCGGCCTTGCGCTCCATGCTATTACTTCCGTAGGAGTTAAACAGCTGAGTCTTCAGCTCGGTAGAAATAGTATAGTACCACTTAGAAAATGCCTTCACACCCAGCTTGCTATAGAGACGGAGCACGTCACTCGTTATCAGGAAATTGTGGCACGTGTCCGAAGGCGCCGAGCTGACATTCGTCTTTATCTCCAACAGGTTTTCCCACTCTACCCGTTGCTGGTCGTTGTATTTCGCAGTGAGCAGAAGGTTCAGCATGACGGATGTGGAACTCTCGCCACCTTTGTACCAGTTTCTGGATATGGCGTTCTGAGTAAATTGTAAAGAACTGCTACCCGTAGTCACCCACCAATTAGGCTTGTGTATCACCACACCGGCTTCTTCATCAAAATTATAATGTTTCTTTCGGATGAGCTTGGTCACCGAAGGACGGCTCTCTACCTCTTTGCCAATATTATCGCGAAACACCCGGCTTTGCATTACCTCATCCTCGGTTAGGACTATCCTTTCTGAACATTGAGGATAGGAAGCCAGCAGCATCCGGTCTACCCTTTCATTCGCACTCCGGATGGAAGTAAAGCGGTCTTTGTCAAAAGGAAGCATCCGAGCAGAAAAGTCCGGCACGGAATCGTAGGGAGTGCGGAAATTCCATTTCAGTTCGGACACCTCTCTCATGGGCGAATAATAAAAAGTATAAGGCAGAAAAAGTTTGTAATACTTAGGGTCTACCACAATATAACGTTCAGGCGTACGCGGGTCATTCAAATAATCCAGCACACCCACATACTGCTCGTAAAGCATGGAAACGGTATCCACTTTTACGCTATCTTCGGACGAATCGGACGATAGCTTGAGCACGCAATATCGCGCCAGCAGACTCGAAAGTTTCGGCGGAGTCTTTCTTCTCTTTTCCTCCTCCTGCTGCCTGGCGATGGAATCCACCAATATCGAGTCTATCTTTACGGGGATGAGCAATTCCAACGAATCAGCCTCTTCCTCCACCACGGCCTGCACCACGCTGTCTACCGCTTGCAGGAAATCCTCTTTCTCCAACTCGCCTACCGAACTCTGCGCCATCACCGGCACAGAGAGAAACATGGCCACTACCCATGTCCACAAGTGTCTATTCTTCATAAATGTCATAAATCTATTTAAGCCCGAAAATCTATGATACGAGCGCAAATTTAGCTTAAAATCTTCATATATCCCCATTTTTTTGTAATTTTGCGACTTAATTAGTGAAATAGCGTATGAATATCCCGTATTTACGCTGAGAACAAGATATAGAATCTAACTAAATATATATTATTGTGGGAGAAACTAAATACATTTTCGTCACCGGTGGCGTTGCCTCTTCGTTAGGCAAGGGCATCATCTCATCATCCATCGGTAAGTTGCTGCAAGCAAGAGGATATAAAGTAACCATCCAGAAGTTTGACCCGTACATCAACATCGACCCGGGCACGCTGAACCCCTACGAGCATGGCGAATGCTACGTAACGGTGGACGGACACGAGGCCGACCTCGACCTGGGGCACTACGAACGCTTCTTGGGCATTCAGACCACGAAAGCCAACAACATCACCACGGGACGCATCTACAAAAGCGTCATCGACAAGGAACGCCGGGGCGACTACTTAGGCAAGACCATCCAAATCATCCCGCACATCACGGACGAAATCAAACGCAACGTGAAGCTGCTGGGCAACAAATATAAGTTCGACTTTGTGATAACCGAGATTGGCGGCACGGTGGGCGACATTGAGTCCCTGCCCTACCTGGAGAGCATCCGCCAGTTGAAGTGGGAACTGGGCAAGGACGCCTTGTGCGTACACCTGACCTACGTGCCCTACTTAGCCGCCGCGGGCGAACTGAAGACCAAGCCGACCCAGCATTCGGTGAAGGAACTGCAAAGCGCCGGCATCCAGCCGGATGTCCTGGTATTGCGCACGGAGCATGAGTTGAACCTGAACCTCCGCAAGAAGGTGGCCCAGTTCTGCAACGTGGATGTGGAAGCCGTGGTGCAGAGCATTGACGCGCCGACTATCTACGAAGTGCCCATCCTGATGCAAGAACAGAAGTTGGACGCTACCATCTTGAAGAAAATGGGACTTCCCGTAGGCGACACGCCGGGCCTCGGTCCGTGGCGCAGCTTCCTGGAACGTCGTCACAAAGCGGAAAGTACCGAACCTGTACACATCGCATTGGTGGGCAAGTACGACCTGCAAGACGCCTACAAGTCCATCCGCGAAGCCTTGTCGCAAGCGGGTACCTACAACGATTGCAAGGTGTCCGTAGACTTCGTGAACAGCGAGAAGCTGACGGACGACAACGTGGCCGAAGCCTTGAAAGACAAGTCTGCCGTGCTGATAGGACCGGGATTCGGCGAGCGGGGCATCCCCGGCAAGTTTGTCGCCATCAAGTACGCCCGTACCCACGACATCCCGACGTTCGGCATCTGTCTGGGCATGCAGTGCATGGCCATCGAGTTCGCACGGAATGTCTTGGGATTGACCGACGCTAACAGCCGCGAAATGGACGAGAAAACACCGCATAACGTCATTGACATCATGGAGGAGCAGAAGTCCGTCACCAACATGGGCGGCACCATGCGTCTGGGCGCCTACGAATGTGTCCTGCAAAAGGGCAGCAAGGCTTACGAGGCTTACGGCACGGAGCACATCCAGGAGCGTCACCGCCACCGCTATGAGTTCAACAACCACTACAAGGCCCAGTACGAGGCAGCCGGCATGAAGTGTACGGGCATCAATCCGGAGTCCGACTTGGTGGAAATCGTTGAGATACCCGCCCTGCGCTGGTACGTCGGCACGCAGTTCCATCCCGAATACAGCAGCACGGTGCTCCATCCGCATCCGCTGTTCCTGTCGTTCGTCAAGGCGGCCATCGAGTATAAGAAAGACAATGTAAAATAATTCAATGTGCCAATGTGCTAATATGCCAATGTGCCAATGCCCATACCCTATGAAAACTTGATGGGCAGACACAGCGCAGCCTTATTAGCACATTAGCACATTTATCACATTAGCACATTAATAAAATAAGAACCCAATGGACAAAAACACCATTATCGGCCTGGTGCTGATAGCCCTCCTCCTCATAGGCTTCAGCATCCTGAGCCGACCCAGCAAGGAGCAACTGGCAGCCCAGCAACGCTACTACGACTCCATAGCCCAAGTGCAACAACGCGAAGCCGACCTCCGCGCCAAAGCCGAAGCAGCCTTGGCCAACGAGCAGAAGCAATCGCTCTATGACTCTACGTCCGTATTCTTCCAAGCCCTGCACGGCACGGACGAATTGGTGACCATCCAGAACGACGTGGCACAACTGACCCTCAACACCAAGGGAGGCACCATCTGCAAGTCCGTCCTGAAGGACTACATGGAGCAGGACAAGAAGACGCCCATCACCTTGTTCCGGGGCGAGGACGTCAACCTGAACTTCCTCTTCTATAACCAGCGGGAGACCATCCTCACCGAGAATTATTACTTCACGCCCGTAGACCGCACGGACAGCACCGTCACCATGCGCCTGCAAGCCGACAGCGCCAGCTACATCGACTTCCGCTACGCCATGCATCCGGGCTCGTACCTCGTGGACTTCAGCATACAAGCCGTGGGTATGGACGGCAAACTGGCATCTACCAACAAGCACGTGGACATCGAATGGAGCCAACGCGCCCGCCAGTTAGAGAAAGGCTACACGTACGAGAACCGCTTGGCCGAACTGACCTACAAGCGGGCGGGTGAAGGAACGGACAACCTTTCCGCCAACGGCGATGACCAGGAAGACGTAGTGGAGCCGGTGACGTGGATAGCCTTCAAGAACCAGTTCTTCTCCTCCGTCCTCATCACGGACGCCAACTTCGAGAAGACGAGCCTCTCTTCCAAGATGGAGCCCAAGGAAAGCGGTTACATCAAGGACTACGCCGCTGAGATGAACACCGCCTTCGACCCCACGGGCCAACAACCCACGCAGATGTACTTCTACTTCGGCCCCAACCATTACAAGACCCTCTCCGCCTTAGACAACGACCGCGTGGAGGACTGGGACCTGAACAAGCTGGTGTACCTCGGCTGGCCCATCATACGTTGGGTGAACAAATGGATCATCATCAACATCTTCGACTGGCTGCAAGGCTGGGGACTGAGCATGGGCGTCGTGCTCCTGCTGCTGACCATCATCGTGAAGATAGTCATCTATCCCACCACGTGGAAGACCTATATGTCCTCCGCCAAGATGCGTGTGCTGAAGCCGAAGATAGACGAAATCAACAAGAAATATCCCAAGCAAGAGGACGCCATGAAGAAGCAGCAGGAAATCATGGGACTCTATAGCCAATACGGCGTCAGCCCCATGGGCGGATGCCTGCCGATGCTGCTCCAGATGCCTATCATCATCGCCCTCTTCATGTTCATACCGAGTGCCATCGAGTTGCGCCAGCAGAGCTTCCTGTGGGCGGACGACTTGTCTACGTACGACGCATTCATCCACTTCCCCTTCCGCATCCCGTTCTTGGGAAGTCACCTCAGCCTGTTCTGTGTGCTGATGACCGTCACCCAGATACTGAACACCAAGTTCATGATGCAGCAGCAGGACACGGGCGCCAACCCGCAGATGGCCGCCATGAAGTGGATGTCGTACCTGATGCCCATCATGTTCCTGTTCATCTTGAACGAATATCCTTCAGGTCTGAACTACTACTACTTCATCTCCACCTTGGTCAGCGTGCTGACGACTATCATCCTGCGCAAGACCACGAACGAGGAGAAGTTGCTTGCCCAGTTGGAAGCCAACAAGAAAGACCCGAAACAGATGCGCAAGACTGGCTTCGCCGCCCGCTTGGAAGCGATGCAGAAGCAAGCCGAGGAGTTGCAACGCCAACAACAGCAGCAGAAACAGCACAAGTAAATGTAAAAGACTTTCGTAAGTAAGTTACATTAAGATAACTGATTGATAATCAACACCCCGCAGATAGGGGTAGATAAGGTGGGGAGTTTGGTAAGCAAACTCCCCACCTTTGCCTATCAAATTCCCCACCTTTGGTAGGCAAAGGTACGGCCTTTGCCGGGATGAGATACGTATTATAAACAATTATTACTACAGCAAGAACTATGCAGACAACCTATACCAACCGCGAAATATGGCACATCGCCTACCCTATCCTCATCAGCCTGCTGATGGAACAGATGATTGGCATGACCGACACCGCCTTCCTGGGCCGTGTGGGCGAAGTGGAGTTGGGCGCATCGGCCATCGCGGGCGTGTTCTACATCGTCATCTTCATGGTAGCCTTCGGGTTCAGCATCGGGTCGCAGATACTCATGGCACGGCGCAACGGCGAGGGCGAATACCGCGAGATAGGCCGGTTGTTCTACCACGGCATCTACTTCCAGTGTACCATGGCGGTAGTGATGTTCGTCCTGTCGTTCTTCTTTTCACCCGTCATCCTGAAGCGCATCATCTCCTCGCCGGAGATATACGAGGCGGCCACGAGCTACCTGCATTGGCGGGTGTTCGGCGCGCTGTTCTCGTTCAATGCCGTCATGTTCCGCGCCTTCTTCCTCAGCACGACACAGACCAAGACGTTGACGCTGAACTCCATCGTCATGGTGCTGAGCAACGTGGTGTTCAACTACCTGCTCATCTTCGGCAACTGCGGTTTCCCCCGTCTGGGCATTGCCGGAGCCGCCATCGGGTCGTCCTTGGCCGAAGCGGTGTCGCTGGTGTTCTTCATCGTCTACACCCGCCGCCACATCGACCTGCGCAAGTATGGGCTGGACCGCATTCCCCGCTTCCGCTTCGACACGCTGCGCCGGATGCTGAACGTGTCGCTGTGGACTATGATACAGAACTGCGTGTCGCTGTCCACGTGGTTCCTGTTCTTCCTCTACATCGAACACTTGGGTAAGGAGCCGCTGGCCATCACCAATATCATCCGCAGCGTGAGCGGCATCCTGTTCATGGTGGTGAGCGCGTTCGCCTCCACGTGCGGCTCGTTGGTGAGCAACCTCATCGGGGCGGGACACTCGGACAAGGTGATGCCGCTCATCCGCAAGCATGTGCGATTAGCCTTCTACATCGTGGCTCCGCTGGCCGTCCTGTTCAGCCTCTTCCCTGACCTCATCCTGAGCGTCTATACCGACATGGAGGGCTTACGTGCCGCCTCGGTGGAGTCGCTGTGGGTGCTCTGTGCCTCCTACATCGTGTCCACGCCCGCCTTCGTGTTCTTCCAGTCCGTGTCCGGCACGGGTAACACGCGCACGGCCCTCGCCCTGGAGTTGTCCGCCCTGGCGCTCTACACCGCCTACATCACCTACGTCATCCTGATACGGCGCATGGACGTGGCCTTCTGCTGGACATCGGAGTTTGTGTACTCCACCGCCATCCTCCTCTTCTGCATCTGGTACCTGCGGCGGGGGCATTGGGCGGGGAAACGGATTTGAAACAATAACCAAGTAAAACAACAGAAATATGAAACAAGCGAATCTACTACTTATGTCAGCAGCTATGACATTGGCTTCGTGCGTCGGAGCGACGCAGGAGGCCGCACAAGAGTCCGGCGAACTAATAAGCCGGCAAGACATCCGGATAGAGAACGGACGCATGACGCCCGAAGCCCTTTGGGCGATGGGACGCATCGGAAGCGTGACTCCCTCGCCGGATGGGAAACAGGTGGCCTACACCGTAAGCTATTACAGCGTGCCCCAGAACAAGAGCAATACGGAAATCTTCGTCATGAACGCCGACGGGACGGACAACCGGCAAGTAACCCGTAGTTCCTGGCAGGAAAACCAACCCACTTGGATAAAGGGTGGCACCAAGCTCGCCTTCCTCTGCAACGAAGGCGGCAGCAGCCAGGTGTGGGAGATGAATCCCGACGGCACCGGACGCAAGCAACTTACTCAATATGATGGCAACATCGAAGGTTTCGCCTTCAGTCCCGATGAGAAGCAGCTGCTCTTCATCGCCCAAGTGAAGACGGTAAAGAGCACCAAGGACAAATATCCCGACTTGGACAAGGCAAGCGGCGTTATCGTCACCGACCTGATGTACAAGCATTGGGACGAATGGACTACCACCGCTCCCCACCCCTTCGTGGCAGACTTTGACGGGACGGGCCTCACGAGCATCAAAGACCTGCTGGAAGGCGAACCCTACGAAAGTCCGATGAAGCCCTTTGGCGGCATCGAGCAACTGGCCTGGAGTCCGGACGGAAAAGAGATTGCCTACACTTGTCGCAAGAAGACGGGACTGGAATATGCCCTCTCCACCAACTCGGACATCTACCTATATAATATGGAGTCCGGAAAGGCCCGCAACATCACGGAGGACAACAAGGGCTATGACACCAATCCGCAATACTCGCCCGACGGACGCTACATCGCTTGGCAAAGCATGGAGCACGACGGCTACGAGAGTGACAAAAACCGTCTCTTCGTCATGAACCTTGCCACGGGCGAGAAGCACGACCTGAGCACGGGCTTCCCCACCAACGTGGACGCTTATCAGTGGACTCCCGCCTCGGACGGCTTCTACCTCATCGGCACCTGGCATGGCACAACGCAGGTTTATACCCTCGCCTTAGCCGACGGACAAAAGGGAACGATTCCCCAACAACTGACGGACGGACTTCATGACTATGGCTCCATCGCCCTGTGCGGCGACAAGCTGATGGCTACCCGCCACTCCATGAGCCAGGCGGACGAAATCTACGCCGTAGACACCCAACGCACGACCGACGCCTATGCCCAAGCCAAGCAACTCACCACGGAGAACCAACACATCTACGACCAGGTGGAAATGGGCCGTGTGGAAAGCCGCTGGATAAAGACCACCGACGGAAAGCAGATGCTGACGTGGGTCATCTACCCGCCCCAGTTCGACCCGAAGAAGAAATATCCCGCCCTGCTCTATTGTGAAGGTGGCCCGCAAAGTCCGCTGAGCCAGTTCTGGAGCTATCGCTGGAACTTCCAGATGATGGCCGCCAATGACTACATCATCGTAGCCCCCTGTCGGCGCGGTATGCCCGGCTTCGGCGTGGAGTGGAACGAAGCCATCAGCGGCGATTACGGAGGCCAGTGCATGAGGGACTATTTCACCGCCATTGACGAAGTGAGCAAAGAACCGTTCATCGACCGTGAGCACTTGGGATGCGTAGGTGCCAGCTTCGGTGGCTTCTCCGTCTACTGGATAGCCGGCCACCACGACGGACGCTTCAAAGCCTTCATCGCCCATGACGGTATCTTCAACATGGAAATGCAATACTTGGAGACGGAAGAGAAATGGTTTGCCAACTGGGACATGGGCGGAGCTTACTGGGAGAAGAACAACGCTACAGCCCAACGCACCTTCGCCAACTCCCCCCACCGCTTCGTAGACAAGTGGGACACGCCCATCCTCTGCATCCACGGAGAGAAGGACTACCGCATCCTTGCCAACCAGGCCATGGCTGCCTTCGATGCCGCCAAAATGCGTGGCATCCCCGCCGAACTGCTCATCTTCCCCGACGAGAACCATTGGGTGCTCCAGCCCCAAAACGGTGTCCTGTGGCAACGCACCTTCTTCGAGTGGCTGGACAGATGGTTGAAATAACATTTCATATTAGTTAGGAAAACATTGAATATAGGAATATTATACATGAATTGAGTTTATTCAGCTAGTCAACAGTTTTATCAGACTGAAATAGCTGGATATACTCAATTTCATTTTTAGATTTTATAAACTTTTATTCCGTATTTTTTGTTGCTTATTGAATATGTTTTTGTAATTTTGGGCCGTTTCCTGCAAACAGGAAGCGAATGACCTTAATGAATAAGAATATATCATATAAACACCAATAAAAGTATGGAAAACAAAATTCAAGAGCTGACCGACAAAATCTACCGCGAGGGGGTGGAGAAAGGAAACGAAGAAGCTCGCAAGCTTGTAGAACAAGCACAAAATGAGGCCAAAAACATTGTGGAAGAAGCCCAAAGGCAGGCTGAGGCTACCCTTGCCGATGCGCGTAAGAAAGCTGAAGAACTGGCGGAAAACACGAAATCTGAACTAAGGCTCTACGCCGGACAGGCTGTTAACGCGCTGAAGTCCGAAATAGCTTCCATGGTGACGGACAAGATTGTCAACGCTGATGTGAAAGCCTTTGCCGCCAACAAGGATTATCTGAACGCTTTTATCGTAGCCTTAGCCTCCAAGTGGAGCAAGGACGAACCGATAACCATCTCCACCGCCGATGCTGAAGGACTGAAGAAATACTTTGCCACCAAGGCCAAAGCTCTGTTGGACGGGAGCGTGAAGATTGAGCAAGTGAACGGGCTGAAGACCCTCTTCACCGTATCTCCCGCTGATGGTTCCTACAAGGTGAATTTTGGCGAAGAGGAGTTCATGAACTACTTCAAGGCATTCCTGCGCCCGCAGTTAGTGGAAATGTTATTCTGAAAACACAATGAGCACTTATTATTATTTGGTAGCCGGATTGCCCGACCTTACCTTGGAGGACAGCAAGCTGAGCTATACGGTGGCCGACTTCAAGACGGAGTTCTACCCCCACTTGTCTCCTGCGGACAAGCGGCTGGTGGACTTGTTCTACTTGAAGCATGACAATGCCAACGTCCTGAAACTCTTGCGAGATAAGGATGCGCATCTTGACACGTGCGGCAACTATTCACCGGACACACTGGCGGAGTATATCGCAGCGTTGAAAGACGGTGACCACTTGCCGGACAGCGTTTTCCCGTCCTACCTATCTACTTTTATAACCGAGCACTTCAGCCAGTCGGTCGAAGGCGCAAACCAATTGCCCGAAGATCGCCTGGCTTCGTTGTATTATGCCTACGCCATGCGTTGCAAGAATCGCTTCGTTTCCCGCTGGTTCGAGTTCAACCTGACCGTAAACAATGTATTGGTGGCTCTCGCGGGGCGTAAGTATAAGATGGACGTATCCTCCTTGATAGTAGGAGATACGGAGGTGTGTGAAGCCCTTCGCACGTCCAATGCCCGCGACTTTGGTTTAGGAACGGAGTTGGACTACCTGGACCCTGTGATGAAATTAGCCGAGGTGGATGACTTGGTGGAACGCGAGAAGAAGCTCGACCAACTGCGCTGGGCATGGATGGAGGAAGCCACCTTGTTCGATTACTTCACCATCGAGCGTCTGTTTGTCTTCCTGCTGCAGGTAGAGATGATTGAACGTTGGCTCTCGCTGGACAAGGAGAAGGGTAACCAACTCTTCCGCCAACTGATAGCTACGCTGAAGGACGAGGTACAGATACCGGAGGAATTTAAATAAGAATAAGATAAATACCTATATAATATGGCAACAAAAGGAACTGTTAGTGGCGTTATCGCCAACATGGTAACCCTTGTGGTGGACGGACCGGTGGCCCAGAACGAGATTTGCTACATCTCGACGGGAGGCGACCGTCTGATGGCCGAGGTTATCAAGGTGGTAGGCTCCCAGGCTTATGTGCAGGTGTTCGAGAGCACCCGCGGGCTGAAGGTGGGCGCCGAAGCCGAATTTACCGGACACATGCTCGAAGTGACCTTAGGACCGGGCATGTTGTCGAAGAATTACGATGGTCTGCAGAACGACCTTGACAAGATGGAAGGCGTCTTCCTGAAGCGCGGCCAGTACACCTATCCGCTGGACAAGGAGCGCAAGTGGCACTTCGTCCCCTTGGTAAAGGCGGGCGACAAGGTGGAAGCCTCGGCATGGCTGGGGCAGGTGGAGGAGAACTTCCAGCCGCTGAAGATTATGGCACCCTTCACCCAGCAGGGCGTATGCACCGTGAAGTCCGTCGTGCCCGAAGGCGATTACACCATCGAGGACACCGTGGCCGTGCTCACCGCAGAGGACGGAACAGAGGTACCCGTCAATATGATACAAAAGTGGCCCGTGAAGCGTGCCATGACCAACTATAAGGAAAAGCCCCGTCCCTTCAAATTGCTGGAGACGGGTGTGCGCGTCATCGACACCGTGAACCCCATTGTGGAAGGCGGAACGGGCTTCATCCCCGGCCCCTTCGGTACGGGTAAGACAGTGCTGCAACACGCCATCTCCAAGCAGGCGGAGGCTGACATCGTAATCATAGCCGCCTGCGGTGAACGTGCCAACGAAGTGGTGGAAATCTTCACCGAATTCCCCGAACTGGTGGACCCGCATACAGGCCGCAAGCTGATGGAGCGTACCATCATCATCGCCAACACCTCGAACATGCCTGTGGCCGCCCGTGAGGCTTCCGTCTACACCGCCATGACCATTGCCGAGTATTACCGCAGCATGGGCTTGAAGGTGTTGCTCATGGCCGACTCCACATCCCGTTGGGCGCAGGCTTTGCGTGAGATGTCCAACCGCATGGAGGAACTTCCCGGCCCCGATGCTTTCCCGATGGACCTTTCATCCATCATCTCCAACTTCTACGGACGGGCGGGCTATGTCATATTAAATAATGGTGAGACCGGCTCCATCACCTTCATCGGAACCGTGTCGCCTGCCGGTGGTAACCTGAAGGAGCCTGTGACCGAGAACACCAAGAAGGTGGCCCGATGCTTCTACGCCTTGGAGCAAGACCGTGCGGACAAGAAGCGTTATCCTGCCGTCAACCCCATCGAGTCCTACTCCAAGTACATCGAATATCCCGAGTTCGAGGATTACATCACCAAGCGCATCAACGCCGAGTGGCTGGGCAAGGTGAACGAGATAAAGACCCGTCTACAACGCGGTAAGGAGATAGCCGAGCAAATCAACATCCTGGGCGATGACGGCGTGCCCGTAGACTATCACGTCATCTTCTGGAAATCGGAGTTGATAGACTTCGTTATCCTGCAGCAGGACGCCTTCGACGAAGTGGATGCCGTGACGCCCATGGAGCGTCAGGAGGACATCTTAAACATGGTCATCGACATCTGCCACACGGACTTCGAGTTCGATAACTTCAACGAGGTCATGGACTACTTCAAGAAGATGATTAATATCTGCAAGCAGATGAACTACTCGCCCTATAAGTCCGAACAGTACGAGGAGTTCCGCCGCCAGTTGCAGCAATTGTTGGATGAACGAAAGAAATAAAAAAGATAAGTTATGGCAACAAAAGCATTTCAAAAGATATATACCAAGATAACTCAGATTACCAAGGCCACGTGTTCGCTCAAGGCCACGGGCGTGGGGTATGACGAGTTGGCAACCGTCAACGGCAAGCTGGCACAGGTGGTGAAGATTGCCGGAGACGATGTGACTTTGCAGGTATTCGAAGGCACCGAGGGCATCCCCACCAATGCCGAAGTGGTATTCCTGGGCAAGTCGCCTACGCTGAAGGTGAGCGACCAGCTGGCCGGACGCTTCTTCAACGCCTTTGGCCAACCCATCGACGGAGGACCGGAGATAGAAGGCAAGGAAGTGGAGATTGGCGGTCCGTCCGTCAACCCCGTGCGCCGCAAGCAACCCTCCGAGCTGATAGCCACCGGTATCGCCGGCATCGACCTGAACAACACCTTAGTGTCCGGCCAGAAGATTCCTTTCTTCGCCGACCCCGACCAGCCGTTCAACGAAGTGATGGCTACCGTGGCCATGCGCGCCAAGACCGACAAAATCATCCTCGGCGGCATGGGTATGACCAACGATGATTACCTCTACTTCAAGAACGTATTCTCCAACGCAGGTGCGCTGGACCGCATCGTCAGCTTCGTGAACACCACCGAGAACCCGCCCGTAGAGCGACTCCTGGTGCCCGACATGGCGCTGACCGCCGCCGAATACTTCGCCGTGGAGAAGAACGAGAAGGTGCTCGTCCTGCTGACCGACATGACCTCCTACGCCGATGCCCTGGCCATCGTGTCCAACCGTATGGATCAAATCCCCTCGAAGGACTCCATGCCCGGTTCGCTCTACTCCGACCTGGCCAAGATATACGAGAAGGCCGTGCAATTCCCCACGGGAGGCTCCATCACCATCATCGCCGTGACCACCCTTTCGGGAGGAGACATCACGCACGCCGTGCCCGACAACACCGGTTACATCACCGAAGGCCAGCTCTTCCTGCGCCGCGACAGCGACATCGGCAAGGTCATCATCGACCCATTCCGCTCCCTGTCCCGTCTGAAGCAGCTCGTCACCGGAAAGAAGACCCGCCGCGACCATCCGCAAGTGATGAACGCCGCCGTCCGTCTGTACGCCGATGCTGCCAACGCCAAGACGAAGTTGGAGAACGGTTTCGACCTGACCAACTACGACGAACGTACGCTGGCCTTCGCCAAAGACTACTCCAACCAGTTGCTGGCCATCGACGTCAACGTGGACACCACGCAGATGCTCGACGTCGCCTGGTCGTTGTTCGGCAAATATTTCAAGCCCGAAGAGGTAAATATTAAGAAAGACCTCATGGACGAATACTGGCCCAAGGCATAAGGCCTCAGAGACCATCCAGAGACCCTTCTGGAGGGGGATTGACACTTATCAGAAGTGTCATAGACACCTATCAGAAGTGTCACGGACACTTATCAGAAGTGTCGGACACACTTATCAGAAGTGTCAATGACCTTCTTGATACCCCCTTGCCGGAAGTAACGGATTGTAAAACGATATTATTAATAAGTCGTATGATAAAGTTTCAATATAACAAAACCTCGCTCCAGCAGTTGGAGAAGCAACTGAAGGTCCGCGTGCGCACGCTTCCCATTATCAAGAATAAGGAAAGCGCCCTGCGCATGGAGGTGAAGCGGTGCAAGACCGACGCCCGCGCGCTGGCTGAGAGGTTGGAACGGGACATACAGGCCTACGAGACGATGTTCGCCCTTTGGAACGAGTTCGACAGCTCGTTGATAAAGGTCAGCGACGTCCACCTGGAAGTGCGCAAGATAGCCGGCGTGCGCGTGCCGCAGCTGGAGAACGTGGACTTCGAAATCCGCCCCTACAGCCTGTTCAATGCCCCCAAGTGGTATGCCGACGGGCTGGAACTGCTCAAGGAACTGGCCCACACGGCCATCGAGCGCGAGTTCACCGAAGCCAAGCTCAACCTGCTGGAACACGCCCGCAAGAAGACGACGCAGAAGGTGAACCTCTTCGAGAAGGTGCAGATACCTGGCTATCAGGACGCCTTGCGTAAGATAAAGCGCTTCATGGAGGACGAAGAAAACCTGTCGAAGTCTTCGCAGAAGATTATGAAGTCTCACCAGGAACAAAGAAAGGAGGCCGTGGCATGATTACGAAAATGAAAAAGCTGACGTTCCTTGTCTATCACAAGGAATATGAGTCGTTCCTCGACAGCATCCGCCGCTTGGGCGTGGTGCACGTGGTGGAACGCCAACGCGGCGAAGTGGACTCCGCCTTGCAGGCTCTCTTGCAGAAGCGCGCGCAGTATAAAAACGTGCTGCTGGGCATGCAACGCAACTTTGGAGACGGCAAGCCGGACGAGATTGTCCGCAAGGACATGACGGGCGACGAAATCGTAGAACGCTTCGAGAAATACCAGGCCGACATACAGGACCTGAAGCAACAGCTTCCCGCCTGCGAGAAAGACATTGCCGCGCTGGAGCCGTGGGGCGACTTCGACTGGAACGTGGTGTCCCGCTTGCGCGATGCGGGCTGGTTCATCCAGTTCTACGACTGCATGGAGAATGAATACGACCCCGAGTGGGAGACGGACTACAACGCCATCATCATCCGCCAGAAGGGCGGGCACGTCTGCTTCGTCACCGTCACACCCCATCCGGCCGAACTGGACATGGAGCCTTTGCGCCTGCCCCGGTTGAGCCTGTCGGAGTTGATGGACAAGAAGTGCGATTTGCTGGACGACATCGAGGCCGAGGAGTTCAACTTCGATAATTTCTGCCTCATGTATTACCGTGGCCTGGAGTATGCCAACCGCCTGTTGCAGGGCGACATCGACCTGCGTAAGGTGCAGTTGGACAGCGAGCCGATGGCCGAAGGAAGCGTAGTATTGCTGGAGGGCTGGATTCCCGAAGACGTGGAGCCGGAAGTCCGCCGGATGCTGGACGAGAGCGGCGTCTACTACGACATACGCCCCGCCACGAAGGAGGACCGTGCGCCCATCAAGCTGAAGAACAATGCCTTTGCCCGCATGTTCGAGGTGCTGACCAAGATGTATGGTATGCCCAACTATTCGGAGTTCGACCCTACGCCCATCATCGCGCCGTTCTTCTCGCTCTTCTTCGCCTTCTGCTTAGGCGATTCGGGCTATGGCTTGGCGTTGATAGCCTTGGGCTTCATCCTGAAGAAGAAGCTTTCCAAGGACTTGGCGGGCATGATGAACATGGTCATCACGCTGGGTATTGTCACCACCGTGTTCGGCGCCGTGCTGGGTACGTTCTTCGGTGTCAACCTCTTCGATGCCGACCTGCCCGCATGGATGAAGGAATACATGATAGCCGGCAAGATAGAGGGCACGACGTATGACAAGGCCATGGTGTTGTCGCTCCTCATCGGTGTGGTAAACATCTGCCTGGCCATGACGGTGAAAGCCATCTGCAACACCGCGCGCTATGGCTTCAAGGAGACGCTGAGCGACTGGGGCTGGCTGCTGCTGGTGGTAGGCTTCATCTGCACGGGCGGCTTGTCGTTCTTCCAGATTATCTCGGCGCAAGTCACGCAGTGGTCGTTCATCATCATCGGAGGCGTGGCCGCCATCGGCATCTACCTGCTGAACAACCTGCACCGCAACGTCTTCGCCAACATTGGCGCGGGCTTGTGGGACACGTACAACATGGCCACGGGCTTGGCGGGCGATACGCTTTCCTACATCCGTCTCTACGCCTTGGGCTTGGCGGGCGGTATGCTGGGCGGCGTGTTCAACCAACTGGCGTTCATGACCTACGATGCGGCAGGCCCGTTCATCGGCTGGCTGCCTTGCGGACTGATATTGGTCTTCGGCCATGCGCTGAACATCGCCATGTCCTGCCTGAGCGGCTTTGTTCACCCCTTGCGTCTGACGTTTGTGGAATACTTCAAAAACTCCGGTTACGAAGGCAAAGGCGATGCTTACGCTCCCTTTGCGACGGTAGATAAGTAAGAATATAGGATAATAGAATTAGAAACAAATAAAAAGTTAAACGATTATGAATGAAATTTTAGGTTATCTCGGTCTGGGTCTGATGTTGGCCCTCTCCGGCATTGGCAGTTGTTATGGTACGACAATCGCGGGTAAAGCCGCTGAAGGTGCGTTGAAGAAAGACCCCACACAGTCGGCCAGTTACATGATTCTTTCCGCCCTTCCCGCCACGCAGGGTCTGTATGGCTTCGTTGCCTTCCTGATGACGATGGGGCGTGACTTTACGGTAGATGGCCCGTTGATGTTGGGTATCGGCCTCGGTGTAGGTCTCATCTGCTTGTTCTCCGCCATCCGTCAGGGACAGATTTCCGCCAGCGGTATCGTAGGCATCTCGCAAGGCCACAACGTGCTGACCAACACGCTGATTTACGCTGCCTTCCCCGAGTTCTACGCCATCCTTTCGCTGGTTGCCGCGCTGATGGTATAAGCGATTTCAATGTGCTAATGTGCTAATGTGCCAATGTGCTAATTGGGCTGCGCAGTGTTTGCGCTGATGCGTTTTTTACGCCGCAGGGCATTAGCACATTTGTCATATTAGCACATTAGCACATATTAGCACATTAGCACATATTAGCACATTAGCACATTAGCACATTAGCACATATTAGCACATTAGCACATTAGCACATTAGCACATTGACACATTAGCACATTAGTCACCTCACCGTAATCCACACCCCTTCACCTTCGGGACGTTCGCCCAGGCGTTTGAGGAGTTGGCGGAGCCAAAACTGCGAGTCGAGCACCATGCCCGGACGCGCGTTCACGCCTACCAGAATGCAGCCCGCCGTGTCCTCCGCCGTGTTGCCCGCATGGATGCGCACGCCCTCGAACATCGGCACGTGCAACAATAGCGGCAGCCAGCGGTCGAAGCGGGGCGAGTAAGTCACCACCACGGGATAACGCCCTTCGGGGATGGCCGTGTGCCCCGGCACCTTATGCCCCGGGCGTTCCGGTCCGATGTCCCGCCAGGTAGGTTCCAGCGTGTTGCAAAAAAATGCTCCGTCTATTTCCAGGCGGCCTATCGTGTAAGCTTTACGCTTCGTTGTTCTCGTTAAGGTCAGTTCCATCACTTCTGTATTTTAGTTTTTTGTAACTGTCATCTGTCATCTGTAAGATATATCCGCGGTGCACCCATTGGCAAAGCATGTTTGCGGTGCCTTTGCTGGTCATGCCGCAGCGTTGGCGCAGAAGCGTCGCTTCTTCCCGTGAAAACTCGTCCGGCAACATCAGCAGCAAGTTGCTGGGACCGCGCACGCTTTTTTCGGCATTGGTGGCCATGCGGTTGGCCTCCTCGATGTCCGCGCCGAAAAACTCCATCTTACACCACAAGTCGTACTGCAGGCTCCAGCGGATGAAAGGCTCGAACGTCTCGTCCCAACGGCACCCGTTGGCCACGTAGAGCACGCACGCTTTGAGGTAAGCGATGACGTTGGCGCGAAACGAAAGATTCTCGTACACACGGCTTTGCGAGAGGCGGGCAAACTCGGCGCACTCGTTCCTGAGGCGCAAGGCCAGGTCGAAGGCTTCGGGGCAATCCACGGGCCCCTGCGCGCGGCAGAGGTTTTCGATGTAGGGGCGCAGCTCCTCGTCAAAAGCCTCGTCATACGACCCGTACACGGGCATCTCTGCCCCGATTTCGCGCTCGGGGATGGTGCAGAAGTTGATGCGCGAGATGGGGCCGTCCGTCAGCACTTTCGCGAAATAGCGCTTGCCTTTGAGGATGGTCGTGGCGGCATTCCAGTTGAAGCGAATGGTTACCTTCTCCGTCACGCTCTGCGCCCCCACGCGCGTCTGTCCGTAGCGGTTGCCCGGGTCGAAGGCCAGGCACATGATCTGAAACTGCTGTCCCGTCCGCCCGCTGCCTTTCAGCGCGTCAAACTGGTCTATCTCGTTCAGTTTCGTGTAGAGGAAATGTCCCTGCGCCTCTGCCATGCGCATCACGAAGGCGGGATTCGTCATGTCAGCGTCAATCTCCTGAATGATAAGCCCTTCGGGACGCTGGCGCTTGTCCTTGTTCGCCCCCTTGGAGGTCACCTCGTTCTTCCACTCGCGCTCGCGCCTGAGGTTCTCCTCGTCCCTTGCGCGGATGTCCTTCATGATGCGGTTGATAGGCTCCGAGATGCAGTCCTTGCCCGCGCCTGTACCCGCCATGAGCACGTTCATCAGCGTAGCCTCGTGCGGCACGTTGTCGATGTAGCGGAAGGTCACCCCGCACAAGTGTGCCCCCAGCGCAGGAAACACGGCGTGCGCCACAGCGTCCTTGTAGATGTCCGGCGTGCGGCTCGTCAGCAGGTCGATGAGCGGCGGGCAGGGGTAAGGCATCTCTGGTAATGAAGAATGAAGAATAGTCCCTCCGGGACTAAATGAAGAATTCTCAGGGATGCTCGAAGAAAATTCTTCATTCTTCATTCTTAATTCTTCATTTAAAGAAGGTTCTTTATTTCCAAGCGCGCGTTTCATCAGCTGCGGCAGGCCGTACCACTGGCTCGAGCAGGCCGAGTGTATCAGCCCCCGCATCTCCTCCTCCGACAGTCCGTAGCGCGGCATGATTTTCAGCAGCAGTGCCTCGTCATTGTCCGTGATGTAGCGCAGGTGTGCCGCCAGCCGGTGCAGCTTGTCGTTGCGCTCGCCCTTCACCGGCTCGCCCCCGCTGAGCGCAAACCAGCGGCGGATGATTTCGCTGTAGGGCACGCCTTTGAAATTCAATGGACAATTGACAATGGACGATTGACAATTATTTTTTTCCTCCGCCGCTTCCCCCTTGTCATTCTGAGCGGAGCGAAGCGCAGTCGAAGAATCTCCTGTAGCACAATGCCCCGGCTCATTCCTGTCATTCTGAGCGGAGCGAAGCGCAGTCGAAGAATCTCCTGTAGCACAATGCCCCGGCTCAGCAGGAGATTCTTCGCTTTGCTCAGAATGACAAATGTTTTCAGATTCTTCATTCTTCATTCTTAATTCTTCATTCGATGAAGATTCTTCATTCTTCATTCTTAATTCTTCATTCCCAAAGAGCCGTTCCTCGTCCACGTAGAGCGTGTGGTCCTGCGGCACCATGTAGATGCAGCGGCTGACGTCCTTCAGCGCGCCGTCGGCCCGGAAGCCAATGTCGGCCGAGAAACGCCGTTGCGCCTCCTGGGGCGTCATGCCCGCGGGCAGCGTGATGAGCACGTGCGTGCCCCGCCGTGCCGACTCCTCCACCAGCAGCACCTGCCAGCGTCCCGCCGCATTGAGCCGCAGGGCCTTTTCGAGGATTTCCGCCGAGTGTCCCTTCTCGTCAAAGTCCAGCATCAGGCGTGGCAGAGGCCGCAGTGCGTCCGACGCCGCGCGATGGTTGTTCCTAAACTCGGCGCAATGAGGCGTCCACACGGGCAGGCGGTGTTTCAGCTTTTCGTCCCCCGCCTCGATGCGCCGGCACATGTCGGCCAGCCACGGCTCACTGCGCATGGCCTCCCACTCCGCGCGGGTGGCTGGACGGACGGGCGAGCCGTGCCCCCGTCCGATGCAAGTAAATGTCTGTTTATTTTTATTTTTTTCCATTTTCATGATTTCGTTTGTTTTAATGATAATTTATCTGTCTCAGGGAACGCAGAAGACGCAGAATACACAGATGAACGCAGACTTATATTTTTTCAGTGCAGATAGGCGAAGCCCTTTATTTTCTGCGAACCTCTGCGCCCGTCTGCGTAGTCTGCGTTCTCCTGATGCAGTCGCTAAAAAAGCTATTTTTGCAATGTAAAATGATAATTTATCTGTCTCAGGGAACGCAGACGACGCAGAATACACAGATGAACGCAGACTTATATTTTTTTCAGTGCAGATAGGCGAAGCCCTTTATTTCCGCGAGCCTCTGCGCCCATCTGCGTAGTCTGCGTTCTCCTAATCAGCCCGCTAAATTCCCATTTAACAAAATCGTAAATTGTAAATTGCTAAATCGTAAATGAGCTAAATTCCCATTTATCATCAAAACTCAATCATAACATCATCTCCCCATTCGGTGTCAATCTGCACACCGCCCGGCGTCTTTCCTGCCGTAAGGAAATGGCCCGTAACGGTGGTGAGATGCCCCCGCTTGTAGGGTATCTTTACGTGCTGCACGGTGGCGACTATATCGCCCGTGTTCGTGTCCACCATCTGTATGGTGACGTTGACAAACGATTCCTCGCCGTTGGTCAGCACAAAGTCCGCGCCCACCTGCCGGTTCACCGCAGCGTCATATCCCTCTGCCACGGTAGGCACGGAGGTGTAATGTATGCCCGTGTTGAGCGCATCGTTGGGCTTGCCCGTGGCCACGTTGAAGCCCGTGGGGAAGAAGCCCTCGTAGGTGACGCGCACCTGCAAGTCCTCGATGGCAGGCAGATTTTCGCCCTTGCTTATCAAGTTGTAGTAGGCTTCCACGTCAGTGGCGATAAGGCGGTACTTGGCGAAAGGACGCTCAAGAACCAAAGCCAAATCAGTTCCGGCCCCACCAACCTCCCCCGAGGGGAGGCTTTGGGCTTGCGACCCTCTCCCCTCGGGGGAGAGTTGGAGAGGGGCCGTTGCATAGTACGCATCCTTCTTGTCCGTCTCGCCGTTGGCCACATAGCTGTCCGTGAGGACAAGAACTTTGTTCAAGTCATCGGTGTTGTAATAGCCACCATCCCAATCCGCCCACAGGCGCAGGTCGTAGTCGCCCGGCATCAGGGAAAGTTCGGCCAGGTAAGTGCTATCTGCTTGAAGCGTGCAGAATTGTGTATCATTATATAGAATTGTGTTTTCGCCTTGGGGGAAAACTTCGATGACGAGGCGTAACTGCCTGTCATGGGTGGCACTGTCGCTTCCGGCAGTACGGGTGGCCGTATAGACGGGCAAGTCCGCTTCCGGCAAGGCTAGTGAAAGGCGCACTGTGGAGGGAAGAACATCGTCCTCTTTGTCGCAGGCCGTAAACAAGACCGGCGGCAACAGCATATACATTATTATATAAAGGGAACAGACTGGAAAACCGGATGGAAATTTTGCTTGAAATATCGCCTTGCAACCGAGAAAAATAAATTTGCAAGGTGTTGTTTTCCAGAGATTTTCTATTATATTACGCGCGAGGCTTCTACGGTGTGTGTGTGTGTGTTTAAAATAAATCCGCACATACACAAGTTTTTAACGGTATTTTCGCAGGTATTTTTGCGCGCGAAAGCAGGGGTATCCGTTTCCGTATTCGGAACACGGCATACACCTCCGTCCTGTCGGCAAACCGTTGATAGCGAAGAAGGTATGCATCCGTAACGTTTCATTTTTATGTAGTTAATAGGGTGAATAATTTTACATCAACGCAAAGGTAAGGGATAAATCGCAAACTGCAATGCGTTACGGGGCGTTTTTGCAGATTTTTAGGGAAATAAGGGAAGGGATGGAAGGAAGGGGGGAAATGGGAATTTAGTTTTAGGCACGGATTACACGGATTTCACAGAGATTTTAGTTTTTTGCTATGTCTCTGTCACCCCGTAGTCGAGGGGTCTCACGTAGCACATACTCAGTATAACATGAGATGTCTCGACAAGCTCAACATGACAGGGATACCTTGAGTAAATCCGTGACTAATCCGTGCAATCCGTGCCTAAAAATAACCCGCCTATATATAATATGGTATAGGCAATGCTCTTCTCGAATCTATAGGAGCGGAAATTTTGTTTTACAAGCAGATTTAAGTATCGTTAAGAATTAGGGTTTGTTATTGTTAACGGATGTGTAAGAAAAGACGCTTAATGGCCTTTTGAAATGTAAACATTTATAGATATGCTTGATTTTCAGCAATTTAAATGCTGCAGAAACACTGCGCTATTTCCGTTTTGTCAGCGCAGTGTTTACCCCCTAAACACTGCGCTGATTGGAGAGAAACACTGCGCCGGTTGAGAGGAAATAGCGCGCTGATTGAACGGACATTTTGCGCCCGCTTTTCGGATTGAGAAAAATGTTGAAAAGAAACTGCTTCTTACGGAGGAGATGAATCGTGTAGGGACGGTTTTCCACGTCTAAAGGACAAAAAATTATCCCGCCGGCCAGGAAAAAATAATTCTCCGGCCAGCGGGATATTTCGTACTCCGGCACAGGGGCGTTTATTTAATGAGGGTGTGTCATAATGTAAAATGACTTTCATTCTGTTATGTTGAGCGAAGCGCAGCGTAGTCGAAACATCTCACACAGCACTACATGAGACCCTTCGACTGCGCTCAGGGTGACAAAATAATAGCGACCTTACATTATGACACGCCCTCGTTTATTTAATGCCCAGTTTAGCTTTAATGTCTTTGGGGAGCGCGTCTTTATGCACGAGGATATTCATCGTCTTGTAGGCGACAAACGCTTTTGAAGCATACCAAATACCTTTGTATTTGCCGCTTAATCCCCACGAATTTTTCACCATGAAATATTCCTTGCCGTTTTGGTCTTTGGCGATGCCGTAAATCTGCATGCCATGATCATCGGTCGTTTCCCAGTTGTCAAAAGCTATCTGACGCATTTCTTGCGTGATTTCCATCTCAGGCAAAGGACGTGAAGTCAGCTCTTTCCGCTTGTCGGTAGCCGTCAGACCTGTCCAGCGCGCCATGTCGCTTCCGGTAAGCTCGGCTCCTTTTGCGGCGTCCGGCATAACGGCAATGCCATCGCGCGTAAAGCCTTGCTCGCTTACATCGCTGCCCCAGGCAAAGGTATAACCTGTGCGGATGGCATTGTCCATCACGGCCATCAGTTCGTCTATCGGCAGGTTGTAGGAGAGGGCGTTACGCCAGTTGTCCTGAATTTCGATAGCAAACTGGGTATAGAAAGGATGATGCGTGTACGAAGTCAGCGACACGTAGTCGTCCGGGTTGATGCCCAAGCTTTCGCCAAAGCTCTTCGGAGTATATTCCTTGCCTTGGTAAGTGAAAGTTTCGGGGCATTTGCCCAGGTAGGTATCATAGATGGCGCTGACGCCGTTTTTCCACACCGGAGTCAGTTTGCTGAAATTTCCCTTGCCAATGGCCTTTACATAGGCGCCGGCTACGGCGTCCAGCTCATTATGCACAGGCAGAGAGTCGCCGTACATGATACCCGGCATAGCTTCCTGCGGCACCAATCCGTAGTTCTTCAAGCAATACATGATGTCATAAAAGCTTCCGCCCGGCGAGAAAGAGGCATCGCCATGATAGCGCACGTAGTTGACGGCACGGTCCACCATGGTGTGATGCACCACAAACATCTCGGACAAGTCGTAGGTGCCTTTCCCCATGCGCAACAATTCACTCTCCAGGAAGCCGAGGCTCGAGAAGCTCCAGCATGTGCTGGAACGGTTTTGGTTCTTGATACTGGTGATGGGATTTTCCTTCACGGTAGTGAAAACGAAGCCTTCTTCGTTTTTGGCCGTGTCTTGTGCCGCAACATGAAGGCTCAAGAGTCCCATAGCGGCGATAAGTATTGACTTTTTCATTGCTATTAAAATAATTTGAATTATTGATTATAGTATAGGGCGCAAATATAGGCAAAACTTATCAATTATCGCCCTTTTCTTCGAGAAACATTGGCTCTTTCTTTGCGAAACATGGGCGCTGCCTTCGCCAAACATGAACTTAGAACTCTCTCCCGCAATGTATCTCCACTCCCGCCGAAGCGATGTCCGCCCCCATCGGCGGATTTCGCTTGGACAATTTCAAATCAATATGTTCAAAAACGGGGAAGTCATGAAACAACCTCCGGACAATACGCCCGCCGACATGCTCCAGAAGTTTGGACGGGATTTCCATCTCTTCCTTAATAGCCTGATAGATTTCCGCATAATTCAGCGTATCGGCCACATCGTCCGTAGCCATAGCCCGCGTGATGTCCGTCTTTAAACGGAGTGACAAGGCATATTCATTGCCCACCACGGTTTCCTGCGGGGCCACACCATGGTAGGCAAAGAAATGCAAATCGTCTAAGCAAACATAGGTTTCCATCCTCAATACGTCCTCCCTGTCTGCGCAATCAGTTCCCGTATTTTTTCGTTCAGGCTATCGGCTTGCATCAATTGCTCCAGCGTCAGATGCATGCGATAACGCCAATAGTGGCGGGGATTGGACGGGACATTGATGCGCTCCGCCTGCGCGTCCGGATTCCGCCAATGTCCGTCAATGGAGAGCCAATCCTGGAAAGAAAGAATGCTCAGGATGGAATTGCTACAAAGATGCTTGCGCACGACTTCTTCGCAAATCTCTGGCGTAGCGGTCGCAGGAGCCTCGCCCGGATGGCCTAACATGCTGTTAAAGTAACGTTGCGTTTGCTGGGCATCTTCTTCCCACCAGCCGCGCAGGGTGGACATGTCGTGCGTGGAGATGGTACAAACCGAGCGATAGGGATACCACTCCGGATGGCCGAACTCCTGCGACGGGTCCTTAGGCATACGCTCTATCTCCAAGGAGAGGATGCGCAACTCGCTCATAACCCATGCCACACAGGCGGGTATCATGCCCAGGTCCTCACCACACACCAGCATGTGGGTGGATTGCGTCAGCTGAGGCAGTTTCTTCATGGCCTGCTTCCCCCAAAAATCATTGTGCCGGTGGTAGAAGTATTGGTCATAGAGCCGGTTGAAGGCAGCTTTCTCCCAATCGTTCAAAGCCTGGTAGATGAAATCGTGTTGCACGCCGATGCGCGGATGGTATTTTTCCGGGTCATTGCGGTCGGGCACGAACAGAACATCGCTGATGAGGGTATACAGCCCGTCACGTATCCGGATGCTTTCCGCATCGGTCTTTCCGGCAAAGAAAGTTTCCACCTTGCGCTGAGTGTCAAAATCCGGCTTCATCCGGTAGCTGCCCCAAGTATCGGTCGGTTCGAGGAAAGTACGTTTTACATACTCTGTATGATGACCGAAAATTTGTTCTAAGAAATATTCGTGTATATAAGGTGTCAAGAAAAAGTCTTTACGGAAATGTAATCCGTAGCTTTCTATCTCTTGGCTGGTCATGGGCAGGGCAGGAACAAACTGACCTAAAAGTCCGTGGACGGAATTCATCGGGATTTCCCAAATGCGGAAGAAACCTAATATGTGGTCAATGCGATATGCATCGAAGTATTCCGCCATCTTGCGGAAGCGTTTCATCCACCAGGCATATCCGTCTTGCTCCATCACGTCCCAGTTGTAAGTGGGTAATCCCCAATTTTGACCATTGACTGAAAAACCATCAGGGGGAGCTCCGGCCTGTCCGTTCAGATTGAAATAATGAGGTTCTTTCCATGCTTCTACGCTATTGCGGCTGATGCCGATAGGTATGTCTCCTTTCAGTACTACGCCGTTGGCACGGGCATGACGGCTGGCATCCAATAATTGCAGGTGCAGGTTGAACTGGATGTAGTAGTAGATGGCGATATGCGGGTAGTCAGCCGTGCCCGGTTGGCATAATTTTTCAATATCTTCTTTGTTATAAGTGCTATAGCGAGGCCATTCACGGAAGTTCGGCGTTTTGTAGGCATCGCGCAGGTAGCTGAATACGGCGTAGGGTTGCAACCATTCTTTATTGGCTTCGAAAAAGTCTGAAAAAGCCTTGGATGCAAGCACTTTTTCTCCTTCTTGCGCGAAGATGAGTTGGAAATACTCCCATTTGGTTTGGTTGACGGCTTCATAATCTACGGTGGGCAAGGCGTTCAGTTCATGTTGGCGTTGGCGGAATTCGGCCATCTTCTCCCGGTCATGCAATTCACCCAATTGCTCCAAATCAGCATACATGGGATGGAAAGCGTAGATGGAGATGCTGCTATAGGGATATGAGTCTGTCCATGTATGGGTCATGGTGGTGTCGTTGATGGGAAGAATCTGCACGACTTTCTGATGGGTCAGCGCCGTCCAGTCAATCATGCGTTTCAAATCGCCGAAATCACCTACGCCAAAACTTTTCTCCGAACGCAGCGAGAATACAGGTATGGCCACTCCGGCACCCTTCCAGGCAGGGAGTCCGAAGTAGACATAACGGTCGCCCACGGCCAAGGTTTCGTTTTCGCGCAATGCCGGATTAGCGATGTAACGGTTGGGGTTGTTTTCCCACGCCACAACGCGATCCTCGCTCTTCTTATAGAGCACAAACTTGTATTCCAATGGATAAGTCAGCGCTTCCGCATCAAATTCCAGTTGCCATTCGGGGAAATTGATGTCACTCATCAGCAAGGCCTTGTCGGGATTCCAATTACCCAATGCTTCCTGATTGCCACAGATGGCCAGGCAATGATTATCATCAACGCAAGGCGCGTATGCTTTTATCAGAATGCCTTTTGCATGGGACTGTGGCGGAGCCATACGCTCACGATGCGCCAGCAAAGACTCGGTGAAAGCCGAAGTGTAAAAATATTGTTGCTCCGGAATGTCTTTCCAGCAATCTGTCAACCGGTATATCTTCTCAGGATTGTCGGGGGTAACATACAATGACCTGCACAGGCCGTTCCATTCGCTACGAACCAACTTCCCATTATTATAAATGTGATAACTGTAATGTACGCATTCTTCTACCGGACAAGCTATCTCAATGTCCGCGCTCCAATGAATTCCATCAATGGTTTGTAAGGATACGGCTTTTTCTGCATCGTTCATGCCAAGCTCTTGCACAGAGCCTTGCACTTTGACTTCTTCACCCCAATTGGTGCGATACTCGATATTAAATGATAAGGTCATATTATTGAATTTGAAATTTAAAACAACAATAGCTACAATGGCTATGCAAGTATAAGAAATTATCCCGACAGCCATTGTAGCCGTTGCTACTTTAATCCCCGGAAAGGGGTGCAAACGTTTGTGTACGTTCCCCGATTATCCGCATCGGGAAGCTCCACATGTCTTACATATCAGACAGCCTTCTTGATAGACTAATGTCTCATTGCCACAGTTGGGACATTTCTGTCCTTTGGCTTCCGTACCGTCCAATACGTATTTCTTCAAGGCGCGTTCTACACCATTCTTCCAAGTGTTGATATTCTCGCTATCCAATTGGAGCGAGCTTACCAGCTTGATAACCTGCTCGATAGGCATGCGATAGCGCAACACGCCGGAGATAAGCTTGGCGTAATTCCAATATTCCTTGTTGAACTTCTCGGACAGACCTTCGATGGTCACCTTGTAGCCGCGTTTGTTCTCGAACTGGAAGTCGTAGTGCTTGCGGCCATTGTCATCATAATTCTTGATGATGTGTCCGGATGTCACGCTCTTGGGCAACACGATACCCTCGTCATCGTCCAGCACACCGGTAAATATTTCGTAAGGATGTCCGTCCATCAAACCAACGAAGGCCACCCATTTCTCCTTGTTGTTTTGGAAACGAACCACATCGGCTTCCAACACCTTGGGACGAGTCTCTACAACCGTAGGCGGCTTGCACGGGGGAAGTACGTCTTTCTTGTCACTCTTGGTGGAAAGCAATACGCCTGAGCGCGAACCATCGCGATAGACCGTACAGCCTTTGCATCCAGATTTCCACGCTTCAATGTATAGTTGGTTCACCAAGTCTTCGTCCACGGTGGCCGGCAGGTTGATGGTGACACTGATGGAATGGTCTACCCACTTTTGGATGCGTCCTTGCATTTTGACTTTCATCAGCCAATCCACATCGTTGGAGGTTGCCTTATAATAAGGTGACTCTTCCACCAGCTTGTCAACCTCTTCTTGCGTATAACGCTTGGCGGGGTCATAGCCTTTGGCCTCCATCCACGTAACGAACTTGGGATGGAATACGATGTATTCCTCGAAAGCGTCGCCTGTCTCGTCCACATAGTCAATGCGTACGTTCGTGTCGTTGGGGTTCACCTTGCGACGACGCTTGTACACAGGGAGGAACACCGGTTCGATGCCCGAAGTTGTTTGGGTCATCAGGCTGGTGGTGCCCGTAGGAGCGATGGTCAGGCATGCGATGTTGCGTCGTCCGTATTTCTTCATGTCTTCGTAGAGTTGCGGGTCTGCTTCGCGTAAGCGGTTGATGAAGGGATTATTCTTTTCCCGCTCCGTGTCGTAGATTTCAAAAGCACCACGCTCTTTGGCCATCTCTACCGAAGAACGATAGGCACTCAGGGCGATGGTTCTGTGAACCTTTTCTGAGAAGGCGGTAGCCTCTTCTGTACCATAGCGCAGGTTCAGGGCGGCCAGCATGTCGCCTTCGGCCGTGATGCCCACGCCGGTGCGCCGGCCTTGTCCGCTCTTCTTATATATCTTCTGCCACAATACGCGTTCGGTATGTTTCACGTCTTCGCTTTCGGGGTCGGAGTCTATTTTTTCCATGATACGCTCAATCTTCTCCAGCTCCAAATCGATGATGTCGTCCATGATGCGTTGAGCCAATGTCACATGCTTGTGGAACAAATCGAAGTCGAAGTAAGCATCCGGCTTGAATGGATTTACGACGTAGGAATATAAGTTGATGGCCAGCAGGCGGCATGAATCGTAAGGGCACAAAGGTATTTCTCCACAAGGATTGGTAGATACGGTCTTGTAGCCCAAGTCGGCATAGCAATCGGGCACAGACTCGCGAATGATGGTGTCCCAAAATAAAACACCCGGCTCGGCCGACTTCCATGCGTTGTGCACAATCTTCCGCCACAACTCGTTGGCGCTGATTTCCTTCTTCACCAGCGGTTTGGAGCTATCTATAGGATATTGTTGCGTGTAAGGACGATTATCAATGGCCGCCTGCATGAAAGCGTCGTCCAGCTTGACAGACACGTTGGCTCCCGTCACTTTGCCTTCCGTCATCTTGGCATCGATGAATGCCTCTGCGTCCGGATGTTTGATGGAAACGCTCAGCATCAAGGCGCCACGACGTCCGTCTTGAGCCACTTCGCGCGTGGAGTTGGAATAACGCTCCATGAAAGGCACCAGTCCGGTTGAAGTCAGCGCCGAGTTCTTCACGGGCGAACCTTTGGGACGGATATGGGAAAGGTCGTGACCCACACCTCCGCGGCGCTTCATCAGCTGCACTTGCTCCTCGTCAATCTTAAAAATGGCTCCATACGAATCAGCTTCTCCGTCCACGCCAATCACAAAGCAGTTGGACAAAGAGGCTATCTGGTAATCGTTGCCGATGCCCGTCATGGGGCTTCCCTGCGGCACGATGTACTTAAAGTGATCCAGCAGACCGAACAGCTCGTCGGCACTTAACGGATTGGGATACTTGGCCTCGATGCGGGCTATCTCGTTCGCAATACGCCAATGCATGTCTTCGGGAGACTTCTCGTAGATGTTCCCGAACGAATCCTTTACGGCGTATTTGTTCACCCACACTCTGGCTGCCAGTTCGTCGCCTTGGAAGTATTGCAATGATGCTTCAAAGGCCTCGTCGTACGTATAAGTTTTCTTTTCCACAATAATATAATATTTAATTTTGTGTAATATTTAGTCTGTTTTATAGGAGTCTTGTTGATAGTCATCAAATGTTTTGCAAAGCTATGAATGTTTTTCGAATTGACAAAAGAAATATTTCTCTTTTTATCAACAGGTTTTAAGTTTCCCATTTCAGTTTTATACAACATTGATTATTAATCAATTACATTTTTCAAAGTTTTATAAAGTTTTCCAAAATAAGAATCCATTCAAAAACCAAACTTGCGATTTGGATAAGTCCCGCCCATCTGTCATCGTTCAACTATCCATCTACTCCATGAAATCAATCGGCTACAGATTTTGAATATTCCATCCTTTTTAATAACTTTGAAGTTCGAATAACATAAATAGAAAAAGAAGATGAATAGAGATAAAATATCCCCCGCCCCCTTCAGTTGGAAACGGCTGGGTTGGTTTGTGATTGAAATTCTGTTGTTTGCAGCTATCGTATCCGTTGTGTACGGTTTTCTGTTTATCTTGGCGGGCCTCTTGCGTGTGCCGCTTTCCGAACTGGGCATCAACGAAAATGATACGGGAATAGACAGTGCCTTTATGCTGATGAGTGAAACTGTATTGGCACTGGGCAGTGTCATAGGTCTATTGGTCGTGCATAAGCTGAGCCACAAGGTATTCCCTTATCCGACTTCCTGCACCGGTTTATCCCTCAAAGGACACGGACGCGAGTTATGGGCCGGTGTTGGTGTAGCCGCAGGGCTGTATGCGGCAGGCTTCCTACTGACACTCCTATTCGGCGGCATCGCTATTGCGGGCATCCATTTCCACGGACCCGCACTTTTACAGACTTGGGTATTCTTCTTCTTTGTAGCCATATTTGAGGAGACCATGTGTCGTGGCTTCCTATTAGGGCGCATGATGGATGCAGGCGTCAACAAGTTTGTGGCTTTAGTCCTCTCCTCGGCCATCTTCTCTTTGCTGCATCTTGCCAACCCCGGTTTCACCGCCCTACCCTTTGCTAATCTGCTGCTGGCAGGCATTCTGCTGGGTTCGGCCTACATCTATACACGCAACTTGTGGTTCGCCATTACGCTCCATTGGTTTTGGAATTGGTTACAAGGTCCTGTCTTAGGATTCGAAGTCAGTGGAAACAGCTTCGGAGGAAGCCTGCTGACTTTGGAAACCACAGACAATGTGCTTTTAAACGGAGGTTCTTTCGGCTTTGAAGGTTCGTTGGTATGTACGGCACTGATGCTGGCAAGTATCCTTCTCATTATCCTCCATTATGAACGAAACAAGAAGAGAAAGCCTATGTATTGAACACCGGACTTATCCGCTTTTATCGATAAAAATCTCTATTCGAACCATAGAATCGGGACGAACATCCATTTTATTTCACTCTTAAACGAGTGAGCATTACCTTTGTACGTGCAAATAATAGAAGAAGCATTATGACAAAGGTAAAAAGATTGACATTGACAGTCCTATGCATGGCGGGCTTGTCTGCCTGGGGGCAAACGCCTGCAGACACCCTGCCCGCCCGCTGGGACTTGCAGACGTGCATCGACTACGCCCTCGCGCACAACATCACCGTGCAGAAGAGCCGTATCAGCGCGGAAAGTTCGGAAGAGGACCTGAAAACATCCAAGTCGGCCCTCTTCCCCAGCCTGAACGCCAGCATGAGCCAACGCATCGTGAACCGTCCCAACACCACGAGCGGAACCATCATCAGCGGCGACAACATCAGCACCAGCCAAAGCAAGACATCGTACAATGGCTCTTACGGCATCGACGCCAACTGGACCCTCTACAACGGAGGCAAACGGCTGAACACCATCAAGCAGAACGAACTGAACCAACGCATCGCCTCCCTGGCCGTCAGCGAGAGCGAGAACAGCATCCAGGAGAGCATCGCCCAAACCTTCGTGCAGATACTCTACGCCGCCGAAGCAGTGAAGGTGAACGAAGCCACCTTGGAGACCAGCCAGGCGCAATACGAACGGGGCAAGCAACTGCACGAGGCGGGAAGCCTCTCCCTGGCCGACTTGGCACAACTGGAGGCGCAGGTGAGCAACGACCGCTATCAGGTGGTAACCTCCGAAGCAACCTTGCAGGACTATCGGCTGCAACTGAAACAACTCCTCGAACTGGACGGAGACATGGAGATGACACTCGTCCTGCCCGCCTTGGGCGATGAAGCAGCCCTCGCTCCTCTGCCCCAGAAAGCCGACGTCTACCGCGCCGCCCTCGCCCTGAGGCCGGAGATAGAGTCGGGCAAGCTCAGCGTAGACGCCGCCGACCTCGACATCAAGATTGCCCGCTCAGGCTACATACCCAGCATCAGCCTCACAGCAGGCATCGGGAGCAGCAACACCAACGGAAACGACTTCACCTTCTCGGAACAAATCAAGCAGAACTGGAACAACTCGCTGGGCGTCACCCTCAGCATCCCCCTCTGGGACCAGCGGCAGACCAAAAGCGCCATACGCAAGGCGAAACTGCAGAAGCAGACCACCCAACTGGACCTGCTGGACACGCAGAAGGAACTGTACCGCACCATCGAGACCCTCTGGTTGGACGCCCGCAGCGCACAGCAGCAATATGAGGCAGCCCGCGCACAGGTGGAAAGCACGGAGACCAGCTTCGCCCTCGTCAGCGAACAGTTCAACCTGGGCATGAAAAACACCGTGGAACTGCTCACCGAGAAGAACAACCTCCTCATGGCCCGTCAGCAACTCCTGCAAGCCAAGTACATGGCCATACTGAACCGCCAGCTACTGAAATTCTATCAAGGAGAAACGATTAAACTATAAGCAGATATGAAGAAGAAAACCATCATCCTCTCCGTCCTCATCGCCCTCATCGTGATAGGCGGAGCCGTCTGGGCATTGGGCGGAAGCAAGGCCAAGCACCAGATAACCTACGCCACGGCTCCTGTGGCAAAGGGCGAAATATCCGAGTCGGTCACCGCCACCGGCACCATCGAACCCGTCACCGAAGTCGAAGTAGGTACGCAGGTGAGCGGCATCATCGATCAAATCTATGTGGACTACAACTCCGTGGTAAAGCAAGGACAACTCATCGCCATGATGGACCGTGTCACCCTGGAGAGCGAAGTAGCTTCCGCCAAGGCCGCCTTCAACGGAGCCAAGGCCGAGTACGAATACCAACAGAAACTCTACGAGCGCAACAAAGGCCTGCACGCCAAGCAGCTGATAGCCGACACGGACTACGAGCAGTCGGAGTACAACTACCTCATGGCCAAAGCCAACTACGAGAGCAGCCAGGCGGCACTGGCCAAGGCTGAACGCAACCTGTCGTACACCATCATCACCGCCCCCATCGACGGCATCGTCATCAGCAAGGACGTGGAGGAAGGACAGACCGTGGCATCCGGCTTCGAGACGCCCACCCTCTTCACCATCGCCGCCGACCTGACACAGATGCAGGTGGTGGCCGACGTGGACGAGGCTGACATAGGCGGCGTGGCGGAAGGACAGCGCGTCACCTTCACCGTGGACGCCTACCCGAACGACACCTTCGAGGGCACCGTGACACAGATACGTTTGGGAGAATCGTCGGACACGAGCGCGGGCACTTCGACCAGCAGCACCGTGGTGACCTACGAGGTAGTCATCACCGCCCCTAACCCGGATTTGAAACTGAAACCTCGCCTCACGGCCAACGTCACCATCTACACGCTGGACCGTCACGACGTGCTCTGCGTGCCCGCCCGTGCCCTTCGCTTCACGCCCGAAGCACCCCTCATCACGCCCGACGCCGTGGTGAACGACTGCCCCGGCGAGCACAAACTGTGGACGCGCGAGGGCAACACCTTCACCGCACACGCCGTACAGGTGGGCATCAGCAACGGCATCAACACCGAAATCCTGGGCGGCATCTCCGAAGGGACACAGGTGGTGACCGAAGCCACGTTGTCAAATAATATGCCAATGGCCGGACCCGCCCCCGCAGCCGGCGAGCGTAGCCCCTTCATGCCAGGCCCTCCGGGAAGCGACAAGAAGGACAAGCAGAGAAAGTAAATACAATACATTGTATACCAGCAGATTACAATATACGTACATCGATGCTAACGACATACGTACATCGACACTCACGATGTACGTACATCGACACCATCGACATACGTATGTCTCCACCTTAGACATACGTATGTGTCGACCTGACACATACGTATGTGTCCACCGCAGACTTACGTATGTCCTTAGCTGTAAAGAACTATAACCATCAATAAGAACCATCTATCATGAGCAAGACCGTAATCGAACTCCACGACATCCGCCGCAACTTCATCGTAGGCGACGAGACGGTACATGCCCTGCGGGGCGTGTCGTTCAACATCACCGAAGGCGAGTTCGTCACCATCATGGGCACCAGCGGCTCGGGCAAATCGACGCTGCTCAACATATTAGGTTGCCTCGACACACCCACCAGCGGCGAATACCTGCTGGACGGCACCCCGGTGCGCACCATGTCGAAGCCCCAGCGCGCCGTCCTGCGCAACCGCAAGATAGGCTTCGTATTCCAGAACTACAACCTACTGCCCAAGACGACGGCGGTGGAGAACGTGGAACTGCCCCTGATGTACAACCCCAGCGTAAGCGCCGCCGAACGCCGCCGCCGTGCCATAGACTCCCTGGTGGCCGTAGGCTTGGGCGACCGTCTGGAGCATAAGTCCAACCAAATGTCGGGCGGACAGATGCAACGTGTGGCCATCGCGCGGGCGCTGGTGAACAATCCCGCCGTCATCCTGGCGGACGAAGCGACGGGAAACCTGGACACCCGCACGTCGTTCGAGATACTGGTGCTCTTCCAACGGCTGCACGCCGAGGGGCGCACCATCATCTTCGTGACGCACAATCCCGACATCGCCCAATACAGCAGCCGCAACATCCGCCTGCGCGACGGGCATGTCACCGAGGACACCATTAATAAAAATATACTGTCGGCACAGGCGACGCTGGAGGCGTTGCCTAAGAATGTAGACGATTAAGACAAATGGGAATTTATTTTTAGGCACGGATTACACGGATTACATGGATTTTTTAAAGGGCTTGCCCTGTCACCCCGAGCGTAGTCGAGGGGTCTCACGTAGCACATACTCAGTATAACATGAGATGTCTCGACAAGCTCGACATGACAGACACCATTCGTTTAAGGAAATCTGTCTAATCCGTGTAATCCGTGCCTAAAAACAACCCGATAAATTATCATTTATATGAACGGAACAAACCTTTTCAAAATAGCCCTGCGCGCCTTGGCCAACAACAAGCTGAGGTCGTTCCTCACGATGCTGGGCATCATCATCGGCGTGGCGTCGGTCATCACGATGCTGGCCATCGGGCAAGGCTCCAAGCGGAGCATACAGGCGCAAATCAGCGAGATGGGCTCCAACATGATTATGATTCACCCGGGAGGCGAGCGCCGGGGAGGCGTGCGCATGGACCCCAGCGAGATGCAGACGCTGAAGCTGACCGACTACGAGTCGCTCAGGGACGAGACCAACTTCCTCTCCGCCGTCAGCCCCAACGTGAACAGCAGCGGACAGCTCATCGCCGGCAACAACAACTATCCCTCCAGCGTGAGCGGCGTGGGACTCGACTACTTGGAGATACGCCAACTGACGGTGGAGCAGGGCGAGATGTTCACCGAACAGGACATTCAGACCTCCGCCAAGGTGTGCGTCATCGGCAAGACCATCGTAGACAACCTCTTCCCCGGACGTGACCCCATCGGGCAGACCATCCGCTTCAACCAAGTGCCCTTCCGCGTGGTGGGCGTGCTCAAAAGCAAAGGCTACAACTCCATGGGCATGGACCAGGACGACATCGTGCTGGCGCCTTACTCCACCGTGATGAAACGCCTCTTGGCGCAGACCTACCTGGAAAGCATCTACGCCAGCGCCTTGAGCGAGGACATGACGGACTATGCCACGGAGGAAGTCAGCGAGATACTGCGCCGCAACCACAAGCTGAAGGCCGAGGACGCCGACGACTTCAACATCCGCAGCCAGGAGGAACTAAGCTCGATGCTGAACTCTACGACCGACCTCATGACCACGTTGCTGGCCTGCATAGCGGGCATCTCGCTCGTGGTGGGCGGCATCGGCATCATGAACATCATGTACGTCAGCGTGACGGAACGCACCCGTGAGATAGGCCTGCGCATGTCGGTCGGGGCGCGCGGCGTGGACATCCTGAGCCAGTTCCTCATCGAGGCCATCCTCATCAGCATCACGGGCGGGCTTATCGGAGTCATCATCGGGTGCGGCGCGTCGGTCATAGTGAAGAACGTGGCCCACTGGCCCATCTACATACAGACGTGGAGTGTGCTGCTCTCCTTCGCCGTCTGCACGGTGACGGGCGTGTTCTTCGGCTGGTATCCTGCCAAGAAAGCCGCCGACCTCGACCCGATAGAGGCCATCAGATATGAATGATGAATGAAGAATGATGAATTCTCAAGGATGCCGCAAGGTAATTCTTCATTTTGCGCGAAGCGCGATTCTTCATTCTTCATTAAAAAACACTATCTTTGCCGATATGATGAAACCGGAGAACATACATAAACGTCCCCAAGCGGTGGAAGTGATGGTACACATCCTGGCGTGGGGCATCGTGTTCGCCTTCCCCATCGCCATGATGAGTCGGGGCGGTCTCAGTGTGGAGTGGCACGACTATATGCGCAGCCTCCTGATGGTGCTCGCTTATGCCATAGTGTTTTACGTCAACTACTTCATCTTCGTGCCCCGGTTCCTCTCGCAAGGACGGATAAAGAAGATGCTGGCAGGAAACGTGGCGCTCATCGTGGCCATGGTGCTCGCCTTGCACTTCGGCATGGAGTTCCTGTCGCACACCTTGCTCCCCAACCGTCCGCCTCATCCCATGGGACCTCCCAAGACCATCTTCATGCTTCGCGACATCGGCAGCATGATACTGACCGCAGGCTTGAGCGCCGCCATCAAGATGAGCCGCCGGTGGACGCAGTTGGAAGCCGCCCGCCGCGAGGCCGAGCAACGCCGCACGGAGGCCGAACTGAAAAACCTGCGCAACCAGCTCAACCCCCACTTCCTGCTCAACACGCTGAACAACATCTACGCCCTCATCGCCTTCGACACGGACAAGGCGCAACAGGCCGTGCAGGACCTGAGCCGCCTGCTTCGCCACGTGCTCTACGACAACCAGCAGGAGACCGTCCCCCTCTGCAAGGAGATGGACTTCATACGCAACTACATCGAACTGATGCGCATCCGCCTCTCGGCAAACGTGGAGGTAGAGACCCGCTTCGACGTGCGTCCCGACAGTCACACGGAGATAGCGCCCCTTATCTTCATCTCCCTCATCGAGAATGCTTTCAAACATGGCATCTCGCCCACAAAGCCCAGCTACATCCGCATCTGCTTCGAGGAGAATCCGCGGGAAGTGAAGTGCGAGATACGCAACAGCTGTTACCCCAAGACCGGAGCCGACAAGAGCGGAAGCGGCATCGGCCTGGAGCAGGTGCGCAAGCGTCTGGAACTGACCTATCCTGGCCGGTACGAGTGGAAGCATGGCGTAAGCCCCGACGGAAAAGAATATCAATCGCTATTGACTATACATATATAATATAAATAATAAGAGCTATGACCCTGAATTGCGCAATCGTAGACGATGAACCTTTGGCCCTCGACCTGATGGAGAGCTATGTAGCCAAGACGCCCTTCCTGAATCTGACAGGCAAATACTCCAGTGCCGTGCAGGCCATGAAAGAATTGCCCGAGAGACAGGTCGACTTGTTGTTTTTAGACATTCAGATGCCTGAACTTAGCGGACTTGAATACTCCAAGATGGTGTCGCCCGATACGCGCGTTGTCTTCACCACCGCCTTCGAGCAGTATGCCATCGACGGCTATCGGGTCAATGCACTCGACTATCTGCTGAAGCCTATCTCTTATGCCGATTTCCTGCAAGCCGCCAACAAGGCCGTGCAATGGTTCGAATTGCTCCAACAGCCCAAAGAGGAAATAACTTCCATATTCGTAAAGAGCGACTACAAACTCATACAGATACCCTTGGACAACATCCTCTACATCGAAGGCCTGAAAGACTACATCAAGATATACGAGGAAGGCGCCTCCAAACCCATCCTTTCACTGATGAGCATGAAAGCCGTCGAAGAGTTGCTGCCCGCCTCCCGCTTCATGCGCGTACACCGCTCCTTCATCGTGCAGAAAGAGAAGATACGTGTGGTAGACCGCGGACGCATCATCTTCGGCAAGACATACATACCCGTCAGCGACAGCTACAAGCAGGCTTTTCAGGAGTATCTGGATAAGCGGAGCTGAAAAGCCTGCCTCTTTTAAAGAAAGTCTGTTTTCTGAAAGAAGAAATGCTTTCCTCTTAACGTTTTACCTTCACTTCATACAAGTCGCCACGGCGGTCCTTCAAGTTGCGCACGCTTCCGTAGGTGTGAAGCTCGCTCAACAGGTCGAGGTCAACATCGGACACGAGAATCATCTCCGTATTGGGCGTGGCCTCGGCACGGCGTCCGTCCGTAGGGAAGGCGAAGTCACAGGGAGTGAACACACCGCTTTGGGCATACTGGATGTCCATGTTGTGCACACGGGGCAGGTTACCCACGCTTCCGGCGATGACCACAAAGCATTCGTTCTCGATGGCACGGGCATGGGCACATACACGCACCCGGCTGAAGGCGTTTTGCGTGTCGGTGAGGAAAGGCACGAAAAGTATCTGCATGCCTTGGTCGGCCATGATGCGCGAGAGTTCGGGGAACTCCACGTCGTAGCAGATGAGCACGCCTATCTTGGCGCAATCCGTCTCAAAAGTCTGTATGGAGCGCCCTCCGCTCAGTCCCCAACTCTTTATCTCGTCGGGGGTGACGTGTATCTTCTCGTACATCTCGTACGTACCGTCCCTGCGGCACAGGAAGCCCACGTTGTAGAGTTTACCGTCCTCCTTGATGAGCGGCATGCTTCCGGTGATGATGTTGATGTTGTAGCTGATGGCCAGGTTGATAAAGCGGTCGCGTATGTCGTCCGTGTAGGCGGCCAGCCCGCGGATGGCTTCGGACTCCACCTCGTTGTTGAAGCGGGCCATCAACGGAGCGTTGAAGTATTCGGGGAAGAGGATGAAGTCGCTCTTATAGTCGCTCACGGCATCTACGAAGAACTCCACCTGCTCGAACAGCTCGTCCACATCCTTGTACGAGCGCATCTGCCACTGCACCAAGCCCACACGTACCGTAGTCTTCGGGTTGATGTACTCCTGCGTAGGGGGCTGGTAATAGATGTTGTCCCACTGGAGGAGGCAGGCGTAATGCTTGGATTCCTCATCGTTGGGCAGATAGTTGCGCATCACCTTGCGCACGTGGAAGTCGTTGGAGAGTTGGAAGGTGAGCACGGGGTCGTAGATTTCCTTCTGGCGCACCTTGTCGATGTATTCCTTGGGGCGCATCTGGTCGGCATACTTGTGATAGTTGGGGATGCGTCCGCCAAACATGATGGCCTTCAGGTTGAGTTTCTCGCAAAGCTCCTTGCGGTATTCGTACATACGGCGCGCCAGGCGCAAGCCTCGGTATTGCGGGTGGATAAACACCTCTATACCATATAATATATTACCCTTGGGATTGTGCGTGTTGAAGGTTTCCTTACCGGTGACCTGGGCGTAGGTGTGGTCGTTCTTCACATCGTCATAGTTGACAATGATGGAGAGGGCGCAGCCTACGATTTTATCGTCCACCACGGTCACTATCTGCCCTTCGGGGAATATCTTAATCAGTTTTTCTATCTGTTTGTGTGTCCAGAATACATCGCTTCCATCCGTATACACACGGGTAAATGACTGGGCCAGTTGGTCGTAGTCTTCTATTTGCAGATTGCGTATCTGCACTTTGTTAATCTTTAATGAGTCCATAAATGATAATTTATCGTTGTGTTTTACGGCACACAGATGACACTGATGAGACAGATTTACACAGATTTTAAAGGGCTTCGCCTACAGGTTTAAAGAATAAATCTGTGGTCATCTTGTGAAATCTGTGTCATCTGCGTGCCATCTAAATTCCCATTTACAATAATTCAATCAGTTTGTCTATGTCTTCTTCCCGTGTGGCCCAGCTGGTGACGAAACGCACCACGCTCTCCCACTCGCCCCGAGGCCCCCATAGCTCGAAGGTGGCATGGCGGGCCAGGCGGTCGAGCGTATCATTGGGCAGGCACACGAATTGCTGATTGGTGGGCGAGTCGAGATGAAGCCTGTAGCCCTTCGCCACGAAAGCCTGCTTCAGCTTCATGGCAAGGCGAACGGCATGGGCACCGATGTGGAAATAAAGCCCATCGGTGAACAATGTCTCGAACTGCACGCCCAGCAAACGACCTTTCGCCAAGAGGGCGCCATGCTGCTTGATGAGGGGGAAGAAATGAGGCAGGCGGGAAGGCTTGGCGGAGACGACCGCTTCGCCAAACAAAGCGCCCACCTTTGTGCCTCCAATGTAGAAGACATCGCACAGGCGGGCTATGTCCGGCAAGGTGACGTCCGTGCCTTCAGCGGCCAAACCGTAGCCCAAACGGGCACCATCCATGTAGAGGGGAATGTTCGCCTCACAGCATACGCGGCTCAAAGCTTCCAGTTCGCTGAGGGTGTAGAGGGTGCCATACTCCGTGGGGTGGGAAATGTAGAGCATACCGGGGGCGACCATGTGCTCGTAGGTATCGTCCCGATAAAACTGGCGGATGTAGGTTTCTACCTCGTCGGCCTGCACCTTGCCATCGTGCGAGGGAAGGGTGAGCACCTTATGCCCCGTGGCTTCGATGGCTCCGGACTCGTGTACGTTGATGTGGGCGGTCTCTGCGGCAAGCACTCCTTCATGATGGCGCAGGAGGGCATCGATGACGGTGGCATTGGTCTGCGTGCCGCCTACTAAGAAATGGACGGCGGCATCGGGCTGTCCGCACGCCTGGCGGATAAGCTCTTTGGCATGGGCGGTGTAGGCATCGGTGCCGTAGCCGGGCGTCTGCTCCAGATTGGTTTCAAAGAGGCGGCGCATCACCTGCGGATGCGCCCCCTCCATGTAGTCGGTATCAAAATGTAACATAACTAAATTAAGAATTAGGAATGAAGAATTAAGAACGGGCGGATTCTTCATTCTCTCATTCTTCATTCTTCATTGAAAACGGGGGCAAAGTTACGCTTTATTTTGATACGCTATACTCGTCTGCTAAAAAAAGCCTTAGCAATAGAGGCTGACAATGCGCTCGTACAACTCCTGCTGCCCGCTCGTCTGCTTCGGCTCGCCGTTCTGCTTGGCGTAAGCCACTACGTCTTCCAAGGTCAGCTTGCCCTCTTCGTATTCCTTGCCTTTACCGGAGTCGAAGGAGGCGTAACGGTCCTTCAGCATCTGGCAGTAGGGCGACTCTTCGAGGATGGCGGCGGCACTCTCCAGAGCACGTGCCATGGCGTCCATGCCGCTGATGTGGGCAATGAAGATGTCTGCCAGGTCTGTGGAGTTACGGCGCGTCTTGGCGTCGAAGTTCGTGCCTCCGTCCTTAAAGCCTCCGCCCCGGATTATCTGCATCATGGCCTGCGTCAGCTCGTAGTTGTCGATGGGGAACTGGTCCGTGTCCCATCCGTTCTGATAGTCGCCCCGGTTGGCGTCGATGCTGCCCAGCATACCGTTGTCGACGGCCACAGCCAGTTCGTGCTCAAAGGTATGTCCGGCCAGCGTGGCGTGGTTCACCTCGATGTTCACCTTGAAGTCCTTGTCCAGCCCGTGCGCCTTGAGGAAGCCGATGACGGTCTCCGTGTCCACGTCATACTGATGCTTGGTGGGCTCCATGGGCTTCGGCTCTACGAGGAAAGTGCCGGTGAAGCCTTTCGAGCGGGCATAGTCGCGGGCCATGCGCAACATCGTGGCAAGGTGTTCCTTCTCGCGCTTCTGGTCGGTGTTGAGCAGGCTCATGTAGCCCTCGCGTCCGCCCCAAAAGACGTAGTTCGTGCCGCCCAAGGCGATGGTGGCGTCGATGGCGTTCTTAATCTGCACCGCAGCACGGGCCACAACGTCGAAGTCGGGATTGGTGGCGGCCCCGTTCATGTAGCGTCTGTGACCGAATACGTTGGCCGTGCCCCACAGGTTCTTGATGCCGGTTTCCTCTTGTTTCTTCTTCAGGTAAGCAACGATTTCCTTCATGTTGGCCTCGTACTGCTCGATGGTGTCCGCCTCGGCGCAGAGGTCCACGTCATGGAAGCAATAGTATTCAATGCCCATCTTCTGCATGAACTCAAAGCCGGCATCGGCCTTGTGCTTGGCAGCTTCCACGGGGTCCGCGCTATCGTTCCACGGGAAAGTCTTGGTGCCCGTGCCAAACTGGTCGCCTCCCTCGGCGCACAGGGTGTGCCACCAGGCCATGGCGAACTTCAGCCAATCTTTCATCTTCTTGCCCATAATGACCTTCTCGGGGTCGTAGTAATGGAAGGCCATGGGGTTCTTGCTCTCTTTGCCTTCAAACTTAATCTTCCCTATTCCGGGGAAATACTCTTTTGTTGCCATACGCTTATATCGTTTTTGTGTGTCCCGAAGGACACGGGTTATTTTATTTGTAAACTATTCTTATTCATCTTGTTTTCGTCCGCATCTGCCCGTCTTCTCCTCGCCCACCCCCTTCAGAAGCCTTGTAGAGGGGTTTTTGAGGGGGCATTGACACTTAGCACAAGTGTGGGCGACACTTAGCACAAGTGTCAGTGACACTTAGCACAGGTGTCGGGGACACTTAGCACAAGTGTCGGCCACCTTCTTGGGAGGTATCGGTCGGCAGACGCATATTGTCAAAATATATCATCCACATCTTTCTTCGCTATATCCAAGAAATTCCGCCACCGGGCGTATGCGGCTTCATATACCTCCCGCCTGCTTGCATCCGGCTCCACTACCTCCAGCCACTCCAGTGTCTCGAAGGCTTCGGCTGGTGTCCGGTAAATGCCCGCGCCGATGCCCGCGCCCTTGGCGGCACCTGCCGCGCCGTCGGTGTCATACAGTTCGATGGTTGCTCCGGTCACGCCCGCCAAAGTCTCGCGGAAGACAGGGCTGAGGAACATATTGGCGTGGCCTGCGTGAATGTTTGTCACCCGGATGCCCATCTGCTCCATCACGTCGATGCCGTACTTGAAGGCGAAGACGATGCCCTCCTGCGCGGCGCGGATGAGGTGACGACGGTCGTGCACGTTGAAGTTGACGCCGTGGACAGAGCAGCCTGTCTCGCGATTCTCCAGCATACGCTCCGCCCCGTTGCCGAAGGGTAGGATGCTGATGCCCCCGCTCCCGACGGGCACCTGCGCGGCCAGAACATTCATGGCCGCATAGGAGAGGCCATTGGGGACGATGTTGTGCTTTAACCACGAGTTGAGGATGCCCGTGCCGTTGATGCAGAGGAGCACGCCCAGTCGGGGTTGCTCTGCCGTGTGGTTGACGTGAGCAAAGGTGTTGACGCGGCTCAGGGGGTCGTAGTCGATGGTGCCGTTCACGCCGTACACCACCCCGCTCGTGCCTGCCGTGGAGGCTATCTCGCCGGGGTTGAAGACGTTGAGCGAAAGGGCGTTGTTGGGTTGGTCTCCCGCCCGATAGGTGACGGGCGTGCCGGGCTTCAGCCCCAACTCAGCGGCGGCCGCCTCACTCACCCTACCCTGCTCGCCAAAGGTGGGCACAATGTCGGGCAGCAACGAAGCATCGAAGCCAAAATAATCCAGCAGGAACTGCGCCACCCGGTTCTCCCGGAAGTCCCAGCAGATGCCTTCGGAGAGGCCGGACACCGTGGTGCACACTTCGCCCGACAGGCGCATGGCGATGTAGTCACCGGGGAGCATCACCTTATATATAGTATGGTATAGCTCCGGCTCGTTCTCCTTCACCCATGCCAGCTTGGCGGCGGTGAAGTTTCCGGGCGAGTTCAGCAGGTGGGTGAGGCATTGCTCCCGACCCAACTTCTCGAACGCCCGTCCGCCATAGGGCACGGCCCGCGAGTCGCACCAGATGATGGCGGGGCGCAACACCTTCAGTTCCTTGTCCACACACACCAGCCCGTGCATCTGGTAGGAAATGCCGATGGCCTTGATGTCTTCCGCCTTGATGCGGCTCTCGGCCAGCACGGCCTGCGTGGCCAGCCGGAGGTTGTCCCACCACATCTGCGGGTCCTGCTCCGCCCATCCCTGCCGCAGGGCGATGATGGGTGCCTCTGTCTTGGGGAAGAAGGCCGATGATACACACTTGCCGTTCCCGGCGTCTACAAGGCTCGCTTTGACGGAGGAGCTTCCGATGTCGTAACCTAACAGATACATAGTCTTTCTTATCGTCTCTTATTATAAATTTTCTTATCAAACCGGTAATAACGTGCCGCACGATGTGCCACTCCCTGCTGCTTCTCCTCCAACGGCACCACGTAATCCATCATCGCAATCTTCTTGTGGAAGTTTCGCACATCGATGGTCTTGTTGTATATCAACTCGTAAAGGCGGCGCAGTTGCAGGGCGGTAAACTTGCGGGGCAACAGATTGAACAGCAACGAAGGATTGAACTCAACATACTGACGGATGAAAGTCAGCGCCTCGCGGATAATCAGATTATGGTCGAAAGCCAGTTCACCTACGGCGTCCAAAGATACCCAACAGGCCTGGTAGTCATCCAGGTTCTTGCAGAGAGTGCGATCTATCTTCACCAACGACAAATAGGCAATGGTTACGATGCGCTCCACCTTCGACTGTATGGCCCGCTCCAGCCAGTGCACGTCTTTTGGGTTTTTCGTGCGGTCTTTAGAGCCGAAAGCCTTGAACTGGGTCAGGTTCACCGACTTCAGTCCCGTCAGTTCGTTCAGCACACGCTTGGCAGCACCGTCCAGGTCCTCATCCTGGTAAATCAAGCTGCCGGGCAGTTTCATATCATGGAAGACTTCGCCACTCTCCTCTCCCACCCGTTTCACGAGCAGCACCTTCAGATGTTCTCCATCGAATCCGAAGACCACGCAGTCCACCGAAATATGATTGTTAGCAAGGGGCATTGTACGTTCCATAACGCTTATTTCTTTTTCATTAAACGGTGCAAAGATAGGCATGTTTATCAAAAGACAAAATATAAATAATATGTTTTTAAACATAATACAAACACTTATTTATCAAACAAATACATATCATACATTATACAATATACAAGACTTTCCATATCATACTAAATACAATATGTATGAATGGAGAAAAAGATAATCGCAGCATACAACATCCAAGACAAGGCACAACGTGTCCGTTATCAGGACTTTCGACCGGAAAAAAGAGATGTTCAAGGGAGGCATCTTATTGTATTCCAAGAAAGAAAATATCTCCCGATTGCACAAAAAGACCGATTTTGTGTGGTTGTTCTAAGAAAAAGGCCTACCTTTGCGGCGTTTTTAAGGAAACAAGAGCTTAAGCATATACAATAACTTAATAATAAAGAAGAAATGAAAGCATTTGTATTTCCGGGCCAAGGCGCCCAATTCGTAGGAATGGGCAAGGACCTGTATGACAACTCGCCCCTGGCCAAAGAATTGTTTGAGAAAGCCAATGATATCTTGGGATATCGCATTACTGATATCATGTTCAACGGCACGGACGAAGACCTGCGCCAGACCAAGGTGACGCAACCCGCCGTCTTCCTCCACTCCGTCATCTCAGCCCTCTGCATGGGCGAGGACTTCAAGCCCGAAATGACCGCCGGTCACTCGCTGGGTGAGTTCTCCGCCCTGGTAGCCGCCGGTGCACTGACGTTCGAAGATGGATTGAAACTGGTATATGCCCGCGCCATGGCCATGCAAAAGGCTTGCGAGGCACATCCCTCCACGATGGCAGCCATCATCGCCCTGCCCGACGAGAAGGTAGAAGAAATCTGCAAGCAAGTAAGCGATGAAGGCGAGGTTTGCGTAGCCGCCAACTTCAACTGCCCGGGTCAGATTGTTATTTCCGGCTCCATCGAAGGCATCAACAAGGCTTGCGAGCTGATGAAAGCCGCCGGCGCCAAGCGTGCCCTGCCCTTGAAGGTGGGTGGCGCATTCCACTCTCCGCTGATGGAGCCTGCCCGTGCCGAACTGGCCGCCGCCATCGAAGCGACTGAAATCCACACGCCGAAGTGTCCCGTTTATCAGAACGTGGACGCCCTGCCCCACACCGACCCGGCTGAAATCAAGAAGAACCTCGTGGCACAGCTCACGGCTTCCGTACGCTGGACACAGACGGTGAAGAACATGATTGCCGATGGTGCTACGGACTTCACAGAGTGTGGACCGGGTGCCGTACTGCAAGGTCTCATCAAGAAGATTGACACTACGGTTCCGGCTCACGGCATCGCATAACGGTGATTCTTACTCAGAAATACGTAAAAAGCCAACTGCCTCATATAGGGGGTCAGTTGGTTTTTTTCTCATCTACCTGCATGTTCATTACGTTGAAATGGTACATAAGTGATAAAAAGAATTCTGTACACAACTAAGATTCAAGTGCCTACCTCTAAAAATGAAGAATCCCCACCGAAAAATCAAATGAAGCCAAATAAAAAGTAATGTTCAAACTTACGGTTGTATAACCGAAGCTTTAAGTTGTACAACCGAAGCTTTCGGTTTTACAACCGAAGACTTCGGTTATAAAATATAGTTAGGAAAAAACTGGTTTGCAGACTGATAAAATGCTCATTATTGGCAAGTGCCACATATTAGTATCACATTAATCAGTAAAACCGTCACAATCCTCCGTGGAATTGTTACGTCCTTTTGCAGCATATACCGCTACTTTTGCACTAAAAGAAGAAGCGTTATGAATACGGATAATAAAATAAGCAGAAGGGACTTTATATAATCCGCAAAACCACCGGTTCGGCTTTTCAAAACGAAGCGTTCATTTTCCCAAGTGGAATTTCAAAACGAAACGTCCTAATTTCAAGAAAACGCAAATGCCATTCAAATGCTTTCTGAGCAGCGTTTGAATGGCATTCCGTTTCAAATAATAGTCTTATACGTTCAGGTCAAACCTCACTCCTTCTTCCCCATCCAGCAGCCTGCGCGTCCTCTCGATGTTGTTCTCGTAAATATGCACATTGCCCAGGTTGAGCGTGATGGATTTCAGCGGCAAATCTATCTGCCGGGCCATTAGGTAGAGGTGATATAGGTCGGCAGGCAATCCCAGGTTGGCATCGGAACTGCGCTGGTAGGCTGACAGCACCAGTTCACCGGCATCTATTTGGAATTGCACCAGGCTAAGGCATGGGGCTTGGTTGCTTTCCGCGTCCGTCGCGCCAAGGAATAGGATGTAATTCTTGCTGCTGCGCTTTTCCGCATTGATTTTGGTTATCAGCGGTGGCAGCTTCTCGAAATAGGTCGGATAACTGTTGACCAGTGTCGTCCCGCAGTAATCCCACCAGGTTATTCCGGCTTCCCGGTATCTCTCCACGCTGCGCTCGCCCTGCATGAACAGGCTGAGTTCCGCCCGCAGCTTCTTGCGGGCTATCCCGTGGGTCTCGAAGATGTCGAGCAAGTCGGAAGGCGTAAGGCACAGGCGTTCATCCAGCAGGTAGCGGATACAGCCTTTCTTGTTCTGCTGTACTTTCCCCGTGTCGAGGATTTTGTTCAAAATCTGATGGTATTTGTTCGTTCTTCCCATGGCTAAAAATGATGTTAAAACAGTGTTTGAACGTTGATAAAATACTGCGCAAACGCTTGTTATTCAAATAAAAATGCGTATATTTGTAGAGCGTTAAGCAGCCTTTTTCGGTTGCCCTCCCGTTGTTGTCTTATACAGCATGATGTCCGTGTAAGACGATGAATAATTGACGTGCGCATTAAACTCCACTCTCCGAGTATCTTTGAAGGGGTTTCCTATGTCCGGGTGTTTGCCCATCCAGTCGCATAACTCGATGATGGATGATTTGTTGGACGTGAAATAAATGAAGGTGGTGCCGGCAAGGACGGTCAGCACGTCCAAGTAATCCGACAATCCCCATCGCATTTGATAAGTTCCTACCTCAGTAGACAGGTAAGGCGGATCGACGAGGAACACGACACCGGGCACGTTTCTGTACCGTTCAAACAATTCTTTATAATCACAGGAGGTGATTTCAAGCCCTTGCAAGTAATCGTCACAGGGAGGGTAATCCGTGGTTCGGATATTGTTATAGAAACTCTCCTTTCGCAGTTTATCCAAGCTGGTGCAATACTTCATGGAGAACAGCAAGGAAGCCGAGAGGGTGATATAATCCACGAAGCCCGTTGTTTCTTCATTCTCCAAACGCGCCAGTATGGCTTCACGGACATCTTTCGGGATAAGTTTGTGACGGGCGCATCCTTCGGTCAACTTGCGCAGGTCGGCCAGCAGTGCATTGGTGCGGGACACGTTGGCCAGCCTCCGGCGGTAATTGTCGAAGTCATTATACACCACCGTCGCATTCGGCTTCTCATGCTTGACGATGTGGGACAGCAGCCCGGAACCGCCGAACAGGTCCACATACACCGCATCGTCCGGGTATTGCTTCAGTATCTTCTTGAACTCGCTTGCAAACATTCTTTTTTGGCCCTGGAATGGCAAAGGGGCAGACAGGTATTCTTTCCGCATAGTGATATATGATTTTGCTGCAAAATTCCATATATCGCGGGAAAGACAAGCATTTCAACCCCGGTTTACACTGCACGTTTCTTGCAGTAGCCGGATCACGTCGTATACCTTGCGTTCGCAGATACCATACTTCTCGGCCAGCACGGCCACGGCATAGGTGGTCTTGCAGCCCTCAGCCATCATTTTCGTGTAGTCACGAAAAAGGTCCACATATCGGTAATCCTTGGTTTTGATACCCGCATCCGATAAGTAGCGCAGCGAATCTTTGTTTAAAGAAAGTAGCTCGTATATTGTCATAGTTTCCAAAATTAAAGTACCTTTGCAGTGCCAATCTTATATACATCGCCAATGTGCGGAGCCGCATAATTAAAAAGCGCAACAACGCGACAAGGGCATTCGGCCCTCGGTCGTGCGTTGTTGCGCTATTATTGTATATAAGATTGGCGTCTCTATACTTTAATATGGCCGGGGGCCTTTTTATACTCCTTCCCCCGAAAGGATTTCACACTATCCTCTTTTACGAGAATACATACTTCGTCTTGTTCCCTCCGAACATTTCACGTTTGATGACCGTCTCGAAGGGCAGCTCATTCATCGCCTTAATCTGGTCGAGAATATTCTTCATTTCCTCGGACGCGGTGATAAACTTGCCTTTTTGTCCGTCCAGTTCGTATTGGACCACGTAGCGGCCATCGCCCTGTTTGGTCTTGATGTCCGTCTCGAAGTCGATAATCGTTACCTTGCAGTTCTGCAAGTTGCCCAAAGGTGTGAGGTTGCCCTCAAACCGCTTCTTCCCGTCAGCGGGCTTGTACGTGACGCCTAAATCTTTGAAACTTTTCATATCGGTTAGTTTATAAAATAAATGTCTGCCGTTGCAATGCTTCACCCATCCCCAGAAAGAGGCCAGCACTACGTACCGCCGCTTCCGGCTCTTGACCTTGTGCAGCCGCCGGGCCACGCGCTTCTTGATATGCTTACGCACCAGCACATAGTCGTGCCGGATGACGTAGCCCAGGAAGTCGATGCCGCGGGCTTCCACGGGGAAAATCTGCCAGTTCTGCTTGATGGTCAGGTGCAGTCGTCCTTCCACCAGTGTGCGTAACTTGTCGAATGTTTCATGCAGAAACTCCTTGTCAGGACCGAGGATAACGATGTCGTCGCAATAACGGAAATAATACTTCACTCCCAGTTCGCACTTCATATAATGATCCAGCAGACAGAGGTAGAAGTTGCCCAACAACTGGCTGGAGTGGTAACCGATGGCCAGTCCAGGACCATAACTACGGATAATGCGCACCAGGGTCTGCATCATCGTCTCGTCCTTGATTTTGCGGCGGAGGCGTCCGATCAGCACGTCCTGGTCGATGGAGTGATAGAATTTCTTGATGTCGAGTTTTAGGCAATAGCGGGTATTCTGACGGTCTTTTAACGCCATTCGGATACGGTTCAAACCGTCGTGGATGCCCCGGTTGGGCAGGCTGGCATACGTGTCGCGTATCAGCATGCCGCCCAAAACTTTCCCCAAGACAGACATTATTGCGTGCAGGGCGATACGGTCCTTAAACGGCAGGGACTGGATTTCACGAACCTTGCCGTTTTCCACGACCTCGAACTCGCGGAAACCCGACGGGGCATACCGGCCGGAGCGTATTTCTTCGGCCAAATCCGCCAGTATCGCGTCCCGGTTCTTCTTGAACAGGCGAACGGTGCGGGTGCGCTTCTTACCCCGCATGACCATCCGGAAAGCCTCCTGCAGGTTGCTTTCGTCCACCACTTGTTCTATCAGATAGCCGTATCGCTTCATCTTTATAATCGCTTTCAGAAGTCTATATGCTTCGAGTTCCGGAGAACCTACCACATAACACAACCCAAATCTGTCTTTTGCCAAGGGGCAAGGCTCATCTTCCTGCGGTTTGGCATGGGGACACGTCCCCGCCAAGAGCCACATAAATATCTATTCTTCCTTCTGAATATGAGACGCGAACCGTAGTTCGAATTCGTGTTCGACGCATCGTTATTCGCATTCGCATACGCCACGCCGCCATTCGTATTCGAGTCGTTATAGGAGCGCGCCAAAACAAGGGCCGGGAAGATTCCGCCTGTATCCTGACATAGGTCAATTCTTACATTTTATATTCGTTTAGTTACACAGCCTGCAAAATTAAGCGCGGGCGCAACCGGTCGTTCGGCAAAATGTATGTTTTATAACATACGACCCTCAAAAATTAAAAATTTCGACCGGCTTACGCCGGAATTGTATCAAAGCACTTGCAGTGCTTTGAACGCGCTGACGCTTTGCGCTTTTTCGATCACGCCCCTGAAAGCGAGACGCGAACCGTAGTACGAATACGTGCTCGACGCATCGTGATACGCACTCGCAGACGCCACGCCGCCATACGTAGACGAGTCGCTATAGGAGCGCGCCAAAACAAGGGGACCGCCCGAAGTTTGCCAATAATAGTCGGAATAGTGCGTGGTTTCACTACCGCCTACTTGGGTCGGAACCATGTCGAAAAACGGACCATTTTCGGCGGCGACATGGGTTATCCAACCATCTTCTGTGCCGGCGTTTACTTGGCGAGTGCCACCCTCCGGGTCGGTAATCGTCCAGACGCGGTTATTGATTTCAACGCCTTTCACCCATTCGTAGATACCTCCAAATACACCTTCCAAACCCAAGCCGCAAGCGTACTTGCTGGTTTCATTTTGCGTGTCTGCATTTCCAGTAGAATTACTGGTTCCGGTCGTGGTAGCAGATGAACCACTAACTGCACCGCCTGCACCCAACACAGCCTGCAAATTACGGTTGCCATACTTGGCATACAGCATGAAGGCAATCACACAGTGCTGCTGGAAGTCAATGCGCTGGTAGCCTTGACCACGCGCGGAGGCATAGCCGTCAAAATCATTGGATGACTTGCTGACAGTCGGATGCACCCCGCTTCGGCTGTAAAGTTTGTTCCCCGTCATATAGGCTTTATAAGCACCGACCAGCGAGCGGGGTACATGTTTGAACGTGCCGTCCACGTTGTATTCGGCGAAGCGGTAGCGGAACTTGTTGCTGTCCACGGATTCCCATTTGTAGTAGAACTCCGGGAAGTCCACCATGACGTCGCCCTCGGTGCCATCCAACTTGGCGGTGGTACCATCCTCGTACTGGTTGCTGTTGTCGTTCTTTAGGTAAGCGATGGTCACTTTTCCTTCGGCGGTTTTCTTGCATAGGCAGCGGCGGAACTTCGACAGGATGGTAGCAATGACACCGCTGTTAATGTCGCCGGTGATGTTTTCCGGGTCGCTCTTGGATTTGTCGAACACTATCGATGCATCAACAATCTTTTCGTATTCGAAGGACACACTGCGGCTGGCTGAATTGGCAGTAAATGATTGGTCGGCTGGCTTCAGGTAACCTGCAAAGGCATCCACAGACACCGTGTATCCGGTGCCGGACGGCACCTTGATGATGACTTGTGTGCCCGTCCCGCTGCCAATGGTTGCGCCGCCGCTGGTTTTCTTGACGGTCACGGTGCGGCCGGAGCAGTCCGCATCATCGTCGGTGCTCACGTTGACAGTCACTTTCTCGCAGGAATACACCAGATTGATTTCGCGCTCGTTACCCCCGACAGCCGTGTAGGTCTGCGCTTCGGGCGAGGAATACCCGTCTGCGGCTTCGGGGGTCACCACGTATTCCACAGACATAGGCAGCTTCACTTCCAAAGCTTCGCCGTTCCACACCAGTTCCTGCGACTGGTCGGCATAACTGACGGTTACTTTCTTACCAATCAGATCCGTGTCACCCACGCCCTGGTTGCTGGACAGGGTGATAATAGCCTTCTCCTGGAAGGCGGAGGCACCGCCGCTTCCGGCCACGCGCCAGTCGGCCTTGTTTTCTTCAGTAATGTCATAGAGCTGGTAGAATACCCAGTCGGCTTCGTCCTCCTCGTAGACGCGGCACTGTTGGCCGATGGCAAACGGACGGAGCTCTTCGCTATCCTCCGGGGTATAAGTCAGCGTGTCCTCGGTCGGGGTCGCTTCCAAGGTCGGGGTCTCGGCATACTTCCCGGACAAGGAACTGGCAATGCCGGTCACTTGCTCCACCACGTCCTCCAACGTGCCGAGGGTGGCATAAAATTCTTCTTCCGTCCCTTCATAACCGCCCATTTGCGCGGCTTGCCAGGCGGACAGCCCGTAAGCGGGCAGGTCATCGTAACAGTGCTGCCCGTCGGACAGTTTGGTGATGATTTTCCCGTCCGTCCTGCGCTCGAACAGCCAGACGTTTTCCGGGATGACGGTCTTGTCGGCGGCCCATTGCGCCGTACTCTTCACGATTTGTTGGTACACGTATGCACCGGTTGTCGATGTCTCGCTCATTGTAAATATCCCTCCTTAATTATGATGGTTGCTTTTGAAAAATCGGTTTGCCCGGTCAGGTAGACCGCACCGCCATAGTTTCCGCCGCCCCCTGACCCTTCGCCGGTACGCTTCCACACGGCCGCGCCTTCCGTGTTGTCGTGGCACTTCCAGAAGGTCTTGTTGCCGTATTCGTCCACTGTCCACACCTCCACGCCGATGCCGTAGCCGCCATCGTCCACGGTGGGGATATGGTCCAGGTAGGACGGCATCTTCTCTTCCAGTGCGGTGATGCGCTTGCCGGCCTCCGTATCCGCTTTTTGAAGCAGGGTAATGGCGTCGTTCAGGCTTTTGTCGGTATTCTTCAGTTCGCTCAGTTTCTTCAGGATGTCCGCCAGCCAGGTGGCTTGCAGTTTGTCGAAGAAAGTTTCCGCCCCGTCCTCGGTGATTTCGATGTAGCCGCCGGATTCGGGCTGCGCCTGTACGGCCTTGGCATAGGATTTGACGGCGATGTCGCGCACCACGTCATCGGCATATTCGCGCTGGAAATGCTCTTCGGCTTTGACCAGGTAGACGGGAAAGACTTCCACTGTCTTGATGGCGGCCAGGGGAAGCACCATGCCGTCGATGCTGACCAGCCCGGCGGAGATGCCGTCGTCCGTCACTTGGCAGCCGCAGATGATACAGTCGCCGTATTGGGAAAAGAATTTGTCCGCCACGCTGAGACCTTCGCTCTGCAGTTCCAGCAGGTCGTTGCCGGACCATTTGCGGACACCGGGGTATTGCACATGTCTTTTCATTGTTTCGTCACTATTTTATAAGTTCGGTCTGCAATCTTGTATCGTTCTATCTCGGCACGCACCAGGTTCAGGTCCACACCTTGCGGCACGTAGACAATGAAGTCCACGTCGTCGAAGCTGTGCCCGCCCTCGCCTTCCAGCGCGATTTCCGGCATGGGATCGTCGAACAGCACCCAGTGTGCCGGCTCGCTGTTCAGCCCGATGTCCAGGAACTGGTCATCGTAGCTCTTGATGAGGATGCCGCCACCGAAGGTCTTGTTTAGGTGGCCTTGCAGGGACTTGTGTTGACTGGTGACGTGCACCTTGTAGCGGTAGTAGTCGCGCCACGCAGCGAAGGACGTCCACAGTCCATCCAAGTCCACCAACGCCTGGAGCCAGGCCAGGCGGACGGGTTGGCGGCGGTGTGGAGCGACATACTGCCGGATGAGTTCTTTGAAATCCAAGATAATGTTCATGGCTTATATGTCGTTAATGGAGACCATCTCCAGTTCACTGTCCTCGGTGTAGTTGAAGTATCCGGCATGGAGGGTGGCCATCGTGTCGATGGCGATGAAGTCATCATCCTCCGTGCCTTTCCGCGAGAGGGACACCAGCTTAGCGGTGACCACGCCCGAAACGGCCGTGACCGCTTCCAGCAACTTGTGCGAGTAAATGACACCGCCGAACTTCTGCGAGGTCTTGAATGCCTCCAGCGAGGTCAGCACGGCTTCCTGCACCGTGGCCACGGGATTGGCGGGGTTGTAGTAGACCTTGATGTCATACTTCACCAGGTCGGCGTCGGTCGAAATGACCTGCGACTTGGTGCCCGCGAACTTGATGGCGTCCACGTAGTTCTTGAAGTTGAGTAGCTGGTTGCTGGTCAGCGGGACAATCTGCCCATCCTCGTCCTGCGTGGCGACGCGGAAGAAGATGGTGTTGTCCTCCGCCACGTTCACCGAGGCAATCTTCACCACGCGGGCGGCTTCATCGTCCCGCTCGTATTCCAGCAGGCCGGTGGTCTCGTTGAACACCAGTTCGTGCCCCATCTGGAATTCGTAGCACTTGTCGTTGTACCAGGTGACGGTGCCCGCCACCTCCTTTTCCGCGTCCGCGTCCATCTCCGCCTTAAACGTGTCCAGCACGATTTCAAAGAGGTAGATGCAATAGGCCACGGCGTGCACCCACAACCGCCACTCTGCGGCGGCCGATGTGGAGAGGGAGAATGTGGTCTGCAGCCTCTCCGTGATGCCGGTTTCTATCTGCTGTATTGTTCTTGCCATTTCGCTTCCATATAAGTGGTTATGTCTGTTTCTATCTTCTTCACCACGGTCTTCTTCATCAAGCGGCTTTCATCGTCAATCCGGACGGCCAGCCCGACTTTCAGCTTGATGTCCGGGTAGAAGGGTCCCAGTTCGCGCCCGGCGGCCACCACGGCGGACGGCTCGTTGCAGAGGCCGGGATTACCCGCCACGATTTCGCCGATGGCTTCTGCGGTGCCGTAGTATTGCAGGGCGATGTCCAGCAGGAGTTGTTCGTCCTTGACTTCAATCGTTTTCATAGCTTGCCTCCACGTCCAGGTCGTTGGTCTGTTGGTTGAACGCCACCCGCTTCACCTTCATGCCGTCAGTGGTGAACTCTTTGCGGGTGGCGCGCAGCAGGGCTTCGGGGTCGTTATCCTGCAGGTAGTCCACCGCGCCGACGCCCGCTTCCGGTTTCTGGCGGATGTGCCCCTTGCCGGAGAGGAGCAGGTCGCGCTGGTGCTGGTAGGTGCTTTCCGTCACGAGCAGGTCGCCCGTTGCCAGGTCCAGGTCGCCGTTGGCTTGCTGTTGGTAGTCCTTCATCATTGCCTCTTTCCTTTGTTGTTAAGATATGGTATAGTTGAATGTGCCGGTCACTGCCCCCATGGGCGAGGTCAGTCCGGCACTGTAGGTGATCTGCATACTCTTGATGGCGTTGATGACCGCGTCCGCAATCTTGTCCGCCACCTTGTCCACGGCTCCCTCGCGGTCGTCGTCCTGTTGGTCGATGACCTGCATAAAGGCTGCCTTCACTTCGTCCTTGATGGTTGCTTTTACTAACGGCATAATCCTATCCCTCCATATAGTTTGGTAAATCTGCTTTGATTTGCTGGAATGTCGCCATATTGATGGGCACGCCGGACGGCCCGACAGCGGTCGGCACGGTCAGGGCGCAGATACCGTCCAGCATTTGTTCCAATGTTTTCTTCAGCCCGGAACCGCCACGGGTGATGGTCACGCCGGAGGTTGAAGCCTTGACGGTGGTGCTGCCCGCCGTGACGGTCAGCGCGTCCGCCTCGTGCAGGACTTTCACATCGCTGTTCGTGACTTCCAGCTTTTCCGCATCCACGTGAACGGTGATATTCTCGCCCTTCTTCGCGTCGAGCTTGTCCGTGTCGATGACCACCTCCCAGTCGTTGTCGGTGAAATACACCTTGTCGATTTCGGTGAACATGCACACGAACAGTTCGTTGCTCTTCCCGATGCGGCACGCCAGGACGGTGCTCTGCAGTTTCGGGATGAATGCAAAACCTTGCAGTTCCGCGTTGACCAGCCCCCGGAGGCGCACGTCGTAGTAGTCCACTTGATCGTCTCGCCGGACGGTGCAGGTGAATTCCTCTTCGTTGACCTCGGTGACCACGGCCGGGAACACCGTGTCCCCGTCGCCGCCGATGCAGCCGCGCAGCTTGCGCCGCAATTCTTCCATTTCCTTGCTCATGCCTTGATGCCTATTTCCACGGTGCGGCGGCCGCCCCCGGTGCCGAATGTCGTCTCCACCGATTCGATGAAGTAGTCGCCGCTCCGCTCGTTATACACTTTATCCTCGATGCCGGCCACCATACCCGGCAGGGCATAGGGCAGCAGGAAGGTCGTTATCTTGCCCCGGTAGCCGTCAAAGCTGTAGCGTTTCAGTTCCTCCTGCGCCAGGGTTTTCAGTTCGGCCGCGTCCTTCACGTCGTAGTAATAGAGGGTGCGCACCTCGCCACCGTCCTCGCCCAGTTCGCCTTCCACCTTTGTGCCGTCCTTGTAGTAGCACACGGCTTTCACCTTCAGCTTCACGTCAGCGGCCAGTTGGTATTTCAATTCGTCGTCGCTGATGACATTCTCGCGCAGGACGTATTTCACCGTCTCGCCCTTCACGTCGTTGGCCTTGCCCGCATTCAGCTTGCCGTCGATGCCGAACCACGCCACCAGCCCGTATTCCTTCTTCAGATAGCCCAGCACCCAACTTCCCGGCTTGTTGTTCACCACGAAGTTCTTCAGCGTCAGGTCTGCTACTTCACCCAGTTCGATGCCCGTTAGAATGGTGCTCAAACAGGATTTGAGCGTCGTTTCCTTCTGGCTGAACACGCAGTTCAGAAAACGGAGCCGATAGTATTCATCCTCGCATTCAATCTCCAGCGGCACCTTGTAGTTCAGCCGTTTCACATAGCCGGTGAACTCAGTGTTCAAGGTGCCGTTGTAGCCCAGCTTGATTTCCACCGGGTCTCCCACCTTGACGGCCTGGGCGGTCTCGATATGCGTGGGCGGCTCGCCGGCATGTTTCAGCACGGCGGTAACGGGCACCTGGATGACGGCAGTCGCTGCCAGGTCATAGATGCTACGGGTGATCTTCACGTCATGCACGGACTTGAAGGACACTGAACCGATTTTTATGTCACAACACAGGGCAAACATCGTCATTCCTCCAATATAAGTTCAAAACTCCGGTCGGTGACCAGTTCCATGGTAAATGCCTGGGCGGTCTCGCAGCCCCGCATCTCGGCGAAGTCGATGCTCTTGATGACCACCTTGTCCTCCTCGTCCAGGAAGATGTCGGTCAGGGCACATTTCAAGGTCACCGATTCGTTGATGTCATACAGTTCCTTCAGCGCGTTGATCTGCTGGTCGGGGAAGTCCACATCCAGACAGACGCCCGCGATGTTGATTTCATAGTCGTCCACCGATATAAGCTCTTTTACTGTCCCCTTGCGGCCGACCATCGGGGTCTCGACGATGGTTTTCTTTCCCCGGATGGAAATCACGGTGTTGGGCAGTTCCACCCCGCCCAGTTCCACCGGCATGAAATACCAGCGGCCTTGCGCGTCCCGTTTGCGGAGCGTGGAACCGAAGTCGGAACTGGTCTTTTCCGAAGCCGGTTCGCCGGAGTAGGCATAATCGTCCGCTCCGTATTTGCCCGGCACACGGGACAGGAAGCCGCCCGGATAGGGCACGCCCTTGTAGCCGATGAAGTTCAGCAGCAGTTCGCCTAAGTTGAACGTGCTGATGCGTTTGGCGGTCTGCCCGATTTCTTTCAATGTGTATTTCGATGCCATGTTATCCTTCTCCCAGTTCGTTTAAGATGTTCATGATTTCCCGGCGGATGGTGTCGCCACCTTTCCGGTCAGTGTTGGCCACATGGATGACCACTTCGTCGCAGACCTTGCTGACTTGTACCGTCCGTCCGTTGTTGTTATACGTCCGGCTGCTGTCCGAAGTGAACGTGTTATTCGTCTCGCGGATATTCTCCACATTGTAGGCGTCGGAGATGTTGGGCACGGGTATCTCCGGCACTTCTGGCACGGATACCGTGACGTCGGGGACTGCCACTGCCGGGCTGGCCACATTCACCAGGGGTGCAGCAACCTCTGGGACATCTACCGCCGGGGCGGCAATCTCCGGCACGTCCACCGTGTTGTTGACAGCCACCGAGGGTGCAGGTATCTCCGGCACTTCCGGTACGGGTACCGCGATGTCGGGAACAGCCACTGCCGGACTGGCCACATTCACCAGGGGTGCAGCGGCCTCCGGGACATCTACCGCCGGGGCAGCGATGTCCGGCACGTCCACTGTGTCATTGACAGCCACCGAGGGTGCAGGTATCTCTGGAACTTCCGGCACGGGTACTGCAATGTCGGGAACAGGCGCTTCCGTGGCCGTGGCGTTCAAATCCAACGGACGCTCATTCTGGGCGTTCGCATTCAGGGGAGCCAGCGAAATGGTCACCGGCAACGCCACGGCAGCGGCAATCTTGCGGACGTTCAGCATGATGTCGGCCAGGTAATTGGTTTCACCGCCGTCATAAGCCTGCGTAGTGTCATCCGCTTGGGGAAGTGTCGGCTGGTTCGTTCCTTGCAGCCTCATGCCACCGACCTCCGGGGTACTTTGGCCGACATTTGGGGCCGATTGGTCCACAGGACGGTTTACCGGCTCCAGCTTCCGGGTGATAGCAGTGTAATCTGCTGTTTCGTTCAGGTCTTGGACGATGGGGGCGTCATCCAACCGGAGCACCTCAGGCTGTGCGGCTGCACTTGGCGCAGAGGTTTGGGCGTTTTCCATCTTGCCCATCAATGCCCCGAAGTCGGGTACATTTGCCGCCGGCGCCGTGAAGGCTTCCGGCACTTCGGGCATCAGTTGGCTGGCCGCATCCGCATCCTTCTCAGCCTGCGAAGCCGTCCAACTGTCACTACCCGCCTGCTTTCCACGCTCCCAGGCTTCGGTATAATTCCCATTACGCACGGTATTGGCAATAACGGAGGCCGGATTGGCGCCCAGCACGCCTTCGCCAATATCCTTGAAACCATCCTTGGCCAAGGTGGCCGCTTCCTTGAAGTTGCCTTTGATCAGGCTGACGATGGCCGAACAAACACCCCCGATGCCGGACAACACTTGCTTGAAGGGTTTGACAATACTGTCCAGCAGCGTCCGCCCGAACTCCTTCACGACTTCCCACACGCCCAAGATGGTCCGGCGGAAACCTTCAAACTTCTGCCAGCACACCGTTACCACGGCCACCACCGCGCCGACGGCCAGGGCAATCCAGCCCAAGGGCGAGGCATAGAAGGCGGCGTTCAATGCCCACTGCGCCACGGTCAACCCGGAGGTGGCAGCCGTCTGGGCGATGTCCGCCAGCTTCTTGATGCCGGCCAGGACAACCGCCCGTTGCGTCCAGGCATAGTTGAGGGCCACGGCGGCCGTCAGGATGCCGAGCGTCGTAGTCAAGCCCACCACGATGGGGTTGCCTTCCTGCAGGAGCGTGAACCATCCGGAGAAGAAGCCGACCACCACGTCCAGCACGGCGGACACGCCGGAAAGGACGGCGCCGCAGACGGTCAGCCCCGCGCTGATGGCAGGGAGCATCAGTTCGCCCACCTCGGTGCCGATGTTCTTGAACTGGTTCCATACTTCGGTGGCCTGCTGCATGCTGTTGCGGGAGAAAGCTAAGGCCGCGTCGGTCTCGCCGGTGGCGCCCACCACGTCGCGCATGGATTCCTCCAGTTTCCCGATGTCCGAGGTTAGCACGGCGAACGCGCTCTTGGCCTCCTTGTCCACCAGCCCAAACTGCTCCAGCATGGAGGATTTCTCTTCATCGCTCAGGCTGCCCAACACCTTCTCCAAGTCGGAGAAGATGTCCACGATGCCGCGTATCTTGCCCGTGTCGTCGAACACATCGACCCCGGCCTCGGAGAGCTTCTTTCGCACATCGACGCGCCCCATGACGGAGAAGGCGTTCTCCATCAGCGTGGCGGCACGCTCGGCGCTTTGTCCCTTGCCGGTCATGTAGGCGAAGGTTCCGGCCACTTCCTTGTAGGCGATGCCCAGGCTGTCGGCACCGGCTATCAGGTTGGGCATGTAACGGGCGAAGTCCGCGAACTCACCGGCCCCCACGCGCTTAGCGGCGAAGAACGTGTCGAGCACCTCGGCGGCCGTGGTGTTCTCCTTGCCCACGATGGATAGTGTCTGCGCCAAGGCGGCGGACACGGTGTCCAAGTCGGTGAACCCGGCCTTGCTTCCCTTCAGGGCAGCATCCAGAATCTGGAGGGAGAGGTCCACGTCGTTCACTTGCGAGTTGATTTGCTCGAAGCCCACGGGCACCACCTGGATGTCCGTCTTGTTGTCGGCGGCAATCTGCTTCAGCCGCTTCTTCAAGTCGTCCAGCCCGGCTTCGTCCAGTTGGGCGGTGATGTTCACCTGCGCCATCGCTTCGTCGAAGTTCATGCCGGCCATGCCTGCCGCGCCGATGGCGGTCACGCCGGTCACCAGCGGGTTCTTCAACAGGCCGGCGCCGGGGATGGCGTCAAAGGCCTCCGAGGCCCATTTCTTGAACTTGCCCCCGCCGGCGGCCGTTTCCAGCTGCTCCAGTTCACCGGTCAGGCGGTTTATCTCGCGGTTGTATTCCTTGATGGCGGGCAGGTTGTCGGCGGGTATCCACTCCCGTTCGACCTGCAAAGCGTCGATGCGCATCTTCAGCGTCCCGATGGTCTTGCCCGTGTCGCGGCAGACGGCATCCACGGTCCGCACCTTCTCCTGCACGCCCAGCAAGGCGGCCTCCGTCTTGTCGGATGTCGCCGTGATGGTTCCCAGCTTCGCGCTGACCTGGTCGCGCAAGGAGAAGATGTATTCTATCGTGTTTGCCATAACCTGCCTATACTGTTGATGAAATCGAATTTAACCCACTCGGCAATCGCCACCTGCAAGCCCCACTCCTCGTCGCTGAGGGTGCCTGGGTCGATATGCAGCCAAGCCCGGACCAGGGCGTCCGCGAGGAACATCCAGCCGGGCTTGTCCGCGATACTTGTCCGGCTTATAATTTTTTTAGCTCGGCCTCCTTGATTTCGACCAGTTCGCCCAACTTGGCGGACACGCCCAGGAAGAGCGCGTCGTCCGTCTTGATGTCCTCGTCGCCGGCCAGCCAGCAGTTGTTCAGGAGGATTTCATTGTACTTCATCGGGTCGTTCTTGCCCACCACGGCAGCCGCACCGAGCGTCTTGCGGTCGGGACGCTTCAGGTAGGCCACCTTGTCGCCCACGGTGACGCAGAACACGTCGCCATGCTTCTTCTTCCATGCCTCGATTTGTTCGGCGGTGATGGTCTTGACTGTTGTTTCTTTCTCGTTCATTGTTGTTATAGTAAAAGGGTTAGACTACATTATATTCCACGTCACAGGCGATGAAGGGCAGCGCATGTTCGCTGTACAGGTCGCCTTCCTTGATGCTGTTCGGGGCTTCCGTGACAGAGGCGTTGACCACCTTGTCGGTCTGCACGACACCGGACTCCGAGATATAGGAGACGATGATGTCGAACTCCAGATCGGTGATGTCGTCGTAACCGGCATTCTTCGCAGCCGCCTGCATGGCGATCAGTTCTGACTGGAGGACAGTGATGGTGCCCTCGTATTCCTTCTTGCCCAACTGGATGCCGCGGGCTTTCTTGCCGGTGGCAAACAGGGCTTCCTTCGAACGCTTGGACTTGTACTCGATACCGCGAAGGCCTGCAACGGGCTTGCCAAGCAGCACGACGTTCACGTCAATCCAAGCGTATTCTTTTGTGTTGAAACTTGCCATTCTTATGCGTTGTTAAAAGGGTTTTCAAACGATAAGTCCACATTGATTTCCTTCAGGAGGGCGGTCGGCACAACCTTCGCCTGGATGTTCAGCCTTCCGCTGGTAATCAGATCCTGCGCCGGGTCGATGTAGGCGGTGAATCCGGAGATTTCCCCGTCCATGTTCGTATTGATGGCACGGATCAGTAACTGTTCGTAATACTTGCACATCGGCTGGGGCACTTGCCCGGTTTCCGGATCCACAGATATGCTGTCCAGAATTTCGTCGATGTAGGTCTTGTAGCAGATAACCAGCGCCTTCTGGATGACACGGGTCAGGCAGAGGCGGTGGTAGTCGTCCGTCGTGGCGACGGCGGTCGCGTCATCGTTCAGGTAATAACCGTTCTTGCCGATGTAGGTGCGGTAGAAGATGTAGCCCGCATCGTGCAGCGCATTCCATAGGCTAAAATCCTCTTCCGGCGTCTTGCCGTCCGTCAGGTAGCCGGCTGCGGCGATGCTGCCGTCGCGGACACGGGCCAGGGAGATGTTCACGGCACAGGTGGCCAGACGTCCCAATACTTGGCCAATGGCGGCGGAGTAATACTTGCCGTCCCCCACCTTGCCGTCCGAGGCCATGACCACGGACACGCAGTTCTGGCTGCCTTCGCGCGGCTGGTACAGGCTGGTGGTGGAACCGCTCCACCCCATGGCCGGAAGCAGCACCACGAACGGGGCGATTTGGGACATGTAGCTTTCGGCTACTTGCTGGGCGGCGGTCACGGCGGTTACTACGTCCTGGTCTATGCCGCTGGTTACGGTGCCCTCGTATTCCGCGCCGGGGTTGATATTGATGCCCACCAGACGGATGCGCCCGGCGGCCGAATCGATCAGAGCTTTCAAGGGGGAACCCGCCACGGAGGAACAGATGTCCGTCAACGCGTTTTCTTCATCCGTCACCAGCAGGTGCAGTTCGGCACCGTCGCCGGCGGACGCATAGAAGGCCGCAATTTCCTTGTAGGCGAGCGGGTTGTTCTCTTCGGTGATGCCGAGTTTCTTCAGGTCGGCCGTGGAGGAGAGCACGTACACTTTCTCCAGGACCAGCGTCGTGCTGACGGCTGTTCCCGTCACAATCAGGCCGGCGATGCCGTCGTCCGAAAGGGTCACCGCACCGATGTTCCCATTTCCAAGGGTGATGTTTACATTGGGTAATGCCATATCATTAGGTTTTTAATCGTTTTTTAATCAGTATGAATATCAATAATCCGGCCATCAACGCGGACAGTGCTTTCCCGACACGTATCCAGGCCTCCTGCCCCCAGGTCAGACGGTTTACCTCCACCTTGATTTCCACGGGCTGCGGCACATAGATGATGGAGTCCTGACCGGGCAGGTAGACCGTGTCGGGCGCGGTCTTGGCCTGGTAGTCCAGCCTGCCGTTTTCAAAGGACCATCCCGTTTCCATGCTCTTCCCCTTCCATTCTTCCATTTGCCGCAGGACGACCTGGTTCGTACTGTCGCACTCGAACAGGGCGGTCAGCAGCGCGGAATCCGGGGAGAGGTAAACCGGCACCAGCCGCTCCCTTACGACCGGGTTAGGGACCGGTAGGCTCGCGGGCGTGGCCTTCAACCTCTTCGGCCCGGCGCAACTCGCCCAGCACAGGACAAGTGTCAGCATGACCGACAAAAGGGCAGCGGTTCGCCTTTTCAACAGCCCGGCGAAGGCGGGCCAGTTCTTTCCGTATCGCATTGATTTCCTTCTTTAAGGGTTCGACCACCTGTTCCATCAGGATGGCCATCCCATTCTTCAAGTTCTCCAATTCGTCGCCCCGTGTTTCCGTCTTGGCGGCCTCTACCTGTGCCCGAAGCGATTCAAGCTCGGTGCTGTACTTCTTGCGCAGCAGCAGGCTTTGAATCCATAACCCGACGGGAGCCGACACGATGCCGAACAACAAGGAGACTATCTCGGAAGTTTCCATCCTGATTTCACAGTTTAATTTTCAATTCTCAATTTTCAATTACAACAGTTCCCATCCCGCCTCGATGTCGGCCATCTTTGCGGGAACGCCGTTCTCCACCTCGCTGATGGCAGCAGCCAGGGCGCACATCGTGCCGCGGTCGTCCACGTCGGGACAGTAGGTGGCGGGCACCTGCAGCTTCTTGCATACAGCGACGATGTAGTTGCCCGTAGGATTCTCAGTGGCGGGCGCCCACCGGCTGATGAAGTCCTTGATGCTTTGGCAGCCGTGGCGACGCCGGTAGTTCTGCAAGGTGCGCAGCAGGGCGCGGCAGCCCCACTTCATTTCGGTGAACTGGAAGAACTCGCGGTCGGCCTGCACGGGGCTAAGCCCCTTCCACTTGTCCTTGGTAATCCGGATGTTGCCCGGATTGTTGTTTCTGATTCCTCTGGGTGTCATGGCTCATCTCCTTATCCGGCAGGTGCAGTAGCGTGGTCCGACATGATGGCGCCCATGGCGTCTTTCTTCTTCGGTAACACGATGAAATAGTGACGGAAGTTCACCAGGCTGCGTTGGTTCAGCGGGTCGGTCTTGGCCTCGGAGTAATACATCTTCGTGGAGCCGCTGGCCTTGAACACGCGCTTGGTGTAGAAGGCAACGGAGGCCTGGTATTCGTTCGTGCTGGCAGCAGTGCCGAAAGCCACCTTCGTGCCTGCCGTCTTGTACACCGGATTGTCCGAGTATTCGTACACCTCGAAGCTGTAGAGGTTGGCGATCTTGCCGGTGGTGTAGTTGTAATACTGGTCCTTGAACTTCTGGTCGGTCAGCAACAGGTCGTTGACGTGGTCGCTGCACAACACCAGGCGACGGCCCTGCACGGGTATCTTCATCTTGTCGAACTTGTCCTTCAGGGCGATGATGTCCGACATTTGCAGGCGTCTGCGTCCGCTGGTACCGCCTCCCACGATTTCGCCGGTGGTTTTCAGTACCGGGGTCTTGGTGCCGTTGCTGTCCGGGGCCAGGGCGTGGATGGCCTTGGCGAACTTCTTCTCCTTGATGGCCTCGGCGTGGCGGTCCTTCAGGCTCGCCATCTTGTCGTAAGAAGAAGCATACAGTTCATCGTCCGTCACCGGGGTCGGCTTGGTCTGGAACTTGTCCAGGCTGAACGTGGCGTCGGTGTCGTCAATCTGCTGGATGGTCAGCGGGTAGGTCGTGTTGTTGACCAGCACGTCCGGGTCGCCGCCCACGTCAATCATGTGGATCACGTCGTTCTCGGCATACTGGGAGTAGTCGGGCAGCCCGTCGAGGAAGGTCGCCACGTCACCCGCGCGGAGGGTCTTGATCAGCTCTCCCGTCCACACTTCTGTCAGCACGCCGTCATACAGCGCGCCTGCCGGCATGAACTTGCCGGCGGCCAGGGACACGCCCACGGCGGTGGCGGCTCCTGCCAAGGCTGGCACGCCCAGCAAGGCGGCCATCATTACGCCCATAGCCAGGTTGAACAGCAGGGCGGTCATTGCTTTGATTCCTTTGGTTCTCATCTTTTTGTTATTGGTTGTTGGTTAGTCAATAGTTGGGACAATCCACGCCATACTCGGCCTTGTAAAGGCGCATATACGTGGGTTTGTCGTTAGTTCGCAGTTCCATCAGCTTGTCCGCCGGCACGTCCGACAACTTCTTCCACTCGCCTTGTCCCGCTTGTCCAGCATTGGGATGTATCAAGTCCAAGGGCTTCTGCACCGGGGTCATGGCCTCGAAGGTCAGTTTCAGACTTTCCAGTCCTACCTTCTTGCCGAGCTCGACAAAATGTTCCTTCTTGTCGGCCGTGATGCGGCGTTCAGTAATGGCGGTTTCCACGGCGGTGGTGATGCCCGCCAGTTGCATCTGTTCCTTCTCCTGCCTGAGTTGCTCGTTGGCCGTCTTGTAGCCCAGCAACACTTCGATGGCGGAAAGGATGTCGTTCTCTGTGGCCGTTTCCGGCAAGCCCAGTTTGAGGGCGATCGCTTTGTAATCCATCTTTTCGGTTTTATTGGGGTTAGTATTGAGCAGCGGCAGGAAGTCGGAGGCTTCGCCCGCTGCCAGTTTCAGTTCCTTACCTTGGAAGGAGAGCACGAGCGGCAGAGCGTTATCGTTGCCGCCGATGTCCACCATGCTGACTTCGGTCAGCTTGCTTCGGGTGACGGTAGCACGGTACTGGCCGGGCTTGACATGTTCCGGGGCATCGCTCACCTCCAACACATCAACGTTCGCACTGGCCATGCGCAGCGTGCCCTTCTCCCATTGGGCTTTCGCCTGCTTGCTTTCCTCGCGCACTTCGTCAAAATAGGGTTCGCCGGTCACCCGGCCATCTTCTTTTTTGATGTCCTTGATGCAGCCGATGATCACGCCGCGCCAGTGCATCCACAGCAGGACGGGGTTCTTCTCGAACTGGGAGATGTCCATGCCGTCCGTACTGATCCACGTGCCGTAGCAGTTGATCGACTCATCGCTGATTATAATTCGTTTTGCCATTCTGTGTCCTTTTTGCGGCAAACTTAACCTTTCCGGAAAGACAGGAAAAGAAAGTATGCAACGGTTGCACGCTTGTGCGCAAGGGTTTTGCACATGTCGGCAACGGTTGCGCGCAAAGTTGCCGGGGCGGCCGTTTCTTGACAATTTTGCGAAAAAGTCAAAGCAATATGGCATTATCGAAGAAAGAACTGGAGAAAACCAAGGAACTGGCCAGGCTCTACTACCTCAGCGGGGACACACAGAAACTGGTGGCCGAAAAGACCGGCGTGTCGCGTGTCACGGTGAACAAATGGGTCAGCGAAGGGGGATGGGACGCGCTGCGTACCGCCAAGTCCATCACCCGCAAGGAACTGGTAGCGAAAATCATGCGCAAGGCCGACGAACGGCTGGAGAGCGGCGAGATGACCGCAGACGAAATGGCGAAGCTGGCCGCCAGCATCGAGAAGATTGACAAGCGTACCAACGCTACTACTATCATTGAGGTGCTCACGGCCTACAACAACTGGCTGGTGGCACGCACACAAATCGACAAGGAACTGACGGTGGACTTCCTGAAAATGACCAACCGCTATCAGGACATCTTCATCGCGGAACAGGTGTCGGCGGAAACGCCTGCCCTGTAGCCTATATATAATGGTATAATCATGGCAGCACAACTCAACCAAAAGGAAGCCCTCAAACGGTGGAAGCAGCTCTGCGAGACCATCCAGAACTTCTCCACCGTCAACGCGGCCGAGACAAAAGCCCAGCAACTGGAGCGCATCGACCGGGCACGGAAGGACTACGCCTATTTCGTGGCCTACTACTTCCCGCACTACTGCACGGACAGCGAAACGGGACGGGTGATACCGTCGGCACGCCACCACATCGAGGCGGCCAGGAAGATTCTCCGTAAACGCACTTTGAAGGCCGTGTTCAAGTGGGCACGCGGCCAGGCCAAGTCCACCCACATGGACGTGATGATACCGATGTGGCTCATGGCGCAGAAACGTCGTGAAATCAACGTCATGGTGCTGGTGGGCAAGTCGGAGGATGCGGCCTGCACCCTGCTGGGCGACATCCAGGCGGAATTGCAATACAACAAACGCTACACGCATGATTTCGGCACCAAGTACAACGCCGGCAACTGGCAGGACGGGGAGTTCGTCACCAGCGACGGGGTGGCCTTCTTCGCCCGTGGCCGTGGCCAGTCACCCCGTGGCCTACGCTATCGCAACCGCCGCCCGAACTACATCGTCATCGACGACCTGGACGATGACGAACTGTGCGGGAATGACAGCCGTGTCCGCAAGATGACCGAGTGGGTGAAGGAAGCCCTGTTCGGCGCGTTCGGTGCCGAGGGTGGCCGCTTCATCATGGTGGGCAACCTTATCGGCAAGTGCAGCGTGCTGGCCAACATCGCCGCGTCCCAAGGCGTGGAGGTGAGCCAGGTGAATGTCATCGACAAGCAAGGACAATCCACCTGGCCGGAATACTGGACGCCGGAGCGCATCCGGGAGAAACGTGAGTTCATGGGCTACCGCGCCTTCGAGAAGGAATACATGAACAACCCCATCAAGGAGGGCAGCGTGTTCCGAAAGGACTGGATCCGGTGGAAGAAGATGTTGCCATTGGATAAGTACGATGAAATAGTGGCCTACTGCGACCCGTCTTTCAAAGGCTCCACGCAGAACGACTACAAAGCCATCAAGGTGTGGGGCAAGGCGGGGACGGAACTGCACCACCTCTTTGCCTTCGTGCGGCAATGCTCGGTGTCGGAGATGGTGCGCTGGTTCTACGACCTGCATGAGCGGATGCCGGAAGGCGTGGTCTGTCGCTACTTCATCGAGGCAAATTTCCTGCAGGACATCCTGCTGGACGAATTCGCCACGGAAGGGAACCTGCGGGGCTACCAGCTTCCCATCCAGGCGGACAAACGCAAGAAGCCGGACAAGTTCCAGCGCATCGAGGCGGTGTCGCCGCTGTGGGAGCGCGGCTTTGTCTTTTACAATGAAGCCCTGCAAACCGACCCGGACATGCTGGCGGGCATCGAACAGACGCTCTCCATGGAGAAAGGGAGCCGCACGCACGATGACGGACCCGACGCGGACGAGGGAGCCATCTACATCCTGCAAAAGCATACCCGGATACAAGAGTTCAAACCGAGCCTCGGCACGCGCCGGAGCCCTAAAAATATGTGGTAACAATGAAACAGTTTATCAAAGACATCATCCTGAATTATCGGATCAAGAGAGCCGTCAAGCTGGCCAATGAATTATCCCAAGCGAGCAAACGCAAATACATCGTCCTGCTGGTGGCAGGCGTGCCCAAGGTGTACGCCAAACAGGACTTGAAGAAAATGATCGCGCAACACAAGTTCCGCAAGGGGGTCACCATCCAAGACCTGGAGCGGAAAGCTATCCTCATAACCGCCTGAGCCTATGTTCCTGACAGAAGATGATTATATCGTGGCCAGCAGCACGTCGCTGAACGTGTTGCAGCAGTGCTCTGAGGACAAGCGCGAGACGGCCGAACGGATGGCCGTGGAGGAAATGGCGGGATACCTGCGCAGCCGCTACGACGTGGAGAAGGTATTTTCCGCCACAGGCGACAACCGCAACGACGTGCTGGTAATGCGGGCCTGCGACATCGCCCTGTATCACCTTTCTTCGTGGCTGCCCACTAAGATGGGGCACGAGATACGCAAGGAGCGTTACGACCTGGCCATCAAATGGCTGGAGGGCGTGGCTTCCGGCAAAATCACGCTTGACCTGCCCACCGTGACGGGCGAGGACGGTGAGGAGGACATCTATAACCCGATGAAATGGGGTTCGGAAAAGAAGAATACGTATTTATGGTAACGGATTATGGCAAAGAGAAACAAGAATAAGAACAACGGCCTGAACGTCGGCGGCTTCAACCTGGCGTCGCCCAAAGACCGCCGGCGGCTCCAGTCGCTGACCGTGGAACTGAAACTGCAGGCGGAAGCACTGACGCAGAAGGACATGCGGTCGTGGCGGCAGGCGTGGCAGCGGGCCATCGACATCGAAAACCCGAAAAGGCAAAGCCTGTACGACATCTACCGCGACGTGGAAGTGGACCTGCACCTGTCCGGCTGCGTGGACCAGCGCAAGGGATTTACGCAGAAGAAGGCGTTCAAGCTGGTGGACGCCAAGGGCAAACAGAACGAGGACGCGACCACGCTGCTGGAGGCGGTATGGTTCAAGGACCTGGTGGGCTATATCCTGGATTCGCGCTATTGGGGCCACTCGCTCATCCAGTTGGGCGACGTGGTGACAGTGGACGGGGAAATGCGCTACAGCAGCGTGGAACTGGTCAACCGCAAACACGTGGTGCCCGAATACGGGGTGATTGTCATCGAGCAGGGCGACGACTGGACCAGTGGTATCCCGTACCGCGAAGGGCCGATGGCGGACTGGGTCATCGAGGCGGGCAAGCCTAAGGATTTGGGGCTGTATCTGAAAGCCGCCACGCAGACCATCCCCAAGAAGAACATGCTGGCTTACTGGGACCAGTTCGGGGAAATCTTCGGAATGCCGATACGCATTGCCAAGACTTCCAGCCGCGACCCGAAAGACCGCACGCAGATAGAGGACATGTTGTCCAATATGGGTGCCGCGCCTTGGGGATTATTCCCCCAGGACACCGACATCGAAATCAAAGAGACCACGCGCGGCGATGCCTTCAACGTCTACGACAAGCGCATCGACCGGGCCAACTCGGAATTATCCAAAGGTATCCTCAACCAGACGATGACCATCGACAACGGCAGCAGCCTGTCGCAGTCGGAGGTACACTTGGAAGTATTCGAGAATGTGGTGGAGAAGGATGCCGACCTGGTGAAGGACATCGTGAACGACCAGTTGCTGCCCCGGATGCTGAAACACGGCTTCCCGGTGAAGGGATTGCACTTCGAGTGGGACGAAAGCATCGACTACACGCCGGAACAGCAGTTGGCCTACGAAACCATGATTGCCGACCGCTACGAGGTGGACCCGAAATACTTCATCGACAAATACGGCGTGCCTATCATCGGCCAAAAGAAACAGGCTGCCCCCACCACTGAACTGGCACGGCCTTTTTTCGACTGAGCCCCGCGGATTATGCGGGGCTGCACCGCCGGCTGTCCTCCTTGTATAACGGAGAGGTGCTGCAACTGGCTGCGGAGGACTACCCGGACACGTCCGGCGTGGAATCGGCCTTCGACAAGGCAATGAAGTGGCTGCACACCCGGCGCATCTTCGGGGCGGGCATGATGAAGGAGAAACCAGTGCGCCGGCTGATGGAAGAGACGGCGGCCTACCTGGCCAAAGGGATAGAGCGCGGCATCCTGGAGGAATCGCCCACCGAGGCGATGGCGGCCAGCCTCCGGGAAAGCGCGGGGGTATTCTCCGGCTTCAAGACTTTCCACGAGATGAAGGAAGCGGCGGGCCTGCTGCTGGACGAACAGGGCAATCTAAAGCCGTTTGAACGCTTTTCAAAGGATGTTCAAACGATAAACGACGCCTACAACAAGCACTACCTGCGGACGGAATATAACTTCACGGTGCAGAGCGCACAGATGGCGGCCCGCTGGGAGGACCAGCAAGACGATGGCGGCGGGCGTTACCTCCTGCAATACCGCACCGCAGGGGACAGCAAGGTGCGCGAGAGCCATCGCAAGCTGGAGGGTATCACGTTGCCGGCCTCCGACCCGTTTTGGGACAAGTACTATCCGCCCAACGGCTTCAACTGCCGCTGCACGGTGGCCAAGGTCCGCGCGGCCAAATATCCGGCCACGGACAGCAAGGAGGCCATGCAGGCGGGGGACGACGCCACGGCGGGCAAGTACGCTGAGATGTTCCGCTTCAATCCGGGCAAGCAGCGGGCGGCTTATCCGGCCTATAACTCGTACACCATCGCCAAGTGCGCCACCTGCAAGAAGAACGGGTTCAGCCTGGCCAAGGTGCCCAGCAACGAGCTTTGCGCGGCGTGCCCCATCATCCGGGAATGCGCCGGGGACATCGCCAAATCGCAGGCGGCCATCGAGCGGAAACACTACCTGCGGGAAATGAAGCCGCTGCTGAAGAAGAAGGTCACGCTAGAGGTGGACGGCACGCCCAGGAGCATCGGGTTCCGCAAGGAAGGCAACAAGCATTTGTTCAGTGACACGTTCGGACGGTCGTCTGTGCTGAAAAAGGAGCATCTGGCCACTTTGGATAAGGTGCTGGAGCAATCGGCTTATGTTGATTCATCTAAGGGGTTGAGCCACGAAAGGAAGGACAACATCCGCAAGTTCCACTACTTCAAAGGGGAGATTGACGGGAAAACTGTGTATTTGAACGTGGCGGAACTGGCCGGAACAGATAGCAAGGGAAAGGTCAAAGTCAAATACTTTCTATATTCAATTACAGACCGGATAAGAAAGTGAAAGCACCGGGTGGCGACCACTTATGCCATACGCAAGGTCAGCCCACACACCCAGTGCTTCCACACCGCAAATATACGACTAATTATTTAATCACCAATACAATGGACGCAAATTTCAAAAAAGAAGTCATCGACCAGTCCTTGGAGGACATCAAAGTCGAACTGGATGAAGAGTTCGACCGGAACTTCCAACGGAAGGCATTTTTTGACGAGAAGCAGTGGCCGGAGCGGAAGTTTGACGACGGGGTCGGATCGCTGATGCAACGCACCGGCGGTCTGCGGGGAAGCATCCGCAGCCGCAGGCGCAAGGACGAATTGGTATATTCTTCATCCAAACCCTATGCCCGCATCCACAACGAGGGCGGGGAAATACGGGTCACCCGGAAGATGAAGGGCTACTTCTTCGGCAAAGCCAAGGAGGCCAGGGGCAAATACCAGTACAAAAAGAACGGCGAACGCCGGGGCAACAAACGCAACCGGGAACTGTCCGAAAAGGAACAGTTCTACCTGGCCATGGCTCTGAAGAAGGTAGGTTCTGCTATCAAAATGCCGGAGCGGCGCTTCATCGGGCACGGGAGGACCACCGACCGCATCATCCGCGACATCGTGGAGATGAACTTCGAGGATTACATAAAACGGCACCCAATCATTGAAAAGCCATAGACTTATGAGAAAAGAACTGTACCAAGCACTGAAAGACCGCCTGTCGCGTCTCATTGTGGCCGATAGCGGGCAAATAATCTTCGCTTCCGAAGAACATATCAAGCAGCTGGAAGAAGCCGGCACACCGCCTGAAAAGGCCGTCAAGCACGTCGGGCTGTGGAACCGGCAGGTGGAGTTCATCGAGGAAGAAGCTCCTTTCCCCATGCCGGCCGTGTTCGTGGAATTCGGGCGCATCACGTGGCGCCACCAGGCCGGAGGTTTGCAGGATGCCGACCTGACCGTCGGGTTGCACGTGCTGACTGCTTCCTTGCCCGAAGGCTACGACGGGGCGGAGTTCCACTTGGATCTGTTGGACAAAATCAACGCTTGCTTGCATCGCTTCGAGGGGGAAAGCTGGGGTTCATTCAAACGGTCGGCCTCTATCCCCTGCCACGACCACGAGGAGATATTGGACGACACGGAGGTGTTCCAGGCGATGGTGTATGACGATTCGGCAGTGAAGCGGCTGGTGAAGCATCCGGTGCCCCCGCAGTTCAGTCAAAAAGACTGAGCTGCAAGGCGTCCTTGCGGGCGATGACTTTGGGATTAGCCATCGCATTGATGTAATTGTAGAAAGTTTTCTCTGAAATGCCGTAGATGGGATAGATGTACCTGCGCCAAATCTCGCGATTCGACAACCCGGTCTTGGCGTATTCGTCGTATATCTCGTTGACTTCAATCACTCTTTTTTCGTATGAACATCCTTTGTAATCCATCTATCCGGCTGGGGTTTAATTGAATACAAAGGTAAATAAAAGATACGCAAAGGAAAACAAAAGGCGGAACATTTTTACACGTACCGCCTTCTGAAAAGATGTTATATGTTCACTTTTAGAACCTATTTTCTCCTATTCCTCATTTTTTTTCTATAATTTTCTGTTTCCCCTCTTGATTTTTTTCGTCTGTCCGTTATATTTATTTATGTCAGCTGATAACTGACAGAAAATAATTATATAAACAATTCATAGAAATGTTGAACTTCAAATTCAATGTGAAATGGAAGAAAATCAAACTTAACTTTGAACTTGGGGTGAATAATAGTAACTCCGATTCGTTTGATGAGGTTCTTTGGGTGAACCTAATTAAAAATGTAGTATTATGCACTTCACTTCTTAAAGTGCTTCAATACTTTCTGACAACATTACTATTATTGTAATTCTATTAACAAAGAGCGTGCCGCAAACACGCTCTTTGTTTTTTGCTATTTATCCTGCTACTTCCACATAAATCCCTACCAACGCCGACAAGTCGTGGTAAACCGCCTGCCCGGTGTCGCGGGTGCAGCGGTACACCACGCCGTTCTGCGAATAGTACTTGCCCGCAAAGAGTTCCATGTTATTGTTGTAGGGTATCGGGTCGTCTTGCGTGCCGGCATTCGTCTCGTTGATTTCTTCGTAAAGGGCGGCGGTGTCGATGCTGGGTGGTTGGTTTTCCAACACCACGCTGATGTCCTGGCGTGTCCGGAACAACTTGCCGTCATACACTGAGCGCGTTCCCTTCTTCATCTCCTTGCCGATGAATGACTCCCACGAGGGGTGCAGGTCTTTCACGGCCAGCGCATCAGCATCGGCCAGTTCCACGGTGTTGATGGTCATCCGTGCGAAGTTGACCGCCTGTTCCTGGAGGGAAGGCTTGCGGTTGCTGATGGCGGTGCGCACTTCATCCAGTGTCATCTGGTCGGGTTGCGGGTAGCCGCTGCGGAAGTCGATGGCAGTCAGGGTGTCGATGTCACCGGCCTTCTCGATGGCTTCCAACTGTGCGTTGATGTGCAGTTGATAGCTGGAATAATAGGATTGCATCCGCCCGGCAATATACAGGGCTTCACGCGGGGCTACTTCAATCACGCCGTTATCGGTAATCAGCGGCAGGCTTGTTTCACCGGCTTCGAGAGCTTCGCTTGCCTGGTCGCGCAGCATCAGGATGCCTTCACGGTCCAGCGAAATGGTTTTCCCATCCAGCACGAAGCAGCCTTCCGGCTCCTCGCTGCCGCACCAGATGGACATGACGGACTGCACGTCTCCCAGATCGGGCTTAAACAGGAAGGTTTCTTCCATGTAATTTACTCCGGCGGTTTCACGACCTTCTTCGGCCGGCTCCTCCTGCACGTCCCAACGGACGCTCCACTTGTTCATGTCGGCGTTGATGCACTCCATGAGCGCCACGCCTTGGGTTCCTTGTACTCGTTTCATCGCTTTCTTCGTTTTTTTTAATTGTTTACATTCAGGATTATCATTGACCGGCCTGACACTGAGGCTGCCTTTGTCCGACACCAAGGTAGCTTCTGTCCGACACCGAGGCAGCCTTAGTCCGACGCCAAGGTCACCCCCTTTCAGAAGTATCTGTAGAGGGGATATAGGCCGATACAAAAGTCTTTACTTCATGCGACACGATGACGCGTCCCGACCCTTTGCACTGGGTGCAGATGGCACCGTCTTTTTCTCCTTTGCCGCTGCATACCCGGCAGGCCACGATGTGGGGCGGGATGGTACGCTCGTGCGTAGGTTCCGGTGCCTTAGCTGCCGGGCGGCAACGTTGCTTCTTGAATTTGTCGAATAGGTTGTTCATTGTTCTTGATTATTATTTGTTATCTCCTTCATCGGCCACCCATTGGATGGTGACGATGGCTTTCAGTTTCTTGCGCCCACGGCACACGGGGCAGGTCTGCTTGACGCGCTCCAGCCGTCCGTCCATTCCCCAGAACCAGCCGTTCCCATGGCAATAATTGCAAGGGATGCCCTCGAATTCTTCCCGCTCCATGGGGGCTTCCGCCGGGAAAAGCGGTGGGGTAAGCAGCAGCATGGGTTGTTTCTTGCTCATACTTTCTTTTCCTTGTATTGCCAGCCGTTCAGCCGGTAAGTTTCGCGGCGTGCCTCCTCACGGGTAAGGAATTCCGCCACCTTGTCGCCGGAAGTGAACTGATTGGCTTGCGAAGTGTCTTCTTGCCGGTAAGTGGTGAACAGGTAAACCGCCCAACACCTGCCATGCGGCCGGTATCCGTATTTCCGGCAGACGACTTTCAGGTCAGGCTTCCACTGCATCTCCTTCTTTCTTCGGTTCTACGAAGAAGGTTTCTTCCTGCACCACCTGCACGCCTATTTTCGGGAACATTTCGGCCACTTCGGGCAGGGCGCGGTCGGCCAGCAGCCGGTCTTTGGCCAGTTCCTCGGACACACGGATATAGCCGGGCATCAGTTCCTTCACCAGGTTGGTCACCGCCGCCCAGGTAAAGCCGCGAAGGTTTTTCAGCTTGGGCGTGCCGGTGCGGAACCCGAATATGCCGTGGGCACTCTCCAGGCTTTTCCGTTTGGAGAAAAGTTCGTCCTTGTGCTCCATGGCGTAGGATTGCAGGATGTCGAAGTTCTTTTCCTTCGCTTCGTTCAGTTCGGCCAACTGTTCGGCATACTTCTCACGGATGCGGGTCATTTCAAGGTCCATTTTGGACGTCAGGTTCTGCACTTTCGCATCGGCACCGGCATAGTCGGCAAATGCCTGTTCGGCTTGTTCGCGGCTGATGCCGCTGAGGATAGTTTTCTTGGTTCTTGCCATAGTTCAAATGTTTTATGGGTTATACTTGGGTTGATTATTCGTCCATGTCGTTCCAGCAAAGCAGCTGGCGTTCGTTCTCCAGTTCAACGATAAGTTGCTGGAGATATTCGTCATATCTTTCCTCGCTCAATCCGCTGGTCAGTTCACGGATGCGATCCATTTCTTGTTCTACAAATTGTCTGGGTGTCATACGCGCTTAGTTTAAGAGTTTGCTATTATTGTTCTTGTCTGTCTCCTTACGAAGGATGATGCGGAGCTTGATGCTGAGGGCTTCCAGTTCGTCTACTGTCAGCCTTTGAAACTCCTTGCCCGCCAGCCGGGGATGCAGGCAGTAAGCATCCACCCGTTTCCAGTCCGTGGTGTCGATGCCCAGCTTCTGCATCAGGTGCAGGGCAGTGGAACGTCGGCGGCGCAGTTCGACGCGGTAGATGTCGCGGGCACGGCGGTTGGCATCCTGCCGCTGTAGTTCGTCGCACAGGGCGTCATACTCCCGGTCGGTCATTTCGCGCAGCGACTCGGTTCGGCCGCCGGTGAACTGGCTGACCAGTTGCGCCTTCAGCTCCTCGCGGTCGCCGGTCGTGGGCAGCCGGTTCAGCAGCACGTAGAATCTTGCGTAATTTCTCATTGTCTTTCCTCCTTTATTTGGTTATGTTCACTTTGCAGCCGGGGTGCCATTGCCGGATGCGGTTGGCAAACAGCACGTCCCTGGTCTCCATCACGACGCAGCCCTTGGTCCTGGCGCGTCGGAAGCGGATGTCGGCCTGTATGTTCCTCTCCAGCCATTCTTCCATCACTTCGGCGGCCTCGTGGCCGGGCAGCAGGATTTGGTAGAGCTCGGTGCCGGTGTAGGTGGGGGTATTCATGATTTGTCCTCCTCGATTTGTCCGGCCCAATACGCGGCGGCTCCTTCTTCCCAGATGGTGAAATGGTCGCCGGGCTTGGTGATGAAACGCCCTTTGCATACGGCGCGGAAGCCTTGGATGAATATCTTCACGTCGGCATCGTAGGCCACCTTCTTGGCGGCGCGGCCTTCCGGCCTCATGCCCTCGCAATGGCTGACGAATACCAGCAACTTGTTGGCGTGCTTCTCCTTCAATGCCTTGTAGGAGGCGTAGGTCAGTCCGGTGTATTGGAAGCTGTCGATGATGACCACGTCCGGACTGCGCCGTTTGGCCAGGCGTTGGCTCAGTTCGTCCATCGGTTCACGGTCCAGTATCTTGAAGCGGCGGTTCACTTCATCCATGCGTTCACGCTTCAACGTGTTCTGCAACGAAAGACCGGTGCTCTCCTCCAGGCTGTCGTAGGCCACCGTGCACCACCGGCACAAGTATTTGGCCAGTTTCATCACAAAGGCGCTTTTCCCGTTGCCACTTTCTCCCCAGATAATCCACGTCCCGGTGCGTGACGGGTGGCCGAAGGCGGCTTCCCACTCTCCCTCAAAGGGGAAGCTGGGGATGTGCATCGCCTGCACTTCGGTCGGTGAATAGGCTCTTTTCATGGCTCAGGCTCCTTTCTTCAACTTTTCGATTTCAGTATAAACCCGTCGTAGGCTACCGCCGGTGCGGTTCACCACCTTCACGATGTCGGTGTCGGCGGGCGCGTTCAGCTTGGCCACCATGGCCGCCTGTGCTTTCAGGAAGGTGTCGCGTTCCTTGGCATCGTCCGGGGTGACCTTGCTGTACTTGTCGCCATAGCGGGACAACATTTCGGTGTAGCCCACCTTCTTGCACTCGATGGAGCGGTTGATTTTCTCCTTCAGGCCGTCGGCTCCCATCATGTACCAGGCACAGCAGCGTTCGGTGGCGTTCCACAGGGCTTTCAGTTCCAGAAAGGCTTCGTATTGCAGGTCCCCGGCTTCGTCCAGGATGATGAGCGGGCGGTCCAGCGTTCGCAGGTAGAACACCAGGTCGTCGTACACGTCCACATAGCGGCCATTGGTACTTATGCCGAACTCCTTGGCGATGAAGCGGATCAGGCGTTGCTTGGTCTTCACCTGCGAGCAATCCACATAGATGGCGTTGCGGTGCGCCTTGACGTAGGCCCGTGCCGTGAACGTCTTGCCGATGTTGGCCATGTCGCAGAGGATGGCGCTCATGCCGCCTTCCTGGCAGGTGGCCAGTTGCTCGCTGATGAAGATGTAGGTGGGCGTCTCGGCGGCGTGCCACTCCATTTCCTCCGAAAGCGACACGTTCAGCCGCCGGGCGATGCAAATCCAGTTCGTGTCGCTCACTTGGCGGTCGATGTTCCCTTTCTTCAGGGCGTTGTAGACGCTGGCGGATATGCCGAGGGCGGCGGCGTGCTTGTTGTCGCTCGGATAGTTGTCACGGTTGGCGCGGATGGCCTCCATGATGCGCTGTTTGATTTCGTTCGTTAGTTCCATTCTATTGCTGTTTTAATGTTGTTCCAATAGGGTTATATCGACTTGATGGCTGCCCCCTTGTAGCCGCTGACGTCGTAGTTCAGGAAGTCGGCGTTTTCCTCTTCCTTGGCCGGGGCGGGCCGTGCGGGGGCGTCCTGTATCTGCCGGGCGGCTTCGGCCTTCATCACGGCCACCGGGGCGACGGCCTCGCGCTTCATCAGGGCGTCGAACTTGCTGATCAGCTTGTTCTGCTCGGTCATGATGCGGGTATCTTCGTCCGTCTGCTCGGCTAGGGCCTCGTTGAAGGTGCCGACGTCCTTCAGTCGGTCTATCAGGTTCCCGTTCTGGTAGATGTAGACGTCGCCCGTTTCCCCGTTCTCGTCCGGCAGGTAGTAGGCGTCCACCTTCAGGTTGTTGGGCTCCAGCTTGTCCAGCACGTCTGGGTCGCTCAGCCAGTAGTCCTTGTAGGCCACGCGGCAGTAGCTGTTCCGGCGGATGCTGGTGCTGACGTGCTCGCCGATGAAGCGGTAGAGCATGGCTTTGTCCAGTGGCTGCAGGTTGGGGTTCATGTTGGCCTCCAACACTTGCCAGCGGGTCATGCCGGGGTATTTCTTCTGGTTGGGGTGCAGGCTGTTGTTGAACTCCCGCACGTCCGCCATGTCCTCGGCAATCAGTTGCTCCCAGGTGTAATACTCGCGGTCCTCGTAGGTGTCGTTCAGTTCGTCGCTCACCTTCTTGCTTTCGGTGCGGTATTTCTCGTTCTTGGCGTAGAAGCGGCCGATGCCCAGGTGGTTGCGGTGCTCCACGCTCTTCTTCTTGGCGCCGTTGAAGTGCTCGGCGCGTTTCTCCTGCGAGTTCAACGCCGCGCAGAAGCGGACAAAGGGGAATACCACGCCGGCCTTCAGGAAGCTGTCCTTCCATTGGCTCATCAGGTGGTTTTCCACTTCCACCTGCGCCGGGCAGCACCAACCCTTGTGCTCAATGAGCCGGAACATGCTGCGGAACATGTCCACCACCAGGTCCACGTTCTTGTTGCGGTTGTAGGCGAAGCCCACCACGCACTGGCTGGCCACGTCGTAGGCATAGTAAGCCTTGGGGCGCGCCTTGGTGTCCTTCAGCTTGCGCGGAAGGTCGCGGTCGTCGAACGATATTTTGCTGAACGAAAATTCGGGCGAATGGCGGTGGACGTGCGGACGCTGCTCGTGCATGAAGGTGCTCCAGCTCATCAGGGCGTTGTTCACCAGCGCCTTGTTCTTGGGCTGGTTCAGGTAGGCGTTGACGGTGGAGGGGCTCAACTCCATGGGCTGCCCGTTCTTGTCCCGGAAGTCCGCGGGGTTGAACACTTCGCCGGTCTTGGGGTCGAACACCGTCAGTCGTCCGTTCACAAAGTCGGTGTACATGGCCCACACGTCTTTGTTCCAGGGCTTGTTGGGCATCGTGGCCAAGGCCAGCAGCAGGCGTTCGATGTTCACGTTGACCTTGCGCGTGTTCTGGTTGCAGAACTTCCCGCTAATCAGGGAGGCGTAACTTTTCTCCTGGAACTCCTTCACGCGCTTCTTGAAGCGGGCGGGCGAAGTGGGCAGCGTGTGCCCGAATTCTTTTTGATAAAAGCTGATGGCGCCGCTCATTTCCTCCCACCTGACGCGGCTGCCTTGCATCACGGCGCGCTTCATCTTGGTGTCGTTCATCAGCCGCACCACCGCCTGCAAGGCCGATGCGTTCAGCGTGTATTCCTGCTGCTGCTCCGGCGTGAGCGGTTTCCCGGAAGGCAGCCGGTAGAGGGAATACCAGCTTTGTGCCGCCTGGTCAATCTCCCAGTGCGTGCCAAACCAGTTCCGTAAGGCTTCTGTATCCATATCTCCGTATTTTTCTTCCACTCTTTTCTTGTATTTCTCCGGCAGGCTTTCCACGGAAACCAAGGCGGACACGCCACGTCCTACACCTTTGCGGACGACCAGGATCTTGCCGCGGTAGACCAACAGCTTGTAGCAACTCTCACTCATGATGGGTGCCAAGACTTCGAGGCTCCACATGGACGGGTGCATCCCGTTTATCTCGCGGGACTGGCTGTAGTCCAGGTTCCCATTGGCCAGTTGCACCGGGCGGTCGTCGCGCGTCAGGTCGTTCTTTGAAATACATAATATCTTCCCGTAGTATTCCATGGCGAACCTCCTTATTTCAATGCGCCTGCCCAGTTCTGAATGTCATTTATGACGCTGGTCATCACGCCGTCCCAATGCTTCACACATTCGCCCTCAAAGAAGGCGTCGCAACTGCCTGTGTTCTTGTTGAACTCCAAAATCGCGCCGTTCGGCAGGTACTGGTACATGAAGTTGTCGCTGTCATGGAAGCACTCCAGGGCCGGGCCTATATTCACAATGAACCCGCCGCGCTGCAAGGCCAACCGCCGGATCTTCTTGGCGAGGTCCGTGTCGCTTTGGAAGGCCAATGCCTTGAATACCATCCGTTCCGTGACGTTGAAAGCCTTCATCAGGAACTCGCGGTTCTCTCTGGTTACAGAAATCTTCTTTTCCATACGCTTATATCTGTTTTTGCTGTTAATACTCTGTCTGAAAATCCTTCCGCTATCCTCCCGGACCACGGAAGTTTTGCTACCTTTGTAGCATGTTTCACTAAAATTACCGTTTATGAACATAGATTTTTTAATGCTGAAGGCGCAGTTCAACGCGCTTCGCAATTTTTACATGGGCCATCTTGGCAGCAACCCCGACAAGGACATCGCTTGGAGGGATAAATATCTCTTGTGGGAGTTTGAACGCGATCTTCTGTCATCCTGTGATAATACTCAGCTTTCTTCTCCTGAGAACGAAATACTGGAGCGTCGCCGCTTCCAGCTTCAGGTGCTGATGGATGTCGCATACCTTCAGGGGCATCTTGAACAATTTGGCGTAGCGCGTCTGATACAGCCTGGGTCACGCGAGATTGCCGACACCGTGTTTCGCGATTCTGACGGAAGTGAGGAGACGATGCTTCCGCTGATTGACCGATACTTCTGACAAAGATTTCTTCCTTTCCCAAGACAGCGATGCCACGAACCAGCACATTGCTGAACATCGCTGTTTCGGGAAGGTTGTGCAGTTCTGCTTTTATCTTGTCCAGCAGTTCATGCTTGTTATAGCATTTACCGGTTGTGAACTCTATTGATTCCAGTCTCTGACATACCACTTTCAGTTCCATACACTTGTCTTTTATTTCAGTTCCACAATAATCGGTTCTTCAAAATCCGTCAGCAGCCGCGCCTTGAACCAATCCATGGCGTCCTCGTCCTCGCACACCGCCACGAACGTGACGTTATCCACCTGGTAGGTGAACGTGTCGTCCTCGTGCCTGAACTCGCGAAGGAAGTCATCCACCTTCGACCACTCGTTAAATCCTACTGATACTCTGATTGCTTTCATATTGCTGTTGTTTTTAAGTTACTATCGTAGTAGGGCGCGGGGAATCGAACCCCGCCGCAAACAACCAGTGCCCCGCGTGTCTTTCCACGCCGTCCGACCGTCTCTTTTCACGCCTTCCGGTCTGTCAGCCTCTGGGTTATCCTTCAATCTACTTACCCTGTTCGTCAATCATCGAAAGAATACACTTCCGGTCTTCGTCCCAAAGAGGAAGCCCCAACTCAATGGTCCGCTTTACCACATCCATTTCTCCGACCAGCTTCACCGCCTGGTTCCGGAAGTCCGTATCGTCATGGGCATGTGCCTTTCCTATCAGGAAGTCGGCCAATTCGTTGATGACGTTCTCTTGTCGATCGCACTTCATCTTATAGTTCAACACCCGCACATGAACCTCGCGGGTAATCCGGCTTTCCCCATGCTTTTTATATTCCTTGCAAAATGCGTCTTTGTCCATTGATGTATTCATATACACGGCGTGGATGTAATCGAACTCCTCCGCTGTCGGGGTGATACCGGTTCTTTCTTCGAATTCTTTCTGTGTCATATCTTCGCTATTTTTAAGTTTTACATCTAATATTCGCTAATCTCGCCGCTTTTCACTATATTTGGCGGCTGTTCCGTACTGAACACGGTGCAAATATAGGTCAAACTTTTAACCTACAAAAATTTTATGGAGGAAATTTCGACTATAAAGGGCAGAATTTTATCTTTTTTAGGTTCTGAGGGCATAAAAAAGAGTGATTTCTATCAAGCTACAGGGCTATCTGATAGTAATTTCAAAGGTAAGAACCGCCTTAGTCAGCCAGGCGGGGATATGATAGTTAAAATCTTAACCGCATATCCCAACCTGTCAGCAGACTGGCTCATTATGGGCAAAGGCAATATGCTTAATGTTGACGCTTCCTCCGTTATTCGAGCGCAAAGACAACAGGAATCGGCATGCCCAGTTCCCCAAGATAATAAAGAAGGTATTCCGCTTTTGCCTCTCAGCGCGATGGCCGGCGCATTTACCGGTGAGGCTTCCGTTATGGAATACGAATGCGAACGCTATGTCATCCCGGCATTCAAAGGCGCGGACTTCCTTATCCAAGTCAAAGGGGATTCGATGCAGCCCACCTATTATTCGGGCGATCTTGTGGCCTGCCAGCGTGTTCCGCTCAGCGACCTGTTTTTCCAGTGGAACAAAACCTACGTGCTCGACACTGTTCAAGGTCCTCTAATCAAACGTGTGCGCCGGGGTTCTGACGACGACCACCTCCTTATCGTTTCAGACAATGCGGACTATGAACCCTTCGAACTTTCGAGGGATCAATTCTATGGCGTAGCGCTGGTGCGTGGATTGGTGCGCCTCGAATGACACACAATACCACGCGGCACACCCCATCCGGGGCGAAATCACGGGCACACACGCAGCTTTCGCCCCGTTTAAGCGTGATTTTGTACGTAAGTAGCTGTAAATAAGGCGATAATTAGTCTACCCAACACCATTATAACCTATTTATATAGTGGCTTTTTCTACCCACTTAAAAGCGTATTTCCGCCAAAAACGCGGCTTCGCAATCCGCTTTGTACCTATTTTCAAGCGTTCAAAACAAGGATTTTGTAACCCTTTTGTAACCCTTTTAACATACAGAAATGTAGCCCTTATAAGTAACCCTTTTTGTAACCGGATGGGCATAAAAATGGCCGCCGCAATGCTCCGGGAAGTAAGCACCACGACGGCCTAAACAGCAATATAACAGCTACTTAACGGTTGTCTCTGATAAGATGGGACACCACAATCCGGGCACGCTTCGTCATCTTAACGCTTCCATCCTCCATTTTGGCGTGCAGGAGCGTGCTTTTCTTGATGCCGATGCGGTCCTCATCCAGCGTTTCAAACACCGCCGAGAGGCTTCCGAAATAGAAGTCCTTCTTCTCGAAAATCAGGTGCACATGAACTACTTTTATTGGTCCCATAATTGAATTATTTACGCTGCAAATATACTAAATAACTCTTATATGGAAGTATTTAGTGCGAAATAAATTCATTTCCCGCCCAAAATCCTGCCCACAACAAAGCCGCCAGACCGTCGGCCTCAAATGGCGCGTTCTGACGGCTTTCAAATGCCATTCCAATAGAAGATAACAGGCGCAAGCCGAAAAGCCAACCAGCGTAAAGCAAATGCCCTCATTTTGCCCCTCCGGTGTAAGCCTGGAGTAAAGCAAAAGTAAATTTCGTTTTGAGTAGGCCTACAAGCCATGCGGTTCATAACTCTCTATTGTCCAGTCCGTTGCAGTCCGTTTCGGTTCACACCTATCTTTACGCTTCGTTCTGTGCCCCATATTTATCAAGACGTCCGTTGTGACGGGAGGAGCATTGCTTGCTTCCACGGCGATACCGGGACGGGCGATGAATCTGTTGCAGGAGCAGGAGAATGATAACAAGTTTGCCAATGACGGTTTGTTAAAAGGCGTGTGCGACATCCATCTGCATTGCCGTCCAGATTCGCGGGAACGGTCGGTGGACGAATATGGCTTTATGAAAGACGCAATGGCGGCTGGCTACCGTGCCGTGATGTTCAAGTCCAACGATTTCAGTTGCCACGACCGGGCGTATCTCATCCGTCAGGCATTGCCGAGCGCGGAGTGCTTCGGAAGTTTCTGCATGAACCGGGTGTATGGCGACAGGGTGAATGTGTTTGCAGCGCAAAAGGCGGTCAAGACGAGCGGAGGGCTGTGCCGCTGCATCTGGATGCCGACATTAGATGCTGCCTACCAATATCAAAGTGAAGGACGAAAAGAGAAAGGTATTCCGGTGCTGGATGATAACGGACAAGTCCTGCCGGAGGTGGTCAAGGTGATGGAGATATGTGCCGAGTCGGACATCATCTTTGCGACCGGACATTCTTCGCCGGACGAAAGTATCACGCTTGTCCGCAAGGCGCACGAAGTCGGCGTGAAGCGTATTGTCGTCACCCACGCCAATTCCTCCATCTGGACGATGACAACCAACCAAATCAAACAGTGTATCGACCTTGGCGCATACATCGAATATTGCTACCTTCCTTGCCTTTGGGGAGCAGGGACTAAAATGCCCCAATACCAACGGCAAAGCATCGAAGACTTCACGGCATTTGTCCGTATCAATCCAGCACGGAGTTTTATCTCTACTGATTTAGGGCAGGCGGTGATGCCGCATCCCATTGAAGGCATGAGGGATTGTATCCTGAAACTACAAGCCATCGGAGTTTCCCAAAGCGACATAGACCTACTTGTGCGCAGCAATCCGGCATGGCTGATAGGTTTGGATAAATAAAAAGGAAAAGGTATGGACAGACGGGATTTTATCAAAAGCGGACTTCTTGCCGCAGCCGTGGGTGCAATGAGCGGCCCGAAAGCCATTGCGCA
>CALUOR010000011.1 GCA_944322285.1 uncultured Bacteroides sp.
AGCATAGCCACTTCGTTCTCGTCCACCATCTTCGTGGTGTACTGCACGGGATACCATTTCTTCGGCGCGTCCGGGTCAGACGGGTTGGCGCGCTGCACCGGTTTCAAAAAGATACTCATTGTTTTCTGATTTTTAATTGTTTATAATGGCTGGACGGGGAACGGCGTTAGTCTGTTATCCCGACTTGTTATGAACTTACTTTACCTCTTGTGCCTTTTTATAATTTGCATAGCGAGCATTTAGAGTGTCCCGCCATTCTTGACTTGGGCAAGAGTTTATTAATTGAATATACCTATCATCATCAACACAAACGGACTCTACAAGTTTTAGTAAGCTCCACTGCAAATCATAAAAAGCATTTTCAGGGAAGATTTGTACCAACACCATAGCTTCATCAAATGATATGGGGAGTTGTATTTGTTCTAATAAAGTATCATAAGCATTTATCAACTCATCAATGCTATCAGAATCATTGATACTTTCATTAGGCATACGACCTAAATCTTTCAACTGTAAAATTTCATTTCTCATATCGTGTACTCTAATTGTTCATAATGCATTTATAAACGCACCTTAGGCATAGGATATTTCGATAACCGATACCCGGCAGGCGCATCCCACGCCCCAAAGATACGAAAAGAATCGAAGAAACCACCATGCGGTTGGCAAAAGTTGCAGAAGAATTTTCGGGAGGGAGGAAAAGGTTGCCGGAGGGCATAAAAAAAGCCTGAACGGGTCAGGCTTTAATCAGTGAATAGATGAACCGGAGCTTGCGGCGGAGTTCGCCCGTGTCCAGCCCGGAGAGGAACGCCTGCTCGTAGGACAGGCCGTAGAACACCTCGCGGAACATGGCGACCGCTTCCTCCGTGTCCACGTCCGCGCGGATTTCGCCTGCCGCCTTCGCCCGCCCGATGTTGTCGCGCCACAGCTTGCGGTCTTTCTCGAACAGTTCGGCGAACTTCGCTTGGGCGTCGGGGTAGTACTGCCGCACTTGCATCAGCAGGTGGAAGTAGTAGAAGTTGTAGCTGCACCCCTGCGGGTTGTTGCCGTCGTCCAGCAGGCCCACGATGCGGCGCATGGTGCGCTCCACGCCCTCCACGTGGTGGCCGATGAACTCCAGCAGCGTGCCGCCCTCGAAGCTGAACTTCTGCTCCGGGTCCTGCATGGCGAAGATGTACTTCTCCACCACGGCGTTGAACAGGTCTTGCTTGAAGGGGTAGTAGTAAATCAGCCCCCACTTGGACAGCCCGCAAGCCTTGGCGATGGTCACGAGGCTGGCTTTCTCGTAGTTCATCTTGGCGAACACCCGCAAGGCGTTCTCCAATACTTCTTCCCGGTTGGTTATCATGATGCGTAATGAGTTTTATGTTTCGGTGGGCGAAGATAGGGAAAATCGGGGGTTCCGGCAAGTGTTTGGCGCAAAACGATTAGATGAAATGCTTGTATCTGAGCATACAATAGAGCAATATGACCCAAAGGGGGATAAAAACCGGAATTTATCCCGGTTGAATATGAAGAATTGATAATACATCGCATCGAAGAGTCTTTCCTTCCCAATGAGGATTCTGTAATATCAAAGTCTTCTCCATACAAATATCCGTAAAAATGGTATATGATTCATTTGGTAAATGGGAAATTATCATTTTGTCACTCGTGACATTTTGTATTTTCTAATAGCTGAGAATCGCTTGTTTGGGACTGACGGACGGCTTGGACGGAAAGAACGGATTTTGAAAACGTTTATTCATTTATTTTCAGATAGATATGGTGATTCTTATCGAAATGTTTACAAATTCTAGAGAGGCATTTCCCTAGAAATGAAAGGTTTGTTAAGGTAAAATTTGTGATTTTTAGCGGAATGGAGAGATGTTTCCGCCGAAATAGCACGCTTTTTGCGTTCAATCAGCGAAGCGTTTGCTCCGAATTAGTTAAGTGTTAACACCCTAAACACTTAACTATCTTAGAGCAAACACTTAACTGTTTCAGAAACAAGCGTTTTTTCGCCTTTCTATTTTGTGAGTTTTGTAAAAACGGTGAGTAAGCAAAATAGGTAAAATAAAAGCATTTTGATAGATATTTCCATTTATCGCAAAATCGAGAATAACGTCTCTGTGTCCTGTTTGCTATGATGAAATACGTCCGTTTCAGATAAAATCATTACTTTTGCAAATATGAAAAGTGTAAAGATACTGTTTGATTGGGAAATATAAAGGATTTATGCTTGCGTTTATTTCATGTGCCAAGACAATGGCAAGCCGTTCAACATTGCAAGTGCCGCAGATGACCAATCCTAGGTTTACGGATGAGGCGTTGCGCCATGCGTTGAGTTTGGCTCGATATTCGGCCTCGGAGTTGGGAGGTATGTTGCGGGTGAATGCGAAGATTGCGGCGGAGAATTATATAAGGTATCAGGACTTTTGTTCGGAGGACAATCGCCCGATGCCCGCTATCGGCGCTTATACCGGAGCGGTGTTCAAACGTATTGCGCCGAAAGATTTTACGCCGGATGATTTCCTTTTTGCACAAGAACACTTGCGTATCACTTCTTTCTTGTACGGCTTGCTTCGTCCGCAGGATGGCATTCGCCCTTATCGTTTGGAGGGGGATGTGCGTTTGCCAGAAAATGGTGGAGTTACGATGTTCGATTATTGGAAACCTTTATTGACCGATGTATTTATAGAGGATGTCAAGCGGCAGGATGGGGTGTTGCTCAATCTGGCCAGTGCGGAGATGAAAGACTTGTTCGACTGGAAGCGGATGGAACGGGAAGTGCGGGTGATAACGCCTGAATTCCGGGTATGGAAAGGGGACAAACCTGCCACGGTGGTTATCTACGCCAAAATGTGTCGGGGCGAGATGACACGTTTCTTCATTAAGAATCGCATCACTCACCCCGAACAACTGAAAAGTTTTTCTTGGGAAGGCTTCACCTTCGATGAAGGGCGAAGCACGGAGCATCAGTGGTGGTTCATTGCTTGATGGTGACTAACGTTGCCCCGAAACCGTATTCTTGGAAAGAAGCGTCTTGCGCCTTGCAGGCGGGGTATTTGCGCTTCAGTTCGTTGAGGACGGCACGGCGCAACACTCCGTCTCCCTTGCCGTGGATGAAGACGATGCGCTGTTCGCGCTTGTTTTTGTATTGCTCCATCACTTCGCGGAACTTATCAAGTTGGTAGTTCAGCATTTCCCCGTTGCTCATGCCTCGTGTGTCGTCCAGCAGGGCGTTGATGTGCAAGTCCACTTCGATGATGTCTTGCTTGCCTCCGTGTTTAGGTTGGGGTTGAGGCTTGGGGGCTGTGTCCACGGATTTCTTTTGCATCAGGGCGGCTTGCAGGTCTTCGGCGGATACATAGACTTGCTTGGCGGGACGGTCGTCCTTCACGATGTCGTACATCAGGGCGGGTGTCTCGAAGAAATCCGTCTGCTGGAAAGTATGGAGCTTGTAGAACTTCACCGTGTCGATGCGTAGCTCTACGCTTACGGCAGGCTTCAGGCTGAACGAACGGCGGTCTTTGAAAGCGATGAGTTGCACCGCTACCCGCTCTAGGTCGTTAAGTGCCGCTTTTTCGAATTCCTCTAAGCAAAGCTTTGTGTTCGGCTCTACCAAACCTTGTGAACGTATTGTCCAAGCTTTGCCTTCGGCTCCCAGGTAGGTATAGTAAAGGTAGTAGTTGCTATCATTCACCAGATAGCTCTCAAAGGGTGTGGTGCTGACGGCTTTGATGTCGATGGGCACAAAAGCCAGGTAGACGTTGAGCACATCGCCGCCTTTTATTTCCGGTTGGCGGTAGACGGATATTTCGGGCTTCTCCACACGGTGCGTGGCTTCCTCGTGCATTTGTGAGGCGGCCGTGCGTGCCGGCTGCTCTTCGGGACGCTTCTTTTCCGGCTTAGCGGCTTTCTCCGAAGGGAGAGGAATGTTGTAATTATCGGTTTCTATTACTACACATTCGCGCACGTGCATCGGGATGTCAAAACCATCGGCATCCTGCACCAATACGATGTCTTTACTCTGAAATCCGGTGACCGTTCCGCCACCCACTTCGCTCAGAAAGCGAACTTTGTCTCCTATCTTAATCATCTGTTGTTTTCCTCCTTTGCATTTTTGTTTGATACTATGCTGCAAAGGTAGCTAAATATACCAAAATATATGCGTACCTTTGCGGGAAAAACATCTTTCCCTTCAAAGTCTGGAAAGGTATGCGTAATTTTACTACAGCATCTAATGCAATTAAACGCAGAGCAACAGGTAAGTATGACAACGATTGACGATATAAAGAAACTGATAGCTAAGGACGAGACAAGAACTCTGGAACTGAAGAAAACAACAGGCGAACTCTATAAGGGTATGGAGACAGCTTGTGCATTTCTGAATTCTGATGGTGGCTGGCTGATGTTTGGCATTGTTCCGTCTTTGAAGATTATTGGGCAAAATGTTACCGATAATACAAGGCAGGAGGTGGCAAATGCTATCCGTAAAATTGAACCGGCAATAGATGTGGAAGTGGAATATGTAGAGTTGCCCGATAAACCGGATAATTATGTTATTGCCATCTACTTCGACTCCAATAATTTCAAGAATGGGCCGTATTCGTTTGATGGTAGAGCTTTTTATAAAGTGGAAAGTACGACTGTGTTGATGCCAAGACAGATGTATGAGGAACGTTTGAGAATCAGCAATCCTCAGCGATTCAGTTGGGAAAATACACCCAATTCCGAAATAACTGTCAATGATATTGATACAGAACTATTATACCAAACACTGCATGATGGAATAGGATCAAGGCGAATTCATGCTTCGGCAATGACATTGCAAGACCCAATGAAGATTATGCTTAAACTCGGAGTTGCAAGAAAGGATGGTATGATATTGAATGCCGCGAATGTATTGTTCGGTAAAGAGCCTTCTTTATTACACCCTCAGTGTAAAATCCGTTTGGCTCGCTTTGAAGGAACGGGCAAAAGAGTATTTCGTGACCAGACGATTTGTGAAGGAAATTTGTTTGAACAATACGATGCTGTGATGGATTTCTGTTTGAAGCATTTGAATCTATCTGGCAGAATGGATAGTAAATTCAGACAAGATACACTTACCGTACCTTATGAAGCTATAAAAGAAGCTGCAATCAATATGTTATGCCACCGTTCCTGGAATGCTGAAAATACAACTCCAAATTTGGCGATTTACGATGACCGCATTGTATTCCAGAATCCGGGAGCATTCCCTCTGAGTATGACATGGCAGGACTTTGTAAATGACCATATTGGTTCTTTGCCAGCCAATCCTACTATAGCAAATGTATTCTATCGGCGTGGCATGATGGAAGCTTGGGGACGAGGTATAGGTCTTATTATGGAAAGCTGTAGAGAACAGGAACTTCCTGTGCCGGAAACAAAAGTTGTTCCGCCATTTGTAAATCTCACAATATGGTTTAAGCACTCACTGACTTGGGGTGTGAAAACATCTATACCCCAAGTGGAAGATTCTTACACTCCAAGTCACACTCCAAGTGATGATGATTTCACCTCAAGTCATAACGAAATACATAATCAGTTGAATATCATTACACCCCAAGATAAGGTGTTTGAATTTTGTAAATCACCGAAGAGTATCGTTGAAATAGCCGCAATGCTTGGAGTAAATGACAGAAGATGGGTGCGAAAGAAATATATTGCTCCATTTATCGGCACAAAACTTCAAATGACTATTCCTGATAAACCCAATAGCCAAAACCAGAAGTATGTCATTATCAAAGAATGATATGAAAATAACCAAAGCCTTTGCCCATTCAAGGATTTTGCGTATTTTTGTAATTGAGTTATTTGATAGCAAAACATCGCAAAACGCAGAAAATCGCGCGCTTTCTTAGTCGTTACCGATACCTTTCAAATAGCTCGCTAAAAGTTTATTCCTCAAATGGTTATATCAAACCGTTGACAATTTAAATGGTAGAAAAGTCTTTTTTGATGTATGAAACAAGACCCTAAACATATTCATATTAGTGAATTCGACTATCCTTTGCCCGATGAGCGCATCGCGAAGTTTCCCCTTCCTGTGCGTGACCAATCCAAATTGCTTGTTTACCGGCATGGGCAGGTGAGCGAGGATGTATTTACTTCTTTGCCCGATTACATCCCTGCGGGTGAACTGATGGTGTTTAACAATACCAAGGTGATTCAGGCTCGTCTGCATTTTCGCAAGGAGACAGGGGCGCTTATCGAAGTCTTTTGTTTGGAACCGATTCTTCCGGCAGACTATGCGCTCAACTTCCAGCAGACGGAGCATGTGGCTTGGCTTTGCATGATAGGCAACTTGAAGAAGTGGAAGGAAGGCGTGCTGCGTAGAGAGATGATGGTGAAAGGCCGTCCGTTGACGTTGACCGCCGAGCGTGGCGAGTGTCGCGGCACCAGCCATTGGATTGACTTCCGTTGGGACAATCGGGAGGTGACTTTTGCCGATATCCTGGAGGTGTTTGGCGAACTACCCATCCCGCCTTACCTCAACCGTGCCACGCAGGAGAGTGACAAGGTGACTTATCAAACGGTGTATTCCAAGATAAAAGGCTCGGTGGCGGCACCTACGGCGGGACTGCATTTTACTTCCCGTGTGCTCGACGCACTTCGTGACAAAGATGTCGATTTGGAAGAACTGACGTTGCACGTGGGAGCCGGTACGTTCAAGCCCGTCAAAAGCGAGGAGATAGAGGGGCACGAAATGCATACGGAATACATCTCCGTTTCCCGCTCTACGATAGAAAAACTGATTGCTCACGGGGGAAAAGCCATTGCCGTAGGCACGACCTCAGTACGTACGCTCGAAAGTCTTTACCACATAGGCGTGACGCTCTTAAAGCATCCCGATGCTTCCGAAGAGGAATTGCCCGTGCGTCAATGGCAACCTTACGAGATGGAGGAAGATGCCCCTACGTCCGTCGAGGCATTGTCGGCACTCCTTGTTTATCTTGACCGTCATGGCATGGAGGCGTTGCATACCAGCACGCAAATCATCATCGCCCCCGGCTATGATTATCGCATCGTGAAAGCCATGGTGACCAATTTCCACCAGCCTAAGAGTACGCTTCTTTTATTAGTCTCGGCTTTTGTGCAGGGTGATTGGCGTACCATTTACGATTATGCCTTGGCTCATGGTTTTCGCTTCCTGAGTTATGGGGATTCGTCGTTGCTGATACCGTAAAATTATAGTTTCTAAAAGTTTTAGGCTTATGAATCAAGACAACAATAAGGAAATGTTTCCTGTGGTGGATGAAGAAGGGAATATCATAGGAGCCGCTACGCGCGGAGAGTGCCACAATGGGAGCAAGCTGTTGCATCCCGTGGTGCATCTGCATGTGTTCAACTCTCGTGGCGAACTCTATCTGCAAAAGCGTCCCGAATGGAAAGACATACAACCGGGAAAATGGGATACGGCCGTAGGCGGACACGTAGATTTGGGAGAAAGCGTAGAGCAGGCTTTGCAACGTGAAGTGCGTGAAGAATTGGGCATTACGGATTTTGCTCCCCAACAAGTTACCCATTATGTTTTTGAGTCTGCCCGCGAGCGCGAGTTGGTTTTTACCTACAAGGCGGTGTATGATGGCGTAATCCGTCCCAGCGATGAGTTGGATGGCGGACGCTTTTGGACGATGGATGAAATAAAATCAAATTTAGGAAAAGGCGTGTTTACACCGAACTTTGAGGGGGAAGTGGAAAAGATAATAAAATAGGGGAGTGTGTCATTTTGCACACCCCCCATTTTAATTGTTCTTGTTGTAAAGGAAGTTGTCCTTACTTGGCAAGACTTTCAATCACTTTCATGATTTCCTGGCCGATAGCATCGGCTTCTTCTTGCGTATGTGCTTCACTATATACACGGATGATAGGTTCTGTATTGCTCTTGCGCAAGTGTACCCACTTCTCGGCAAAATCAATTTTCACACCGTCTATATCGTTGATTTCTTCGTTCTTATATAACTCTTTCACTTTGGCAAGGATGGCATCTACATCCGTGTCAGGTGTCAAGTCAACACGGTTTTTTGCCATGAAGTAAGCGGGATAGGTGGCGCGCAGTTCGCTAACCTTTTTGCCTTCGTGTGCCAGATGGCTCAAGAAGAGAGCGATACCTACCAATGCGTCACGTCCGTAGTGACTGGCGGGATAGATGACTCCTCCGTTGCCTTCACCACCGATAACAGCAGCTACTTCTTTCATCTTGGTCGTGACATTTACTTCGCCTACAGCTGAGGCAAAATATTGCTGGCCGTATTTGCGGGTAACGTCACGCAGGGCACGGGTTGAGCTGAGGTTGGACACCGTGCTTCCGGGCGTATGCTTCAAGATGTAATCGGCTACAGTAACCAATGTATATTCTTCACCATACATCCGTCCGTCTTCGCAGATGATAGCCAGACGGTCAACGTCAGGGTCAACAACGAAAGCCACATCGTTCTTTCCGCCTTTCATCAGGCTCATGATGTCGCCTAAGTTCTTCTCCAACGGCTCGGGGTTGTGCTGGAAGTCGCCTGTAGGTTCGCAATAAAGCTTCTCCACATGTTTTACACCCAAGGCTTCCAGCAATTGGGGGAGGATAATGCCGCCTACGGAGTTCACGCAATCAATCGCTACATGGAAATCGGCCTTGCGGATGGCTTCTACGTCCACTAAGTCCAATGCCAATACACTGTCTATATGTTTTTGGTTGTAAGTCAAGTCTTTGCGGTAGGAACCAAGCTTGTCTACCTCGGCATATTCAAAGGCTTCGGCTTCAGCGATGCGGAGCACCTCATTGCCTTCTTCCTTATTCAGGAACTCGCCTTTCTCGTTCAGCAGCTTCAGGGCGTTCCATTGCTTGGGGTTGTGCGAGGCGGTAAGGATGATGCCACCGTCGGCGCCTTCCATTGTTACGGCCAGTTCGGTGGTCGGTGTAGAGGCAAAGTCGATGTCTACTACATCCCAACCCATGCCCATTAATGTGCCTACCACAACGTTCTTTACCATTTCGCCGGAGAGGCGGGCGTCACGTCCTACTACGATTTTGTTGCTCTTTACGGTACTCGTTTTACGGATAAGGGTAGCGTAAGCAGAAGTAAACTTTACGATGTCCAAGGGATTCAGTCCCTCGCCGGCATGTCCACCTATGGTGCCGCGAATGCCGGAGATAGATTTAATAAGTGTCATAGCTTATAAAAAGGTTATTTCCAAATTTGATATTTTCTGATGTCATAATAATAAGGATATACGTATTGCATGGCCGGATTGTGTCCCATTTCCGAAGGAACAATCAGACGGACGTGCGCCCCGTCGCGGACATATTCCAAAGGAACCAGCCATCCGGCGGGAACGGCGGTATTGCTGCTTCCGTATGTTGCCAAGAATATACCTTCCGTAAAAATGCCGGCGATGGAAGAGGAAGTCACTGTGTACTTGAACTCGTCCACATAATAGGGGTAGGACAGATTGGAGCATGTCGTATCTTGATCCAGCAAGCTGTATTCCATGAAACGCACCAATATGACATCATTGTTTTTAACGGTGTCGGCCGGATTGTCAGACCCCTTGTCTACTATTTGCATATAAACGCCGCTGGCCAGTTGGACAAACTCGTTTTCTTCCACATTGGTCACGGAGTCATTGGCGTAAAATTCACTTTGGCTTATCACCTTGATGTTTTCTTTATTGATGAAATCTGCGATTGCATCATCTTCACGCTCTTTCATTTCGGCGTATGTCATGCTATCATCGCAAGCCTGAAATATTGCGCTTATAGTCAATATGGCAAACACAAACAATACTAATTTCTTCATTGTCATCAGTTGGATTTTGGATACAAAAGTATCTGATTCTCTTGAATATTAAAAGTCTGTTAGTCTAAAGTTCGTATCTTTTAACCTTTCCTTATCTTTATCGCTTGGCATTCAGCAGCGGTTTGTATTTCTCTATCGCTTGCTCGAACACCTTGCGGGCTTCTTCCATCGTGCCGTAGAATTCGCCTCCCGAAGCATTCAAGTGGCCTCCGCCGTTGAAGAACTCGGCCGCCAGCTTGTTGCACGGGAAGCTGCCTACCGAACGCAGGGAAATCTTAATCATGGGTTTCTCCGTATCTTCGCGCAGGAAGCAGGAAAGCACCACGTTCTTGATGCTGAGCGGGATGTTGACAAATCCTTCGCTATCGCCCCGAATGTAATTGAATCGTTTCTGCTCTTTCTCGGTAAGCGAGATTAGGGCGGCCCGGTGTTCGGGATAAGTCTTCATCTGCGTCAGGACGTGGCCCATCAGCCGCAGGCGGCTTTCGGAGTAGGTGTTGAACACCTTGCGGTAGATGGCGTCCTTGTCGATGCCTTTGGAAAGCAACTCGCTGATGATGAAATAAATTTCGCGGTTGTTCGAATTGTAGGTGAAGCCGCCCGTATCGGTCATCATGCCTGTATAGATGCACTCCGCCGCTTCCTTGGTAATATCCTCAAAGTAGCCCATGCGGCAGATGAGACGGAAAACCAATTCGGAAGTGGAAGATATATGGGGGTGCGAGATAATGATACTGCAAAAATCCTCAGGATACAAGTGATGATCTATCAGGATTTTGCGGGCGGGCGATGCCTTTACGGCGTCCTTCATGGCATCGATGCGGCTCAGGGCATTGAAGTCCAGGCAGCAGATAACATCGGCCTCGGCTATCAGTTTGTTGGCAAAATCCCGGTATCGGTCGTACAGCAGGATGTCCTTGCTGCCCGGCATCCATTTCAGAAAGTCGGGGAAGGCGTTGGGCACAATGACGTTCACGGTTTTCTCCTGCGTGTTCAGGAAGTGCCACAAGCCAAGGGAAGAGCCGATGGCGTCGCCGTCCGGACTTACGTGTGACACGATGACCATCTTCTCGGCTCGCGCCATCCATTTGGCGAAATGGTCTATATTAGCTTGGTCTATAATCTTGCTCAGCATGATTGATTCTTTGTCTTTTTTAGTTAGGAGCGGCAAAAGTACGCAAAATCATTGAAATAACCGCATAAGTTAGCTCTTTAATAGATGTTATCCGCATTCGTCCCTTCGCTTTCGGATGAAAATTATGATATGTCAGATTCAGTTTCTATCTTTGCAGTCGAAATGTGAAATCGATATGCCTATGCGCCTTCCCGAACCTTTTGTAGAAAATATCCGCGCCTTGCTGGGCGAAGAAGAAAGCCTCCGCCTATGCGAGACTTTGACACAGACCGCTCCTCCCGTCAGTGCCCGACTGAACCCCTGGAAGCGGACGGCGGATTCTTCACTCTCCATTCTTCCTGCCTCACCGGAAAAAATTTCCTGGGCCGCGGACGCTTTCTATTTGGACGAACGTCCGGCGTTCACCTTCGACCCCTTGCTTCATGCCGGATGCTACTACGTGCAGGAAGCCTCGTCCATGTTTGTGGAGCAGGCGTTGCGTCAATGTCTTCCGGGTGATAAGCCCGTGGCGGCCCTCGACCTTTGCGCCGCGCCGGGCGGGAAGTCTACCTTGTTGCGCAGCCTGTTGCCGGCGGGCAGCCTGCTGGTGGCCAACGAAGTGGTGCGCAGCCGGGCGCAGGTATTGGCGGAGAACCTCACGAAGTGGGGACACCCCGATGTGGTAGTGACGAACAGTGACCCGGCAGACTTTACGCCCTTGGCGGATAGCTTCGACCTACTGCTGACCGATGTGCCCTGTTCGGGCGAGGGCATGTTCCGCAAGGACGAAGGGGCGGTGAGCGAGTGGAGCATGGAGAATGTGGAGAATTGTTGGAAACGCCAGCGACGCATCTTGTCCGACATCTGGCCTTGCCTGAAGCCGGGTGGACTATTGATATATAGTACCTGTACCTATAATATAAAGGAAGATGAAGAGAATGTCCGTTGGATCCGGGACGAACTGGGGGCGAAGGTTCTGCCTTTAGACGTGCCGGAGGAGTGGGGCGTCACGGGCAATCTGCTGGCGGGAGAGGATTTCCCCGTCTATCGTTTCCTGCCGCACCGCACACGGGGCGAAGGTTTCTTCTTGGCCGTGTTGCGCAAGGAGGGCGAGGAGGAAATGCCTTCGTACTTATCGTCTGCCAAGGCGAAGGATAGACGCGGGAAAGGCAAGGACAAGACACGCCCTTTGTTTGGTAAAGCCCAATTGGCCGAGATAGGCGATTGGCTGAAGGGGGCGGACGGCTATACGTTGCTTCCCGAAGAGAATACGGTGAGCGCATTTCCCGCTGCCTGGCTCCCCTTGCTGGACGGGCTGAAGCGTCAGGTGCGTGTGATGCAGGCGGGCGTTGCCTTGGCCGAACAGAAGGGGAAAGACTGTCTGCCCCTCCATGCGTTGGCTATGAGTGTCTTGCTGCGGCCCGATGCCTTCCCCCGTCAGGAAGTGGATTATTCGCTGGCCATCGCCTATCTGCGCAAAGAGGCCGTCACCCTTCCGGATGCGGCCCCTCGCGGTATGGTGTTGTTGACTTACCGGGATGTCCCCCTGGGCTTCGTGAAGAATATCGGCAACCGGGCCAATAACCTCTATCCCCAAGAGTGGCGCATCCGGAAGAGTCTATAACCGGCTCTTGTAGATGCGTGCCATGGCCTTCTGATATTGGTTCTCCAGCTGCAGCAGGTTGCTTTGGCTTTGGTAGACCACCGACACTTCTACAAAGTATTCTATCATGCTGATTTCTCCGCCCTCCAAGGCCCGGCGCAATAGCTTCAGGTCTTGTTGCTGGCGGAAGGTCTCGTTGTATTCCTCTATGGAGGCGTGCAGGTTGCATGCCTCGTCGTAGAGTTGCCACAAGGCCGTAGAGGCGTTGAGCTTGGCGTTCTCCTTCTGGAAGTCGATGCTCTGCGCCTGTGTGCGTGCCGTCTTCACCTTGCCGTGGTTTTGGAAGATGGGGAAGGAGAAGCCTACGACAAGGCCGTTGAGCGGATGGCGCGTCTCCGTGTTGCGGCGGTAGCCCAATTCCAACTGGGGCAACCAGCCCTGTCGGCTGACGGACAACTGTTTGCGTGCCACTTGGCTTTCGTGCTCCAAGGATTGCAAGGCGGGGTCGCCTGCCAACAGTTCCTCACACAGCGGGCCGAAGTCATCGGGCAGGGGCATAGCGGGATAGTCGGTCAAGCCTAAGTTCAGGGCGGAAGGCTCGGCGGGGCCGTCGGGCATCGGGCGTCCGGGCACCAGCGACAGGTTGCCGTTCAGGGCGGTCAGCTCTTTCAGCTTGTTTTGCAGGGTGGTGCGGTTCATGCGGGCTTCGGTGCGCACGTTCAGCAACTCCAGGTTGATTTTGTTGGTCTCCAAGGAGTTGGCGTCGCCCGTCTCCAAGCGTTGGCGGTACATCTCGGCCAGTTCTTCGGCATTGCGCAGGCGTTCTTCCAATATCTGTTGCTGCCGGCTCAGCCAGATGATGTCCAAGCAGGCTTCCTGCGCCTGTAGCAGGATGTCCTGACGCAGGGCGTTGGCTTGCGCGTCCAGCGAGCCGGACTTCAGGCGGTTCATCTTGGCGCGGGTGACGTAGAGCGACGGGAAGTCGAAGCTCTGCGCGATGACCAGCTCGCCCACGGTGATGTCCTTGTCGTCCGAGTCCCACAGGTGGGCGTAGGACAGCGTGGGGTCGGGCAGGTTGTTGGCCGTGCGGTTCTCCAGCTTCTGGGCGGCGGTCTGCCGTTCGTTGCTCTGCAGCTGCTTGTTGTTCACCTCTATTTGTTGCAGGATGGCGTTGATGGATGCTTCGCCTTTGTCTTGCCCGTGCATGGCCGATGGCAGCAGGGCAAGACTCAATGAGCATATCAGGTATATCTTCTTCATTGTATGATGGTTTAAATTATAATTTATTTGTCCGGGGAACGCAGATGACGCAGAACACGCAGATGAACGCAGACTTTTATTTTTTTCTCCGTGCAGGTAGGCGAATCCCTTTATTTTTCTGCGAGCCTCTGCGTCTGTCTGCGTCGTCTGCGTTCTCCGGATACAGTCCACTAAATCCCTATTCAAGCGCAATCATTTTCTTCTTATGTATCATTAAATAGACTATCGGTATGATGAAGCCGTTGAGGAAGGTGGACGTCAGCAATCCGCCCAGGATGACCTTCGCCATGGGGCTTTGAATCTCGTTACCCGGCAAGTCGCCGCCAAGAGCCAGCGGGATAAGCGCCAGGGCCGAGGACAGGGCCGTCATGAGGATGGGGTTCAAGCGGTCCAGCGAACCGCGGATGACGCTGTCGTGCAGGCCGTAGCCTTCCTCCTGTTGCAGGTGGTTGTAGTGGCTGATGAGCAACATGCCGTTGCGCGTGGCGATGCCGAACAGCGAGATGAACCCGATGATGGCCGGTATGCTGACTTCGCCCGTGGTGAGGAGCAGGGCTGCCACGCCGCCTATCAGCGCCAAGGGCAGGTTGATGAGGATGACGGCGCTCTCGCGGACGCTGCGGAACTCGTGGTAGAGCAGCAGGAAGATGACCACGATGCTCATCAGCGACGTCAGCAGCAACGTGCGGCTGGCCGCCTGCTCGCTCTCGAACTGACCGCCGTACTCCACGTGGTAGCCTTCGGGCAGATGGACTTGCGTGTCGATGCGCTCCTGGATGTCGTTCACCACGGAGCGCAGGTCGCGGTCGGCCACGTTGGCGGAGATGACAATCTTGCGCTTCACGTTCTCGCGGCTGATGGTGTTCGGGCCGGTGGCGGAGCGTACTTCGGCCACGTAGTCCAAGGGCACCTTGCGCCCGTCGCCCGTGTCTATCATCAAGTCGCGCAGGCGGTCGATTTGGTCATGCAGGTCGTGGCGGACACGGACGACGAGGTCGAACGTCTTGCCTTGCTCGTACACCTGCGACACGGCCTCGCCGCCCATGCAGACGCGCACGTACTCGGCAAACTGGGGCAGCGTGATGCCGTAGCGTGCCAGCACGTCCCGCCGGGGACGGATGATGAGCTGCGGACGCTCTATCTGCTGCTCCACGGTCAGGTCCGCCACGCCGGGCACGTCCTGTATCTTCCGCTTTATCTCGTTGCCCAGCATGAACATGCGCGTCAGGTCGTCGCCGAAGAGCTTGATGGCGATGTTGGCCTGCGTGCCGCTCAGCATGGCGTCGATGCGGTGGCTGATGGGCTGGCCTATCTCGATGTTCGCCCCGGCGATGGTGGACAGCTTCGCCCGCACGTCGGCCAGGAGTTCGCTGCGCGAGCGGTCTTTCAGTTCGAAGGGGGCTTCCAGTTCGCTGACGTTCACCCCAAGAGCATGTTCGTCCAGCTCGGCTCGTCCCGTCTTGCGTCCTACGGTCTGAATCTCCGGTATCGACAGCAGCAACTCTTCCGCCCGTCGGCCGATGGCGTCACTCTCTTCCAACGAGATGCCCGGCAGGGAGGAGACGTTGATGGTGAACGAACCTTCGTTGAACGGCGGCAGGAACGAGCGGCCCAGGGTGAAGAACAGCCCCAGGAATACAAGGAATACCACGACGGTGGCGGCCAATATCTTCCGTCCGTGCCCCAAGGACCAGGTCAGCAGGCGTTCGTAGCCGCGCTTCATCCAGCGGGCCACGGCGGAGTCGCCGTTGTTTCGGGCGGTTGTCTCGTCCGCGTCCGGGGCGAACGCTTCGTCCTCTATAGGGCGAGAGCTTCGCCCTACGTAGGGAGCGGTTTGCGTCCGCAGTAGGGAGCGAGTCGCTCTCCCCATAGGGAGCGGTTTGCTCTCCCCATAGGGAGCGGTTTGCTCTCCCCGTAGGGAGCAATCTGCTCTCCCCGTAGGGAGCGAGCCGCTCTCGAACAAGGGAGATGAAACGGCCTCGCCCCGCTTCTTCAGCAGGTAGGAGCAGAGCACGGGCGTCAGCGTCAGCGCCACGAGGGTGGACGCCGCCAAGGCGGTGATGAAGGCGATGCCCAGCGGCACCAACATGCGGCCCTCCATGCCCGACAGGAAAAACAGGGGCACGAAGCTGACGATGATGATGAGCGTGGAGTTGAGGATGGGCATACGCACTTCGCGCGAAGCGTTGAACACCACTTGCAGCACGGGCAGGCGTTGCCCGATGGGCAGGGCGCGGTTCTCGTGCAGGCGGCGGTAGACGTTCTCCACGTCGACGATGGCGTCGTCCACCAGCGACCCGATGGCGATGGCCATGCCGCCGAGGCTCATGGTGTTGATGGTGAGGCCCATGTAGTGAAGCACGAGCAGCGACATGACGAGTGACAAGGGCAGGGTTATCAGCGAGATGACCGTGGTGCGCACGTTGGCCAGGAAGAGGAAGAGGACGATGACCACGAAGATGCTGCCCTCTACGAGCGACTTGCGCACGTTGCCGATGGAGCTTTCGATGAAGCGGCTTTGGCGGAAGATGTCGGTGGAGACGTGTACGTCAGCCGGCAGGTTCTTCTGTAGGTCGGTCAGGGCGGCTTCCAGCTTGGCGGTCAGCTCTAAGGTGCTGGTGGCGGGCTGCTTGGTGACGGTCAGCAGCACGGCGGGTTTGCCCCGTTCGGAGGCGGTGCCCAGCTTCGGCACCTTGGCTCCGATGCGCACGTCGGCGATGTCCTCCAGCAGGACGGGACGCCCGTTACTTGTAGCAGCCTTCACCACGGCGCGCCCCATCTCCCCGGCATCGGTCTCGGCGATGACGCCCCGCACGATGTATTCGTTGCCATACTCATAGAGCACGCCGCCGTTGGCGTTGAGGTTCATGCCGCGGGTGGCTTCCATCACTTCGCCGAGGGTGACGCCGTAGTGGTTCATGCGTTCGGGGTCCAGCTGTATCTGATATTCCTTGATGTCGCCTCCTAATACGGCCACTTGCGCCACGCCGCCGGTAGACAGCAGACGCGGGCGGATGGTCCAGTCGGCCAGCGTGCGCAGGTCGAGCATGGAAGTGGAGTCGGCGGTCAGGCCCACGATAAGCATCTCGCCGAGGATGCTCGACTGCGGTCCCATGGTGGGTTGGCCTACGCCGTCGGGCAGGTCTTCGGCCACGAGCATCAGCTTTTCGTTCACAATCTGACGGGCTAAGTAGATGTCCGTGTCCCAGTCGAACTCTACCCAGACTACAGAGAATCCGGCGGTGCTCGACGAGCGGACGCGGCGCACGTGCGTCGCCCCGTTGACGGACGTTTCGATGGGGAAGGTGACGAGCTGTTCCACCTCCTCCGCCGCCATGCCGTTGGCTTCGGTCATGACGACCACCGTCGGGGCGGTCAAGTCGGGGAACACGTCTACCTCCGTATGCAGGGCGGTGTACGTGCCGCCCACCAGCAGCAGCACCGAGGCGACCAGCACCAGGATGCGGTTCTGCAAGGAGAAATGTATGATTTTGTTCAGCATACGTTCAATGATAACTAAATCGTAAATAGTAAATTGCTAAATCGTAAATGGTGTTAGTGTTCATGCGTGTGTGCCGGTATGGCGTTGGAGGCCGAAGCCAGTTTGACTTGGTAAGCCCCGCGCGTCACTACACGGTCGCCCGCTTTCAGTCCGGAGAGGATTTGCACCCGCTCGCCATCGTCACCGCCGACGGTCACTAACTGCTTCTTATACCCGTGGTCGTCCACTTGCAGGTAGATGAAGTGGCTGCCTTGCTCCTCGGTCAGCGCCGTGCGGGGCAGGGTGAGCACGCCTTCTTCGGTCGCTCCAAGGAGGTACACTTCCACGAAGGCGCCCGGCGCCACGTTCACTTGGTTGTCGAACTCGAAGGTGACGGGGATGTAGTAGCTCTGGTCGGTGGCCGACTTGCCATAGGACAGCAGGCGTCCGTTCAGTTCGCCGAGGCGATAGGTCTTGTCGTCATAAGGCGTGCTGAAGTTGGCGGACGTGATACGCGGCAGTTGGTTGTAGTATTTCTCCGACACGTCGGCACGCAGGTAGAGCCTGCGGTTGCTGCTGATGCCGATGAGCGGCTGGCCCACCTGCACGTAGTCGCCTTCCTTCACCAAGAGCGACTTGACGTATCCGGCCATGGGCGCGGCCACGGTCACACCGTCGGGCGTCAGTTCGCCACCGTCCGATGAGTGGCTTCCACCCAACGCCTCGTAGTTGATGCGGGCGTTCTCGTAGGCCTGCTCGGCTTGTTGGAAGTCCTTTTCCGATACAATCTTGTCGGGCAGGAGGGCTTTCATGCGTTCGTATTCGCGGCGTGCCGTCTCGTAGGCGATGCGTGCCTTGGTGACGGGGTCTCCTTCGGCGATGTTGCTCGACGATAAAGTCAGTAGCGGATTGCCCTTGGCTACGGACATGCCTTCGGTGACTTTCCGGCGGAAGGAGACTACACCCGCTACGGGAGCCACGGCAAAAGTCTCCTCACCTTGCGCGGCGACAATCTGTCCGCTGGTGCGGATAACCTGATGGAAGCTGCCCGGTTGTATAACGCTGGTTTCTACGCCTGCCGCACGGGCTTTCTCCGGCGTCAGTACGATTTCGTCAGTGTGGTCGTGTGCGGCGGTCTCCGCCTCATGGTCATGCCCTTCCGCCTCATGGTCGTGGGCATCGTGGTTGTGGCAGGAGCCTAATAGGAACAGGCCCATCGCTGCCACCAGTAATGGCTTTGTATTCATATCTTATGTTATTGGTTTTATAAATGATAATTTAGCGCGCGCAAGCGCGCTTTGATGAAGAATTAAGAATGATGAATGAAGAATTTAGGCTGCGCTGTCAGTGCGCACAATCACGCCGCATGGTCATTCTTCATTCTTAATTCATCATTCTTCATTTAATAGCTAAATTCCCATTCCTTCGCCCGCAAAAGTACACACTTCTGCCTGCAATCAAGTTGCAAACATCGGGTAGAGGGAGTCAGGCGACAGGAGGGGCGCGCCGCCCTTTGGCATGTACGAGATACGTGCCGTGCAGGGATTCGACGTAAGGTGAATAAGATAGATAGGGATGAGAATGGAAAGCGGTGCTTTGTCCGAGGAAAAACATCGCGAAGTCGGTCACTAAGCGTTGCGCCTGGTCGGGCGATACGTGTTGCCGCACGATGGGCACGCGCTGAAAGTAATGTGTGGCCACGCAACCTTGGTTGTGGCAGCAGTGGGAATGAGCCGCGTGTGAGGCCGGGCCGACAGGCTGAGCAGCCAAGTCATGGCGCAGGCAGATGTTTCCGTCGGCATGGTGATGATGGGGCATGACGGGCACCGCCAGCGTCAGGATGCTGACAAAGAGCAATAGGACGGTGATGTAATGTCTGCGTGCCATCGGTCATTTTCCCTTTTAATGATGTACGGCCGCAAAGATAAAGAAAAAAATGAAATATGCTTGAACAGACACGCGAATAAAAAACGAATGTATAGAAAAGTGGCCGACAGAGGAATGGCAAGCAATCCGTCCATCGGCCACGAACCCTTATTTAAATGCAACAGTTTCCACTTCCACCCCGCCCGTGCGGATAACGACCTCGAACGGAATGCTGTCGGAAGCCAGGGGCGCCATCGGCTGCAACACCACGTCCGCCTCACCGTACGGGGCGAGCGCAGGGACTTCACCTTTGGCCAGCGTCTTGCCCTCCGAAACGACTTCAACCTCCGACGGTTGCGAGGCTGATAACCCGAAGTTCTCCACCTTCACCGTCAGCAGTTTCTTCTCCATATTATATAGAGGCTTGCCGGCTGACAGAAGGGCGGGCCGATAGTCCACATAGGGCAGGCGGGCATACCCGTAGAGCAGTTCGCCGCTAACCGTGCGCCCTATCAGCTTCGGCGCGAACTCGTCGGCGGTGATGCCGCTATTCTTCCCGTTGAACACCACTATCAGGTCATTGCCGTCCTTGCGCGTCTTCACCGCCTTGCAACCGCGGCCGAAGTTAACCTCCGTGTACGAACCGAAGCGCAACGACTCTACATTGACATCCGTCTGCGGATTGAAATCCGGTTCCGCTTGGATGCGCACTTCTATGCGCTTGGTTTTCGGCGTGACAGGCTCGTCGTTCAGCACGTTCAGCAGCAGACCCTTGTTCAGGGGGATGCAGATGTTCTTCGACGAATGGCGGTCGCCGGGCAAGTCTTCCCACTTAATGGTGTCGATGACCGCAAAGTTCATCTGCATCGCCCGTCCTTGCGCATCCTGGAACACCTTGGCACGTTCGTACTTAAACCAATGCTCCACCTCACCATCCTTGTGGAACGACACGCCCGGCACGTACGCCTCGCCCTGCTCCGTCACCCAGTGCAGGCCGTCCTTCGAGCGTTGGTAGAAGGCGATGCGCCCCAGCCAGTCGTTCACGATGAGGTGGTATTGCAGGCTGTCGCGCCACACGACGGGGTCTTCGAACCGTCCGTCCACGTCGGGATATACGCGACGGCTCGTCAGCTGCCTATAAGGCGCAAGGCCGTCGCGGCTTATCCACACGCCTCCGCCCCGGCACACCATCAAGCGCGAGCCGTCGGGTCGGCGGGCGAAGGTGAGGTTGGACAAGCCTTCGATAATGCGGCGGTCGCGCGGGTCGAAGTCGAACTTCTGATACGTCCACACGGGGCTGTCCTCGCTGTCGGCTATGTAGTAACCGTCTATCACGTAGACCACTATGCGTCCGTCGTCCAGGCGGAAAGCCTCCGGGTTGTGGCCTTTGCCCACGGAGTTCTGGATGCGGAACGGGCCGTGCAAGCAATCGCTCACGGCGTGGAAGACGGTGGAGTTGCCCCAGAACATGTGTCCGCGTGGCGAACGTTCGGGCCAGCCGCAGACGTAGAGGTGATACTTGCCGTCCGCCGTCTGCAGGATGTTTCCACCCCAGAAGGAGACGTCGGGCAGCTCGATGCCGTTGTCCACGTAGCGGCATTGCACGCTGTCCGTGCCCCACACGGGCTGTGTCGCCCTCGTGCCGTCGGGCATGGGCAGGAAGCGGTCCATGAAGCGGGCGCCGGGCACCAGTTGCGCCCACTCGGCAGGGCGTTGCCGTTCGGTCACTTGCGCTTGCATGGAGGCGCATAAGCCTAAGGCCATCAGGCCTAAAAGCAGTTTCTTCTTGTTGTTCATAATCGTTTTGTTATTCATTCGTTATAGTTCTATTCATCGCTCCTATGCACTCCGTGGAAGACACATCGTCCTTCCATCGAAGACACTGCGTAATCTCTCCGCAAAGAGATGTACATCTTTCTCCGGTTAGATGTACATCCTTTTGTAGATAGATGTACATCTTTTTGTGATGAGATGTACATCCTTTTGCAATTAGATGTACATCCTTTTGCAATTAGATGTACATCTCTTTTCGGCCATATGCCTATTCTTTCCCGCTTGGACGATAGTGCCGGGGCTACTTGCTTATTATGGCGACGAAGCCTCCCCGTGGCAGGCATTCTACCAGCGTGGGTATTGCCTTCATATCCTCTTTGATGAAGATGTCACGGTCGCCGGCTCCGTCCTTGAATATCGTCATACGTCCGCCGTTCAGATTAAGTTCGTCTATGTTTGCCCAGATAGAACGCGGCTCGTCCGTGCCGTTGATGCCTGCTACGTACCACACATCGCCTTTGCGGCGGGCAAGGACGACTTCCTCGCCGGGATAGCCTCCGAGCAGCTTCGTGTCGTCCCACGTTGTGGGCAGGACGGAGAGGAGCCGGCGGACGGCTTCGGGCAGACTGTCGTAGGTGTCGGGGCGGTCGGGCATGTGCTGCAAGGCTGACTCGAAGAGGACGGGCAGGGCCAACTCGTGGGCGTAGGTCGTGATGTGGGGATGCTGCGAGTTGGAGAAGGTGCCGGGCGTGTAGTCCATGGGGCCTACGACGTTGCGGGTGAAGGGCAGCGTGGCGTTGTGGGCGGCGGCGCGGCCAGTCAGTGTGGCGTTGTTGTTATACCATTCGGCACCGTACACGCCTTCCACGGACATCAGGTTGGGATAGGTTCGCTGCCAGCCGCGGGGCAGTGTCGCGCCGTGGAAGTTGACCATCAGCTTGTAGTCGGCGGCGTCTTCCAACAGGTCGATGCAGTAGTTCATCGTCGTCACGCTGTCGCCGCTGAAGAAGTCTATCTTCATGCCGGACACGCCAAGGTCCGTCAGCCACTGGAACTCCTTCAGGCGGTTTTCCTTCTTATTCAGCCTGTACAACGGACCGGGGCCCAGCCATGCCGTGCTGCTGTTGTACCACAGGAGGGACTTGACGCCCCGCTCGGAGGCATAGCGCACGGCGTCTTCCACACGGCCGCCGTTCGCCATCTCGTCCCACTCCCAGTCTATCAGGTTGTAGGGCCAGTTCATGCGGACGGCCAGGTCGATGTACTCCGTCAGCAGGCGGAAGTCTTTCGTCCCGTGGTTGTGTGCCCAGTAAATCCACGACGCAAGTCCGGGCTTTATCCAACTCGTATCTTCCACCGTCGAAGGGTCGGAGACGTCGGTCACCAAGGTGCTTTCCACCACGTCTGCCAGCGAGCCGATGATGAGCACGCGCCAGGGGGACTCCCACGTGCCGCGGGCCATCATCCGGTCATCGGCCAGACGGACTTGGTATTGGTCGCGGTCTATACCATTATATAATAGGGAACCGCAGTGGTCGCGGCGGATGTTCGCCTCGGTGATGAGGACGAAGACGCTGTCGCGCGGTTCCGCCAGGGCGGGATAGCCCCACGTGTCCACCTCCGGCTGATCGGGCAGCGTGCCGTCCGTAGAGAGGGGGTAGAACTGTTCGTAGCCGATGTCATACTTCTGTATCCAACGTTTGGTGCCGCGAGGCAAGGTGTAGGCGGTGTGCTCGCGGGTGACGCGCTCCGCCACACTGTCCGTTTGGAAGCCGTACTTGAAGGCGATGCCGTCGTCGTAGGCTCGGAGCGTGACGTCGAGCGTCTGCCCCTGTTCATTCTTGAAGGTGTAGACGCGCTCGGAGGCATGGTTGACGCAGTGGCTGCGCTTTCCGGTGAGCATCCGGTAGTCGTCGGTGACGGGCTTGGCTTCGGAAACCGACTTCAGCTTGAGGTTTCCGGCCAGCTTCCGTGCTTCGGTCTCTATGCCGAAAAGGGTATGCGAAAGCACACGTTCGCCTTTGTAGTCGACGGAGAAAGCGGCTTCGCCATAAGCTCCTTCGGGAGCCGGCTCAACCGTCACGGTCAACGCTTCGTTGGGTGAAACTATCTGTGTTTGATTCGCCTCACAGGCGTATAAAGCTGCTATGGCCATGAGTGACACAGCCGTATGGAAGAAGGTTTTCATACCGATAAACGTCTATTTACATCTTTACTAATATACGGAATACCTTGCCGGGATGGGCCGCCCACTGCTCCATGACTGCTTGGGCTTCCTCCGGTGTGGCGATGGCGGACACGAGCCGGTCCACCGGACAGTTTCCACTGTGCATGTAGTGGATGACGGCACGGAAGTCGGCGGGCAAGGCGTTTCGGGAGCCACGGATGTCCAGTTCCTTCTGCACAAACAGTTTGGTCTGGAAGGAAACGTCGCTCTTGGCGTAGCCGATGCACACTACACGGCCGGTGAAGCCGACTATATCTACCGCCGTCACGTAGGTGGCGGGGCTTCCGACGGCTTCTATCACGACATCGGCGCCCAGTCCGTCCGTCAGTTGACGCACCCGCCCGCGTACGTCTTCGGTCTGCGAGTTGATGCCATACGCGGCACCCATCCGCCGGGCCAGTTCCAACTTCTCATCGTCAATGTCAACGGCTATGACCGTAGCTCCACGCAGGGAGGCACGCACCACGGCGCCCATGCCTACCATGCCGCAACCGATAACCACGACAACGTCATTATCAATCACTTGCCCTCGTGATACGGCATGAAAACCGACGCTCATAGGCTCAATCAACGCCGCGTCGCGTGGAGAGATGTCACCCGTGGGGATAATCTTGCTCCAAGGCAATACGGCGTACTCGCACATGACACCGTTGCGCTGCACGCCAAGCGTCTCGTTGTGCTCGCAGGCGTTGACACGTCCGTTGCGGCACGAGGCGCAGTGTCCGCAGTTGGTATAGGGGTTTACGGTTACGTTCATGCCCGGTTTCAGTGTGTCGGGCACGCCGTCGCCAACGGCTTCAATCACCGCTCCCACTTCGTGACCGGGGATGACAGGCAGCTTCACCATGGGGTTACGGCCCAAGTATGTGTTGAGGTCCGACCCGCAGAAGCCCACGTAGGCTATCTTTACCATCACTTCGCCGGCATGTAACTCCGGACGTTCTATTTCTACGACCTTCATCTCGGAAGGCGCTGTAATTTGAACTGCTTTCATACTTATTTCTTTAAATGATAATCCTTTACTATATATCCCTTCCACCCATAGTAAGCGCAGAAGAGGAAGCACACCATGGGCACTACGTAAGCCACCTGATAGAGATGCTCGTTGACGTGCATGAGGTAGGCCGTAAACTGCGGCAGACAGGCATTACCCACGATGGCCATCACCAGGAAGGCGGAGCCGCTTTTGGTCTGCTCCCCAAGGTCGCGCAGGGCAAGGGAGAATTGCGTGGGGTACATGATGCTCATGAAGAAGGATATACCCAGCATGGCATACAAGCCTACTTCCCCTCCGAACGCCACCACGACAACACAAAGCACGACGTTAATCAGCGCATACACCAGCAGCATGTCCTGCGGACGGAACTTCACCATCAGTCCGGTGCCAATCCAACGTCCCAAGAGGAACATCAGCATGTAGAGGCCGAAGTAGGTAGTGGCAGTGTCTTCCGGCAGCCCCGCATACGTGCAACAATACACCAAGAAGAGGCTGTTGATGGCCGTCTGCCCGCCGTTGTAGAAGAACTGGGCGATGACACCCCAACGCAGGTGGCTGTGCCGCAGCACGCTGAAGTCTATCAGCTTCTCGCCAGCCCTGCTCTTCTGCCCCTCGTCGCCTATCTTCGGCAGCTTGGAGAAGACGATAACCACGGCTATAAGCACCAAGAGCAATGCCAATGCCATGTAAGGCAGCTTCATGGCATCCGTCTCCATTTGGATGTATGCCTCCCAGCCGCCGGGATAGTCGGCCGGAAGCGTCTCCCTCGTGTAGGAAGAGCCGCTCAATATCAGCTTGCTCAGAAACATGGCGGCAATGAACGCGCCCAGTCCGTTGAAGGATTGAGCAAGGTTCAGCCGTCGGGGTGCCGTCGCGGGGTCGCCCAATGCCGTCACGTACGGATTGGCGGCTGTCTCCAGGAAGCACATGCCCGTAGCGATGATGAAGAAGATACACAAGTAGGCCCAGTATTCCTTGATGATGGCCGCAGGAAAGAAGAGCAATCCGCCAACAGCAGCCAACAGCAGCCCGAAGACGATGCCCGCCCTGTAGCTGTATCGCTTCATGAACATGGCGATGGGAATCGGGAAGATGAAGTAGGCCAGCCAGTAGGCCGACTCGGTGAAGGATGCCTCGAATGTATTCAGCTCGCACGTCTTCATCAGTTGGCGTATCATCGTGGGCAACAGGTTGCTGCTGATGGCCCACAAGAAGAACAGGCTGAAGACCAGTGCCAGAGGCAATGCATATTTATTGTTTTTCATGTCACTAACCATACTCTATTCAGACATATTCTTTATATAAGGCAAATCGGGCAAGGCGCCGAAACCGTAGAAGCCACGTGCGTTCTCGCCTAAGAAAAGGCGTTTTTCCTCCTCCCGTAGCTCCGTTGACTTGGTGATGAAATCGTAGGACATGCGGTACGTAATGGCGGTGATGGTCCTCGGATAGTCCGAGCCCCACATCAGCTTGTCCCAGCCCACTAAGTCGGCGGCTTCGCGGATAGCGCGTATGGCTCCACGGAAAGGGTAAAACTCATCGTTGAACAGCCACGTGATGCCGCCCGACTCAATGCGTACGTTCGGATGACGCGCCAGCTTGATTTGCTCTGTCCAATCTTTCGCGGTGACCATGCCAAAGTGCCCGATAGCCACTTTCAATGCGGGACATTCCCGAATGACTTCCTCTACCTCGCCTGTCTGAACGGTTCCTTCTTCTAAGCAAAGTGAAAGTATCACACCGTTTCGCTCCATCAGCTTGAACATCCGCATCATCTCGTCTCCGTTCAGCCTCACCCGTCCTTCCTTCAGACGCAGGCGATGACCCGGTATCGCAATGCCCTTGAAGCCCCGGTCAATCAGTCCGCGTGCCTCCTCCAGGAAACCCGGCTTGCGGAACTCACACAAACCGCATACGAAGAAGCGGTCGGGATAGCGTTTGGCGACTTCTTCCAAATAATCATTCTGAGGACCATCGATAAATTCCTGCGTGATGACCGCCGCGCCCACCTGCGCATAATCCATATTAGATAAGAATACCTCGGCGCTGTTCACTCCGTCTATCAGGAAGGGAGGCAGCATCTGCCTCACCTCCCCCATGAACAATGAGCGGCCGTTCTCTAACGTACGGATGGGCAGACCGTCCACCACAGTGTCCTGCCTCCGCCACAAATGGGCGTGTGCGTCTATGATTGTATATGTCATAAACTTCCCTCCTTCCGATTAAGTATTCGCCCAACTTACGCGCATCTGGTCGCCGATGATGGCCTGCACTTCCTTCACCAACGCTTCGTCCATCGGCTCCTCGATGTAGGCGATGTTCTTGCGCACGTTTTGCGGATTGGTGGTGCTGAAAAGGGTCGTGGCTATACGCGGGTTGCTCACGGCATACTGCATGGCCAGCTTCTCAATCGGGTAATTCTTCGCCTTGCAATGCTCCATGGCTTTGCGGCAAGCCTCCACCAATGGTTTCGGAGCCGGATGCCAGTCGGGCACGCCCCGTTCGGTCAGCAAGCCCATCGACAGGGGCGAAGCGTTGATGATGCCGATGCCTTTCTCTTCGAAATAATCTAAGAAGTCCGCCAACTTGTCGTCGCACAGGCAATAGTGGCAGAAGTTGAGCACACTCTCCACGGTGCCCGCGGGCGAATGGTCGATGACCCATTGCAGGTTCTCTAACTGGAGGTCGGTGATGCCCACGTGGCTAACGATGCCCTTCTCGCGCAACTCCACCAACGCCGGCAGGGTCTCGCCTACCACCTGATGAAGGTCGGCAAACTCGATGTCGTGTACATTTATCAGGTCGATGTGGTCGATGTGGAGGCGCTCCATGCTCTCATACACACTCTCCGTGGCACGCTTGCCGGAGTAATCCCAGGTGTTCTTGCCGTCCTTGCCATAGCGTCCCACCTTCGTGGAGAGGAAATATTTCTCCCGTGGGATGTCTTTCAGCGCCTTGCCTAATACGGTCTCCGCTTTGTAATGGCCGTAGTAGGGCGACACGTCGATGAAGTTGATACCCGCCTCGATGGCTGTAAACACGGCTTCAATGCCTTCTTTCTCTTTCAGGTCGTGGAAGACTCCTCCCAAGGAGGAAGCGCCGAAGCTGAGCGCCGACACCTTCATGCCTGTCTTTCCGATTTCATGGTACTGCATACGCTTATTGTTTTTTAAATGATAAGTGATTAAGTTTTTTACGCAAGCAAAGGTAAATAGAGACTTTGTTGCCTGTATATCCATAGGGGCAGAAAAAGCACGTAACGGTTTACGTAACAAATTTTACGTTCCTGCGTATGATTATTACAGGAAAAAACCTTTTCTTTGCATTCGAATTCCATCTAATTGAACGTACCATGACCGACTCCAAACATATTTCCCTGAAAGACTTGGCCCAAGCCTTAGGCGTCTCAGTGCCTACCGTGTCGCGCGCCTTAAAGGACAGCCCGGAGATTAGCCAAGAGATGCGTGCCAAGGTTAAGCGCTTAGCCAAGGAGATGAACTACCGTCCCAATCCCTTTGCCATGAGCCTGCGCAAGAATACGCCACGCATCATCGGAGTCATCGTGCCCGACCTCGTGACCCATTTCTTCTCGTCCATCCTGAGCGGCATTGAAGATACCGCCGTGGCTAACGGATATTTTGTCATCATCACCACCTCGCACGAAAGCTACGAGCATGAAAAGCGCAACATCGAAAATCTGGTGAACATGCGTGTGGAGGGCATCATTGCCTGCGTCTCGCAAGAGACGACGGACTATAGCCATTGGGCGGCTCTGTCGGACATCAACATGCCGCTCATCCTCTTCGACCGTGTATGCCTGACGGAACGTTTCTCTACGGTGATAGCCGATGGAGCCGAATCCGCCCAGGCGGCTACCCAACACCTGCTGGACACGGGCAGCAAGCGTGTGGCGTTCATAGGCGGAGCCAACCACTTGGACATCGTGAAGCGGCGTAAGCATGGTTATCTGGAAGCCTTACGTGCCAACGGCATCCCCATCGAAAAGGAATTGGTCGTATGCCGCAAGATAGATTATGAGGAGGGCAAACGGGCCACGGAGTCCTTACTCGCCCTTCCCAATCCGCCCGACGCCATCCTCGCCATGAACGACACCTTGGCTTTTGCCGCCATGGAGGTCATCAAGAGCCATGGCCTGCGCATCCCGCAGGACATCGCCCTCATAGGCTATACGGACGAAAAGCATGCCAACTACGTAGAACCCAAACTCTCCGCCGTATGCCATCAGACTTACCTCATGGGGCAAACCGCCTGCCGGCTTCTCATCGACCGCCTGCGGGGAGACCGCACCGTGCGTCAGGTGGTGATACCTACGTCCCTACAAATCCGAGAAAGCAGTGTGAAATGTATGAGGGGTATTCACTGAATTATCCTCTATGAAAAATCTGATGCTCTTTAGAATGACCATTCTGACAGGCATCAAATTGGTCATTCTAATGGTACTACATTGAGCGTTTTAATGGGGTATATCTATTACGTCTTATTTTCCTTAATGACCTACTTTCCCATAAAAACGCTTATGTTACTGAGGAACAGCTCTTTTTTTGCCGATGAAGTATATCTCTTCACGGATGGTAGAGTTCTTCTTGCTTTGAATACTTTTTGAAGTAAAGGCTTGCTCTATTACTTTCATTCGTTTATATGCTTTATAAACAAATCTTTTAGAAGAACATTGTCCACGGCGTTTCCTGTTCCTTTTATCTCATCGCTTAGCATACGTATGTAGGTATCGGGATTGATTTCCATAACAATATAGTTCACATATTGTCCGGTCGCTTCCTCATTTGCCCATTGGTCGCAAACGATTCTAGCACCTTTAATGATTTTATTACTCGTCGTTACAGTTTTTTGCAGCAAAAGTTCTTTTGATGCGGCTTGTTTTCCCTCTGACAATATAGTGCCATATTCTTCAACCATTGAACCTACTGTTTTTTCCAACATACTGGCCAAATCTGAATAAGCCATAGTCATTGCTTTCTTTCTTGCAGTTGTTTCAGAATCAGAACGTCCCATAGCCCAAACTCTCAAAAGTGTATCCGACTTTACTAAATCAGAACATGGCTGAATATAGGTGTCTATAGGCGATTTTTTTATAGTTTTCTTTGTCGATTTGCATGATGTGGCTAATAAAAAAATAGCAAAGAACGAAGTCAAATAAAAAATATAAGGTTTCATGATGTTTAATATAATTGGTTAATAGGAAAATAGACTAAATTAATTTAATGTCAAGTTCTTGATTTGTTTGGGCAATTCCCGTTTAACCCGTTTCATCAATTCCCGAACACACATCATCTCTGTTTGTTCTGGAGTCTTATTGGCAGGTGAAAGTACACGGATTCGGTCTACCACATAGTTGAGCAGGAGCGCAGTACTTTCATTGTTATATATCTTAAGCGCAAGCCCACATAAGCATTCGTTAAGATCATACATATCACCGGGAACCACCCCTCCTAATTCCAATGATGTTGACAAATCTATAAAAAGCATCGCATTGTCTGGATCCTCGGTCATGGTAAAATGCTGATTAGCCAGTATAGCCGTTATCTGCTTTTCACAAGACGATAAATCGCTGTTACTTACATTCAAGTAAGCTGTTACTTGCTGTGGAGCCAATGAAATAGTTATTTTGGCAGATGGCCATGACTGTTTCTTTATCAATTGGCGATAGGATACAGGTAAATCCGTAATAAAGGAATCATCGATGGAAATGCGTATCTCTTGCACGCTTGCCTTTGAAGTAATATTTGTAACATAAAATTCTGAAGTACCGTTATAATCTGTTGCTACCGGCGGAGTAATCTCACCTGATCCCATTACGAACTCTGCTTTTAACTTGACATTCTGTATGACGGAACCATTTCTTGATAGGCAACCGGCAATCGGGGCTTTTATTGGTTTAAAAGCTTCGCCCTCAATATTCAGTTGATTTACCGTAATCGTAAGTCCGTCGAATACTTGTATATAAGCATTATACAATTCAGCAGGGATGTCAAAACGGTTTCCATCAACAGTCGTAGACAAATCCATAAAAAGCCATGGCGAAACTGCTTCAAGTCCTTTCCCAAGCAATTGGACTGCAGTAACTAAACTATTGGATTCCAAAGCCTTCCGTGCTTTGTTGTAATAGTCCAATCCCGTACTGATTGCCGCACGTTTATGCTTTTGAGTACTATTCTCGTAGGTAGCCTTATCCAGTGAATAATATACATAATAATTGCGTTCATTCTGATAACTGTCCACCAATTTCTGTCCTTCTAAGTAGGAAACCATGGAACTCCTTATTTTATCTTCAAAAAGTTCTTTCGATTTTCCATCTATATCGACAGTATGCATAAAAGAATTTGATTCTATTCTTGTTGCAATTTGCAATGCAATGTCATTCAGTGCATTCTGGGTGGCTTTTTGGATGTAATTGGGCTCGTCCAATGTGGCAAAACCGATGCCTATATAGGCATTGTCGTCTGTCGGGTGCGAGGTAACCCATGCCGGTTGTTGGGCAATCAGAGCAAGACTGCCCAGCAACCATAAACTAATAGCTATAATCAGCTTTTTCATAGGGCTGAAATCATTAATATATTGTAAACAAAATACTGTTCCCATCTATTCGGCTGGAGCAATCAATTCCGATTTCTTCCTTAAGATAAGATTCTATCAGGAATGCAAACTGCGCCGCATCCATAGCCAAACCATCCACATCAGTAGGAGGCATGGTAACGGAATCAAAAATGATACTTTCGTCCATAATGCCTTTCAAGTGATATTGTCCCTTATAACAATTTTTTCTTACCCATTGTCTTATGATATTGGATAGAGAATAGTTATTCGGACCGGCAGGGTCGTTGAAAGTTGTTGCGGAACTTCCGTCAATCGCAAACTGTAGAACGACTCTGGTACTATTCGCTCCCTTAGTTCCTTTTCCGGAACCATCCCAATGGGAGCAAATGTCATCCAAGAAAGGTTGTAAGTGATCCTGAACAGCATATTTGGCTAACAAATCGCTACCTGCATTGGGGTATCTTCTGGTAAATCCGTCCTTGCTGGCAAGCAAAACACCCGTTGCCGTTTCATAGGCTCTCATCACTAAAGATACACGTGTGCCCTGAGTGGTCTTATCTTTAATCATATCCACTTCTACATAAACGTCCGCACCCGATGACAAAAGCAATTGTTTATCATTGGAATCAGCAGAATTGCTGTTATTTTCGTATACGGCACGTTTTTGGACGGAACGGATTACTGCCGCCAAATCATAAGTGGTAACATTTCGTGAACGGAAGCCATCTTGCACATTGGCAACAGCTACACGACGGTCAAAATCATTCTCAAGAATAGCCTGATAGTTCTCACCGTTTTTTTTATAAGGCACCACCATAATTGTGGGCATGAGGGGACCTCCTTCTTCACCGAAAACCGGAGTTTCGCTTTCCATTAGACCGGATTCGACCAAATACTTTTTCAGAAGTTTGATGCTCACGGTTATAGTGCAAGTTGCCCGATGTTTCCTATTTGTCTTTTGGGTATCCTCCGCGCCTTCTGTATCAAGAATGTACGATTCGTACCTTTGGGAGTCGTCAAAGAACGGATCAGTATAACTTCTATTATCTTTTGTAATTAAAGGCTGAGTGTCATTGAAGCCGATAACTCCTTTATAAAACAAGGCGTAAAACAAACGACGTTTCGCGTCTTTGGCTACTTCAGACTTTTTTGACGCTTCGCCCAGTGATGTGAACACGCCAATGTTTTCATCACTAGATATGCATTTGACTTTTTGCCAATCGCTTCCAAGCTGGGCGTATAGAAGAATTTGGCAGAAAAACAGAGTGCTAAATAGAATGCTTATTCGTTTCATTATTTAAATATATGGATTAAATCTTTGAAGAGGTTTCCTGTATCGCATCGTGAACTTACCAACAAAGGTTTGGCCTCCGCCTCATTGATTGTTTTCTGCTTCGTATATTCTTTGATCTCTTTTAATAATTCTTTCCCATTGCTGACCACAGAGCATTCGGATAAATCTTCGGCCAATACTTTTTCAATTTTGAGCACTCCGACTTCTTCGTATACTGATCGGCCTGCTATATTTGTCACACTTTTTACATCCAGAAACATTCCTTCTTCTACTCCGTGCAAACTACCTAAATTGACATAACAAGTTTTCATTTTTCCTTTTTTCTCCGTATAATCCGTGTCAATCAAAGTGCCATTCAGAGGGAACACGCTCTCAATCAAGCCGCAACTAATTCCGGCTTTTTTCAAGGCATCTGTGCGGGCTTCCGCATTCGTTTTGCGTGAACTGACTGAAGCTGTGTAATTATTGGAATAGGCTACAGTCCCCTCTTCGGTTGAGACTACTTTGATTGTGTAAGCTAACTCGCCATCATACGCAACATTACCTTTGGAATCTTGATCGCGTTGTACTTCCAGTTTGGAGATGTGACCTTCCACGATATAATCTGCACCCAGTTGTTTCATTTGACCACTGCGGGCAAGTTCATCGGCCAACGCCTCTTCTTTCAACCTGCGTTTGGTCTCTTCATCAATAGAAGCCTCTGTTTCCACATCAATAACTCTTATTCTTGGATATTTTGACAAGGATGCCACAATGGCATTTCTGGCCACTTCACAATCGCTGGTGCTGATTTCTGACGATTTATCAAAATAGTCGACCACTACTACAGGCTTCCGATATTTACTCTCCTGTGCGTAAACAGACAATGAGAATAACATTAAGAATAATAAGTTCAAACCAAGTTTTTTCGTAACAATTTGTTTCATAATAAATAAGATGTTAAGTTATTAATCATTTTGAGGTTCATGTGGGGTGTTAAAGTTTTGCCTTGGCGGCTTCACTTCCCATTTTTGCTGCTGTTTTAAAATATTTTCGGGCCATCATGGCATTGGCTGATACGTTGCCACATCCTTGCTCGTAGATGACGCCTAACATATAGTTCGCCTCGGCACTTCCTGAAGATTTGAAACATTTAATGGCTTCCAGTCCATCTCCTGATTGGTATGCTTTCATACCTTTCTCATAATTGGCATCGGTAACTTTTTCTACGGAAGGAGCTGCTTGCTGCGTATTGGTAGAAGCTGGTTTCACTTCCGAAACAGATTCTTGGGAGGTCGACACAGATTCGCCCACAGGATGCTCTGTTGAAGCGTTTCCTGCAACCTCTTCCACTTGTTCTTTAACTGCATTCTCATTTTGAGGCGCATCGTTTCTTCCCGGCTTATTCATAATAAGAAACAGACCAATAATAACCACCAATCCAATACAGATAGCAATGATATTCTTCGTACTACCATTTCTATTGCCACTAGTTTTAGGTTGACTTCCTTGTCCGCCGGCTATTGCTCCAACACCCTTTGGGGGATTTGAAGTTGGTGTAGCTTGCGGCGTTTGATTCGGCTGAAAGGGCTGTCCTGGATTAAAATCGGGTATGCCTGGTTCTTGGTTTGGCTGAGGCTGATTTCCTGGAGCGGCATTCTGATAAATTATATTGTAGGTCACATTGCTTGTATTGGCATTGACCACTTTTTGCGAATTGTCTACATGTGACGTGCTGACACTGTTTGTCGTATTGGCTTCCACATGCGTATGGGTATTCTCGATCATGGATTGTGTTTCAATCTTACGCCCCGTGATACCACCAACCACATTACTCCTACTGCCGATCTGAATACCGTCCTTGGATGCATCAGTCTCCTCTAATATCGTCTGTGCTTTTTTCAGACTGTTTTTATCTTCTGCTTGGGGGAGATTCTCATCTACAAGAATTTCTCCACAGTTGGGACAAGATTTCATATCTGGAGTAACCGATTCTCCGCATGACGGACAAAATTTATTCGTATTCATTTTTTCTTCTTTTAAAATTATTATTACTTTTTTTCTTCTTTTTCAGTATAAGTACAGGCTTAGCCTTAGTTCGTTTTTTCTGGTTTTCAGTATTACCTGTTCTTTCGTTTGATTCTTCTTTAGGGTGAAAAGCCAAATCGGGTGAAAGCGAAGGCTGTTCCGGTACCTGAATGAGATTTCCATCGGCTGATTTGATGGAGGTCACGCATATAAAACCGGAATCCTCTAATTCACCATTGATTTCTACTTCCTGCTGATCAAACTGCTTGAAGAAATTATCATTAATTTCAAAGACTCCTTTTCGGTATAATCTGTATGACGTCTCTGTCGAAGTAATCAGATTCGCCACAAAACCTTCCGATTTCGATTTTTGACCGACTAACTTATATTCAATATGACCTACATAGATTTCCATTTATTTTCGGTTTATTTATAGAAATAATTAAATTCGTTCACCGCATTCAGGACAGATTTTGGTGTCCTTGCTTATTGAAGTGCCACACCCCGGACAATATATTTTTTCATCTCCTGCAGACTTAGGCGTGACACTTTGGCCTTGAGAACTTTTTTGCGTTACAGGTACCGCTGGGGTTTGCTGCAAAGACTGATTTACAGGTTCATTGGGAGTATTCCCTTGCCTCGTAGTATAATTCAAGGACTGGTTATAAGCATTGTCCCCTCTTTGTTGCTGATAAAAGGTCTGTTGCATTTGGAGATTCGTTTGGTTTGCTTGATTGTCCAGCATGCGATTCATCAATTGATACATCATCTCTTGATTTCTGCGCTGTTCTTCACTCAAACGTTCATTGGCAGCTCTTTCCACATCTGCGTTACTTCGGGCAGTATAAGAGCGGGCAAATTCCAATGCGACATCACCACCGCTCATGGCCAATATTTGTTCGGGAGTCAAGTTGCTTTGAATATTGGCCATATTCTCACTATGCGTAAATTGTTGCGCTTGCATGTTGGCCTGATGTCTTCGTTCGTTTTCTTTACTTGTTTCTTGAGCCTGTAGAATTTGCATAAGCCTTTCCTGTTGATGCCTGTCTTCTTCCATCTCCAAATCATGTTCGCGTTTGCGTTGCTCGAACTGTAGGTCGGCATCTCGTTTACGTTGCTGATAATCAAAATCAGCATCCCGCTGTCTGTTTGCTGCAGTTTGGTCCTCAAGCATTTGCTGGATATGAAGTTGCGTTTTGGCTTTTTCCACCATCATTTCATTCGCACCCTGCATCCGTACACGCTCAAACTCAATACTGTCTTTAAGTTGCGACAATCGCAAGGCCATGCCCCGTTGGTAGGCATGCTGTTCACTTAGGGCTCTGATTTCTGATAGGTCATCCTCGCGTATGAGTCTGGTTCTTTCAATTTCAGCGAGTGCAGCATCCCGTTCTTCTTGGGTACGTGCCTCGCGAAGTAAACGCTCATTCTCAAGCAACAGGACAAATTTGTTCATTTCATCTTCTGTCAGCAACCGATCTCTATTGATTTCATCAAGTCTTTGCTGCAGTTCAACAGCAGTACGCGCTGTATGAATCTGTTGACTATTGTTGACGTCAGCAAGGCGGTTTTTAAAATCATTCGTCCGGCGGAGATAATCTAATTCCTGCTCGGAAAGATACATTTCATGACTTAACTCATTAAATCTTCGTATATCTTCATTGTCAGCGGAAATCTCAACAATACGTACGATTTCCAATCCCCAAAAGGCTTCTTCGGCCGCTTTATTCAGATGCTCTTTGATAGCCGGCAGCAATTCATTCGGTATGCGATTGGAAGTAATCGACTGATTGTATAAGACCTCTTGAATGGCAGTCCTTATCGTTTCAGCGATTTCATCAATGATAATTGCAGTATTTAAATATTGCTTGTCTACGAGATAATGCAATATAAATTCTTCTTTTCCTTTTATCCGGAAATAAGCGTTCAAACCTATATTCATGTCATGATGTTGCGTATGAATAAGCATTGGTTTGAAATTTTTGTAATCATCTGGATGTGCTTGTTTCGCTCCGATTAACATCGGGAAAGCTCTGTCTAACAAGATTACAATGGAGAAAGAAGCACCAGCTTTTGCTTTGGCAAAGATTTCTCTTTGTTGTTTGGCATGCATCTCAATCTTTTCTTCTTGCTCGGATTGGTCTTCCAGTATCTTCCGTCTGCTTTTAAACAAATTGATAATAATTTGCCAAGCGTTGCTTATCGTTGCCGAAACTTGACTTGCCACATCATTCATCGTAGTCCGCTTGGGTTGGAAATCATATGAACCACCACTGATTGTTGCTATCGTTGTTCCATTGGCACGGATAAATGCCGTTGTACCCTCGGCAATAATAATGCCTTCTATATCCTTATAAGCAGACATCTCCTGCTCGGTTATAACACGTGCCACCTGACCTGGCGTGATATTCCAAAGAATGCGTTGGTTCGTCACAATGATATCCTCTTTGTCATTTTTGCCAGTTTGCTGATTTTCGGCCGGCTGATGCTGAGATTGCGTCACCTCAGGCATATCTCCGGAAACTTTAGTTCCACACTTTACACAAAACTTGGCTCCAGGTTTTAAAGGAGCTCCACATTTAGCACAATTCATATATGGTATTTTTATGTTAAACATTATTTGGTAACTCTGACACTTCTTATTTTTCCATTCAAATCGGAAGACACACTCAGTATATTGTAAAAGCCATCCGGTACCTTTTTATGTTCATCCAAATGATATTGAACTTCATAGCCTTTTTGTCCGTTGAGGGATGTTGTCCGGCTCATGCTGATTGGCTTCCTTGGACTGATCCCCCATTGTTTGTAAAGCTGATCGCTTATTTTCAATTGAATTTCACTTATATTTGCATCAACTTGTGCTCTTACTTGGGTCAACAACGACATAGGTTTGCTGTCTTCTTCCGCTTTAATAGGAACAGTTTCCAGTTTGGAAGCAGTCTCTGTCGGACTGGATAAGGCTCCGATTTTGAAGTCTGAAACAGTCGTTGCAGATTTATCTATTTTTCTGTTCATGACAAACAATGTCGGATCTCCAAACAGATTAAATTCCACAAGAGTTGTAGATTCTATCGGTCCGATTTCTGAAACCCGATGCAAACATCTTTTTGCTTCAAACAACGCCGCGCCGGCAGGTAAGCCATCTAACATATTGTTTACAAATTCTCCCGTAATGATATCTGCGTTGCTCATCTGAACGGGGCAGTCCGGTTCTATGGGATCTGGTTGTCCGTATGCCACCCGTGACGCGCCCAAATAGATTAAAGTATTTGCAGCCATTGCCGTTAGAAGCATGCTATGCGCTTTGTCGAAGCCGATGAATCGGGCTCCATAACAAGCCTCAGAAACAACGACATTTGGCTGGGTGCAAGCTGCAATTACTGCCGGAAAAACAGCTACTCTCCAATCATCAGCGTTTTTTATTGACTGTCCTAAGAAGAAGAATGTTTCTTTGGCCGCACCGCCATGTAAATTAAAGAAAAACAATTGTGCATTTGTATTGAACACTTGACCAATTGTCTGATGATCAACTTCCGGAGTCAGGAATAATTTGTCATATAATACATCATCGGGCAATGGGGTATAGTCGGGAAAGAGTCGTTCCTTATTCATTCTGTCTGTAACCTTGGCAGTCACCTTCATCCAATGCGGGTCGCATTGTCCATATCCCGCACCAATATCAATGACAGGATTTTCTACAGCTCTTTGCAGGTAGCCTACAAGGTCCTGAAATGCAGCATCTGTGGCCAATGGTAATCTGCCAACATAAAACAATGCGTCATAAAAGAATAACTGCCCGGAGCAAATAGCCTCCTCCATCTGAGCACCATATGGGTAGGCGTATAATAGGTCCGTGTCTATTCTCTTGTCTGCATCGCTTGCCTCGTTTCCTAGGTAATGTGGTATTGCGGGCATGGGGATTATATCGTCTCCTCCTATAATAAACAGAAATGTCGAAGGTTCTTCATGCTTCCTCATTTCCTCTTCATGGATTTGTTTGAGTATGTCAGCATATTCATACCAAGGAGATTCCTGAGTGAGATTCTTTTTCCTTTTGAAAAAGCTTTTACGTTCGGCTCCCGCATCTGCCAGTTTGTAGATAACTCCTTGTTCCGTCTTGTACTGAATGAATGACTCCAAAAGATTAGTGACATCCTTGGGGCTGACTGATAACTTTCGGGCCAGATTGGGTATATGCGTGAACAAAATACCTTTTAATACCGGAATCTCAAAATCTTTTGCAGACTCTTGCTCAATTCGAGTTCCACATTCAGGACAAAATAGCATGTCATTATCTAATCGAGTTCCACATTCAGGACAAAACATAGGCATTCGTTTTTTAAGGTTAACATTATTATTTGATGTATTTTTCTCTTTTTTTTGTTACTCCTTTTACATAACTGCGAGCTTCGGCTGTACTCAACTTTCTTGTCAGATGCCGATATAGCTGATTGTAATCAAGCTTATTGATTTCATCATAGGCATTGTTTAGTCGTGTTGACCCGATAAATGCCCGGCTCACATTCCCCGCACCGGTATTATAGCTTGCTATTACGCATAATCTCCTGCAATTCAAATCTTTTACATTTTCAAACATGTTATATAAGATTCTCAGATACGCAGTTCCTAATTCGATGTTCTGATCTGGGACAAACAAATAACTTCTTGTAGGAACTTTTTCTACGCCATAAACAAAGCTATAAGCATGCACTCCGCCGGATGTAGGCACTAACTGCATAAGTCCATATGCAGGAACATAACTGGTTGCTTGCGGGTTAAAGTTTGACTCTTGCTCCATGACAGCATAAATCAAAGGTTGTTCAATCTGAAAGCGTTCGCTGTATTTTTTCACAATATCTTTGTACAGAGCTGCCGACTTTGATATATTGTCATGAACCAAGGGCATATTGATGCAAACAACTTTGCGCTTGTTGCCATCTATGCCAGTTACTTCGGTTTCGGATTTGAAACTTTGTTTTACAATCTGAGAAGCAATTATTCTTTTTGTTTCGTCAACGTTATGCAAGTCATTTCCTGAGTTTTCTGCCTCTTCATTTCCCTTTCGCTTTTCTTTTTCCTCATATAGTTTGCCTCTGGCCAAAGTTTTGTCTTTAAGTAAGCGTTTTTTTGTTGCGGTTTTCTGAGGATTTCTTAATGTCCCTCCTCTAACAACCGGCAGAGGTGGCGTTTTCTTTTTTCCCGAAATCAAGTTCGTTTTGTCTATGTCATTATTTTCATTCGTCAGGTCTATATGATACTTCGACAAATCCAACAATCCATCAAGTATCGGATTTTGAGTAATAGGCTCAGACAGGTCTACATCTGAATGATAGGGACATGTAGTGCCCCGGCTTATCATTAACTTATACATAGCCTCCATAAGCTTCTTGTTAATTTCATCCTTATCGGTATCCAAATCAACGGCAACTTCTACTACGGCATTGCCTTTCTCAAAATTAACAACGGAACGTGAAAGAAAATCATCCCCATATTCAACCCACTCATATTTTGAGTCAAGAACGATTGAATCTCCTCCCCAAACTTTCTGAATGTTTTTCTTATAAATATTAAATTCAGCAGTAGCTTTTTCCAGATAGGCATTATAGGCGTCCCTGACAGAATCTGCATAAAGTTCAAAGGCATTTTTGTCTGCTTCAATGCGTGCGTTGAAGTCATTCACCAACGAGTCTAACTCGTTTTTTGTCGTTTGTGCCTTAACGGTTATGTTACAAACAAATAATGATGAAATTATACATGTTTGTAATAATATATTTTGTATTTTGTGGCTGTAGTATCTCATCCGTTAGTTGTGCTTTCATGAATTAATTAAAATATGATATTACTTTACTTTTTGTCGCAAAGTTAGTGGTTTATTTACATATAAAAAAAGATGTTTGATAAAAAATGTTAGAAATGCTTTATAACATTTTTTCTGATGTTGAGTGTGCTTCTGTGTAAATAGGTGCGATAAAGAGGTTTTTGGAAATGCAGGATTGGGTGGTAAAGCCATGGCTATATTGTAAAATTATCCTATAAATTAATTCTGTATTCTTTGTTCTTCCAATATTTTTTGATATATTGCGGGGGAAAACATTAATTCTTTTATCATGAGTATCAAAAACTTCCATCCGCAAGAAAAAGGAATGCGATTCTTCGCATTCGTCAGAGCGTTGGTTTTATTTTCCCTCTTCGTAGGGGGAATGTGTGTGACTTTACAAGCTCAGAATCCTAAACCGTTTGTCATTCCGGAGCTGAAGGAATGGAAGGGGGGGGATGGGTTCTTTGTGCCTGACAAAGCTTTGCGCATCGTTTATGAAAGTTTGGCGTTACAGGACATTGCGCGAAACTTTGCCGATGATTATGAGGCCATGTTCGGTGTCCGGCCGGAAACAGTTGAGGCCAAGCCTCGTAAGGGGGACATCTTTCTTGCCTTGAAACGCGATAAGAAGCTGGGGAAGGAGGGATATGCCATTGACATCGATCGTTATGTAAAGGTGTCCGCTCCTGAGCTGACGGGAGTCTATTGGGCCACAAGGACATTGCTTCAGATGAGCGAGCAGTCGGACAACAGGCAATTGCCGAAAGGCCGGGTACGCGATTATCCGGATTACGCTTTGCGCGGGTTTATGATAGATTGTGGGCGCAAGTTTATCCCCATGGAATATTTGCAGGATATGGTCAAGATATTATCCTATTACAAAATGAATGTCCTTCATGTGCACCTGAACGATAACGGATTCAAACCTCATTTCAACAATGATTGGAACCGGACGTATGCGGCTTTCAGGTTGGAATGTGAGACTTTTCCGGGTCTGACCGCCCGCGATGGTTATTATACTAAGCAAGAGTTTATCCGTTTCCAGAAAGACGCTTCCGCCCGGTTTGTTGAAATTATCCCCGAAATAGACGCTCCCGCTCATACGCTGGCATTCAGCCACTACAAGCCTGAATTGGGTAGTAAGGAGTTCGGTATGGATCACTTGGATTTGGCTAATCCTAAGACATATGCTTTTATGGATGCTCTTTTCAAGGAATACTTGGAAGGAGACGATCCGGTGTTCCAAGGGCCTAAGGTACATATCGGTACGGATGAATATTCCAATGAGAAGCAAGAAGTGGTGGAACAGTTCCGTGCGTTTACCGATCATTATATCAAGTATATAGAGAGCTTCGGAAAGCAGGCTTGCGTGTGGGGAGCATTGACACATGCCGCGGGTGATACGCCGGTGAAAGCCGAAGATGTACTTATGTACACTTGGCACAATCGCTATGCACAGCCTAAAGACATGGCTGAACGGGGTTACAAGCTGGTCAGTATACCGGACGGGCTGGTGTATATCGTGCCAATAGCAGGCTATTATTATGATTACCTGAACACTGAATACCTTTATAATCAGTGGACACCGGCGCATGTAGCCGATGAAGTATTCGAAGAAAAAGACCCTGCGTTGGCTGGAGGCATGTTTGCTATATGGAATGATGTGGTGGGTAATGGTGTTTCTGTGAAAGACATTCATCATCGCGTATATCCTGCCCTGCAAACCATGGCTGTTAAGACATGGAATGCGACTCCCCAACTTTCCTACGAGGCCTTTGAAACGAAACGCTTAAGCCTTAGCGAGGCGCCTGACGTTAATCAGCTGGCTCGTATCGGAAAGGAGAAAGCCCTTGTTTATGAGGCTGCGGAAGTTCGTCCGGGTAGTGAATTGCCTTACACGGAGATAGGTTATAACTACACTATTACTTTTGACATGGTAGCAGCCGCCGAGGCAGTCGGTACGGAGCTATTCCGCTCTCCTAACGCTGTGTTTTATTTGGCAGACCCGGCTAAAGGTATGTTTGCTTTTTCGCGTGATGGCTATCTGAATACGTTTCCTTTCCGCCCTTATCCGGGAGAAACGTGCCGGGTGAAAATCATGGGTGACAATGTTTCTACCTCCCTTTATATCAACGGGAAGCTTATTGAATATATGGGGATTGAGAAACGTTACCTCAATGGCAATACGGAAACAGCCAATAATTATATCCGCACGTTGGTATTTCCCTTACAAAAGGCCGGAAACTTCAAGAGCAAGATTACAAATTTGAAAGTATATAACTATCTGCTGGAAGAGTGAAGCAAGAGGGTGTAAGTAACTAATCATATTTAGTTTATACGATAAATGGGAATTTAGCTCATTTACGATTTAGCAATTTACAATTTACGATTTTGTTAAATGGGAATTTAGCGGGCTGATTAGGAGAACGCAGATGACGCAGACGGGCGCAGAGATTCGCAGAAAATAAAGGGCTTCGCCTATCTGCACTGAAAAAATATAAGTCTGCGTTCATCTGTGTATTCTGCGTCTTCTGCGTTCCCTGAGACAGATAAATTATCATTTAATTCTGTACACTTACTTAGAGTTTCACTTTCTTTTTCACAGACTTTGATTCGTTGTGCAGGCGGTCGAGGGCGGTCACTACGTAGCGCCATTTTGTTTTCCCATCTACATAAGGCAATTTATACCACGGATCGGCGGTAATGGCTACAATATGTGATGGGTCGTTGATGTCCACTTTCTCCTTGTCGGCAAAGCGATAAACAACATAGTTGACGGCGCGGTTCATCTCATCTTTGTATTTGGGAGCTGTCCAAAAAAGGATGTAACCGTCTTCAGTCCATAAAGGTTTCAGCTTGCGTACTTTTCCGGGAGCATCATCATCCATGAAGTCGAACACAGGCGGCAGGGCCGGATATTTGTGATATTCTGCTTTCAACGCATCGCAATAACGTCCTACATTCTTTACCACCGCGTCGGCATACCATTGGCAACTGCCCCCGATACTTTGGTAAGCACGTTGCAAAGCCATTTTGCGGTACAACTGGTTAATGTTAGGATTGGTCGGGTCGGCATTCTGCACCGTGTTCATTACCGATTGGCCTATGAATAAGGGGCGGTTTTCATTATGCTTTGCCCACCAGTCCACCAGTTCGCCATAATCGGCTGCGGGATGCCCTATCTGCCAATAGATTTGAGGAATGTTATAATCTATCCATCCTTCGCGTGCCCATAGCAGTACATCAGCATAGAGGTCGTCGTAGTTTTGTAATCCTTTTGTGCGGCTGCCCAAAGGATCGCTGGATTGGTTGCGATAGATGCCGAAAGGAGATACGCCGAATTTTACCCATGGCTTGATGCTGCGCACTGTCTCATGTATCTTGCGGATAAGAAGGTTGACGTTAGCCCGGCGGAAATCGCCTACATTGGCATACTCGCTTCCCAAACGTGCATAGCTGGCACTGTCATTGAATGCTACACCAGGTTTGGGATAGGGATAGAAATAATCGTCCATGTGGATGGCGTCTACGTCATAGCGGTTTACAATGTCGGCCACTACCTTGCAGATGAATTCGCGGTTTTGCGGAATAGCAGGGTCGAAGAATAGCTGGTTGCCATATGTGACGAACCACTCGGGATGTACATTATATATATGTGTAGGCGCCAGCTTATGGGCAAGCGATGTCTTTGCCCGGTAAGGATTTATCCAGGCATGCAACTCCATGCAACGCTTGTGGCACTCTTCTATCATAAACTTCAGCGGGTCCCAAGCGGGTGAGGGGGCTTTCCCTTGTTCGCCTGTCAGATAGCGGCTCCATGGCTCCAGTTCCGAGGGGTAGAAGGCGTCTGCCTCAGGACGTACCTGGAAGATGATGGCATTGATGCCTGCATCGCGCAATGTGTCCAGCTGACCAACTAATACGTTTTTCATCTGTTCGGGCGACATGCCTTTGAATTGTCCGTTCACTGTCTGTATCCATGCGGCGCGAAACTCACGTTTGGGATAGCGTTGCTGCCAGAAATTCTGTGCGTTTCCATCTAAAGGGCATACGAACCATAATGTACACAACACTCCCACCAGCCAAAGTCTAATTTTTCTCATATTACGAAACTTTCAATTTAAGTAATTAATCATATTAATTTATACGATAAATGGGAATTTAGCGGGGCGGAGCCCCGCAATGTGTCAATGTGCTAATATGCCAATGTGCTAATGCCCTGCGGCATGAGAACACATTACCGCAAACACAGCGCAGCTCAATTTGCACATTTGCACATTAGCATATTAGCACATTAAATTATCATTTAATTCTTAATAGTTATTTCCCGGCAAATATAAGTAAATCTGCATTAAAAGTGCCTCTTGTTCCGTGTTTTTTGGAACATTTTCTGAAAAAATGAAGCCCAAACGTGCATCGCTGCATGTCTGGGCTTCATTTGTTAACCTCCCTATAGGGTATGATACAAAAATTATTTCTTGTGGTTACCGTAGCGGCTCATGAACTTATCTACGCGGCCGGCGGTGTCTACCAACTTAGACTTACCGGTGTAGAAAGGATGTGACGAACTGGAGATTTCCAGCTTAATCAGCGGATAAGTTTCGCCTTCGAACTCAATCGTTTCTTTCGTTGCCGCTGTAGAGCGGGACAAGAACATGTCGCCGTTAGACATATCCTTAAATACTACCGGACGGTAATTTTCGGGATGAATACCTTTTTTCATTTCGTTATTGTTTTTTTAATTCTTATATTCGGTTTACTATTGCTTGGTAACAAATAGTTGTGTAATGGTCTTTACTTATTTTTCAGGCTGCAAAGATAGGCTATTTATTTGAAATAGAAAAAAGTTCGGTGAAAAAATAGGTTTATCGCGTTTTATTTCTGACTTTTGCAGATGAAAAATGGTATATGTATGAAGAAAACGTTACTCTTATTGTCTTTTTTTGTGTGTATCGCTGTCATGGCTATGGCGCAACGCGATGCGAAGCAGCGTTTGTATAGCGTGGCTTTCTACAATCTGGAGAATCTGTTCGACACCATTCATGACGAGGGGAAGAACGATTACGATTTTTTGCCCGGTGGCAGTTATAAGTGGGGGGCGAAGAAGTATGAGGCCAAGCTGAAGAATCTGGCACAAGTATTGTCTTCGCTTTCGCGCGAGCGAGTGCCGCAGGGGCCTGCCTTTATCGGTGTGGCCGAGGTGGAGAACGATCGGGTGCTGGACGATTTAGTGGATCAACCTGCTATAGCCCATTATAAATATGTACATTATGAGGGCCCTGACAAGCGGGGTATCGACTGTGCCTTACTTTACGACCCGGCCCAGTTTGAGGTAAAAGCCTCGAAATTGGTATTTTCGCAACCTTTCCAAGGGGATACGCTTCATCCTACCCGTGGCTTCCTGATTGTAGATGGGCGTATGGCGGGTGAGCGGGTGTGTGTCATTGTCAACCACTGGCCATCGCGTGGGGCTGAGTCGCCCGTGCGGATACATGCCGCTCGTCAAGTAAAAGCTTTGGCCGACTCTTTGCGCCGGGAAGACCGCCGCTTGAAGCTGTTTGTCATGGGCGACATGAACGATGACCCCATGGATGAAAGCATGCGCACACTGGGTGCCCGTAAATGGAAAAAAGACGTGGAGAAGGGCGAGTTTTACAATCCTTGGTGGGAAGTGTTGGAAGATGAAGAAAATGGTACGCTGCTCTATCGTGGCAAGTGGAATTTGTTCGACCAGATCGTATTGTCTAAGCCTTTGCTGAAGAAACGACGTGGGCTTCGTTATGTCGGTCACGAAGTGTTCAGCCGCGACTATCTCTTCCAAAAAGATGGCAAGTATAAGGGCTATCCTTTACGCACTCACGGTGGGCGCACTTGGCTTAATGGATATAGTGATCACTTGCCTACCATTATTTATTTAAAAAAGTAATGGGCCGTTGTTCGTATCTCGTTAAATGTGCAATATTGACTTTGCAATCTATAATTAAATAACCTTTAATAAAAAAGAGGCGGCTATTTTTTGAAGATCAGATTCCGCTATTTGAAAGAGAATGCTTATTTTTGCACAGAATTTAGAGATTCACTAACAATTAAACTTTTAAACAAAATGGTTAATTACAAAGATTTAGGCCTTGTGAACACCAGAGATATGTTCGCTCGTGCCATCAAAGGCGGTTATGCTATTCCTGCTTTCAACTTCAACAATATGGAGCAGTTGCAGGCTATCGTTAAAGCTGCGGTTGAAACCAAGTCTCCGGTTATCCTGCAGGTTTCTAAAGGCGCGCGCAACTATGCCAACCAGACTTTGTTGCGCTACATGGCCGAAGGCGCTGTAGAGTACGCCAAGGAATTGGGCTGCGCTCATCCCGAAATCGTTCTTCACCTCGACCACGGCGACAGCTTCGAACTGTGCAAGAGCTGTGTAGACATGGGCTTCTCTTCTGTAATGATTGACGGTTCTCACCTGCCTTACGAAGAAAACGTCGCTTTGACGAAGAAGGTGGTTGAGTACGCTCATCAGTTCGATGTGACCGTAGAGGGCGAGCTGGGCGTATTGGCCGGCGTTGAGGACGAAGTTTCCGCCGAGCACCACACTTATACGAACCCGGAGGAAGTCATCGACTTCGCTACCCGTACCGGTTGCGACTCTTTGGCTATCTCTATCGGTACGTCTCACGGCGCTTACAAATTCAAACCCGAACAGTGCCACGTTGACCCCGCTACCGGCCGTCTGGTTCCTCCTCCTCTGGCATTCGAAGTGCTGGATGCGGTTATGGAGAAACTGCCCGGATTCCCCATCGTGCTCCACGGTTCTTCTTCTGTACCCCAGGAGTATGTGGACATGATCAACCAATATGGCGGCAAGCTGGAAGCTGCCATCGGTATTCCCGAAGACGAGTTGCGTAAAGCCGCCAAGTCTGCCGTTTGCAAGATCAACATCGACTCCGACTCTCGTCTGGCCATGACGGCTGCCGTTCGCAAGGTATTTGCCGAGAAGCCCGCTGAGTTCGACCCGCGTAAGTATCTGGGTCCGGCTCGCGACGAAATGGAGAAACTGTACAAGCACAAAATCATCAACGTACTGGGTTCAAACGACAAGTTGGCCAACCTCTAATCTTCATCGAGACAACTATATGAAAAAGCCGCTCCTTACCGGGGCGGCTTTTTATTTATACCTTTCTATCAATTCTCCTATATAACGGTGATGGCCCGTATTTATTCTCACCTCATGGGGGAGTGTATCATAATTCAGAATTATTATCATTTTGTCACCCTGAGCGTAGTCGAAGGGTCTCATGTAGTGCTATGTGAGATGTTTCGACTCCGCTTCGCTCCGCTCCCTGACAGTTTGATAGTAATTTTCTGTTTTGATACACTCGGGACGGAATCTGTGAAATCCGTGTAACCGGCTTCCGCAAAAGAAGCTTGGCTACAGAAAACACAGTAAAGTTAAATAAAAATTGTCATTCTTACACAATAAGTGGGGAAAAAATAAAAAGGATTTGCTTTTCAATATAAACACCCTTATATTTGCAAAATAAACCACGGTGAATTTTACAACGGTTTAATTTGAAAACGTAAATCTTATCTTTTATGAAGTTCTATGATCGGACAAACGAATTGAAAGAGTTGCAGAATGTGCGTGAATTGGCTTTTAAGGACCATTCTAAACTGACCGTTCTGACCGGACGCAGAAGAATCGGCAAGACCAGCCTCATATTCAAAAGTTGCGAGGACAGTACCACGTTGTATTGGTTTGTCAAAAGAAGCAATGAGGCGGATTTATGCCTGGAGTTTGCGGAAGCAATTACGCGGGTATTAGGCATTTCCGTACCGGGAAAGTTATACAGCTTCACTCGGCTTTTCGAGTTTGTTATGGAACAAGGGGTGCAACATGCCTTTAATCTGGTTATTGACGAATTTCAGGAGTTCTATAACATCAACCCCTCTATCTATAGCGGCATGCAGGACGTTTGGGACAGGTTTCGCACCCGTACGCATGTAAACTTAATTATAAGCGGTTCGGTCTATACACTGATGGAAAAAATATTCAAAGATGCCAAAGAACCGTTGTACGGACGTAGCGACAGAGTTTTGAAGCTCTATCCGTTTCCGACATATGTGTTAAAAGAAATCCTGAAAGACTATAAGCCCGATTTTACTCCGGATGATTTGTTGGCTCTGTACACTTTCACGGGTGGCATTCCCAAATACATTGAATTGTTCATGGACGCCCGTGCGACCGATATGCCTCAGATGGTAGACTTTATGATTCAACCCGATTCGCCTTTCATGGACGAGGGGAATACACTGCTTATCCAAGAGTTTGGGAAAAAGTATGGAAATTATTTTTCCATTTTGAGTGCCATCGCTGATGGAAACAACACGATACCGACTATAGAAGACAGGTTGGACATCAGTCCCGGAGGTTATCTGAAGAGGTTGGAGGAGGATTACAATCTCATCATCAGGAAGCGTCCTATTTTTTCAAAGGAAGGAACACAGACGGTACGCTTCGAAATCTCCGATCCGTTTTTGCGCTTTTGGTTCCGTTATTTTCAAAAATACCAGTCACTCATTCAGATTCGGAATTTCAAAGGACTGGCAACCATCATCAAAAACGACTATGCCACCTATTCAGGCTGGATGTTAGAAGACTATTTTAAGCAAAAGATGATGGAAAGCGGTGGTTTTCAAGACATCGGGTCATGGTGGGAAAGCAAAGGGAATGCGAATGAAATAGACATCGTAGGCATTTATCTGTTTGAAAAGAAAGCTTTGGTGGCCGAAGTGAAGCGGCAGAGAAAGAACTTCAAACCGGAATTGTTTCAAAAGAAAATAGATGTCATTCGGAACAAAATTCTTCATAAATTTGAGATTGAAAGCCGATGCCTGACGTTGGAAGATATGTAAAGAAGATTTTCTCCGGATATGCAATGCCTCATCCTCCGCGAAAAGCGGTTTCTTTTCAATATTTTTCTCAATCAGAAAAGCAAGCGCAAAATGTCCGTTCAATCAGCGCACTATTTCCTCTCAACCGGCGCAGTGTTTCTCTCCAATCAGCGCAGTATTTAGGGGGTAAACACTGCGCTGACAAAACGGAAATAGCGCAGTGTTTCTGCGGCATCTAAATTGCTGAAAATCAAGCATATCTATAAATACTTACATTGAAAGGAGCTTTTAATCGTCTTTTCTTATACATCCGTTAACAATAACAGCTCCTGATTCTTAATGATGCTTAAATCTACTTGTAAAACAAAATTCCCACTCCTATGAATTCGAGAAAGAGTATTGTCTATACCATGATTATAAGTAACTAAGTAAGTGAACAAAATTGAATGATAATTTATCTGTTTCAGGGAACGCAGACGACGCAGAACACGCAGATGAACGCAGACTTTTTCTTTGTCATGTCGAGCTTGTCGAGACATCTCACATAGAGCAGAGATGAGTATGACGTGAGACCCCTCGACTACGCTCGGGGTGACAGGCGAAGCCCTTTATTTTCCGTGAGCCTCTGCGCCCCGTCTGCGTAGTCTGCGTTCTCCTAATCAGTCCGCTAAATTCCCATTTATAGTATAAATTAAATAAGATTAGTTGCTTATTTGTAGTTTTAATACCTCAATCCCTCTTTCTGCAAAAATATAATACTTATATCAAAAATACATTTCAAATTGTGTAGTTATGATACCTAATCCGTGTATTATTAAGCCCTCGTTTACTCGAATTATGCCCAACTTTGTACCGTCTTAGCTGAGGAAATGTAATAGAAATGTAACAGGCTAAGCACACCTTATTATAATATATAAAGTAAACAAAACATGAATCGGAAGAGTTTTTGGGCTTTTCTTATGGGTATTGTTTGTTGCCTGTCGGTACAAGGGCAACAGATAGCGGTAAAAACCAATCTGCTGTATGATGCCACCACCACCCTCAATGTAGGCGTGGAAGGGCGGCTGTCTCCACGGTGGACGCTGGACGTGTCTGCCAACTGGAACCCGTGGACTTTCTCCGACAACAAGAAATGGCGTCAGCTGGCTATACAGCCCGAGGCGCGTTATTGGTTCTGCGAAGCCTTCAATGGTCATTTCGTGGGAGCGCACTTGCTGGGCGGCATTTACAACATGGGCAATTGGAATACGGACTTCAAGTTTCTGGGCACCGACTTTGGCAGCCTGAAGGATTACCGCTACGAAGGCTGGATGATAGGCGCAGGTGCGGTTTACGGTTATCAATGGTTGCTCTCGCGCCATTGGAGCATTGAGGCGGCCATCGGTATCGGCTATGTCTACTCGCAGGCCGACAAGTATGAGTGTCCCACTTGCGGCGACAAGCTGGAGAACAACAAAAGCCATCATTACTTCGGCCCGACCAAAGCGGCCATTAATCTTATTTACGCATTCTAAGAAAGGGGAGGGAACGACATGAAGACGAAAACAGCTATTATATATTATGGTGTAGCGGCCCTGCTGGCGGGCTTGTGTCTGCCTGCTCATGCGGAAAAGAACAATGGAACGAACCCGGGCAGCGGAGTGGCCGTGAGGAATGCGGACATTACTCGTGTGTGCGACAGCGTGACAATCTCGCTGGACTTTGTGCTGGACAGCATGGATGTTCGCTCCGGTCAAAGTACCGTGTTGCAACCACTGTTTACCGATGGAACGGAGAAAGTATGGTTGCCTGCCGTGGAGGTGATGGGACGCCGCCGATACATCTACTACGAACGTAACGGCCGTCAGACCTATGCCGATGGTCCTGTACAGGTGATAGAGCATCGCAAGAACCGTCCGCAAACCGTTGATTATCATACGACATTGCTTTACGAACCTTGGATGGACAATGCCCGCTTGGAGCTGACCGAAGACCTCTGCGGATGCGGCCAGGTGCAGAGCAGCACGCAGCAGCCTTTGGCGCAGGCCGATGTGGCTTTTGTCCCTCATCTGGCATACATCACGCCGCAGGCTGTCACTCGCAAGATGCGGGAACTGAAAGGTTCGGCCTATCTGGATTTCCCTGTAAACAGAACGGAGATTCATCCCGACTACCGGCGTAATCCGCAGGAGTTGGGCAAGATACGCGCTACCATCGACACCGTCCGTCAAGACCCTGACGCAAGTCTCACCGCTGTCCGTATCAAAGGTTATGCCTCGCCCGAAGGTTCCTGGAAGCTGAACACCCGCCTGGCCCAAGGACGTACCGAAGCCTTGAGACGTTATCTGACGGACCGTTACCACTTCACCGACACACTTTTCATCACCGACTATGAGCCGGAAAACTGGGAAGGACTGCGAGCCTACGTGGCGCAGAGTGACTTGGCAGACAAAGACGGCATACTGACTTTGATAGACAGCGACCTGGAGCCTGACGCCAAGGAAGCCCGTTTGAAACGGGAACATCCGGAGAGCTATCGTCACTTGTTGGCCGAGTGTTATCCCGGTCTGCGTCGTTCGGACTATGTGGTGACGTATCAGATACGCGGTTTCAACGTGGATGAGGCGAAGGAACGCATCTCCACCGACCCGCAGAAGCTCAGCTTGCAGGAAATGTTTGCCGTGGCACAGACCTACCGGCCGGGCAGCGAGGAGTTCAAGCAAGTGTTCGATGTAGCGGTACGCATGTATCCTGCCGACCCCATAGCGAACCTCAATGCCGCCAATGCCTTGCTGGAGAACGGTCAAGCTGCAGAAGCGCAGCCCTACTTGGAAAAAGCGGGAAACAGTCCGCAGGCCGCCAATGCCCGTGCCGTAGCCCTGCTGCTGCAACGCCGTTACAACGAAGCCCTTCCGCTGCTGCAACAAGCCAAGGAGGCCGGGTTGCCGGAGGCGGAGGAGAATATGAAGATATTTGGAAAGAAATGATAAATGGGAATTTAGCGACTGCATCAGGAGAACGCAGACTACGCAGACGGACGCAGAGGCTCGCAGAAAATAAAGGGCTTCGCCTATTTGCACTGAAAAAATATAAGTCTGCGTTCATCTGTGTATTCTGCGTCTTCTGCGTTCCCTGAGACAGATAAATTATCATTTAAATAGCTCTTTGACATAGTGGGAAATAAGGGAAAAAAGTGTAACTTTGCACTACATGAAAATGTACAATAAAGTATATCAAAATGGAAAAGACGAATTCATTTAATGAAGAAGAGATGCAAGTATGCCGACAACTCGGAGTAAACGACATCAATGAGCTAGACGATGAATTACGCAGCTATGTCCGTGCACTTACTCATGTAAAAGAAGTAGCTGAGAAAGGCGCGGAGGAAGACTTTGTAACCAAAGAACAGCTGGAAATAGATTTACGTGAAGCACTCACAGAAGCATTCCATGCAAAGCGAGAAGGCCGCAAGCTAAAAACCTTACAAGAGCTGATTGATGAGCTGTAAGTAAAAGTTATACTATAAATGGGAATTTAGCGCACTGAATTAGGAGAACGCAGACCACGCAGACAGGCGCAGAGGCTCGCAGAAAATAAGGGGCTTCGCCTGTTTGTGCTGAAAAAATAAAAGTCTGCGTTCATCTGCGCATTCTGCGTCATCTGCGTTCCCTGTGACAGATAAATTATCATTTCTCCCTTCCCCACTACCCCAAAGAGCTTAACGAAAGGATATTATTTAATAACTTAAAATAATAACTGATATGAAAAAAGTTAAGCTTTATGCAATGGCATTTGCGGCCATGTTCTTTGCCGCATCTTGCCAAGACGATGTCATCGACCCGGGACAAGGCCAGGGCAATGGTGGTGATGGAACTCCGGCTTACCTGACTATTTCGTTCACTGCGAATGGGGGAAGTAGTACAAGAGCCTCTGATGATGGCCTGAATACAGGCGATACAGACGGTGATGCCGATGACAGCGGACACCATAGCGCAGGCGATAACCATGAGAGCGATGTAAATGAAGCTTTGGTTATTGTGGCTCCTGTGAATGGGAATGTAGGATTTGCACAATTGTATTCATCTGCTGCAAGTGGGGAATTAACTTCTGCAACAACTAATGATATTGAAGAAACTACTGATACCGATGGTTTCAAAATCGTAGATGATGGCACCAGGACTTATTACAATGCCAATCCGATTGAAGTAGCTACGGGTGATTATAAAATATTGGTAGTTATCAACCCGGTATCAGACATCACTACGGGATTAACGTTCCCTATTACTTCCGGTCCAGAAGTGACTACATTGTATAATAACATCATAAACGGTCAGTATAAAACTACGGGCGGGCTTACAGGCTCAGTAGATGGCACAAAATACTGTGATGACCTTGCCGATACGAATGAAAACGGTGACGGTTTCATGATGGCTAACAAACAGAAAAGCCCAGTGACATTGACCGAAGAAAACACTCCGGAAAACCCCGCCAAAGCAAGTGTTACCGTGGAGCGTGTTATTTCCAAGATTACTTACCGCACCGAGAAAACCAATAACATCTATGAAGTACAGGTTCCGGGTGTAGTGAAGGCAAATACTGTAATTGGCTACGTGAAAACTTCGGACATTACAGAAACTGCAACAAACGCAGAGGAAAATGAGGAAATAGGAGAGACAATTGATATTTCTCAATATACCCCTGTCATTCTGAACGAAGCACTTGACCAAAGAAAAGTCAATGACGTGCTTACTCCGCAGACCGTATGGGCTTACTTCAAGAGCAATAATCCGTCAGAAGAAGAAACTCAAGCAGAAGAAGCAACAGAAGAGTCAGACTTTGTTGCCGCTTTCCGTCCCACTGGAGAAACATATACAGTGCCCACTACCGTTGACACAAGAGCTGATGTAGTAGAGGGAGAAACCTATCAAATCTTCGAAAAATTGACTCCTGTAACGCAAGAGTATTACACCGAAGGTGAAAAAGAATATGTAGTGGCAAGCACGGACGATCCCGCTGCTTCTCTTGACCTGCAAAGCACTTCCTCGGATTACGCAACATGGTACGTTAAATTGGTAGGTTATGCATTAACCAACCTTTCTAAGGATGTGTACTACGTGCGTCACACAACGGGTGGTCTGACAGGTGCTGAACCTTTTGGTGAACTCGGCACGTCTCGTTACCTCTATACGCCTTACTTTAATGACAAGAGCAGTGTGACGTTTGTGCAAGATGATGAAAACAACACGACTACATTCCCCGAAGGTGCGGCAGTTGATACATGGTTCTATAACACGCTGGCTGATGTTTCCGAGGAAAGTGCAACGTTGACTTATGACGAGACCAATGGTTTCAAAGCAGGTGAGCCTAGCGCAAATGCCAAGTATTTCCAGAAATTCCCGACAGGAGAGGGGGATGATGTAACTAATGATGAGATTGTAGGCCAAAGCCCGCAACATCCTTCAGGGGAATCATTAGATAAAACCGGTGCTCGCATGGCATATGTATTCGAGAACTCAGTAACGGCTGACCATCAGGTACACGGCTTGACTACCGGTATTGTATTTGCGGCACAGATTTATAAGAAGAAAGATGGCAGTGGCAATCTGAGCGAACCCGCTGACGGTTTGTATTACTACCAGAATCATGTGTTTGAATCCTTGGAGGCCATCGAGGAAGCTTATTCGAATGTGGAGATTAAAGAGAACGCTACAAAGGAAGAATTGGCGGCAATGGGTATTACTCCGTTTGAGGACAATATGTGCTACTACTACACTTCACGCATCAAGCACTTCGATAACGGCATTCCTACAGATATGGGTATCATGGAGTTCGCCATCATGCGTAACAACATCTACTCATTGGCTGTAACGGGCATCAGCGAAATCGGTACACCGATTGTTGACCCGACACCGGACACGCCGAACGAATCACAAAAGGCTGCGTTGAATTTGGATGTGAAGATCCTTCCTTGGATCGTCCGCTACAACGACATCGAATTCTAATAAGTATTATTTGAACATGATGCTCCAAACTCCCTCCCCTTCGGGGGAGGGCAGGAGGGGCTTCTATAAACTATCGACTGAAATGAAACAACTGCTTTACTCCATACGCCACAAGGCATACTCACTCGCACTGACTGCGGCTCTGGCCGTAGGTGTCACGTCGTGCAACACCGTATGGGACAATGACGACTGCGGTACGGAGTATCGGGTAAAGTTTAAGTACGACTACAACATGCTTTTCACCGATGCCTTCCCTACGCAAGTGCCATCGGTTACCCTCTATGCCTTCGACAAGGACGGACAACTGGTGTTCCAACAAAGTGAAGAAGGCGAAGCTTTGGCGGCGGATGATTATTACATGACCTTGGATGTTGACCCGGGCGAGTATCGCTTGGTGGCATGGGCCGGACTGACGGACGAGGACAATTCTTATGACATGCCCGAACTCATCGAAGGACAGCATACACTGACCGACCTGCAATGTCGCATCAACCGCTATGCCCATCAGGCACACGGAGAACAGGTTGACTCCGTAGGATTGCTGGCACCCTTGTGGCATGGTGTTGTGCCTGCACAAACCGTTACCCGTGGCAATACTTACAGCACGGCCACCGTTACCGTGCCTCTGGTAAAGAACACCCACACCCTGCGCATCATTCTTCAGCAGATGGCTGACGGACAGATGGACGCATCCGACTTTGAAATATCCGTGACCGACCAAAACGGACTCATGCTGCACGACAACAGCCTGAGCGAAGAGGACGGCACGCTGACATACATGGCCTATCACCAGATAGAAGGTTCCACTGATGTGGAAGGTGAGGCAGACCGCCTGAATGTGGTAGTGGCCGAGCTGACTACCGGAAGACTGATGGCTGATGCCGATACGCGGCTTACCATCCGCAACCGCAACAACGGTTCTGTCATCTTGTCCATCCCCTTGATACAATACTTGGAGCTGTGTCGCACCGTAGCCAACTACGACATGCCCTTGCAAGAGTATCTGGACCGTGAGGACAACTACGCCATGACCTTCTTCCTGGATTCCAACAACGCCTGGATTAACACCCAGATCATCATTAACGATTGGATTGTACGTTACAACGACATAACCCCTGAATTCTGATATGAAACTGAACCGTCTACATAGCATCACCCTCACAAGCCTCCTCGCCCTGCTTCTCTTCACCGGCTGCCAGGACGAGACAGACGCATTGTCCTCCGAAGGCCGGCGCACCATCACGCTGGATCTGGGGATTGCGATGACACGGGCTACAGAGGATGATCAAGTAGTCTATGGCGAAGCCAACGACCTCAAGATTTGGCTTTTCGACCAAAATGGAAAATTCTTGCGATACATTGAAGTAGACCAACCGAAGTTTACCGGCCGAGATCTGCAAGGCAACCCAGTAGAAAGTGTAGAGGAGGAATTTGATATTACCAATGTCACGCAGTTGCAATTCCGTGTACTGCTGAACACCGATGGCCTTACGCTTAAAGATGCTGATGGCAATGCCTTGACATTAGACGGAAACACAACCATGGACGAAATAGATGCCGCCACTTTCCAATTCGGCACCCCCCTTCCCGATGCCGACAACAAAGTACCGATGTACGGCACAGGCAAACTGATAGACATTACAACCTCAAAGGATTACCATGCGGAAATTCCGCTGACACGTGCGGTGGGGAAGCTGGAGCTGTTTTTTACGAAGGAGAGTGAGGACGGATATTTGGCTATAGACAAAGTCGAGTTGGCGCACGTGCCGGACAAAGGATACCTGAAAGCACCGGAAACATATAATCTGACTTACAAAGGTACAGCGACTTTGTTTAATTCCGATGACGATGAAGGAGAGATAATTTATACATCACTGCCCGAATCTATTACAACAGGTTACTTTAGCGAACATGAGAGGGATTTTCAACGCATTGATTTGGCGCGGGATTATTTGTTGGAGAATCCTAACCCTGAACCGGAAAATGACAAATGGGATGACCCGGACACAGGCAATACCGATTACATTTATCCATACGACCCGGAAAACCCTACAAATGTAGCAGCCCAAGATACCCGCTACATGATGACCATCCATTATCGGACTTCGGAAAGCGAAACAACGTCCAAAACTCAAATCGTCTATCTGCCACGGATTGAACGCAATGTGTGGAACAAGATTTTTGCACGGGTGAAGAGCGAGGACGGAACACTGACTATTCAGTATAAAGTATTATTGTGGAATAAGGTAACCTCTTCCATCGGTTGGGAACCGGAATTTGATTTTGGTGGTAATGCCCCGATGGCGGCATGGCGCATTAAGGATAAAAAGATAGACCCGGATTTCAGAAACGCGACCGAAGGAGATGAGGAGGCGACTTGTTGCTACGTGCTTTATCCCCGATTCGGACGTAGCAACGACCAGTCAGACCACGGTACATTGGTCAAAAGATCTTCGTATGCGGCATTTTACTTCTGTTTAAAAGAACCGGACGGTGCCGTATGGGAAGCTTATCTTTCCAATCCGGACGATTTTGAACTATCCACCGGTGGTGAATACGACAGTGACGGTGACGGAACGAAAGATAAACATTGTGTCATGACAGGCATCGCCCGTAATGAACCTTACCAGATACAAGTAGGGGCAAAAAACTATTGGACGGATGCGGATGATACAGAGACGGATGATACCGAAGGAAAAGATTGGGGTTGGGATGTCCTTTCTGATTGGGGACAGCAAATCGAAACAAGTGGTGAACAATACGATGTGCACACCGATCTTTATATCCGTGTTTCTTTGGACAACGGCATCACGTGGCACAACCTACCCATCAACCGCCCTGATTATTCGGAAAGCGACAAGAAGGATCAACCCTACTACTTGGAGAAAACCTATTGGCGCAACAACCGCCGTTTTGCCGGAGGAGACGATTACATCCGTATCTGGCAGTTGAAAGCGGTTAAAGATGGTGATTTTGTGGAAATGGTAGATAATCTAGATGAAAAATGGGCGATTAAAGCACATTGGAAAGGAGAAGATTAATTGGATATGACGATAAAGGAACTTACATATTGTGTGGGATGTTTGCTGGCTTTGTGGTTTACGGCCTGCACGGAGGATGTGCCTTCTGCTCCCGTTCTAGGAGAAGGGCAGGGAAATCTTGTCTTATCCTATTCCATTGGCGGCAGTGAGGTTTCAACCCGTGCAACGGAAGCTGGATGGGATGGTGATTGGCATGAAACTCTAATTACGCAACTGGACTTATTCATCTTCCGGGAAAATAATCGCATAGCCTATGCAAACAACGGCGCGATGAATACGGATGCTCCCCAGACCGACACAGATGCGGACGTTTTGTCGTGGGACATCCCATTATCCACGTTATTCCTCAATGGTGAAAAGCTACAAGCCGATGACGTTGTTTATCTGATAGCGAATTATCCCACAACAACGGACTTATCAACAGTAACGACCTTATCCGCTTTGCAGGCTCTGACCGCAAGCGGATTGGAGTGTAACAAAAAGCAGGCATCTTTTGTCATGGACGGCAAGATAACGGTAAATGCAAACATGCTGGCTGATGAAAACAACATAACGGTGGGTGTGATTCCACTGAAACGTGCCGCCTCCAAGATACGCATCAAGTTTAGTAGCGATACCGATTGGAATGAGGTTTCTTACCGCTTTTATCACTACGTAAGCAGTACACAGTTAGTGGAACAAAGCGAAGACAATACGACACAATGGAATGCGGAAGATACTTATTTGGCCACCCTGACACAGCCACTTCCTATCTATCCGACGGAAAGCGAAGAGATGCAGAAGGTGAGCACCGCTACCACAGATAATTACTATGCGGAGGATGAACAATTGGTGCTTTACTCTTACGTAAATAGTTGGTTTAAGCCTTATGAAGAAGGTGATGAGGAGGATGAGGAGAAAAATCAATTAGTGGATGAAAAAGAACCGATTGATGTCGACAAGCAGACTTATATTCTTCTTTATGCGCCTTACGGAGAAGGAACAGACAAGCAGTGGTACTACTACAAGATTCCGGTAAACTACCGCTTGCCCTTCAATAACGATGATATAGACATTGACCCTGCGGATTACCGCCACCTCTACCGCCTGCAACGTAACTACATCTACGACATTACGGTAAACATTGACCGTCCGGGTGGCACGGTAACCAATCCCGGCGAACTGGCTAACCTGACGTATGAAGTGAATCCGTGGGAAAAGGAAGATATTACGGTGAATTATGAAAATGAGTTGAGTTACATGAGCGAAGGATGGAATAGAGAAACCATACAGGGATATTTGAACAATGATGAAACGGAAGTACATATAGACCCTACCCAACCGGCAGAACTTCGTTTTCAGATACCGACTCCCGCTCACGCTACTTGGCGTGCCCAACTGACGGGAGCGGATATAGGATATTTTGAATTTGTAGATGGGACAGACCATGGTAATGCACGCGATGAAAATGGGAATGTGGAAATGCAGAGTATTCGCATCAGGTGCACCCATCCGGAATCAGAAGAAACACATCGTGTGACGCTTCATGTCTATGCCACTATCTATGGAGAAACCTATGAACTGGATTTGACCAATCGAGACGATGACGAACATTCTCCGAATGAGAATGATGATCCTATCAGACGTTTTACTATAACCCAAGGTATGTAAACTATGAGACGAAATATATATAATATGGTATATCTGTTGACGGCATTCTTCATGTTTGCCGCCTGTCAAGAGGAAGAGTTAGGAGGCCAGGACTTGGCTGCCGGCTATCTGACCCTCGAACTGCAAACAGCGGCTACAACCCGTGTACCCGTTGTAGGCGAAGATCGTTTCAATGAGAATACCGTGACCAATGCCGATGTGTTTTTCTTTGCGGATGGAGGTAGCGGAATTTGTATTTACGCTAAAACGGGAGTTGTACCTGATGGTAGCGTATTGCAAGTAGAACTGGATAGAAACACGGTTGTAGAGGGTAGCTATTACATCTATGTGGTGGCTAATTCTGCATTAGGAGTAACAGAAACCAATGCCGAAAACTATAGCCTCGATGAACTAAAAGATATTGTAATAGCAACCCAATGGAAGACTGGAGAGAATGCGAATGATGTAACGGAAACTTCTCTTGCCATGGATGGCAACACAACTGTAACGGTAAATTCCGCAGGCGCATCGGGACATGTGAAACTGACCCGTGCCATGGCAAAGGTGATGCTTTATACCTCCACCGAAGCGAAGTTGGAAGTAAATGGCATGACCTATATACCTGAGTCTAGCCGTATGTTTGTCACGCTATACAACAGTGTGACGAAAACTAACTTGGGTGACGATTATGCAGTTCAACCTGCAGACTATATGACGGGAGGCATACGCCGCAATTATGACTCGGACAACTACGAAGAAATATCCGCCAGCGAGATAACCGGCAATGAGGATGACAAAGGTGAGTATAACCGCTATGAGCAAGTGGCTCCGTTCTATTCCTATCCTAATCCGGAAGAAACCACGGATCGGGAAGATGCCTACTTAATGTTATGTGTACCTTGGACGGTGAGACAAGATGGCGGTGACGGTTCTTATCAAGCCGTGAACTATTACTATCGCGTACCAATAACAGGGAATGCGGATCCCGCCTTATTGAAACGTAACCAATACTACCGCATCAATGTGCATATCGGTGTATTGGGAAGCATAAATCCGGAAGATGCGGTAGAAGTGGAAGCCAACTTTGAGATTTATGATTGGTTTGAAGTGGGGATTGATGCGGATATGCAACAATATCAATACTTGGTACTGGATGAATACGAGTCGGTGATGAACAATGTGGATGAATTGGAAATGCCTTATATCAGCAGCAGCCCGATTGATTGGTCAGCCAATGAAGAGGGAGAGACCAATGACGGATACTATACGGTGATAGAGAGTGTGAGCTACTGGGATTACCATCAGAATACTTCCTACTTAGTAGAGTTAACTGCCGACCAACCTTGGGATAATAGAGGAGGGTATAATGAGGACACAGCACCTGTACATTTCTCGGATTTTATATTAGAGCCAGGAACTAATAAAACACTGAGAATAAAACATGTATTGAATGATGCAAAAGATATTGTTCCTTACACCATAACCGTTTCTGTATATAATACGCAAGGAGTAAAAGCTAATGCGTGGACAATAACACAGTATCCAGCTAGATATATCGTAGGCGAAAAGAATGATGAAGGTTATGTGGCAGGACATTATGAGGGTTGGAATTGGATTGATGCAAAAGCCAATCGTTTTATTAATGGTTATTATATAAACGGTGATACGCCTTACGATGATGGTGATTGGAGGGGAAATAATAAAGATGATCTTGGTTCTGTGTCATCACTCAGCGGCAATAACTCAAATCCTAATCTGTATACAATACATATTACTGCATTTGATAATGAAACTTACGCTTTAGGAGATCCTCGTGAGGAAAAAATTACTGAATTTGGTACAAGATTGGATGCTACAGAGTATAGAGCTACCAGTCAGCTTGCAGAAGACATCATAGCACCGGCTTATAAAGTCGCTTCGTCATGGGGAAAGACATTGCCGGAGGATTATACTGCAACCGTAAAGCGATGTGCATCCTATCAAGAAGCGGGATATCCGGCTGGAAGATGGAGGATACCGACTAAAGCTGAAGTGGAATATATCATTACTTTATCTGAGCAAGGTAAAATTCCTCGGTTGTTCGGAGAAGTAGGAGCAACGACAGATTATTGGGTCTCTTCTGGTAAATATAATACTTCCAGTGGCTATAGAGCTGGCATTGACGGGACAGCTTATGTCCGTTGCGTTTACGATGTTTGGTATTGGGGAGAACAAACGATAGAAAAAGATGATGAACACAATACGCCACCTGGTTCGAGAGAACCTTTAACCAACTATGACTTTGTTTGGGGGGATGCAGTAGATGGATCTTTAAGAGAAGGGGTAACTCACAACTGACAGAAATAAATGATTATGAAGGCAATATATACCTATATTACAATTTCCTTACTCTTGCTTTTCGCTTCTTGCAACGATCAAGAGTTTATATCTCATACTCCAGCTGATTTACAGTCCGATGAGTATCGATTCACTGTATCCATTCCCACACCCATGGAAGCTAGTACACGGGCTATTGGTGATGAACTGACACAGGATTACGTAACAAGTTTGCCCATGAAGGTATTGGTGTTTGACGAAAACGGTTTCTTCTTCGCTTTTCAAGAAGCCAAAGCCGAAACATTTTCGCCAGACGAAAATGGAGGAGGAAAAGGAACTTACACTGTATCTCTTCCTAACTCAAACACCCGTTGCTTCCTGCATTTTGTCTTAGGCAATGTGGAATGGGGACAATACACCGCTTCCGACAGCGAAACCAGCATCTTCAGTCAACTCGAAACAAGCAATGATGTGTATTGGCAGCGAGTAGAGGTGGAAAATATATTGAAGGATGAGAATGGACAGATAACCTCTTTGCCTGAGACAATTAAGTTAGTGCGTAGCTATGCGCAAATATCTGTAACAACGTCTGAGGAAACACCTGTCAATTTTGAGCTGTTGGGCTTTACTATCGTCAACGAGACTACGGCAAGTACCGTAGCTCCTTATACCGGCAATGAATCGGAGAATGCTCCGAATGGTGCTTTTGCTTCTTACGAGCTACCAAGTGGAGGAGATGTATATGAAGAGTTTACACGGTTAAATCCTGAGTTTGGTGGGAATAATGCCGGCGAGGTAAATGATGCTACACCCAATGATGAGGATTTTTCTCTTAATTCCCAATACGTATATGAGCGTAATCAAGACAACGCCCAACGGCCGGCTTATGTATTGTTAAAGGGGACTTTTGACGGAACTATCTGTTACTACAAACTTGATATTGTAACGACTGATGAGAATTGGGTAACATCGTATTTGAACTTATACCGTAATTTCCATTACACCATCACGATTAATCAAGTGACCAATGCAGGATATCCCACTATCGAACAAGCAATGAATGCGGTAGCATCGAATAATATAGGTGCGTCAGTAGAGGTGAGTGAAGTCAATAATATACAGGATGGCATAGACCAACTGTATGTAAGTACGATTGATACTTTGGTTGTTTCGTCTAAACCATTTACGATAAAATGCGAATTTACAACCAATGTAAGAGATGAAAATTTGAAAGAAATTGAGAATGATAGAATCGTGATTACCCCTATTGGTGGCATCAATTCAGAAGCGATTGAAAACTGGACTATGGAGAACGGCTGGGATGCTGAAACCGGTACGCTGACTATCAACCCAATAGGTGACAATGATAGTGATTTGCCGGACTTGATAGAAGAACAAGTGTTCTATGTGGGTGTAAGAAATTCTGGTTTATCCCGTCGCATTGTCGTGCGGGTGCGTAAGCCTTTCCAACTTATTGCGGATTGTGATGACTATGTAGAAAGTAAAATAAATGCCGGCCTTACTCTTGTCGTGCGCCTGCCGGAAAATATGCCAACCTCAGTTTTCCCATTGACGTTGAACATTGAGCCTACTAAGAAATCTCTTTATCCGGATGTAATAGCCAATCGCATTCCGGTTGGTTCGGTAGGGAATTATTCATTCGATTATCAGACTACAGTAACTTACAATGACTATCGCCAGAATCCTATATTCTTTTTCCATTTCAAAACGAATAGGATGGATAGTGAAACCAGTATCAAAGTAGACAATGTGTATTTTCTTGATACGAGTAATGATCCCAATGTAGATGACGATAAGGATAATGTAGCCGAATTTAAAAATCTGCAATCAGGCCAAACTAAATATGATTTTGGGAATGTAACTTTGACAGATGGTTCATCGACAGGCACTCCGGATAGTCCTTTAATTTTTGAAGATTACAATACCAAAGGGAAGAAGGTTACGCTTACTTTCTCCTTGCCTTGTAGAAGTGAGGAACATCTGAATGCAGACCATCCGATAGAGATTTTTGCGGATTATTTCGATTTTGAAGGAGAAAATCAGCCTACATCGTCTACCGGAACATTTACGGTACGTGGTGATGGACAATGTATCTTCTATACGCCCAATGAAGATAATTTATCTGGAACACAAACAATTGAATTTACCATCAATCGGGATCTTGCCAGTGAAACCATACAGTTGTCTTCATTCGACCATAGTACGGTAACGATTGATTATAGGACACCTTCATTAGTTGTAAATTTGGATTACAGATATGACAATAGGACAAACAATGTTCCTAACAATACAGAGATATCTATCTACCTTGATGCAGATGGAGATGGAAATGCGGACAACGATGAATTAGTAACCACCAAGGATACCAATAATCAAGGACAAATAACCATGGATTCTTTTGCCAATATTGAAGAGTCGGATACATTGATTTTCCGGTGTACATTAAGAATCCAAACTGGAACTGGTTTGTTTGGACGGCCTATATATGACAACATTACTTTTACAGTTAGCACAACTGTTCAAGAGTTATTGAAGAATCCATCATTAACCATGACACAAGGTTATTAAGAACGAAAGATGCGATACACACTATGCATATTATATAGTTTTCTCTTCCTCACCTCCTGCCAAGCCACCCCCAAGCAGGAGACTAAGGATCAGTCCCCCCAAGCTACGGAGGCGCAGGTTCGTTTTCCCTATCCCGAAATCCCCACGGTGCTGACCACACCGGAGGAACGGAAAGCGTACTTGCTGACTCACTACTGGGAGCGGTTCAACTTTGCCGATACGGCGTTGGTCGCTAATCGGGACATTACGGAGCAGGGCTTTGTGGACTTCATCGCCTTGCTGGCGGACGGACAGACTACGGATGCCTTGGCGGGGGAGAGTATGGAGAATTGGTGCAGTGGCTTTATCCCGCAGGAGCAGGCTCGGCACACCATGATGAGGCTGGCGGATGATTATCTGTATAATCCTAACTCGCCGTTCTACAACGAGTGGCTGTATGGCATTTATCTGCAAGCCATGTTGGTAAAGTTGCCGGCGGAGGATGCGCAAGTCAGCTCAATGGCATTCAAGCTGCAATTGCTGAACCGTAACAAGGTGGGGAAGCCGGCGGAGGACTTTATCTATTACTTGCCAGACGGCACACGCCGTTCGCTGGCTGATACACCCGTGCGGGGCAACCGTTTGCTCGTGGTGTTCTACGACCCGGAGTGCAGCAGTTGTCACGAAGTGATAGAAACTATGAAGATGGACAGCGCGCTGGCTAAGGCGGTTCAAGCGGGACGGGTCAGTGTGTTGGCCATCTATACGGAAGGCAATGAGAAGGTGTGGAGGGAGACTTTGGCGGACATGCCGCAAGGATGGATCATAGGCACAGACCGGGAAGCCATCAAGGCAGGAGCGTTGTATGACCTGCGCGCCATGCCTTCGCTTTACTTGCTGGACGCACAGAAGCGGGTGGTGCTGAAGGATGCTCCGTTTGAAAGGATAAGGTCGGAACTCTTTGCGGATGGAGAATGAGACTAAGTTCATCCGGAAAGCAGGCTGCGAAAGGCAAGGAGAGGGGCTGATGTTTCGTTGTCAGACGAATGGCTTTGTTGTACGATTCGTATGCGTACGGCTGTACGATTTGTAATCGTGCGCATGAACAATTACTAATTGTGCCGCATAGGCAGATATAATGCTGAAGGAAACAGGCTGTAACAAGAGCGCGTTTCAGCCTGAATAAAAGATACTTTGTAACCTTTGATGCTATGAAAGCATTTGCAGATGTTCTTTTGTGAAAAAGGACATTTGTAATCCTTATAAAATTGTTTGTTTTGTTTATTTCGCCCCAGGCCGAGGTATCGGTTTGGGGCGAAAGTTTTTTGTCCGGCAGGCTATGGTTAAGATAAATGGGAATTTAGCGCGCGCAAGCGCGCTTTAAATGAAGAATTAAGAATTAGGCTGCGCTGTCTGTGTACACAATCACGCCGCATGGTTATTCTTCATTCTTAATTCATCATTCTTCATTTAAAAGATAAATTATCATTTAATTTTGCATCTGCGTCCCGGCGGATGTGTCATCCGCTGGCCATGAGTATCAGGATTTTCAATCCGCTTAACATCTTATCTACAATAATCGGGTTAAAAATCCTGATACTCAACACAGTCGGATTGCAATAGGCTACGCCGACCTTCGGTTCCGATTGGACGAAAAAAGTCCGTCTTTTTAGTGGATAATATGGGAGAAATCATTATCTTTGCACCAGTAAACGATAAACAGCATGATTGTAACTTTCGATAAGGAATATTTGCGCGAACTCTACGAAACGGGGAAAAGTGACAAGAAGCACCGTTTTCAGCCTGACATCGTGAAGCGGTATCAAAAACGCATAGACACGCTTAAACGAGCCTTGAACGTGGAAGAATTGTTTACGATTCATTCTCTCAATTACGAAGTATTGAAAGGCGAAAAGGCGGGCATTTCTTCTATAAGAGTGAACAACCAATACCGCATTGAATTTACCGTGTCGGAGCAGGATTCTGAAACGATTGTTTACATCTGCAACATATTGGAATTGTCAAACCATTATAAATGATTCTGCTATGGTTACGATTAAAGGAGTAGACTCAAAAATGATTGCCAACAACCTTGAACCGTCCGAACCGACACATCCGGGCGAACTGCTCAAAGAGGAAATAGAATACCGGGGCATTTCACAGAAGAAGCTGGCGCAAGAGATAGGCATCTCATACAAAGTATTGAATGACATATTGAATTGCCGCCGTCCCGTCACCACGAACACGGCCCTGCTTGTGGAAGCCGCCTTGGGCATCCCTGCGCATATCCTTACAGGGTTGCAAATGGATTACAATATGCAGACCGCCAAGAAGGACAAGTCTTTCATGGAACGGCTTGCAAACATAAGGAAGATTGCGGCGATGCTGTAAACTGCGACTACTTCAAAGATAACCCGTCCTGGCGTTCTTTTTCCGCCCGTTCCGGCGGATATGTCATCCGTTGGCCATGAGTATCAGGATTTTCAATCCGCTTAACATCTTATCTACAATAATCGGATTGCAAATCCGATTGGACGGCGTTCTTTGACTTGGTGGAAGCGTATCGCTGATTATTAAAAGATGCTAACTGATGTTGTTAAATAGATGACAGCATCAACAACGTAACCATAAATGCGCTTACTTTGCAGTATGGCAAGAGCAATAAAGGAATTATATCTTATTTCTTAAACAGCAAGAAGAAGCAATAACGGAACTATAGTTTTTATCGGCGGTGCGCTCCAAATCAAGCCACCGCCTTTTTCGTGCCCGGCGGATAGTGTTGGGCTTTGTTTTATCGTATTTTTAAAATATAGGATTTGAACGAAGCTAAATCCGTGCCTAAAAACAATCCGCTTATAACTATGAGTACAGAATTAATTTATACAATAAATGGGAATTTAGTTTTAGGCACGGATTACGCGGATTATATGGATTTTTTAATAAGGTCTTTGGTATATGTCATTAGCTACGCTCAAAACCACTTTTGATTATTATATTAAGGTATAGTCTGAGCGAAGCGAAAAATCTCCCACACGCACTGGGAGATGCTTCACTACGTTCAGCATGACAAAAGAAATCCGTGATAAAATCCGTGTAATCCGTGCCTAAAACAACCCGCTAAATTATCATTTATCGTAGTATACATTAATTCTGTGCTCATACTTATTAATTAGATGAACTTTAGATTGGTCATTCTAATTGGCCGGGATTTATTGATGCAATGATGGGCATGGGTGAGGTTAGATTCTTCCTATCAGAATGCAACCTTCATTACACTTACTTTCCCGTTAGACCTTTTTGGTAATTTCAACTTATGAAGATAGGGATAATTTTTTCCTTTCTCAAATTCTTTTGTTACATTTGCATAAATGAATGATCGGACATGAGCACGAAGATTTATCCCATAGGAATCCAGAATTTTGAGAAGATTCGCAAAGAGGGCTATTTTTATGTAGACAAGACCGCCTTGGTGTATCAACTCGTTCGTACGGGCAGTTATTATTTCTTGAGCCGTCCCCGCCGGTTCGGCAAAAGCTTGTTGCTTTCCACGGTCGAAGCTTATATGCAGGGAAAGCGGGAGTTGTTTGAAGGATTGGCGATAGAGCAACTGGAAAAGGATTGGGTGGAGCACCCGATATTGCACATTGACCTGAACATCGAGAAGTATGACGAACCGGAAAGCTTGAATCGCATTCTGAATAACTATTTGTGTATCTGGGAAGATTTATATGGAAGCAGTCCGTCCGAGACTTCTTTGCCTTTGCGTTTTGCGGGCATTGTCCGGCGGGCTTATGAGCAGACGGGTCAGCGTGTTGTAATTTTGGTAGACGAGTATGACAAGCCCATGTTGCAGGCTATTGGGAACAGGGCTTTGCAAGAGGAGTACCGCAACACGTTGAAGCCTTTCTATGGCGTGCTGAAGACGCTGGACGGTTGCATCAAGTTTGCCATGCTGACGGGTGTCACCAAGTTTGGCAAGGTGAGCGTGTTCAGTGACTTGAATAACCTGCAAGACATCTCGATGAGTAAAAGATACGTCAGTCTGTGCGGACTCACCGAACAGGAGATTCGTGAGAGTCTGGATGTAGAGCTGCATGAACTGGCCGAGGCGCAAGGGCTTACCTACGAAGAGACTTGCACCAAGCTGAAGGAATGGTATGACGGTTATCATTTCGCGCCCAACACTCAGGGCATTTACAATCCTTTCAGTTTGCTGAATACGTTCAAGGAAGAAGAATTCGGCAGTTACTGGTTCGAGACAGGCACGCCCACTTATCTGGCGGAGTTACTGAGGCAAAGTAAGTATAATCTGGAAGATACGTCTTATAAGTGTAGCGGATTTGTATTAAGAGGTTTAGATGATGATGATGATTTGTTCTCATTATTTTATCATAGTGGTTTTCTTACTATAACAGGCTATAGTAGTAGGTTTGACTACTATACATTAGCTTGTCCAAACAAAGATGTAGAAAGAAACCTTATAAAAGCTCAGCCGCGAAATATGGAGAAGTGGATTGTGACGTAATCGTAAGATTAATGATTCTTTTCTTTCCCTTCCTTCAGTCCTTGCAGGTATTCCGTAGGTGTCATGCCGGTATACATTTTGAAATGGCGTAGAGCGGTCATCTTCGACTGGTAACCTACGCTGAAGAAAGCATTCTGTATGGAGGTGGTTCCATCTGTCTTCACCAGTTGCAGGAAGGCATGGATGCGGTGGCGGTTGATGTAGTCTTTATAACCTGTATAGCCCGCTTCTTGTACGAGATGGCAGAAACGGGTGCGATTGGTTCCCAGCATGGCGGACAAGCTGTTGAGTGTGAGGTTAGGGTCACGCCATACCTCTTCTTTTTCCATCAGAACTGTCAGTTTCTCCCATAGTTTGCGACTATCGGGCGATAGGTTTTCCCATATTTCCGTATGCGGAGAAGACAGAATTGGGCAAGTCGGTTCTTCCGCTTTCCGGACTTCCTCCTCGTCCGGTGCGGATGTTGGTAGGGATGTGTCAGTCGGAAAATGTACGTCTTTGTTTTTCCAATGCAGGAAAATACGGACCAGAACCGCACAAAAAAGCAATGCCAACGTAAGCAGGCAGAAGAGGACATACAGCAGGGCGACTTTCCAATCCATGGCCGAAGGACTACAACTTGTTATGCCGACAGCGTTCCCCAGATTCGGCTGTAAATGAAAAAGGCATGGGAACCTGTACATTCACCTATCCTACGTCCGGGCTCTCGCATGCCTCCCATCAGGATAGGCAACGCAGTTAGCCCACGCCAAGATGCTATAAATAAACTGCATGTCCTCCTAATGAAAGGATGCGGATATAACATCTCAAGTGGACGTCTCCCGTTGCCGTTATCTTCTGATGGTCAAATTTGCGAGATTTGGACGTAGAAGATAAGGACGTAAACGCCTTTTCTATAAAAACTATAGAAACCTCCCTCACCCACTGGCTAACCGAGGTTCCCGAGAGGCAAAGGTAGCGATTTATTCCGATATGGCAAGATTGCCGCCTCGGAATTTGCGCGCTTGAAGTATTATTCTTGCCCTGTCTTTTTCGTTGATGCCGGCTCGTTTTATTGGATATATCGGTAGGAAAGATTATATTTGTATTGTAAATGGGAATTTAGTTTTAGGCACGGATTACACGGATTACATGGATTTTTAAGAAAATCTCTTGTATTTGTCATTAGCTACGCTCAAAACCACTTTTGATTATTGTATTAAGGTATAGTCTGAGCGAAGCGAAGAATCTCCCTCACGCACTGGGAGATGCTTCACTGCGTTCAGCATGACAAAAGAAATCCGTGACCAATCCGCGTAATCCGTGCCTAAAAACAGCCCGCTAAATTATCATTTAATAGCATGAAACAACTACTTTTATTACTATTGTGTTTGTATGGCGGAGTTGTAGGTTGGGCATGTACTTCTGCTGTTGTTTCCGGACGGGCAACGCCGGACGGACGGCCTTTGTTGTGGAAACACCGCGACACGGACTTCCTGCAAAACCATGTGGAGTATGTCCGTGGCGAACGTTACGACTTCATTGCCGTGGTAAACAGTGCCGATTACCGTCTGAAAAAAGAGGCGTGGATAGGGGTAAATTCCGCCGGCTTTGCCTTGATGAACACACAGAGTTACAACTTGGTGGACGTGAAGGAAGGGGAAGAACGGGGCGTGGCCAACGGGCGTGCCATTCATCGGGCATTGGAATTATGCGCCACGGTAGATGATTTCCGTCATTATCTGGACACCCTTCGGAAGCCCAGTATGATAGAAGCGAACTTCGGTGTGATAGACGCGCGGGGTGGGGCGGTGATGTTCGAAGTGGATGATTATGGTTATAAGGCGTATGATGCCAACGACCCGCAGGTTGCTCCCGACGGTTATGTGGCACGCACCAATTTCTCAGTTTCGGGTACGTATGGTCCGGGTGCGGGCGTCGTACGCTATCAGGAGGCGGTGCGTGTGCTCGAACCTTTAGCACGTGAGCAAGCCATTACTCCCGGACGGATATTCACGGACCTTTCGCGCTCGTTCCATCATTGCCTTTTGGGCGTAGACTTGCGTCAGCCTCCTTTCACGGGGGAGGATGCTTCGGGCTGGTTTGTCGACCAGGATTTTATTCCCCGCAGCAGCACATCGTGTTCGGTGGTGGTGCAAGGCGTGAAGAAAGGAGAAAATGCCTCCCTGAGCACCATGTGGACACTCTTGGGGTATCCGCCTACGGGCATAGCCATTCCTCTATGGGTGGATGAGGAGTTGCCGGAGACGGTTTGTATGGATAAATCGTTGGGCACTTCGCCTTTGTCCTATGAGTCATTACGTCTAAAAGATGAGGTGTTCAGCCTGAAATGGGGCATGGGCAGTGAACGTTACCTGCATTGGGCGTTGCTTTACAACGAAGAAGGCAATGGATACATGCAGCGGCTGGCACCGGTAGAGAATCGGATTAAGGCAAGAGGCATCGCCTTGTTGGAAGAATGGCGAAAGAGGGGGCAACGGAATAAGCAGGACATGAGCCTGTTTTACGAATGGATAGAAAACGTGGGTAAGGACTTATATTATAAAGAATAACAATGAAAAACAAACGATTGGCTACATGCATGCTATTGGGAGTGTGTATGGCGCTTCCCTTGCATGCGCAGAAGCATTCCATCTATCACGAAGGATGGATTGACTTCAATAAGAATGGAGTGAAGGATGTGTATGAAGACGCTTCGCAACCTTTGGAAAAACGGGTACAGGATTTGTTGTCGCAGATGAATGTGGAAGAGAAAACCTGCCAGTTGGCTACCCTCTATGGCTATGGACGAGTGTTGCGGGATTCGTTGCCTACGCCGGGATGGAAGCAGGAAGTCTGGAAGGACGGCATTGCCAATATCGATGAAATGCTGAACGGCGTAGGCGGGAAGTCGAAGCGGGTAGAACCGATGCTCTACCCGTTTAAGAATCATGCCAAAGCCATCAACCAAGTACAGCGTTGGTTCATAGAAGAGACGCGGCTGGGCATACCCGTGGACTTCAGCAACGAGGGCATCCATGGACTGAACCATACGAAAGCTACGCCTTTGCCCGCTCCCATCGCGGTGGGAAGCACTTGGAACCGGGAGTTGGTACATCAGGCAGGCGTCATTATCGGGCAAGAGGCGCGTATGCTGGGGTACACCAATGTCTATGCGCCGATACTCGATATAGCCCGTGATCCTCGCTGGGGGCGTACGTTGGAGTGTTATGGGGAAGACCCTTACCTGGTGGCTTCGTTAGGCACGGAGATGGTGAAGGGCATCCAGTCGCAGGGAGTGGCTTCCACCTTGAAGCACTATGCGGTCTATAGTGTGCCCAAAGGCGGACGTGACGGCAATTGCCGCACCGACCCGCATGTGGCTCCACGCGAATTGCACCAGCTTTATCTGTACCCCTTCAAGAAGGTCATTCAGGAGGCTCATCCCATGGGTGTGATGAGCAGCTACAACGATTGGGACGGAGTTCCTGTCAGCGCCAGCTATTATTTCCTGACGGAACTGTTGCGTGAGGAATATGGCTTCGATGGATATGTGGTGAGCGATAGCGAGGCAGTGGAGTTTGTCCAGACTAAGCATCATGTGGCCGACACGTATGAGGAAGCGGTTCGTCAGGTGTTGGAAGCCGGACTGAACGTACGTACTCATTTTACGCCGCCTTCGGATTTCATTCTTCCCATCCGCCGTTTGCTGGAAGAAAAGCGAATCTCCATGGCTACCATAGACAAGCGTGTGGCGGAAGTGTTGCGCATAAAATTCCGTTTGGGATTGTTCGACCATCCGTATGTGGATGAAAAAGAAATGTCCGCTAAGAAAGGTGGCATAGAACATCACATGGACTTTGTGAAGCAGGTACAACAGCAATCGTTAGTTTTGCTGAAGAATGAGGACGGGTTGCTTCCTTTGGATAAAAAGCAGGTGAAGAAAGTGTTGGTGACAGGACCTTTGGCGGACGAAAGCAACTTTATGGAAAGCCGTTACGGGCCTAACCGGTTGGAAAAGATTTCCGTAGTGAACGGATTGCGTGCTTATTTAGGTAAAGATGCCGTAATCTATGCAAAAGGGTGCGACATCGTGGATAAGGACTGGCCGGCAAGCGAGATACTTCCTACTCCGCTGACCGAACAAGAAAAGGCGGATATGGCGGAAGCCGTAGAAAAGGCTTCGGAATGTGACGTGATAATAGCCGTGTTGGGTGAGGATGAATATCGCACGGGTGAAAGCCGTTCGCGCACCTCGCTCGATTTGCCCGGGCGTCAGCAACAACTGCTTGAGGCATTGTACGCTACGGGGAAGCCGGTCGTGCTTGTTCTGATTAATGGCCAGCCGTTGACTATCAACTGGGCGGACCAATATATTCCCGCCATCTTGGAGACTTGGTTCCCGAATTGCCAAGGTGGGAATGTCATTGCCGAAACTTTATTTGGTGAATGTAATCCGGGTGGTAAACTGACTGTTACCTTCCCTAAAAGTGTTGGGCAGATAGAGCTGAATTTTCCTTTCAAACCGGGTTCACATGGAAGCCAGCCACAAAGCGGGCCTAACGGTGCCGGTTCGACCCGTGTGTTAGGTGAGCTTTATCCTTTTGGTTACGGATTGAGCTACACGACCTTTGCTTATTCAGATTTGGAAGTTACTCCGTTGGAGCAGCCCACGCAGGGGGATTATACCGTGAAGTTGAAGGTAACCAATACAGGTAAACGTTCGGGCGATGAAGTGGTGCAGCTATATGTGCGCGACAAAGTGGGCAGTGTCATTACCTACGATTCGCAATTGCGCGGCTTCGAGCGTGTCACGTTACAACCCGGTGAAACAAAAACGGTCACTTTCCGCCTGACTCCGGAAGACTTGCAGCTGTTAGACCGCAATATGCGCTGGACGGTAGAGCCCGGAGAGTTTGAACTGATGGTAGGCGCTTCGAGCAAAGACATTCGCCTGCGTCAGACGGTAAAGGCGTTGCCCTGAAGCTTTGTGCAGGAATTATCTTTGTAGTTGGGAACGGAGGTACGTCAGTATCTCCGTTTCTTGTTCAGGATGGAACCAACGAATGTCCGCGTCCCGCTTGAACCAAGTCATTTGCTTACGGGAGTAGATGCGTGAGTTCTGTTTGATTTTCTCAATGGCAAAGTCTAAGCTCCATTCGCCGTCGAAGTATTTGAACAGTTCTTTATAGCCTACAGTGTTCAGTGAATTATAAGTCTTGTGCGGATAGACCCGGCGGGCTTCGTCCAAAAGTCCCTCGGCCATCATTTGGTCTACACGTCGGTTGATACGCTCATACAACTCTTCGCGCGGGCGGGTCAAACCGATTTTGAGAATGTGGAAAGGTCGTTCCTTGGCACTGCGGGTACGGAAAGAAGTATAGGTACGCCCTGTCATGTAGCAGATTTCGAGCGCATGGATAACACGCTTGGGATTTTTCAAGTCTACGATACGATAATACTCCGGGTCAATCAGTTTGAGTTCGGCGCACAATGGCTCCAACCCTTCCGTCTCATAGCGTTGCAGCATCAGTTGGCGAGTTTCGGCGTCTACGGTAGGAATGTCGTCAATGCCTTTGCAAACGGCGTCCACATACATCATGGAACCGCCTGTGAGCAATACGGTTTCTTTCTCTTTGAATAAGGTATCAAGTAATTGCAGTACCTCGGTCTCGTATTGGGCGGCACTGTAGTAATCGGTCAATTTCAGCGTACCCACGAAGTAATGCTTTACCCGTTGCAATTGTGCCGGTGTAGGCGCGGCGGTGCCAATCTTGAGGTCAGCGTACAATTGGCGCGAGTCGGCCGAAAGGATACAAGTATGAAAAGCTTCCGCCAAACGCAAGCTAAGCTCCGTTTTACCGACGCCTGTAGGACCTATAAGCACAATGAGGGCATTCATGGAAATGAAGAACGGAAGAATTAAGGAAGAACGGGAGAATTAAGAATGAAGAATGGTGAATGAAGAATGCCATGCGGCATGAAAATGTGCTATGACAGCGCAGCCTAATTCTTCATTCATCATTTATCATTCTTCATTTTTTAGTATCTGTCTTCGTCATACGGATTACCGCCTCCTCCTTCGCCATAACCGCTGTAGCTGTCAGGGTCGAATTCATCATTGTTATAGCCTTGGTCGCCGTAGAAGTTTTCGTCAAGATCCATGGCGGCAGCGTTGGCTTTGGCCTCATATTCATCGAAGTCAACTGTTTGTTTGGGAGGCTCGCCTTGCGACTTGGTGCATTGGGCACCTTTTATGTTTTTCCCTGTGATAATCTCGGATAACTCGATGAAAAAACAACGTTCGGTCATGTAGTCGAACACGTAAATCAGCTTCTGTTTCTCGTCTTCCACCAGTTCGTCAATACGGGTGTCTTTCATTACCCAGCTGTCCATCTCGGAGTTATCGTCCATTTCCTCTAAAGTGATTTCCTTCTCCTTTTCCCAATCATCATCGCAAATGAAGAACGATGTCATTTGGTCATTGGCGTAGCCGACAGACTTCAGGATGGCTTCATGGAAATCATAAAAAGTTGCTTCAGGGTCTATTTGTATTTCTCTGACGAAATCATCTGCTTCATCAGAAATAAGCGTAAATCTGTAAATCATAATTGTGCGTGTTATTATTTCCCTGCGGGTATGATGCCGCGGGGTGAGTTTTTGATGAATTCTACAATATAAGTTATTTCGGGGGTCATTTCCATCTCTTCTTCAATCTTCTTCAGTGCGTCTGTAGTGTTCAGTCCGCTTTGATAGATAATGCGGTAAGCATTGTGGATTGCCTCGATGGTCTCGTTGGAGAAATTGCGGCGGCGCAGACCTACGATGTTCAGCCCGGCATAGCAGATGGGCTCGCGTCCGGCGATGATGTAGGGGGGGATGTCCTTGCTGAAACGGCATCCTCCTTGTATCATGCCATATCCTCCCACGTGGCAGAACTGGTGCATCAGCACTCCGCCGCTGATGATGGAGTTGTCGTCTATGATGATTTCACCCGCCAGCTTCGTGGCATTACCGATGATACAGCCATTGCCCACCATGGCGTCATGAGCTACATGTACGCCTTCCATCAGCAGATTGTTGTTGCCTACAATGGTGCGTCCTTTGGCGGCGGTGCCTCGGTTGATGGTTACATTCTCGCGAATGGTGTTGTTGTCGCCAATCTCTGCGGTGGTTTCTTCGCCTCTGAATTTCAGGTCTTGCGGAATGGCGCCGATAACGGCCCCGGGGAAGATTGTGTTTCCATTGCCGATGCGGCTTCCGTACAAGATGTTGGCGTTAGCCATGATGACGTTGTTGTCGCCAATCACCACATTCTTGTCGATGAAGACGAACGGAGCGATTTCTACGTTATGACCGATATGCGCTTCCGGATGGACGTAAGCTAAGGGGCTGATTTTATTTTGTTCCTGCATGTTAATCTTCCGTTTACTTGTTTTTCGTTATTTGGGCTGTAAACTCAGCCTCGCATACTACTTTCTCTCCTACAAATACATAACCTTTCATGGTGGATATGCCCCGACGGATGGGAGCCATCAGTTCTACTCTGAACAACAAGGTGTCACCCGGCACAACCTTTTGGCGGAATCTTACCCCGTCTATCTTCAGGAAGTAGGTGGAGTAACGTTCGGGTTCGTCCACAGAGTTCAGCGCCAACAGACCGCCCACTTGTGCCATGGCCTCTATCTGAAGCACGCCCGGCATCACCGGTTCCTGCGGGAAATGTCCTTGGAAGAAAGGTTCGTTGGACGTCACATTCTTTACGCCTACAATATAGTTGGCGCCCATTTCGATTACTTTATCTACCAATTGGAAAGGATAGCGGTGGGGCAACAGCTCGCGGATGCGGTTTACGTCCATGAGTGGCGGACGGTTGCAATCGTAGATAGGAGCCTGTATCTCGTGCAGGCGAATTTCCTTGCGCATCTGGCGGGCAAACTTATTATTAATGGTATGGCCGGGGCGTGTGGCGATGATGCGGCCTTTGATGGGTTTGCCTATCAGCGCCATGTCGCCGATGACATCGAGTAACTTGTGGCGGGCGCATTCGTTGGGCCAAACCAATGGCTTGTGCATGATGTAGCCCAAGTGGCTGGCATCCATATGGGGAACTCCCATTACATCGGCCAGTTTGTCGAAGTTCTCTTGCGGCATCTGACGCTCGTAGATGACGATGGCGTTGTCCAGGTCTCCGCCTTTGATGAGGCCGGCTTGAAGCAACGGCTCTATTTCGCGGACGAAAACGAACGTGCGGCTGGCAGCTATCTCGTCCTTGAACTTGGCCATGTCTTCCAGCGTGGCGTATTGGTTGGGGATGATGTTCGAGTCGTAGGATACCAGTACGTTCAGGCTGAAGTTCTCATCCGGCAGTACGATGATGGACGAGCCTGTTTCTTCATCGCGGAACTCTATCTTGGATTTGATGATATAAAAGTCCTTTACGGCATTCTGCTCCTCGATGCCTACACGTTCTATCTCATTTACGTAATATTGAGAACTTCCGTCCAAGATGGGGAATTCAGGACCATCGACTTGTATCAGGCAGTTGTCTATCCCTAATGCGTAGAGGGCCGCCATGCCATGTTCCACGGTGCTTACCTTTACATTATTCTTGCACAAGACGGTTCCTCGCGTTGTCTCCACCACATTGTCGGCTATGGCGTCTATGATGGGTTGTCCTTCTACGTCCGTCCGTTGGATTTTATATCCATGGTTTTCCGGAGCCGGGTTGAAGGTGACGGTCAGGTTAAGACCCGTGTGAAGTCCCTTTCCACTGAGTGAGAAGCTGTCTTTCAGAGTTTTTTGTTTCAGCATGGGTTACTTATTTAATTGTTTTTTTAGTTCGTTCAGTTCTTTGCGTAACGCGTTCAGTTCAAAGTACATGTCAGGCAACTTGCGGAAGATGGCCTGTGACTTGAAGTAGGGCTTTTCTTCCATGGGGGGCGTGCCTATCAGGCGTTGATCGCTCTTGGTGCTGCTCGGTACGCCGGATTGTGCGCCGAACACGACCCGGTCGCCGATATGGATGTGTCCCGCGATGCCTACCTGGCCGCCGAACATGCACCATTCTCCCACCTTGGTCGAACCGGCCACGCCCACTTGAGCGGCCATGACGGTGTGCGAACCTATTTCATCGTTGTGTGCCACTTGCACCAGATTGTCCAGTTTTACGCCGCGGTGTACAATGGTAGCTCCCATAGTGGCGCGGTCTACGCACGTATTGGCTCCTACTTCTACGTCGTCTTCAAGAATGGTAATACCTATTTGTGGAATTTTTTCGTAACCTTCGGGGGTGGGGGCAAAACCGAAGCCGTCGGCCCCGATGACGCATCCGGCGTGCAATATGCACCGATTTCCTATCCGGCAGTCGTGGTAAACGGTAACGTTAGGATATAAGATGCAATCGTTACCTATCTTGGTCCCCGCGCTTATGGTGACATGTGGGTGAATGGAGGTATTGTCGCCCACTTCCGCATGGTCGCCTACATAGGCAAAGGGAGCGATATACACGTTTTTCCCTATCTTTGCCGTAGGCGCTATGTAAGCCAGGGAGTCTATACCCGTCAGCTTGGGTTTGCTTTGCTCGTAGAGGGTAAGCAATTTTGCCAGGCTGTCATAAGCGTTGTCTACTTTGATTAAGGTGGCTTTCACCTCGTGCTCCGGCACAAAGTCCTTGTTTACCAAGATGATGCTTGCCTTCGACTCGTAGATGTAAGGCGTATACTTCGGGTTGGACAAGAAAGAAATGGCTCCCGGCATACCTTCTTCTATTTTGGCAAAGGTATGCACGGTGGCATTCTCGTCTCCAACGATTTCTCCTTGGATGTATGCGGCAATTTGCTTGGCAGAAAATTCCATATTTTTTTCTTGTTAGATGGTTTTCAACCTACAAATAACGCACTTTTTTTTGATATATCCTTAACTTGCAGGGAATATTTTGCATTTACTTGTGCGGACGTAGGTAACATAAGTAGTGTTTTTTTACTTTCTTCGATAGCAGAGAGATGTTGAGCATGTCCGATGCCTCGGCTATGTTCTTCGTGCTCCCGTCGTTGTAGATAACCTCAATGCTGTCATCGGCGGGGTTGTACATGTTTCTTTCGATGCAGGACGTGGTGACGAAGTGGGCGGCATCGGCCATCGGTATGCCCAGCTCAATGCCCACTTGGCGGGTCAGCTCCTGTTTCCGTTCTTCGCTGAATGGTTCGTTGGAGATTTCCACTTTAAAGAGGTGGCGGTTCACCATGCCTTGGCTGAGGGTAGACAGAACTTTGTCCGGGTGTCCGCACCACACTTTGAGGGATGTCCATATATCATTGTCGTCCAACTGGATAAAGTTCTCCAGACAAGCCGGGTCATTGTAGAAGACATCGCGGTTGATGTCGTGATACAGAAAATAGTGAAAGGCCGGCGAGGCGAAAAGCTCCGTCCCGCGGGAGGCCAGCTCCTTGGCTCGCAGCAGGGTGCTGATGAGCATCCGTTCGTAAGCCACGGAAGTCTTGTGCAGATAGACTTGCCAATACATCAGGCGCCGGGCGGTGAGGAAGTTCTCGATGGAGTAGATGCCTTTGGCCTCCACCACCAAGTGGTCGTCCTTCACGTCGAGCATCTTGATGATGCGTGCCGAGCCGATGTTGCCTTCGGTGACGCCCGTGTAGAAGCTGTCGCGACGCAGATAATCCAGGCGGTCCACATCGAGTTGGCCGCTGACCAGCTGGTGCAGGAACTTCTTGGGGTATTCGTCCTTGAAGATTTGGATGGCCAGCGTCAGTTGCCCGTTCATCTCGCGGTTGATGCGTTCCATGAGCATGAGCGAAATGTCCTCGTGCGACACGCCCGGCACGATGGTGTCCTCCAGCACGTGCGAGAAAGGACCGTGCCCGATGTCGTGCAGCAGGATGGCGGCTTCTACGGCTTCCGCCTCGCTGTCGAAGATGAAGTTGCCCTTGGCCGTCAGGTGCTGTATGGCCTCGCACATCAGGTAGTAGGCGCCCAGTGAGTGCTGGAAGCGGGTATGTTGCGCCCCGGGGTAAACCACGGATGACAGGCCCACTTGCTTGATGCGGGTAAGCCGTTGCAGCAAGGGGTGGCACACCAGGTCGTAGAGCAGCCCTTTCGGTATGCTGATGAACCCGAAGACGGGGTCGTTGATGATTTTACGTTCGTAGGACATGAATCTTTCCCTTATTGATTTACAGGCACAAAGATAGGTGAAAAGGATGAGTTACACAAACAAGGGATAAAAAGAAAGAGGCATGCTCTTTTATGAACACGCCTCTTGATGGTTAGTTGTAGAATGAAAGCCGGTTATACGATACCGGCTGCCTTCAGTTCCTTGGCCATTTGCGCCTGCACCTCCTGCGCTGCCCGGCGGGCCGCTTCGGCAAAGTCCGTGCCCTTGCTTGCGTAGATGATGCCCCGGCTGGAGTTCACTATCAGGCCGCACTCCTTGGTCATGCCGTACTTGCATACTTCTTCGAGCGAACCGCCCTGCGCGCCTACGCCGGGGACGAGGAGGAAGTGGTTGGGCACCACCTTGCGGATGTCCTCGAACATGCGGCCCTGTGTGGCGCCTACGACGTACATCATGCGGTCGTCGCCCGCCCACTGCTGGCTCTTGCGGAGCACTTTCTCGAAGAGGCGTTCACTCTGCGCGTCCTCCGTCAGCTGGAAGTCGTGCGAGCCCTTGTTCGAGGTCAGTGCCAAGAGGATGACCCACTTGTCTGCGTAAGTGAGGAAAGGCGTCACGCTGTCCTCGCCCATGTAGGGGGCCACGGTGACGGCGTCGATGTCCATGTCTTCGAAGAACGAGCGGGCATACATGGCCGAGGTGTTGCCGATGTCTCCGCGCTTGGCGTCGGCGATGATGAATTGGTCGGGGTAGTTCTGCCGGATGTACTTCACGGTCTTCTCCAGCGCCTGCCATCCCTTCACGCCCAAGCATTCGTAGAAGGCCAGATTGGGCTTGTAGGCCACGCAGAGGTCGGCGGTGGCGTCGATGATGGCCTTGTTGAAATTGAATACCGGTTCCGCCCCGTCCAACAGATGTTCGGGGATTTTCTTGATGTCGGTGTCCAGACCGACGCAGAGGAAACTCTGCTTGCGGCGGATGTTGTCAAAAAGTTCTTGTCTGTTCATATCATTATTAGTTATTTATGGATTTGTTCATGATGGAAAAGGTAGCCATCAAGGGTTACTTCTGTTTCTTCTTTATAGATGTATATATGGAATGAGGATAATAGCAGCACATTGCCTGCCTGAGTGCGGAACATGGGCGGTGGCAATGTCCCGTCTTTATCCCGGGCACGTAAGGTGTCGATGGGGAGGCTGATGCTATCCACGGGTGTCAGGAGGACGGACAACCGTTCGTCATGTATATCCTCATTCGGAATCCGGGTGTTCAGGTTGATGCCTGTGAAGAGGGAATATCCTTTCGGTATGGGGATGTTTTGTGCTTGCGAAGTGTAGTGCAGGTTCCTTACGTCCGGCGTCTGCTCTTCGCGAATGGCGTAGAAAGAGATGTTTTTGCTGACCAGGTCGATGGTGCTCTCTTCTCCGAACATCCCGCTCAGGTAGTAAAGTTTCTCATTCACTTGCTTCCCGCCTTCGGGCAATGACTTCAGCCAGGTTTGGTATTGTGCTTCGGACAAGGGGAGATTGTCCAATTCGCTTTGGGTCATAAGACTTTTGATTTCCTTCCTTAATGTGTCTCGGGTAATGCTGGCGTAATTCACCGGAAGCACCGACGTCAGCAGGAAGATGATGGAGAAGGAGATGGGTATCCAACTGATGCGCTTGGCCTTTCCCGCTATCAGCCCGATGCAGACAAAGTAGAACCAGGCGTTGAGCGTTGCCAGGTAGAGGCGGTTGAGCGTGATGCCGTAATCCAGGAAGCGGCGGCCGATGCCCACCGTCATCAGCACCAGCAGGGGCAGTGTCAGCAGGGGCAACCAGCGGGCAATGCGTTCGTCCACCGGCTTATGGCTCTTGACACGCGAGGGATACAGTCCCCCTTCAATGCCGATGACTCCCGCCATCAGGGCCGTAACCAGCCACGACACCCATCCGTCAGGCAACTCCCAGCGGGCGATGATAGTCCCTGCGTAGACGTAGAGCACCAGCAGGTAGAGTCCAGCCAGTGGCAGGAAGAGGTAGTGCAGGATGTTGTGCAGGAAGGCGGTGGGTTGCGGCAGGCGGTCGTGCTTGCGCTCGCCTTCGGGCAGGAGGCCGAGGAACATCAGCAGGGGCAGCAGTTCGCTACACATTATTAATATGTATAGGTAACACTTGTAGCTGATGTCCATCCCGAAGAGTTGGTGCAGCGAGAATACCAGCAGGCACAATCCTCCGCTCATGACGGCTCCTACGATAAAGGCCAATCCCAGTGTCGCCGAGGCATATTGCGTGAAGTTCCATGCCGGAATGTCGTCCTTCTCCCGGAAGAACGGAAGGAAGAACACCGAAAGCCCGATGGCGAGGATGGCTGCTCCGTGGGCGATGCCGATATCTATCATTCGCGACCCCATGGTGTAGAGGTAAAGGAAGAGGGCGTCGGCCATCAGGAGCAGGTGCGCCGTCACCTGCACGCCTATGCGTATTCTCCGTCGCTTCACTTCCTCCGCCCACAGGTGCAGGCTGAGCGAAAGCAGGGTGCCGACGGACAGGTAATAGCCCGTGGTCATCAGCAGTTTGTCGTCTGCGGCTTTTCCCTCGGTGGCTACCAAGTGGCAGAGGTAGGCCGTCAGCGCAAAGGCGAAGGCCACGGTTACGGGGAAGCGCACGGCGCATCGGCGGAACGAGGCGCCCAGCGTGCGGAAAATGTGGTTTATCTGCTTCTGTTTCATGACTTACAGTTGTCTGTTTAGGGTTTGTACTTATGAGGGTGACGGCTTCACTACTGTGGCGGCTTCGTCTTCACTACTGTGACGGCGATGTCGTCACTACTGTCTTGACGTTGTTGTCACTACTGTGACGATTCGGCCTTCACTATTGTCTCGGTTTCAGGGGGTCTTGGGCAGGGTCGAACCGAGGTCTTGTCCTCAAGCCCGTCGAGGTCTTGTCCTCAGTGTCATCGAGGTCTTGTCCTCGGTGCCGTCGAGGTCTTGTCCTCGTTTCGGGCTTCGTCTCGGGGTCAGAGTTCGCTCTCTTTTAGCCGCTCCGCATTCTCCGCCACGATGAGGTGGTCAATGCAGTCCTGGATGTCGCCGTCCATGAAGGCCGCCAGGTTGTAGATGGTGTAGTTGATGCGGTGGTCGGTGATGCGCCCCTGCGGGTAGTTGTAGGTGCGTATCTTGGCCGAGCGGTCGCCGGTGGAGACCATCGTCTTGCGCTTGGAGGCGATGTCGTCGATGTACTTCTGGTGCTCCTTGTCGTAGATGAAAGTGCGCAGGCGGCTCAGGGCGCGCTCCTTGTTCTTGGGCTGGTCACGTGTCTCGGTACACTCTATGAGGATTTCTTCTACCACGCCCGTGTTGGGGTTCTTCCAGTTGTAACGCAGGCGCACGCCGCTCTCCACCTTGTTGACGTTCTGTCCGCCCGCGCCGCCGCTGCGGAAGGTGTCCCACTTTATCTCGCCCTCGTTTATCTCCACGTCGAACGGCTCGGCTTCGGGCAGCACGGCCACCGATGCGGCGGAGGTATGCACGCGGCCTTGCGTCTCCGTGGCGGGGACACGCTGTACGCGGTGTACGCCGCTCTCGTACTTCAGCGTGCCGTAGACATTGTCGCCCGTCACCGAGCAGATGATTTCCTTGAAGCCTCCGGCCGCGCCTTCGTTGGCGCTGGAGACTTCGAGCCGCCAGCCCTTGCGCTCGCAGTATTTGGAGTACATGCGGAAGAGGTCGCCCGCAAAGAGAGCTGCCTCGTCGCCGCCCGTGCCGCCGCGTATTTCGAGGATGGCGTTGCGGCTGTCCTGCGGGTCGGCGGGGATGAGCAGGAGTTTGATTTCCTCCTCCAGCTGCGGGCGGCGCGTCTCGCACTTGTCCAGTTCCTCGCGGGCCATGTCGCGCATCTCCGGGTCGCTCTCATTGGCGATGATATCTTTTGCCTCGTCGATGCCGGCCAGCACTTGGACGTATTCCCGCCGTGCCTTCATCAGGTCGCCCAGTTCCTTGTATTCCTTCGTCAGCTTGACGTAGCGTTTCTGGTCGGCGATGACGGCCGGGTCGGTTATCAGGGTGGACACTTCCTCGTAGCGGGCCACGAGGGTGTCGAGTTTCTCGAGTAGGGTGTTGTTGTCAGACATATATTCTTATGCTTATTCTTCTATGAGTTGTATGTATCGTTGCAACGCCGCCAGTTCTGCCTCCTCCACCAGTTGGCGGAAAGGAGTGGAATTCTTGTCTACGTGCGATGTCTCCAGCGCCTTGTAATAGGCCAACTTGCTTTCGGCATCGCCTTTCAGTAGCACCATCACGTAGCCATGCCGCAGGAGATAGAGATTCATCAACAGGCGGGAGGTGCGCCCGTTGCCGTCAATAAAGGGGTGGATGCGCACCAGTTCGTCGTGCAGGTAAGCGGCAATGTCCACGGGGTGGATGCCTTCATTCTCCATCTCGCGGAAGCGAAGCAGAAAGTCCTCCATCTGCTTTTCTATCAGATAGGGTTGTGGCGGCACATGGCGGCTGCCTGATATGAGGACGGGCACCGTGCGGTAACGTCCCGCGTTTTGCCGGTCAATGCCGCGCAGGATGAGGGCGTGGATTTGGAGAATGGTGCGTTCGGTTATCGGTTCTTCTCCTTGGGCAATGTCCTTGATGAAGGCGATGGCCTCGTTGTGGTTGATGGCTTCCAGATGTTCGCGCAGGCTCTTCCCGCCGATGGTCAGTCCTTCCTCTATGACGAGGGCTGTCTCCTGTAGAGTCAGTGTATTGCCTTCGATGCGGTTGCTCTCGTAGGTATATTCGATGGCGAGGGCTTCTTCTATCTTGCCCAATGCTTCTTTGGGCAAGGGGCGTGCCGAGGCGAGGCGGGCCTTCAGCTCGTCTGCCTGTCGCAATATCATGTCCGATTCTACCATGTTTATCTATTACTATCCTTCTGATGTATTTACCACAGCCTCCCCTCCAGCAGCCAAGCCAATACCGCCGCCAACGCCAGGCAGCCGAGGATGAGCCAGCCCCACGTCCGGCGGGAGAAGCTGTTCTTGTCCTTTTGCTTCGCCGTGCTGAAATACCGGCTTCCTATGTAGGAGCCTGTCAGAGCCGGGAGCATGTAGCCAATCATTTTGAGGAAGGGGATGTCCAGCTCATAGGCTACGAAGATGACGGCTCCATAAACCACTATCGTACCGATGAGAAGCAGGCAACCTTGATGTTCTCTTTCCATAGGTTAGTACCTAAACTCCCCGAACTCGCTCCGTATAATCAGCTCCCGCTTGTCACTTTCCTCGATGCGCCCGATGACCTGCGCGTCGATGTTGAAGCTCTTGCTGATGGCGATGACTTCCTCGGCGTGCTCCGGCGAGAGGTAGACTTCGAGGCGATGGCCCATGTTGAACACCTTGTACATCTCGTCCCACTC